>WRIL01000013.1 GCA_009782775.1 Desulfovibrionaceae bacterium
CGTCAGGGTGCGGACGCTCCGCCAGCAACCTTCCCTGGTGTCCTTGAGCGCCCGGAGCTTGCCGTGAAAAACGGGGTCATAGTGCGGGTTGTCCAGATGCTCGATCACGCCACACTCGGCATAGGGGGCCGTGTCGTCGATGATCCGGTAGCGCCAGGAGTTCGGGAAGTACTCCAGGACGGCGGGGTTGCTGTTGACGCTGCTGGGGGTTATGATGCTCTGAGCCATGATGCACCTCCGTTAAGGTGGGTTGTGGTTAGGCCCTTGCCGAGTATCGGAAGTACCCGGCAGGGCCGCTTATTGCCCTTTTGTTGATTTTGTTATACGATACTTTATCATAATGTGTCAATAAAAAATATGCGATACTTTAACAAAAAATGAGGATTTTTGCACATGTTCACAAGCAATATCAAGGAAATCATGAAGCGAAAAAAAGTGACCATTCGTGAACTTGCTGCCGTGTCCGGCGTGTCTGCCGTCAGCATCAACAAGGCCCGCTCAGATTCCGGCATATCCGAATGCCGTCTATCCACGCTTGGCCGGATAGCCAACGCCCTGGAGGTGAGGACCAAGCGGCTGTTTGACGAAATGGAGGGGCCGCCAGCGGGGGAAGGCCCGGCAGGGGGGGAATAATGGACGCCTTGCCTCGGGCGGGGGGAGTTGCTATCTGTGAACTGGAGGCGGTATGCTGAAACGTGTTGCGGATTGGTTTGAAAAGGTGAGCGTGGCGGCCTTTGCCGTTGGAATTTTTCAAGGGCAGCTTGTTTTGGGCTTGATTGTGGCAGCGGCGGCGCTTATGATAAGCCTCATATTAACAAGGAAAATCGGAGGGTAGCGCAATGACTGCAACGTGGTTAGGCGCTCTGGCGTTTGTGTTAATTGTTGGCGCTATCAGCATTTATTTTGCCTATAAGGAAAAACGTCCATAGGGGCATCAAATTTCCCTTAACAATACCTGGAAGGCGGCCCCGTGTCGCCTTTTCTTTTGCCCCCAGGCCGCACGAAAGCCCCGCCTCCGACTCCAAGTAGGAAAAGCCGGAAACGGGGCTCACAGGGCAACGTGGGGGCGTTACTGCCGGATTTCTGTGGCGGCGGGTTCCTTGGCCTTCGGTGCGTCCGGGCAGTCCTCAGAAACAGCTGTCCACGCTTCCCGAAGGTGAGCAAGTTCATAAGCAAATTCCTCCGGATCCATCTCATCCGAAAGCACATTATCGATATAGGAACCGGCAATAGCGCGGGCACATGCCATGCAGCCCCCACCTATTTCACTATCAAGGGTTTGCAAGGCCAATAACCAGGCCAACCTCTTGTCTTCCATTTTATCCGCACGGGTATTAAGTTCTTCAAGCTTCGCCTTGCGCTTGGCCCTCTCCACGCTGTCTATAGCCCCATGCGCCGCAACGGCCATCCAGTAAAACTTATCCGCAAGTTGGCTCAGGTGGACGGCATAAAAGGCCAAACCCATGAACAGCCGCCCGTAATTGAGACAATGAAAGGCATCCCATAATGACGGCGGCTCCAGGGCGGATATTGCCTCTCCATCGGCGCGGGATGCGGCCTCTGCTACCATCACCGCCCGCTCAAACGTGTTCAGCTTGTCATATTCCTTTCTCAGGCTATCAAGTGTCGTCATTTCTTTTTCCTCCCCTCAAGAACGCGCTTGAGGCTGCTAAGTTCCGCCCGCAGGCTGTCAATTTCTTCTACCTTGGCGGCGGTGGCTACCATACCCACCACCTCAGCGGCGGCAGTGGGTGAAAGCTCGCCATCCGCCACTTGCCGGAGTACGGCCTGTACCTGGTTCAATAAATCCCCTTCCGGCAGGGTGAAGGGCTCCGCCGGGCTCATGGGCTTTGCTCTCGGCAGGGCACGGTCAAGGATGAGCTTCTGAGCGTCCGCATCGCCGGCAAGAGCTTTTTCCACCACCAAGGGCAGCACTTTGTCAGCGGCCTCTCTGAGCGCCGCAAGCTGGCGGTTAATGCTGCCTTTGGGCCTGCCTGTGGGGTTGCCGCTTTGACCGCGCTTAAACGGCGACATTGTTTTCCCCTTGTTGTTTACAATCCCTATGCGCCCGGACGATGCTTCCCCACCTCTTGCGCGCCGATTCCAGGTACTGCCGGAGGAAGCCCCAGGTGACATACTCCGCCCCCGCTCGGCTCCCGGCAAAAAGGAAGGAGGTACGATACCGCGCGATAAAAGCCAGGACGGATTGACAGGCGGCGTGCGGGTTAAGCTGTGAGCGGTATCCCCCGGCGGCCAGGTCTGCCCAGCTTGCTTCCACCACCACGGCAAAGGCATCCAGGGCGGCGGCGCGTTGCAGTTCCCGCTCGAACCGCTCGCGCTCCCGGCCAAGGCAAGCCACCAGGTCAGGTAAGGCTTTCCGCTCCACGGCCACCCGGTCACACAGCCCGGCAAGGGAGTAATCACCCACGGCCAGGGCTCCGGATTCAATGACGGTTCCGGCGTACTTCTCATGGGCGAAGGTGAAAGGGCATTGCTCCCTGGAGTCTTGGATTATCCGCACGACCCACCCTCCATATCCGCCGCCAGGCCGATATACCCGGCAGCGTCCAGAAGGTTGTCCCGCTTGTGGTGGTATGCTTCCCGGCTGAACTTGAGCAGAGCCATGCACACGGCAACATCTTTGCCGGTGACGGTATGTCCCAGGTAGGCGGACCAGAGAGCGGCGATTCGGGCAAAGGACTCCGCCGGCGGGCCATAGTCCCCTTGCCGCTCGGCATTGATCAGGGCGTGAGCTTCCAAGAGGATATTGCCGTTTTTCATGCCGCCTCCCACATTTCTGTCAGGATCACGCTGTAAGGCTTGGGTAAGCCCTGCCGCCGATAGCCTTCAACCACGCCGCGTACCCTGGCCCAGGCCATACAGCGCCGCATCCGGGCGCAGCGGGAGCAATTCCAGCAATGAAGCCGCCGCCTCTTTTCCGGGCAGGTAACCAGCATAGCGCGGGCGTGGTCGAACATGGCAAGGGTGGGGGCATCGGGAAATTCCCGCCTCCACAGCAGCAGGTAATTCTTCCCTTGCGACTGATACAGTTCCAGGCCGGAAAAGGCGCGTTGGATCAGGGGAAAATCCCTGTCCCACGTTGCTTTCTCGGCCTTGATGCCGACGATCTCCTGTTGCAAGTCCGTAATCTGGTAGCGGTACAGGGCGATCAACCCCCAACAGGTGAACACGGTCAACAGCAGAATCCCCGCGCTCAACAGAATGGAGTACAGATATTTCCGGTTGAACATCGCCCCCAGGCTCTGGCAGCGGGAAATGATGTTCTTCTCCAATTCCGCGATACTGCTGCGGATAGCGTTTTCTGTTGTACTGAGCGCGGTTTTCGATGATGCGGACAAGCTCCTGCTCAAGTTCTCGAACTGTTGCCGGGTCAGGTTCTCGATTTCCTGTGCGTCCTGCTCGGTCTTGGCCCTGATGCGCTCGGCCAGAGAAGTCAAATTTCCAGTGTTCTGCATATATTCCTCCCT
Source organism: Desulfovibrionaceae bacterium (assembly GCA_009782775.1). GTDB lineage: Bacteria > Desulfobacterota > Desulfovibrionia > Desulfovibrionales > Desulfovibrionaceae > WRHT01. Next base: position 3,489 of record WRIL01000013.1, read on the forward strand.
TGAGGCGCAGTTTTTCCCCACTGTCGGGGTCTTTGACGGTGATGTAGTCCCGGCCTGCCCGATTGATGGAAAGCCCCGCGTCCTGCAAGGCGGCAAGCACGTCTTTTCGGTTATGGACAAGACCTTGCTCCAATTTGGCCGTAATGTAGGTGTGAATGGCGTCCTGGGCCTCAGCCCGCTCATCCTTTCCCGGCGTTTTGCCCCAGCGGATCAATCTTGCCCGGTGCAGGTCGGCATGTTCCGGGGTATGCAGACGGGCGCGGGCGGGATCATCCGGCCTTGCCCATTGCTCACGATGGTTATGGAGATCACGGAATACGCCAAAGGCTTTTTCCCACCCCGGTGGAAAGGCGTTGAAAGCATTGCCGCTCGCAAGCTCCACCCGTGGAATGACAAAATGCAGCTCATGGTGTCCGGCGTGATGATGCCGCACCCAGAGGATATTGCGCTGATCCGGTTCCATACCGGCAAAAGCCATGGCCTCAAAATCATCCATAACCCGCTCTTCCTGCTCCGGCGTCACGGTGTCATCGGGATGCCAGGAAAGCACACCTGCTGAGAACCGCCATTGCGTATCCAGGCTGTCAATGAGGGCGCGGGTGATTTCCGGGTCGCCGCGTAGCACCTCCGGCGGCGTTTCCTGCCTACCGGGATAATCCGGGCGCACAAGATAGGCGGTGGGCATGTCGCCAGCACCCTGGCCGTGAGGAAAGAGCTTTATGTGCATGGCTCCTCCATTGCGGCTTTCAATTCCCGCTCAAAGCTCGCCAGCGCCGCCAACACATCCAGGGCATCAGCACGGCTTTTGTGGGTATTGACCCAGCGGCCAAGCTGATTGAGATTGCTGCCCATACGGGCAAGGTTCCGGAGCCGTTCTTTTTCCAGAGGCGTTTGCCGCAAGCGGTAGTCCAGGGCGCGCTGCCGGAGAAAATCCGCCACGGTCTGGTCTTGGGCTTCGGCCTTGGCGGCAATGGTTTCTTTTTCCGCCTGGGTGACGCGCAGCTTGATCCAGGCGCTACGGTTTTCCTTTTTCATGGCTTCGGCCTTTCCGCCTTTTTGGGAGGTCGAGGGGGCAGCGCCACCCGCCAGCCCCGGCAGTACCCTGTGGGTACAACGGGTATGCTGGCTCTCGGAAATAGCGCCGGAGCATGAAAGGCAAAAACAGGGCAAAAAACGACAGCAAAGGAGGTGGCTATCGGCAACGGCATCCTCCCCGGTATCGGGACGGCATGACCGGATGCCCCGAAAAAACACCCCCACGGGCCACCTGATGGCGCAAAGACCCTCAAGACGACCCGTGAATGGCAAAAAGCGGCAAAAACGATTTTATGGCTATTTATGCAGATTTTACAGGCGGTTGTCTTATGCAGTCCAGCTACAGCCGGGCTTTGATTTTGCCTTTGTGGAATGTTTCCAGAGCAAGCCCCCAAAGGCGTTTCCGTCCCGCGCCCATAATTTTTCATGACCGGGAGAAAGGCGCGGCTGTCAAGGTCAGCGAAGCTGCCCGAAGGGTCGCCTTGACTGCCGTGCCGCTCCCGGCACAAACCAGGGCGCAAGGGACGGAAGGAAGGGCGGATCATGACTCCAGCCCCCGGCCTGTCCATCCTTCCCGGCGCAACACTTCCCCAACGGCTACCGGGCCTTGTCCTCTCTCTGTTTGTTGGCTGTTTGCTGATTCTTCTTCCGGATCGAAAGCGGGATTTTTCTGGAGTACCTTCTCAAGATAGGCTCCATGACTCCGCACGTTTTTTTGCTCCATGTGGCGAATAATCCGTCTTGCCCTTTCCGGCTCTGAAAACAGACCGTGCCGGTTCAGAACAGCGCTGAGTTCCTCCCTGATGCGTGAATGACCCTCTGTTCTGCTCTTGTCTTTGTCTTTTATAATCTTATCTTTATCTTCTCTTGTCTCTTCAGGGCGGGGATTTTCTGAACAGCACTCCGCTTTTTTCCGAGTCCGTTTCGTCCATTCATCCAATAACTGCGCGAGAATAGCGGATTTCAGCCGGATGCGATTTTCTTGTTTTTCTGTTGCAATTACGCCATGATTCTGCAAAATTTCGAGCAAATCATGCAGTTTTTGCGCGGAAAGTCCGGAGGAATTTCGCCATTCCTTTTCCGAAACGCACAAATCCGGCTCGGTTTTTTTCGGCGTAACGGCAAAATCTTCGGCAATCCGTTCCAGAATCAGCCAAACAGCGCCGTACCCCGCCGCGCCGAATTTTTCTCTGACTTCTGACATGGCGGCAGAGCGGCTGAAATTGCAGGGGTGTTTTACCCAGTTCATTGCTGTCCCTCCTTGCCGAATTTTTCCAGCAATGCGAGAATGTCCTCACGCCGCCAAGCGCTGGTGCGGACGCCAAGCTTTACCGGCCTGGGGAAACGGCCTGTTTTGATGCCTGCCCAAAATGTGGATTTGCCGATTGGAAGAAGCTCAAGAACTTGATTAAGACGTAAAAAGCCTTTTTGAGACATGTTTGAATCCATAATAGACCTCCATGAGTATTTTCACAGAGCGTATCATGGGTTTTTCAAACAGCATGGTTGGGGTAGTAAAATCGTCAATTGGTGAATACCCAGTAAAATTCAATAAGACTCAGTAGGTCTCACATACAAAATGAAAATTTTCCTTGACAGGTTTTAGAAAATAACAGGCTCTCTCTGCATCTTATTGAAAACACAGAGATAAAAAAAGGCGACCAAAGCCGCCTTGAGGCGCTACGCGCCTGTCCCTGATGGCCGGAGTTATTTATTCGCCACAGGCTCAACGAGGTGACCCGCCTGTTCCCGTAAGCCGTCAAGGTACGTTGCCCACCTGCTCATCATGCGTTTGCGTTCGGCAAGGTGGACAGTACGGTTATAGGCGCGGCCATTGGGATCACGAACCATGTGCGCCAACTGCTGCTCAATGAGGTCGTAACGCTCGCCCAGGACTTCATCGAGCAGGGTTCTCGCCATAGCCCGGAAGCCGTGAGGGGTCATTTCTTCCCCTGTTATGCCCATGCCCCGCAAGGCGGCGAGAATGGTAGTCTTGCCCATAGGCTTGTTTTTTTGCCAACCACGGGGGAAAACATATTCTCCCTGACCCGTCTGTATATGAAGTTCTTTCAAAATTTCCATCACCTGTGGCGCCAGAGGAACAATATGCGGGGTGTTGGTCTTTGGAGCGGTATAGCGCCACTCACAGGCTTCAAAATCAATATCGTCCCATCTGGCGTGTTGCAGCTCTCCCGGCCTTACAAACACATACGGCGCTATTTTCAAGGCACAGAGCACAACAAAAGAGCCGGGATAACTCCATATGGCTCGTAAAAGCCGTCCAACGTCCTTGGGGTCGGTCATGGCGGCAAGGTGCTTGCCCTTGTATGCTTTCATACTGCCGCGCAACGAGGGCAAAGGGTCAAAGTCGGCCAAACCCGTGGCGACGGCAAAGCGCATAATCATCCCACAGACAATATTGGCCCGTTTTGCCGTGTATAAATGGCCCTGGTCTTCCATACGCCGCAGTACCTCAAGAAAATCAGGGGCTTTTAAGTTTTTTATTGGCATTCTGCCGATAATGGGAAAGACAAATTTTTCCAGCACCGGCATATAAATATGCAGGGTTTTCGGTTTGACTTTGGTGCTGTGTACTTCCATCCATGCCCGCGCAACGGCTTCAAAAGTGTTTTTTGCTCGTTCCGCCCTTTCCAGTTTTTCCCTTCGCTTGACCTCACCAGGGTCAAAGCCAGCCGCTTTATTTGCCCTGGCTTCCTCCCGCTTCTTTCTGGCCTGTTCCAGAGTCACAGCCGGGTAGCTGCCGAAAGTGAGAAGCCCCTCTTTGCCATCATCTTTCCGGTATTTCATTTTCCAGTGCTTGCCACCGGAAGGATTTACCTGTAAAAAGAGACCTCCACCGTCGAACATTTTGTACATGGTTGGCCGTGGTTTGGCATTATTGACCTGTGTGACTGTAAGCGGTTTTATCAATCTTGCCACAGCTTTACCTCCATTCTAAGAGACCCCTAAAATAATACGCCAACACCCTAACTAGACCCCTATTCAGGTCAGTTGTCAAGGGATTTTACGGGATGTCTTGAGAGGGTGAATTTAGCTAATTTGTTGAAACAGTAAGGATAATAGACGTAGCGGGACGTTAAAAATTTTGCCTAAGTTGGTCCAGATAATCCGCCCACTCCGTCATCATGCGCCGCCGCTCCGGCAGGTATTGGGCATGGTTATAAGCCGCGCGGACGCTGTTTCGTTCATGGTGGGAGAGCTGCGCCTCGATCACCTCCGCCCGGTATCCTTTCTCATTCAGCAAAGTGGAGGCCATGGCCCTGAAGCCGTGGACGGTCATTTCCTCCTGCCCATAGCCCAGGCGGCGCAAGGCGTTCAGCAGGCCAACATCCGATATTTGCCGGTTGACATTGAAGGGGCTAGGGAAAAGCAACCGCCCGCCCCCGCTGTATTGGCGCAAGTCTTTCAGTATGTTTACCACTTGCCGGGCCAAGGGCACGATATGCGGCGATCTCATTCCTTTTGCGCTCTTCATCCGCTCGGCAGGGATAACCCATTCAGCCGCGTCAAAATCAATCTCCGTCCATTCCGCGCCGCGTATTTCCTTGGAGCGCAGGAAGACATACGGCAGCAAGCGTAGGGCGTACTTTACGCTGAGATCGCCGGGGTAAGTATCAATAGCCCGGAGCAATCCGCCGGCTTCCGCAGGGTCGGTAATGGCCGCGCGGTGCTGTTTCTGAACACGCTGCAAGGCTTCGGAAAGGCCGCCGCCTATATCGTATTTCGCATAGCCGCATATCCTGGCAAAGCGGGTAATCTGTCCGGCAAGCTGGGACAGCCTGTGCGCCATCTCGATATTGCCTCGCTCTTCGGCACGGCGGCAGGCTTTCAAAATATCAGCAGGCTCCAGAGCGGAAAAACGAATGCCGCCAAGGTAGGGCAAAAGCTGGTTTTCCAGGCGTGAAGTCAGCTGCTTACGGTATCCGGGGGTCAGGTGGCCGGTTTTCTTGGCAAGCCATTCACGGGCCACGGCCTCAAAGGTCAAGGCTTCATCCTTGGCTATGGCGGCGGCCTCCGCCTTGGCTTCTTTTTTCTGCTCACCGGGGTCAATGCCCTTGGCAATCAGCTCTTTGGCATCATCCCGGCGTTGCCTGGCGTCTTTTAGGGGTACGGCAGGATATACCCCCAAGGTAAGAAGTTTTTCCTTACCCCCAAGGGTATATTTCAGCCGCCAGAGCTTCCCGCCCGTAGTGGCCACAAGGATAAAAAGCCCCCCGCCGTCAAATAGCTTGTAAGGCTTGCTCCCAGGCTTGGCGTTCCTGATTTTTATGTCTGTCAAAGGCTCGGCAAGGCGTGGCATATCTTAGGGGTATCCTGTTTGGGGGTACTCAGTTTTTCCTCAAAAGCACCCTAAAAATACCCCTTCCTATGGGGTATGTCAATGAACTTTGATGAACATGAGCGGACTATGAATAAAAAGAAAGTCCGCTTGGTTATTGACCTTGCGGACTTTTTTGAACCTCTGTGAACTTGTACTTGGTGGGCGGTGCAGGACTTGAACCTGCGGCCACCGGCTTGTAAGGCCGGCGCTCTACCACTGAGCTAACCGCCCGGATTTAGGGCGCGGGCTTTTTTTTGCCGCGAGAGGCATACCGGCAACCTGTTTTAAGGGGCCGTGTGCTTGATGCTGAGGTTCAGGCCTTCGGGATCGTCCAGGAAATCCCATAAAGCGTACAACGGGATGGGCCGTGAGGGGCTGCACACCAGTTGCAGGCTGCCGCCTTCGGCCACCAGGGCGCGCAGAGCCAGGAAGTTGAGTTTCATTTGTTCCGCCCCGTCGAAATCTTCAATGGCCTCGTCTATTTTATCCAGGATCATTTGCCGGGCTTCCTCCGGGTCGTCCAGGTCGTCCATCCAGGCCAGGTAACTGAACAGGGCATCGGAAAAGCCCCGATCCGCCAGGAATAGCTCCAGTTTACGCAGATACGGGAGCGGGAAGGATGAATTTTTGGCTTGCAGGGCATCCACAGCCAATTTGAAGTTGCCTAGGTTTTTTTCGTTCAGTGACAGGGTCATGACCAGGTCCAGAGTATCGGCGATGCGCGCGTCCAGGTTTAAATCCGCATCCAGGGTAAGGCCGTCCATGTTGTCCGGGAGGGAGACATCCCATGTAGCAAAGCCAAGCAGTTCCCGGCTTAAAAACAGGTTCTGCACCTGGGATTTGAAATTGGCGTTGTCGCCCATATCCAGATCCATGCGCCACAGGTCGAGGGTCAGCAGGGGTTGAGCGTTTGCCCCGGCAGGGTGCGTAAAGGTCATATTTTTGAGGTAAAAATTCTCCAGGCGTGTTCCCTTGAACAGCTCATACGGGTTCTCCAGCAGTTCTTCCAGCTTCTCCCAGTTCATGAAGGGCATGGGGTCACGCAAGAAGTCCATCAAAAAAGCCCCGGTGATCAGGGTTTTGTCCAGGCCGGCTTCTTCCAGCTCGAGGATTTTTTGTTTGTTCAGGTTTACCTGCAGGTTGCGCCAAAGCTCCGGTCCACTCTCCGTAAACGAGTTATTGTGAAAGGTTATCTCATCCACGGTGAATTCGGCCTCCAAGAGGCCTTCCGCGCAACTGCCGCTGAAATTTCTCATGGAAGCCATTTCCATGCTATAATGGAGGGCGCCGCATTTGAGGATGGCGGCCAGCAGTTCCATAGACCCTTCCGCCTGCAGCAGGTCGGACAGGATCTCCAGGATCTCCTTGGAACTGAACTTGTAGGTCTGTAGGCGGTATTCATCCAGACGCACACTTATGGAGGAGCTGTATTCATTGGAGTAGCTGAAAGAAAATTTGCCGTAGCGCGCGTTCTGGATGATGGAGTCGTAGCCGGTTTCCCCGATCAGGCGGGATATGCCGGAAGATTCAGCTTCGGCGATGGTCATCAGGAAGTTGCCATCTCCATGGTGGTATTGGATCCTGAAATTCCTGCCCGAGTTCGCTCCGCTGGTAGAGGAAGCCACGAGGGGAAGGAGTTCCGCGAGCAGACCGCGCACGTCGGTGCCGCCCCTGTGTTTTCGTAGCGTCGCCACGAAATCTCGGTGGGCATATTCGTAATTGTTGACCTCATAATACTCGCAACTCAGGATCGGCTCTTCCAGAGGATCGTCCGTCCGCTCCAGGAAAACCTCCAGGTTTTCCATCACGGTTTTATCAATGCGGCTCAAAGGTCCGGGCTTGCCCATAAGGGTGTCACGGTCAATCCCTTTCTGGCTGATTTTGCCGATTTTGACGGTCACCGGAAAATCGTTCAGCGTGTAAACCAGGTTGCGGACGTCAATGCTGGAGGAAAGAAGAGATACCGTCACCTCGGCGTTATCCAGGCGCATAGCCTGGCTGAACAGGTCCAGTTCATCCATGACCCGTTTTTCCGCGTCGCTTTCCAGTTTATGCTTGAGCAGGAAGAGCCCGCCCAGCAGAGCGGCCAAAATCAGGACCAGGGTGGGAAGTAGATATTTGCGCCGGCCGGATGTGACTACCGTATTCATGTAAAGCTCCTAAGTTGCCCGGAGCCTGTGCGGTTTCTGTGCAGCCCCGATGTTCAGGGTGTTTACTTTAGCACTCTTCATATTTCAAGGCAAATCTTTGGGCGAACTCCCCTGCTCTTGCCTGGGCGGACATTTTTTTGTTATGCTGACGGAACTTAACTTTTCCGCCCAAGGCGTGGCAAGGAGCCCCGATGCTGATTCGCGACTGGATGACTTCCGAGGTTATTGCCGTTCCGGCCCAATTATCCATGGTTAAAGCCTCGCGCCTGATGAAGGAGCACGGCATCCGTCGCCTGCCGGTGCTGGATGAGCAGGGTGCGCTTTTAGGCATTGTTTCGGATCGCGATATCAAGGAAGCGTCGCCTTCAAAGGCCACCACCCTGGATATGCATGAGCTCTATTACCTGCTTTCTGAGATCAAGGTTAAGGATATTATGACCAAAAACCCGTTTTCCGTGCGCGGGGACGACCCCGTGGAACAGGCGGCCGCGCTGATGCTGGATCGCCATATCGGCGGGCTGCCGGTGGTGGACGAAGCCAACCGGGTCATCGGAATTATCACGGATAGCGACATTTTCAGGGTATTGCTCGCGATAACCGGGGCCGCCTCCGGTGGTCTGCAACTGGCTTTTGAACTCTCCAGGCGGCCTGGAGCGCTGAAGGAAGTGCTGGAGGCCGTGCAAAAGCGCGGCGCCGGCGTGGTTTCGGTATTGACCTCGGAAAAGGACGAGGAAACGCGCAGGGTCTATATCCGGGCGCGTGATCTGCCCCCGGTGGAGCGGAAGAAATTGATCTCCGACATGCGGGAGAGTTTCAATCTCTTGCATTGGAGCCCGAAGGTTTAGAAGATATCAAGATGATGGAGCAGATTCTTGCGCAAGCGGGGTCTTCATGCTATTTTTGAAAATACTTTTTTGTATTGATAAGGAGGGCAGACCATGGCCGAGGTGACTTATAAAGGGAAAACCTTTGAAGTGGACGAAGATGGTTTTTTGATGCGTTTTGAGGACTGGTGCCCGGAATGGCTGGAGTACGTCAAGGAATCGGAAGGCATTGCCGAAATTACCTCAAACCACTCGCAGATCCTCAATTTCCTGCAGGACTACTACAAGAAAAACGGCATTGCCCCCATGGTACGCATTCTCTCTAAAAATACCGGCTTCAAGTTGAAAGAGGTCTATGAGCTTTTTCCCTCCGGTCCGGGTAAAGGCGCCTGCAAAATGGCCGGCTTGCCCAAGCCCACCGGGTGCGTATAAAGTTCAGTCCACCACCAGCGCCTCAAACCAGTATAGTTCGGCCAGGGAACCTTCTTTCCAGGTTCCTTTCCATTTTTCAGGAGGTAGGCCGGCCTTGCGGCAGGTCTGCCGCAAAAATTCCTCCCTGTTCCAGCTCCATTCCACCGGCACCTGGGGGAGAAGCAAGCCCTGACGCCGTCCTTCCTTCATGATCAGGCCGTGCCGGCCGATGCGGATCTTGTCCGGATCCCGGCAAGGGGTGATCGGTCCCATGATGGAAAGCTCGTAATGCAGATCGTCCAATTCTTCCAGCCCCAGGGGCGGAAAGCGTGGGTCCTGGAAGGCCGCGGCCTGGGCCATACGGATCACGGTCCGGTACAGGGGGCCGTCCCCTTCCAGCCGGCCGATGCAGCCGCGTAGCCGCCCGCCCCGGCGCAGGGAAACAAAGGCCCCCAACTCCTGTTGCGGCGCTCCTTCAGGGGGTTCAGGCAGATCCTCCTCGGCGGGTTTGCCGTTTAGGGCGCGCGCAATGGACAGGCGGGCCAGGCCTAGAAGATATTCCCGCTCCTTCCCGGTCAGCTCCAAGGTGAATTCCCGTTCCATTTCCATGCGGCCTTGCCCGATCGCCTAGCGCAAACGCTTCTGCGCGTATTCGGCCATCATGTGCGCCTCATGGAAATCCGGCTGCAGTTCCAGGGCCTTTTTCGCGTGCTCGTAAGTTTCCGCCCATTTCTCCCAATCCACGTACAGGCGTCCGCTGTTGAAATATATATTGGGATTGTCCGGGGTGATGCTGAGGGCCTTGTGGAAGAATTTTTCCGCGCTGGCGAAATTGCGCTTCTTGCGGTGCAGGATGCCGCATTTGTTATGCAGATAGGCGGATGCCGCATCGAGTTGCACGGCCTTTTCCAGGTATACCAGGGCCTCATCCAGATGGGAGAGTTGTTCGTAAGCCTCGGCGATATTGACCATCAGGGCCGCGTCTTCCTCGTATTCCTTGGCCAGGGTGTTGAAGATCTCCTCGGCCCTGTCCTTACGCTTGTCAACCAGGGCGGCCACGCCCTCGGCCAACTGGTCTCTCTTGAGGGTCTCCTGGCGTTTGATTTCTTTTTCCGCCTCGTCCGCGGCCAGGGCGACCATGGATTCCATCAGCGTACGCAGGTGTGCCAGGAGTTCATGTTCTTTCCCCGGCTGGTAGTTGACGGGCGCTTGAAAAAAATCCTTGACTTTCTGGTCGGACATGACCTCTTGCACCGCTTCATCCAGCATCCGCTCAAATTCTTTGCGTTCGGATTTGAGCAGGGGTTCGCCGAGCATATCCTGCAGGCCGCTGTGTAGGGATTCCACCGCATTGACCACGCTATTCTGACGCAACAGAGTGTGGACATGGTGGATTTTTCGGCGAGCATCGAACAGGGACTTGGACATATTTCTTCCTCCTGAACGCGAGTTTGTAAAGCGCGGGGTCGGAAGTCAACAGGACTTCAAGATTTGCATTACTTTTGCCAGATCTTCACGGCGGTCCACTCCCGGGCTTTCCCTGGCGGTTTTTACCACCCGCAGGGGGATGCGGTTTTCCAAAAGCCGCAGTTGTTCCAATTGCTCAACCCGCTCAAGCCCGGAGCGGGGCAGGGAAGTAAAACGGCGCAGGGTGGGGAGTCTGAAGGCATAAATGCCTATATGCGCCCAATAGGCCGTGCCCTCGCTTTCCCGGTCAAAAGGAATACGCGCCCTGGAAAAATACAGGCTATCCCCCTGTTCGTCCAGCACCGCTTTGACCAGGTCCGGCGAGGCGGCCGCTTCCGCATCCACGGGATATGCCAGGGTCGCCGCCTGTACCGAGGCCTCGCCGAAGGCCGCGAGGAGTTCCGTGAGCACACCTGGATCCAGGGCGGGTTCATCGCCCTGGATGTTGACCACCACGGTCTCCTCGGGAAGCCCGAGGAGTTCTGCGGCCTGAAAGACCCGATCCGTACCGCTGTCCAGGTCCGTCGCTGTCATCAGGGCCGGAACCCCCAACTGGCCGGCCGCCTTTAAAATACGCTCGTCATCCGTGGCCAGGGTGACGGAAGCCAGTTCAGGACATAAGGAAGCCCGCCGCCAGACATGCCAGAACATGGGCTTGCCCAGTATGTCCGCCAAGGGCTTCCCCGGAAAACGGGTGGAGGCATAGCGGGCCGGGATTATGCCATGGGCCTGGACCGGTTTTTTCAAAACAGGCCCTCCAGTTAAACGGCGCGCGTGGCGGCCGCAAGTTCTTTGCCAATGCCGCCAGCTATATCTTGGTATGTCTTAATTTGCAAGCTGCCCGCGCCCCGAGGTCTCGCGTTCTTATTCCCATCCATCGCCCATTTGCCAGGAAAAGGGGGCTTTGATATAGACAGTTTATCGAGGGAGTCCATGTTTACAGGCGCTGAGATTATTCCGGAAGAAGAACTGGCCGTACGGCGGGCGCGCTGCCTGGCCCTTCTGCGGAAGCATTGCCCGCAGGCAGGCGGATTGATGATTTTTTCCAAAGTGAATATCTATTACTTCACCGGCACTTTCGCCCCCGGCCTGTTCTGGTTGCCCCTGGAAGGGGTTCCGGCGCTGGCCGTGCGCAAGGCGCTGGAGCGAGCGGAGCTTGAGAGCCCGTCCACCCGCGCTTTTGCCTATAAAAACTATGGCCAGATCCCGGATCTGCTTGCCGGGCAGGGAAGTCCTTTGCCGCCGGTTTTCGCCGTGGAGCAGGAGGGTCTGAGTTGGAGCCTGGGGCTGAACTTCAGTCGGAATTTTAAAAATTACGAATTGTTGCCGGCGGACATGGTCATCAAGCAGACCAGAGCGGTCAAGACTCCATGGGAAGCGGGCAAGCTGCGTCTGGCCGGTCGGCGGCATTACCAGGGGATGTGCGAGATCTTCCCGCAACGGGTGCGGGTAGGTATGGATGGCGCCGGGCTCTCCCGCCTGCTTTGGGATATTATGCTGGAGCTTGGTCATTCAGGGCATATCCGCATGTCCGCCCACGGCGAGGAGAGTTTTCTGGGACATGTGGCGGTGGGTGAAAACAGCGCGTATCCCAGTTATTACAACGGGCCTCTGGGCTTTAAAGGAGCGCACCCGGCCGCGGGCTACATGGGTTATGCCGGGGAAGTGTGGACGCGGGATTCTTTCCTGGCCACGGATGTGGGTTTTGTCCTGGAGGGCTATAACAGTGACAAGTCCGTGTTTTATTTTGCCGGGCCGCCTTCCTCTATACCCGCCCCCGCCCGCCGGGTCCAGGACGCCTGCCTGGAGATCCAGCGGGAAATAGCGGCCCGTTTGAAACCGGGGACCATCCCCCAGGATTTGTACCGCCTGGGGCTGGATTTGGCCGCCCGGCACGATCTGGGCGAGGGTTTCTTGGGGATGGGCGGGAACAAGGTGCCTTTCATCGGGCATGGCTTGGGTCTGCAATTGGACGAATGGCCTGCGCTGGCCGAGCGTTTTACGGAACCGCTTCAGGAAAATATGTTCCTGGCGGTTGAACCCAAGGTGGTGGTGCCTGGCCTGGGCATGCTGGGGGTGGAGAACAGTTTTCTGGTCACCCCGGACGGCGGGTTTTGCCTGACCAATCTTTCCGGCCGGGTGGATACGGATGACGCCGGTGATATTATTTGTGTTGGAGCGTAATAGGTAACGGCCCGCGGAAGCGGTCAACGGGGTTTGCCGTGATAAAAACAAGCTGCCGGTTATTGGTTCTGGTTTTTTTGTTGGGCGTTTTTGCCTGCGAAAAGACGGCGCAGACGCCCCAAGACGAATTTTATCCGGTTTATGAGAGCTATCGCGAGATCCCCGGTTTGACCGCGGAAGAAATCAGGGTCGTGGAAGCCTTGCGGAGCGAAGGACGGCGTTTTGTTTACGGCATGAACCTCAGCTCTGAGGCTTTTTACAGGGACAACGGCGAAGTCGGAGGCTACACCTGGCTTGTCTGCGACTGGCTGAGCAAACTTTTTGACATGCCTTTTGAACCGGCCATTTATAATTGGGGAGATCTGCTGAATGGCCTGGAAAGCAGGGAGATAGACTTTTCCGGCGAGCTCACCGCCTCTTCCAGGCGCCGGATCAGGTATTTTATGACCAGCGCCATTGCCGAACGTTCGGTCAAATACATGCGCATTGATGGAAGCGAGGAGATTAGCCGTATCGCCAGAACCCGTCCCTTGCGCTACGCCTTTTTATCCGATTCAGCCATCTCCGAGCAGGTGTTGGCGCTGGCGCGGCATGAGGTGGAAGCATATTTTGTTCAAGATTATGCCACGGCCTACCGCATGCTTAAAGCCGGCGAGGCTGACGCCTTTTTTGATACGGGCATCGCCGAGACCGCCTTTGATTCCTATGGCGATGTGCGGGCGGAGTATTTTTTCCCCTTGATCTACAGCCCGGTTTCCATGTCCACCCAAAATCCGCTTTTGGCGCCGCTAATTTCTGTGGTGCAAAAGGCTTTGCAAAACGGCGGCTCCTGGCAGCTCGCCCGTTTTTATAGCCAGGGCTACCAGGAGTATTTAGGGCATAAGTTGTTTGCCCAGTTAAACGGCGAGGAAAGGGAATACATCCGCGGGTTGGCGGAGTCGGGACAGGCGGTGCGGGTGGCTACGGAGCATGACAATTACCCTGCCAGTTTTTTTAACTGGCATGAGGGCCAGTGGCAGGGCATCGCCTGGGACGTGCTTTCGGCGGTGAGCGCCTTCACCGGGATACGCTTTGAGCGGGCAAATCCCGACCGGGTGGACTGGCCGGAACTGTTGCGCCTGCTGGAATCCGGAGAAGCCCAGTTGATTACGGAGCTGGTGCGTTCCAAGGAACGGGAAGGACGGTTCATCTGGCCGGAGGTGTCCTACCAGACGGATAACTTTGCTTTGCTTTCCCAGGTTGGCTATCCGGACATCAGCATCAACGAGGTTTCTTATGTCCGGGTGGGACTGCCCAAGGACACGATTTATTCGCATATCTTCGACGAATGGTTTCCCGGGCACGCCCGCGCGGTGGAATACAATAGCCTCTCCCAGGCCGTGGACGCGCTGGAAAATGGCGAAATTGATCTGCTCATGGCCAGCAGGAGTCTTTTGCTCAGCATGACCAACTATGAAGAACGCGTTGGTTTTAAGTCCAATCTGGCCTTCGACCACACCTTTGAATCCACCTTCGGCCTCCACAAGGAGGAAGGGATCCTGGCCTCGGTTATTGCCAAATCCATGCGCCTGATTGACCTGAAGGATATTTCCGAGCGATGGGTGCACAAGGTGTTTGATTACCGTGCGAAAATAGCCCAGGCGCAAAGGCCGTGGCTTATAGGCTCGATGATCCTGCTGTTTTTTGTGGTTGCGCTGTTGTTGGTTATTTTCTTGCGCAACAGGCGGGAGGGCGTCCGCCTGGAAAAGCTTGTCCGGGAGAGCACCGAGCAGCTTCGGGTGGTAATCGGCAATTATGGAGGAGTGATCTGGAGCGTGGATAAAGACAGAATCATCCGGACCTTCAACGGACACTATCTCAAAACCATTGGGGTCACTCCGGACTTTCTTGAAGGCAAGAGCCTGGAGCTGGCCAGGCTCAAAAATCGCCACCTGGACGTCCTGGAAAATGTGGACAAGGCTCTTTCGCAGGGAATTTCCCATGATTGGACGAGCGATATTGACGGGAGAATGTTCCATTCGCGCACCTCGCCCATCTATGACAGCGAGGGACAGGTGAGCGGCGTGGTGGGTAGCACCGATGACGTTACCGATATTCTCCGCTTGCAGGATGACTTGCGCAAGGCGGTGGAGGCGGCGGAAGCGGCCAGCCGGGCCAAAAGCGATTTCCTGTCCAATATGAGTCATGAAATGCGTACCCCCATGAACGCCGTCATCGGTATGACCACCATTGGCAAGGCTGCCGCCGACACGGAACGCAAGGACTATGCCTTCGGCAAGATCCAGGAGGCCTCCACGCATCTTTTGGGGGTGATCAACGACATTCTGGACATGTCCAAAATTGAGGCCGGTAAGTTTGAGATCTCCCCGGTGGAATTCGATTTTGAAAAGATGCTTCAGAAAGTGGTCAATGTGGTCAATTTTCGGGTGGAGGAAAAAAGGCAGTTTCTGGCCGTGCATATTGATCCGGGCCTTCCTCCCACGCTGTTTTGCGATGATCAGCGCTTGGCCCAGGTGGTCACCAACCTTCTGAGCAATGCCGTTAAATTCACCCCGGAAGACGGGAATATCCATCTGGGCGCGTATCTGGCGAGTGAAGAAGAGGATCTGGCCTGCATCCGCATTGAGGTGCGCGACAGCGGCATAGGCATCAGCCCGGAGCAGCAGACCAATTTGTTCAAGTCCTTCCAGCAGGCCGAAAGCAGCACCACGCGGCGTTTCGGAGGTACCGGGCTGGGACTGGCTATTTCCAAGCGTATTGTCGAGATGATGGGGGGAGAGATCTGGGTGAAATCGGATCTGGGACACGGGGCCACTTTCGGTTTTACCATCCGGGCGAAATGTTCGCGTCTGCCAATGTTTGCCCCGGCCGAGATCCCAAGCGACACCCGTGTGCTGGCCGTGGACGACCAGCCGGAGGTGCTGGCGATTTTCCAGGAAACAGCCGTTCGCTTTGGCTTTATCTGCGAGGTGGCGCAAAGCGGCGAAGAAGCAATGGAAAAAGTCCGGCTGGGGACATATGACATGTTTTTCATTGACTGGCGGCTGCCCGGCATGGACGGTATAGAACTGACCGGTCGCCTCAAGGAAATTCAGGGTGAAAATAGCGTGGCGGACAAGGCCGTGGTGATGATCTCTTCCACCGAATGGGACATTATCGAGAAAGACGCCAGGGCCGCAGGGGTGGATAAATTTTTGGCCAAGCCCCTCTTCCCCTCGGATATTGCCGAGTGCATGTGTGTATGTCTGGGGGGGGGGCGTGCGGCCTCCGTCCAGGAAGATGGAGAAGAGGCGGCGGAGCGGGCGGATATCTTTGAGAGCCGGCATATCCTCCTGGCCGAAGATGTGGAGATCAACCGCGAGATTGTCCTGGCCCTTCTTGAACCCACCTGTCTTGTCATTGACTGCGCGGAAAACGGGGCCGAGGCCGTGAAGATGTTCAGCCGGAACCCGGAACTCTATGATGTGATCTTCATGGACGTGCAAATGCCGGAAATGGACGGCTACGAGGCCACTAGGCGCATCCGCGCCCTGGATCTGCCGCGGGCCGGAGAAATACCCATCATCGCCATGTCGGCCAATGTGTTCAAGGAGGATGTGGAAAAATGCCTGGCCGCCGGCATGAATGACCATGTGGGCAAGCCTCTTGACCTGGGCGTGGTCATAGCTAAGCTGCATCAATATTTGGAGAGCTGAGCCTTCCGGAGGAATCTATGCTGGCGGATGTGGCTCTGAATATTTTCGCCAAGCCGTACCAAACGGCCCTGGCCCTGCTTTCGCTGCTCAAGCACAGCGCAGGACATGTGGGCCGTTTTTATTTGCAGTTTGAGCCGGCGGGCTCGCGTTATGACGCGGAGCCGCCTTATGCCGTTGCCGAGTATTTGTTTGAGGCCGGGCTGGAGGTGGAAATTTTTCAGCCGGAGATCTGGGTGGAGTGCGCGGCGGTGGAGGAAGCGCGTCTCAGCGATGTCCCTTACCGCCTGGCCATGCGTTATCAATACGCCTTCGAGCATACGGAGCGGCGTTATTTATTCATCCTGCACAACGACGTCATGTTCAAACGGGATATCCTCGGGGCCATGCTGGAGAGGGCGGACGGAGCCTTTATCCTGGGGCGGATCGGGCAATGCTGGAACTGTCCGGCCCGGGACGCGGATTTGGTGCTGGCGGCCGGTCTGGGAACAGAGGCTTGTGCCCCGGAGAGATATGCGGACTTTCAGCCGGACTTTGTCGGTTTGGAACGGCTTTACGCCTTGGCCCGGGAAAAGGGGCTGGCGGTGCGTCCGTACTGGGAAGGCTGGGAGACGCATTACCGTGAACGGGCCTGGCCCTTGCCCGAGTGCCGGGTAAACGAGTGGGCCTGCCTGGTGGATGTGCGGGAAACCAGGCCCCTGACCCGCCCCGCTGGCGGCATTTTGCCCCTGGGAGCCTTTGAGGCTTGCGGCAGCCAGACCCTGGATACGGGAGTGGCCTGGTTTCGGGAGCTTTCTCGCCAAGGGTTCCGGGCCGGGCATTTTTGGGTAGATGATTATATGATGCACTGGGGCGGCAGCGCGCGTATCCGGCGGGATGCCTATCTGGAGGCGGAGCAGGAGGCTATGCGCATATTGCTCCGGGCCTTCCCGGATTTTGTGCGCTGGTGCAGGGAAAAGAAAAAGAAATTATTTTAGGGGCTCTCTGGCAGCGTTTCTTCCGTCGGGGCTTCCACAGGCGCCTCCGTGACGGGGGGCGCGGTGGGAGTAGCCGCCGCCTGTGTGGTGGTATGCGCGTCCCGGGCTTTTTTCAGGACCTGGACCGCTACGGATCTTTTTTCGTCGGATAGGAGGTTTTTACTGAGCATCCACATAAGGAAGCGCACGGATTCGTCCATGGTCGGGTTGAGGTTCAGCCCTTTAAGCAGGTAATCCGCGGCCAGCTCGGGGTTGTCGTTTTCCAGGGCGGCCCTGGCGATGTTGTGGTAGAGGTTTTCGTCCTGGTCCGAGAGTTCCAGAGCCCGTTTATAGTAGTCCAGGGCTTCCGTGAACATCTTGTTTTTGCGTAGCTGGATGCCGAATTCGTTGAACAGGTGCTTGTGCTCCTGCTCAAAGGCCGCTTCCAGTTTGACCAGGCGGTTGAAGATATTCTGGGCCTTGTCCGGCTCGTTGCGCTCCAGGTAGGTTAGTCCCAGGCCGAAGTTGGCCCGCACGTTTTCTTCATCCACCTTCAGGGCGTTATTGAACTCCATCTCCGCGCTGAAATATTCCTGGTTGCTCCGGTGCCGTTCGCCCCGGGCCACGACTTTATTAAGCTCCCGCATCCGCGGAAAGACGGTGGAGACATAAAATTCCGGCTCCGGCGAGAAATCTGACAGAAAATTCTCTCTTTCCACAATGCGCTTGGGGCCGGATGGGATATAGTTGTTGTTCAGGGGCTGGACTTCCACCTTGCCGGTGTTTTCCCCTTCGGTTAATTCCACGCAATGCCAGAAGACCTTGTGGATGCTCTTGCGCGAGGTAGTGCCGGTGCCGACCTTCTGTACTTCCTGGTTGGAAAATACCCCACGGATATGTTGTTCCATAAGCTCAGTCCTGCTATTTATTTTCCAGCGTCCTCAATCTGCCTGAGGATCTCTCCGGCGGTCTGCGCCGGATCGGCGGCCTGCAGCACGGGACGCCCGACCACCAGAAAATCCGCTCCGTTTCTGGCTGCCTCCCGCGGGCTTAATATCCGC
Source organism: Desulfovibrionaceae bacterium (assembly GCA_009782775.1). Lineage (GTDB taxonomy): Bacteria > Desulfobacterota > Desulfovibrionia > Desulfovibrionales > Desulfovibrionaceae > WRHT01. The sequence continues at coordinate 21,611 of WRIL01000013.1, forward strand.
TGCTGATCCTCCAGGGGCACGGAACCGCCGGGCAGGCGAATGCCCGGACAAAGACAGATAAATTCTCGCCCCACGGCCGCCTTCACCGCCGCCGCTTCCTGCCCGGAACAAACCACTCCGTCCAGCCCCCAGGCCTTGGCCTTACCGGCGTAGTCCAGTATCTGGCCGCGCAAGTCCTTCGCCCCAGGGGCGGCGCTCTGGCTGGTCAGCACGGTGACCCCCAGGAGGCGGCAGTTCCTCCCCAGAGAGCGGGCCTCCGCGACCGATTCGGCCGCAGCCCTGCACATGGCCTCGCCCCCTGCCAGGTGCACGTTGCACATCTCCGCCCCGGCGCGGATGGCGGCGGCAGTCGCCCGGCGAACAGTGTTGGGGATATCGTGAAATTTCAGGTCCAGGAAGATCCGTGCCCCCAGGTCCAGTAAATTTCGTACCAAGCCGGGACCGGTTGCCGTGAACAGCTCCAGCCCCACTTTCAGCCAGGGGGTAACCGGCAGCAGCCTTTGGGCCAGGCTCAGGGCGTCGTCGGCCTCGGGCAGGTCCAGCGCGATGATCAGGCGGCTGTTCATGGTTCCGGCAGTGACGGTTCAAACTCGTTTACCAATTGCTGTAATAAATTCGGACTGCGCATGGGATGCAGGCAGGCCGTCTGGTATATGGCGCATAAATCTTTAAAGGCCTTATCCGGATCGTCATTGACCACCCAGGTGTTGAACCAGGCCGCCTGTTTAAGCTCCAGGAGAGCGTTGGTCAGGCGCAGGCGGATGTCTTCCTCGCTGTCCGAGGCGCGCTGGCGTAGCCGCTGCTCCAGCGACGAGCGCGACGGCGGCAGCACAAAAACGAAATAGGCGCTGGGCAGGGTGTTCTTTAACTGGGCCGCGCCCTGCACATCCACGTCAAAAAGCAAATCTTTGCCTTCTTCCAGCATTCGCATGGCCGCGGCCAGCGGGGTGCCGTAATAAAACCCATGCACCATGGCCCATTCAGCAAAGTAATGTTGTTCCACCAGTTCCCTGAAACGCTCCGGTTTGACAAAGTAGTAATCCTGGCCGTTGGTTTCATCCGGCCTTGGGGGCCTGGTGGTGTAAGAAATGGAAAAGGCTATGCGCGGATACTCGGCGAGCATGCGCCGGGCCAGGGTGGTTTTGCCGGTGCCCGAAGGGGCGCAGAGCACCAGGGCGGCTCCGTTGCGCTGATAATCACTCATAGATAACTCGCCTTTTTTCCTTCGGTAAAGGCCGCCGGCTGTTCTTGGGCAAAACGCTGGCGGATGGTTTCCGACTGTACTGAAGAGAGGATCACATGCCCGGAATCCAGCAAGATAATACATCTGGTCTTGCGGCCGTGGGTGGCGTCCACCAGTTGTCCCTTTTCCTTGGCTTCTTCACGCAGGCGGCGCATGGGCGCGGATACAGGGTTGAACAGGGCCACCACCCTCTGGGCAATGACCAGGTTACCGAAACCGATGTTCAGCAGGGGCAGGGCCCCAGTTTCGCTCATGCCGCCCTCCGGACCGGGAAAACATAGCCCTTATGGGTTCTTTTATCAATATATTTGAGTATCCCCGAAGCCGGCGCGTATTTTATCGCCCCGAATCAGGGCATTATGTTTACTGGAGGCTTGGCCGCATGTCCAGAAAGTAAGCGTCACCGGCGTGCGGAAGCCGTCAGCAAAAGCAGAGCCGAGCAGCAGAATAAGGCTCCGGCGTAAAATGTCCAGGCATATCCCAGGCTGTCCCACAGCCAGCCGGCGGTTAGGCTGGCCGTCAGCACGGCAATTCCGCCGGCCATATTGAAAAAGCCGAAAGCCGTGCCCCGGAGATCCTCGGGGGCCGTTGCAGCCACCAAGCTGGCCAACAGCCCCTGAGTCAGTCCCAGGTGCACGCCCCACAAACCCACCCCGACCAGGAGCAAGAGCGTTCCTCCATCAATCGCCAGGATCAAATCCGCCGCCAGCAGGGGAAGCACGCCCAGGGTCAGCATGAGCTTGCGGCTGACCCGGTCGGAAAGCCAGCCGAAAGGATAGGCGCAGATCGCGTAGACAAAGTTCATGCAGACCATGATCAGGGGAATCAGGGCCAGTTCCAGGCCGCTCCGCTCCGCCCGGAGCACCAGGAAGGCCTCGCTGAAACGGGCCATAGACAGGGCCGCGCCGATGAATACAACGCGCCAGTAAGAAACATCCAGGCGTTGCAGGTTTTTCCAACTCAGAAAGGCGCGTCCGGAGGCGGGTTGTTTCTGTTCCGGCTCCTTGAGCCCCAGGACCAGGAGCCCCACAGCCATGAGGCCGGGGATCGCCGCCAGCCAGAAGATCGAACGGAAGTCTCCGGCCAGCAGGATCATGAGGCCGACGGCCAGGAGCGGCCCCCAAAAAGCCCCCAGGGTATCCAGGGATTGTCTCAGACCGAAGGCTGCCCCGCGTAGTTCCGGCGGGGTCAAATCCGCCACCAGCGCATCCCTGGGCGCGCCGCGTATGCCCTTCCCCACCCGGTCGGCTAGGCGTGCGCCCAGCACCACACTGGGGCAGGCGGCCAGGGCGAAGACCGGCTTGCTCAGAGCCCCCAAGGCATAGCCAAGGACTGCCAGGGCCTTGCGCCGACCCAGGTAATCGCTCAAGACCCCGGAAAAGACCTTGACCATGAGGGCCGTGGCCTCGGCCAGCCCTTCCACCAGTCCGACGGCCAGGTAACTCATCCCCAGGCTCGTGGCCATGAACAGCGGCAAGAGGCTGTGGATCATCTCCGAAGAAATATCCATCAGCATGCTGACCAGGCCCAAAACCCACACTCCGCGGGGCAGCTTTTTCCCTGTCATTCCCAGGTCCGGCTATTCTTTTCCCGGTGCCGTATTTCCCAGAGAAAGGCGTATTTCATGTAAACATAGACCGAGGCGCTGAAGGCGGCCAGAAAACCTGGCACCCCGTCCAGGCAGGCGCGGCGCAGGAAGTAGTGCCGGAAAAAGGCGAAGGGTGGTTTGCACAGGAGGGCGAATAGGCTGGCGGATCTTCCCTGGCGGTAATAGGTTTCGGCGATCTGCCGGGCGAAGTTCTGGGTTTGAGCCATGTGCGCCCAGAAATCTTTGTAGGAATAGTGGATCAGGTCGCCGGCCAGACGCGCGATCCGCCCCTCCACCTTCAGCACCGGGTGGGGGTGGTTGCCTTCGCAGCGCAGGGAGGCGTTTCTCCTGGCCAGCCGGAGTTTACGGTCCGGCTGCCAGGCGTATTTCAAAAGGCGGCCCATGTAAAAGGATCGCCGGTTCAGCAGGTAGCCTTCGGCCATGGGCCGAGCCAGGGCCTGACGGATGGATGCCGCAAGCTCCGGGGTGATTTCTTCGTCGCAGTCCAGGCAGAGCGCCCATTCCCCCTGGCATTTTTCCAGGCAGGAATTGGTCTGTTCGATATAGCCCTTCCAGGGTTCCAGAAATACCTTGGCCCCCATGGATTCGGCGATTTCCACCGTTTTGTCGGTGGAAAAAGAATCCACCACAACGATCTCATCGGCCAGATCCCGGGCCGATTCCAGGGCGCGGCGGATATTGGCTTCCTCATTGAAAGACATGACGGCCAGAGAGAGTTTCATTGTTCCTTCCTTATTGACAGCGCGGCTCCGCCCTGCCAAGATGTGTTCAACTGGCGCATCACCGAACCTGCCTGATAACGGTGTTTTTTTCAAGGCTGCTTTATTGCGATCAGGTCATTATGCCCGAACCCAAAAAACTTGAACCCGTGGATTATCTGGCTCGCGGAATTTTAAGCGGCGGTGCCTTGGGCGTTTTCGCAGCCCTCCTGGGGATTACCCAGAGCATTTTCTGGAGTTGCGGCTTGGGGATGCTGGCCGGTTTCCTGGCTGGAGCCACTCTGGCCGGCCGGGCCCAAAAAGGCTGAGTATGGGCATCTTTTCTTCCTTTAGAGGGTTGCTTCGCTTCAAGGCGGAAGAAGCGGCCCCCGTTTCAGGCGCGGCCTTGGCGGAGAACTCTGATCTCACGGCCGAGGCCGGGTTGCTGGCCTCCTTGCGCGCCTCCCCGCCCCGGCTTTCCGCCTGGCTGGATCTGCTCCTGTCCGGGGTGGAGGAAAGAGGCCCGTTTCTGGAATCCCGTCTGTTGCTGCTCTTTCGCGCCCTGGGGACGCCGGAAGGTGAAGCCGCGCGTTTCGTGGGCGATTTTTCCGCCTGGCTGGGCAAGATGGGATACAGCCGGCTGGAGGAATTTCGTTCTGAACTTCAGTATCGTCTGGCCTTGGCCTTGGATCTGGAGGATGAGGAAGACGAGCAAAACCGTCTCCTGCTCAAGCTGGGCCAGGGCTTGGCGGTTACCCGCGCGCGCCTGGGCCAGGGCCTGAACGCCCTTTTTCAGCCTGGGAGGGTTCTGGACGAGAGCTTCTGGGAAGAGCTGGAAGAGGCCCTGCTTCTCGGAGATGTGGGCATGGAGGCGGCCGGGGAGTTGAGCAAACGCTTGCGCGCCCGCGCCTTGCGGGAAGACGTGGGCGACCCGGCTGGGCTGCGCGTCCTGCTCCGGGAGGAGATCGCCGCTGTCTTTCGCCGGGACCGGCGCATCCAGGCATTGGATAAGCCGGAGGTCATCCTGTTGGTAGGGGTAAACGGCGCCGGAAAAACCACCACCATCGCCAAGTTGGCCCATCGCTACGTGCTCCAGGGCAAAAAGACTCTGGTGGCCGCCGCCGACACCTTTCGGGCTGCGGCAGTGGATCAGCTTGAGCTGTGGGCTAAACGGGCCGGGGCGGATTTTTATGCCCGGCCGGGGGGCGGGGATCCGGCGGCCGTGGCTTACGAGGCCACGGACAAGGCCCTGCGTGAAGGTTATGACGCGCTTTTGGTGGATACGGCCGGCCGCTTGCAGACCAAGAGCAACCTGATGGATGAGCTGTCCAAGATCCGGCGGGTCATGGGCAAGGTCATGGCCGGGGCGCCCCAGAGGATTATTTTGGTGCTGGACGCAAATATCGGGCAGAACGCCCTCTCCCAGGTCAAGCTCTTCGGCGGAGGAGGGGTGAACGAGCTTATCCTGACCAAGCTGGACGGCACGGCTAAGGGCGGCGCGGTTGTATCCGTGGCCCTGTCCCATGAGATCCCTATAACGTACATCGGCCTGGGCGAAAAAATGGAAGACCTGCGTCCCTTTGACGGAGAGGTTTTTGCCGCGGCCCTGCTGGGAGAGGGGGGCTTTTGAAGGCCGGCTGGAGGTTTTAAGCATGTTGCGCAGCATGACCGGTTTTGGACGCTATTATATTGAAAATCCGGACTTTACCCAGACCTGGGAGATCCGCAGCGTCAACAGCCGCCACCTGGATCTCAAGTGGCGATTGCCCCAGGCCGTGCGCGGTCTGGAAAGCGTTTTTGAAAAAATCGTCCGGCGGCACGGGGCGCGCGGCCGGGTGGAGATCAGCCTGGATCTGCGTTTTTCCGCCGGCGCGGGCGAGCTGGTCGGTTTTAACCGTCCCAGGGCCGAGGCCATGATGGATGTGCTGGAGGAACTCGCCCGGCGCAACGGCGTGGAGTGGCAGCCGGATTACAACCGCCTGCTGGGCTTGTCCCAACTGTGGGAGGAACCGGGCCTGGAGGCGGAAAGGGAACTGGACGCCCCTCTTTCAGGCGGCCTGGAACTGGCCCTGGAAGACTGGAACGAATCACGGGCCGCCGAGGGCAAAGCCCTGGAGCGGGATTTGCTTTCCCGCATTCTGCGCCTGGAGGAATGGAGCCGGGATATAGCTGAATCCGCCCCGGCCCTGAAAAATGAGCGCATCGCCCTCTTGCGTTCGCGCCTGGAAGCGGCCCTGGCGGATCAAAGCCTGGCTCTGGAGGAAGGTCGTTTTTTGCAGGAGGTCGTTATCCTGGCGGATCGCCTGGATGTGAGCGAGGAGATCACCAGGCTTTCCGCCCATCTGGAGCGCCTGCGCGAGCTTCTGGCCGGCGGCCGGGATGCCGGGCGCCGCCTGGATTTCACCCTGCAGGAGTGTTTCCGGGAGATCAACACCTGCGGCAACAAGGTCCAGGATGTCCGGATCTCCCGCCTGGTAGTGGATTTCAAGAATGAGCTGGAAAAATGCCGGGAACAGGTGCAGAACCTGGAATAGCTGTCCTCGTCTGACGGCAAATTATCATATTATTATACTGATATAAAAATAATTTTATTATATATCGCATTTTTAATACCCAATAAATAATTGGATTAGAAAAAATTTTCTTGGTCGATTTTCTCTTCAGAAACGAAATATTAAACGTGGAGAGATAATTGTTTAGCAGCTTAGTTTTGGAGATAATTTTTAATTGAAGAATATAGCATATGCCTACCAGACCAGTTCCAATATGTAACGTCCTGCTCAATAAATAGCCATTTAATAATTTTAAGAATGAGTTCCAGATCGACTCCTGTCGTAAAATTTAGCATTTTGATTGTACTCCAATCAAAGTCTTCACATTTATATATTTTTTCGATAAATGAAAGAATAATCGCGATCTGCTGAGGGTTTTCGCCTTGTTTAATTAACAAGTCATCTAGAATATTTCTATGACTCGGATTGGTCAAGCGACGTCTACCGGACACGAATCGTGTATGGCTCGCATGTACTGTAAAGTCCATACCTTTATTCAATGGAGCTGGTCTGTGCAATGTAACAAATTCTCCAGCAGTAGTTGTTTCTACTTCATAAATGTATTTTGTAGTATTTTCACCTCTCCCAGTTCCAGGCGTTTCTTTGAGAAACGCAGAAATGATTTCAATGCGTATTTGTTCGCGCGTGCCTTGAACATACAGAGGTAATGAGAATGTTGGCATAATTATAGCTTAATAAATTGCTTCAAGAAAACTGGTCTTGCGTAAAATGCCCTGGAAGTGCTGCCATGGTGTGCTGACAGTAATGCCATATTGCGCTGCCAAGGCGTGTAAATTCTGTCTCTCTAACGCCTTAAGCCTTGCTGCCGCTTCACGCCTCTCCATCTAATTCTCCTTTCTCAATCGCTACGAGTCGATGGAAAGTCATTTTTTGCAGGTAGTTCCAATCAGAATCAATGCCAATAAACTGATGCCCACGGCGGAGAGCTGCGACGCCAGTTGTCCCGCTCCCGCAAAATGGATCCAAAACGATCCCATCTGGGGGGCAGGCTGCCGCAATTATTCGATCAAGCAAAGCCAATGGTTTTTGGGTTGGATGTTTACCGAAGCGTTTTTCTTCTTTAGTGGGGCCGCTAATTGCCCAAACGCTCCGCATCTGTTTGTTTGTCTTTTTCAGCATATCCTTTTCCCAAGGCCCGAACTTCATGGCTTCATAGTCGAAATAGTGTTTCGCATTTTTATTCTTTTTGGCCCATAGCAAAGTTTCATGGCTGGCGGTAAACATGCGGCAGGCCAAGTTGGGTGCGGCATTAGGCTTGAACCATGTAATATCATTCAGAAGATGCCAGCCTTGGAGTTGGAGCGCGTAACCGCAGGAAAAAATACTATGGTATGTTCCGGAAATCCAGATTGTTCCTGTAGGCTTCAAAGCTCGCCTGCAAGCCTGAATCCAATCCATGTGAAATGCAAAATCACCTTTTATGCCACGACTGGCGTCCCAAGATGCCTTATTGACGCTAACGCGTTTTCCGGCATGGCAGGTTGTCCCGCCATTCGACAGGTTATACGGCGGATCGGCAAAAATCATATCCACAGATTCAGCAGGCAGGCTATTCAGCGTATCAACAGCATCCCCAAGGTAAAGCCTCGAACGCTTTGTTGTTATGTAAGGTAGGACATCTTCTCGTGGTAGCGGTACGGCTTGCTCCAATAATGCCTGCATGTCGCTACCCATATACGGCAAGTAGTTCTGGGGCCGCTCTTCGGGTATCGCCATCACAACTTATAAAACGTTGCACGGCAAAGTGTTTGAGAGTTGCCGAAGAATAAAGATTCCTGGTGGCTTCCGTATCATGGTTACTCAAAACGACATGTATGCCTTTTTGCCACGCTTCTTTGGCACATGCGGCCAAATCATTCTGGTCCTGTACATTAAAGGCGTTCCCGGCATAGGCTGTGAAGCTGGCGGTCTGTGAAAGCGGCACATAGGGCGGGTCGCAATACACCACATCGCCGGGCTTGAGGCTGGCAAAAATGGAGCGGAAGTCTGCCGCCATAAATTCCGTAGCTGTGGACTGTGTTTTACGGTAAAAAACGCGCAGTTCTTCTAAAGGGAAATATGGCTTTTTGTATTTGCCGAAGGGGACATTAAAGCCGCCTTTGGAGTTATAGCGAATCAGTCCATTGAAAGCATGGCGGTTTACATAGAGCAAGAGGGCGCCACGCTCCCTTGTATTGGAGGAGGCGTTCAGTTTGTCTCTAAGCGCCATATAGACGGCTCGCGTGTTGTTTTCCGGCGTGAAGAATGAGGCGCAATATTGAATGAAATGCTCACCCTCCTGCTGAAGATGCCTGTAGAGACTCATCAGGTCATTGTTCAGATCGCAGATAAGCGCCCTGGGAAAATCGGCGTTTAGATAAACGGCGCATGAACCGGCGAAAGGCTCCACGAAACGCGTGCCTGGCGGCAATTCCCGAAGAATCTTGTCCAGAATGCGGTACTTCCCGCCCGCCCACTTAAGGAAGGGTTTGTCATGCACAAAGACGTTCCCCATAATGCCTGTTACGGTTGACAGTATCCCAAAATCGCTTGAAGGACAAGGCGCATCCGTTTGGCAGCCCTCAGTTTGCAAATTATAACCAGCTATTGGGGTAAGTTGTAATTCAAACTGGGGCATTATCCAAATTAGCCCCGGTCTTGATCCGGGAAGGGAACGATACGCCGTTAGATCGCTTTAATCCGTTCAGCCGGAATGCCGGCCCAAATCCGATCGCCGCGGCAGGGCGTTCCAGGCGGCGACGGCTTCCTCCATCGACAGGGTTACGGCCCCGTCTTTGCACCAGGGGCCGCGGGTTCCGCAATGGGCGCAGAAACAGTGGGTGCTGACGTAAACCTCGTGCCGGTAAGTGGTATCCACCATAATGCAGGTCCGCTCACAAGCTGGGTTGGGACAGGGTTTAAGTTCGTCAGGCATGGGGCCTTCCTTTGTTAATCCCCGGCGCTGCTGGTAAATGAACCATCAGGATGGGGCAGGAGTAGGTAAATTTCTCCGGGGCTGTTAAGGTAGCCGGCCAGGTGTTCGGCCTCCCGCCCCGCGCCGGTAAACCAGTCAATGCGCCGTCCGCGTATGGCTCCGCCCCGGTCCTGGGGCAGCCCCAGGGCCTGTATTTCGCCGGTGTGCGCGCCGTTTCGGTCAGGCAGGCGGACCTGGAAAAAGACTAGGCTGCCGTAAGGCAGCAGCGCCTGATCCGTGGCCAGGCTCACCCAGGGGGTGAGCAAACGGTTCATGCCGCCCACCGGCCCTTCATCTTCCAGGCGGAAGAAGACATAAGAAGGGTTGCTGTCCAGGAGTTCCTCCCGCAGTTCCGGGTGTTCCCGCAAAAAGGCGCGGATGCCCGGCATGCTGATCTCCTCGGGTTTCATGTGCCCCAGCTCGCGCAGCACCCGCCCGAGAGAGACGTAAGGATGTCCGTTTTTGCCGGCATACAGCACATGCTTGACCCGCCCGTCCGGGAAGATCAGGCGTCCTGAGCCCTGGATCTGCAGGTAAAAGGCGTCCACCTCGTCCCGGATCCAGGCCAGTTCCAAACCCTGGCCGGACAAGACTTTCTCCCGGTCTATTCGGCGGCGGTCGTGGTATTGCGTGCCGGCCTGCAGATCCGGAGGCAAGGCGTACAGGGGGTGCCCGTACACCGGGCCTTCCTGGTAATCGGCCAGGATAGTGGGCTCATAGTAGCCGCTGAATCCGAAGTTCGGATCGAGGCGCAGCCAGATGAATTCTTCGGCCAGTAGTCCAGGGTTGATATCCAGGTAGGGCAGAATTTCCCTCAGGCGTAACAGGCCGGCGCGCATGGTTGCGCGGGTCAGGCGCAGCCCGGTTTTTCCCGGCAGCGCAAGGCTTTCTCCTTCTGGCCTGCTTTCCAGGTAGGACAGGCTCTGATCCAGGGTAAAGGCCATGGCCTTCCAGTCTTCCAGCCCTTGGGCCAGGGGTGAGAGTCCTCCGGCCAGGGCGCGGGCCTGCTCGACGCTGAGTTCCTTGGCGCTCAGGCTGTCCACCACGGCATAGGGCGTGGAACAGGCGGTCATGACCAGGAGCAGGAAGATGGACAGGATGAGGGAATTTTTACCGGGCATTTATTGCTACCTTTTGCCTGCAAGCTGGTATAAAAAGGCTTTCCAAACCGGGAGAACCGCTATGAAAGAATTTCCCAAGCAGGATTGCTGGCTGCCCCATCGCGTGTCCTACGGAGAGACTGACGGCATGGGTATTCTGTATAACGCCGAATACCTGCATCTTTTTGAGCGTTCACGCAATGAATACCTGCGTCAGACCGGCATAACCTATAAAGAAGTGGAAGCCAAAGGATTTATGGCGCCGGTGCGCCAGGCCTTCTGCCGTTATCGCCGTCCCGTCCGCTATGATGATCTCATCTGGATCCGCGCCGGAATCGGTTCCTGCGGACGGGCCTCCTTTACCTTTGTTTACGAAATATATAATGAAGACAAGAGCTTGTTGCACGCCGAAGGTTCCACCGAACACGCTTTTACCAACCATGAAGGCAGGCCTGTGGCCATGCCGGACTGGTTCAGGAAGATATGCGGGATCTGAGGGGCAACGACCCCCTGCTGCTCATTGATACCGGCGCTCTGGCGCGTAACTTCAGGCTCCTGCGGCGTGAGCTTGCCCCGGCGAGCCGTTCCCTGCTCATGCCTGTGCTCAAGAGCGACGCCTACGGGCACGGGCTGCCCCAAGCTGGTCTGGCCCTAGCCCTGGCCGGAGCCAAGGCTTTTTGCGTGGGCACGGTGGAAGAGGCGGCGAACTTGCGCAAGGCGCTGAACGCCGCGGGCTTTGCATTCGGGATACGCATCCTGGCCCTGCTGGGCGCGTCCGGAGCCGGAGATGCTGATCTGGCCCTGGCTGAAGATATCACCCTGATGCTGCACAGGCCGGATCAGGCGCGGATCTGGAGCGGGCGGGCCGTCCGCGCCGCTACCCCGCTCCGGGTGGCCTTCAAGCTGAATAGCGGTATGAACCGCCTGGGTCTGGAGCGGAAGGATTTTCTGGGACTCTTGCGGACCTTGAACCGCAACCTGAGCGCGGATCTACTCTGTACCCATCTGGCTACGGCGGATCAACCGGAAGAACTGGACTATGCCAGAGAACAGGCCCGGCTTTTCCTTTCGGTCTGGCGCGAGGCCCGGCAGTTGCGCCCCGGCCTTGGAGTCTCTCTGGGCAACAGCGCCGGTCTGCTGAACCTGCGGGGCATCCTTTCCCCGGAGGAGGCGGCGTCTTTGTCCCTGGCGCACCGGCCGGGCATCGCCCTGTACGGGGTTAACCCATTTCAGGGGAGCGAGCTGGAGAGTCTTGGTCAGGGTCTGGCCCCGGTCATGAGCCTGCTGGCTCCGGTGCTGGAAGTGCATGATCTTGCCCCCGGCAGCTCCATAGGCTACGGGCGGACCTTCAAAACCGGGCGGGATACCAGGGTGGCCGTGCTGCGCGCCGGGTACGCCGATGGTATTCCGCGCCTGCTTTCCTGGCCGGGGAGTCCGGCCTTCCTGGGGGGAGGGGAAGTGATCCTGGCCGGGCGCAAAACCCGCATCCTGGGAAGGGTCTGTATGCAAATGCTGATGGTCGAAGTCCCGCGTTCTCTGGAGGATGGGGAATACCTGCCGGTGCGGCCGGGGGATTGGGCCTGCCTTTTGGGCCGGGCCGGTTTCAGTGGTGGGGGAAAACGTCAGGAGGCCGCGCCCGAAGAGGCCATTACGGCTCGGATGCTGGCGGAACGTGCCGGAACCATTCCCTATGAGATTTTTTGCTCTCTGGGCCGGAACCGGAAAATTTTTATTTAAAGATGGTAGATTCTCGGTTTGACCGGGGGCGTTGCCCACGGCCCCTGCAAAAGGAGCGTGGCTCCTTTGGAAACCTGATGAATAACGGGGTTTGGGCGGCTGCCTTCAAAAAACGAACCGATGGACTGCCCAAGAGTCATCGCATTGATTTCAGGGGGTATAAATGCTAAGTGACTCCATCATGCTTAACTTGGAGCGGTTCAAGTCATTTTGCAGGAGCAAAAAGCGCCAGTTCACGGTTAAACGCGGACGTATGGGGCGGTCGGTTTTTTTTGAAAATCTCTGCTTGGCCGCCTTGTTTTGCCTCTTGTATGCCTTGGGGTTGCGCCGGCTGATTTTCCAGTTGCATGACCTGGCCCTGCCCCGGATTATTTACAGCAACATCTATTTCATCGGCGCGGGGATTCTTTTCCTTGTCCTGGCCTTCGGCACTCGTCCGCTACGGCTTAAACGCCTGCGCGACATAGGCCTGCCGGCCAAGTTGGACTGGCCCTTTTTTTTGCTGCTCATAGGACACGGCTTGGGGCCGATTTTCCATGTGCTAGGTATTCCCTACCTGAGCTCGGTGGAAGTCATCAGCATGCCGCCAGAGGTCCGCGATTGGTTCGGAATTATCTGGCTAATCTGGCTGTTGGTGCTCATCCTCGCCCCGGCGAAGAGGCAGCAGGATCTCTTCAGCGGGACCTGAAAACCGCCGCTCAGCCTCCGCAACCCGCACAGCTTGAGCATCCCCCTTCTCCGCCTTCCAGAGGCACTACGCTTTCAACGATGAAACCCATATAGCCGGCGTCAATGGTCACGCCCTGCACTTGGGTGAAGAGATCCTTATCGATACAGAACTGGAAGCCTTGGGCGTCGAAGGTCTGGTCGTTGTCGCGGGTTTCGTCCAGGGCCAAGGCCAGGCGCGGGCCGGAACAACCGCCGGAGGTCATGAACACCCGCACCGGGGATTTTTCTTTATCCGTAAAAAAAGCATCGAATTCTTTTTTGGCATTGTCGGTCAATGTAAACATGGGCAACCTCCAGGCTGAAAACAGCCGGAAAAAGTATTATGATCGTTTCCTTTCAAAAATAAGGGCGGATCTGAGGATTGTCAAGGTTAATGGGCTTGGCCGACTTGCCAGCAGAGGACGCTCCGGCCGGGGGGAGCGTTTTGCGCGGGCGGGGTTTCTTCCAGGCAGCGCGGCGCGGCCAGCGGGCAGCGTGGGTTGAAGGCGCACCCAGGCGGTCGGCGCAAGGGCAGGGGGACGCTTCCCGTAATGACCGGTAGCCGCGCCTGCCTTTGTCCGGTCCGCGGCTGCGGTCTGGAGGCGATTAGCCCCCTGGTGTAGGGGTGGTCCGGTTCCTCCAGGATCTGCCGAACTGGTCCGCTTTCCACTATTTTACCGGCGTACATGACCGCCACCTCTTCCGCGTAGCGGGAGACCAGCCCCAAGTCATGGGTGATGAGCAGGAGGGCGCTTTGTTGTTCCCGCACCAGGCGCAGGATCAGGTCCAGGATTTGTCCTTGCAGGCTGGCGTCCAGTGCGGTGGTGGGCTCATCGGCGATGATCAGGGCCGGGGAACAGGCCATGGCCATGGCGATCATCACTCTTTGGCGCATGCCTCCGGAAAGTTCATGAGGGTAAGCCCTGGCCCTGGTTTTGGAGAGTCCCACCTGTTCCAGCAGGCGCACGGCTTCATCGGCCGCCTCCCTGGAGGAGGTCTGGCGGTGCAGACGCAAGGGCTCCGCCACCTGTTCACCCACGCGCAGCACTGGGTTGAGCGAGGTCATGGGTTCCTGGAAAATCATGCCGATGCGCGCCCCGCGCACCTGGTTCAGCCGGTCTGGAGGCAAGGCCAGGAGATCTTCTCCTTCAAACAGGGCGCGTCCTGATAAAATCCGCGCTGGCGGCTCAGCCAAAAGGCGAAGCAAGGCTAGGGCGGTGACGCTTTTGCCGCATCCGGATTCGCCCACCAGGCAGAAACTTTGCCCGGCCTTGAGATCAAAGGATACTCCATCCACCGCCCTGGCCAGACCTTCCCGGTTTACGAAGCCCACCGCCAGATTCGTCAGACTTAACAGCATGTTGCCGTTTCCTTCCGTCGCGCGGGCTGTGCCGGATAGGCGTTACTTGCGGATTTGCCGAACCAGTTCCTGGAGCTGGTGTGTCTGGTCGGCGAGTTCGTTGGTGGCTTGCTTGGAGCTCTGCATGGCCTCAGCCGTCTCCGAGGCGCTGCTGTTGATCTCCACCAGAGATCTGGCGATTTCTTCGCTGGTCGCCGCTTGTTCTTCCGCAGCCGCCGCGATGCTGCGGATCTGGTCGGCTATGGACACGGCTTCGGAGACGATGCCGCTTAGAGATTCTCCGGACTTGGACACCAGGCTGGTGGCGCTCTCCAGATTCTTGCCGGTCCTGTCCACCGCCGCGATGCTTTCTCTGGCCCCGGACTGGATGCCGATGATGACGTCAGCCACTTCCTTGGTGGCCCCCATGGTCTTTTCCGCGAGCTTCCTTACTTCGTCGGCCACGACCGCGAAGCCGCGTCCGGCTTCCCCGGCGCGGGCGGCTTCAATGGCGGCGTTAAGCGCCAGCAGGTTGGTCTGGTCCGCGATGTCGTTGATCACGGTCATCACTGTGCCTATGCGCTCGGTCTGTTCGCCGAGGTGGCGCATGGCCTCCTTGAGTTGTTCCGTGTCCTTTTGCACATGGGCGATGGAGGTGATGGACTCCTTGACGATGCTCGCGCCTTCCCGCGCTCTCTCGCTCGCCCGTTCCGAGCTTGCCGCGACCGAAGAAACATTCTGGGAGACTTCAATAACCGTGGCGTTCATTTCTTCCATAGCCGCGGCGGAGCCAGTCACCCGCTCATGCTGGAAAGACACCGATTTGCTGGATGATTCCACCTGTTCATTGATGTTTTCCACGGCCGTGGTCAGGCGGCCGACCACCTGCTCCACATTTTCGGCGGCCTGAAGCAGGGCTTGCTGCCCGGATTCGGCGTTGGCTTTGGCCTGGTCCGCTTCCTGCACGGCAGACAGGGCTTTTTGGGCTTGTTCTCCGGCTTCCAGGGTTTTGCTTTCGGCTTCCCGCATCTTTGTTTTCAGTGTCTCGACCATTACGTTTAGGGCTCGGGAAAGAACGCCGGACTCGTCACGGGTGGTCACGGTCAGGTTGCCGTCAAGATCGCCGTTGGACACGCTTTCCGCGAAGGCGGTGGCGGCGCGCAACGGTTTGACGATGGCCCGGGCCACGATGGTTCCAAAGGCGAGCATAAGCGCCCCGACAACCAGCCCAGCGATGACGAAATATAAAGTTACGGAAAACTGGAGCTCTTTCATGTGGGTACGGGATTTGCCCACAAAGAATATGCCCCCTTGTTTGCCGGCCATATCCTTCCAGGGCCAGTAGGCCGTATCATGCTCTTCGCCGAGGATCACGTTGCGGGAAACAATCCTTTCCCCTTTGCCGACGACCCGCTCGTAAATGTCCGGGTTATTGAGCTTGGTGCCCACGGCGCGCTTGCCCTGGTTTATTATGGTGGTGGCGACGCGCAAGTCGTCCATGAAGATGGTGCATTCCACATTCATAAGTTGTTTGAACCGGTCCACAAATTTTTCGGTACTCAGGTACTGGCCGATGATGACTCCACCCACGATTTTGTTCTCATGCCGTATAGGCACTCCGCACGACAGAGAAAGCGAAGCCGCGCTGTCATCTTCGATGCCGGAGATGATTTTTCCTTCAACCAGCGGCACTTTCACAACGAGACGCTCCCGCGACAGGTGGTCGCCAGCCTTGTCATCGTGGCCGCGAATAAGCACAACGCCTTGGGTGTCGAATATGGTCATGAAATCAATCGTTTCGGCGCCCATCATATCTTCGACGAAATTGTGCATGGTTTCTTTGTCGTTCATGGCGATGGACCTGGCGAAGTCGAGGTCGTCCTGAAGGAGGTTGCCGAAGGTTTCCTGGGCCTGCAGGGCGCTGTCAATCTCTTTTTGCATCACGTCGCTGTAAACAAGAAGCTGGCTCCGCGTCGACTCGTCGCCCATTTTGGAGATAAAGATGTTGCCCATGGTGCATAAGGAAATAATGAGAACGCCGATGGTGAGGGAAACAAGCAACAGCACTTTTTTGAATATGGACATGGCGTGTTCCTCACGGAGAGCGTCAGAGGCCGCTCAAAAAGGATTTTTAGTTAGGTGGTTTCCAGTTTATGCTTTTTTTTACAAGATAAATTGTCCTAAATCAAATAATTAAAAATGGTTTGGTATAGTTTTCTGATGGTCAGGGAGAGTTTGAAGAGGAGTATTTTTTTGTTTTCTTCTCCGGGAGAGAGTTTATCAGTCAGGTATTGGGCCAGAGGGGTGAAGTCCCCGCTTTTTTTTTCCGAGGAGAGTTCACAGTAAACCTGGATCAGTTCAGCTTGTTTCTTGCGTTTTCTGCCTCTTCCAAGATCAGGATAATTTTCCAGGTAGTTCCGGAACAGAGTTTCAACCTGTTCTGGAAAGGATTGTTCCAGGGCCAGACGCCACAGGGCCACGCACATGGCGTTGAGTTCACGGAGCACGCTCCCGCGCCGGAAGATGCCGTTCAGGCCGCAGCCCAGCTCAATGATTTCCTGCCGGAGATCCAGTGAAGCCAGCACTTCCGCGAAGCGGCGGAAGATCTCCTCTTCGGTGTAAAGAAGGGGGTTTACCACGGGGTCGCGTGCCGCCCCGTCTAGCAGGAGGTTTTTTTTTCCTGGTTCCTGTTCCGGGCTCTCCGGAATAATTTGCTTTTCTTCGGGGATATTCATTAATTTTTTCAGGGTTGCCGCCGGCGTTTTCTGTGCCGGCTTTTTCCGCTCTCTGACGGAGGTCTTGCGACTGTCCGTTCGGGCAAGGAGGGAGGGGAGTGCAGGCTTTTCTGGTATTCCTCATCCAGTAGCAGGCAGAGAAGCTTGACGGCCTCGTCGTCGTCATTCATCTGTCCGGCCAGGCGCCGGAAGCGTTCCATGCGTTCCTGCTCCAGGCGGGTTTTGTGGCGTAGCCGGGTTTCCAGCAAGGTGGTCAGCCGTTCTCCCAGCACCCGGCTGAGCAATTCTTCATCGGGCAGGCTTTTTTCCGTCAGGCTGATTTTGAAATGCCGGGCAATGCGTTTCAGGTCCATCTTTTCCATTAAATCCACCAAGGAGATGACCGTGCCACCGGCGCCGGCCCTGCCGGTGCGGCCGCCCCGGTGGATGTAGGATTCGGGGTCTTCCGGCGGGGAAAAGAGGATGACGTGGGTGAGCTCCGGGATATCTATGCCGCGGCCGGCCACATCCGTGGCTACCAGGAAACGCAGCCGCCCCGCGCGCAGGTTCCCCAGCACTTCTTCGCGCCGGACCTGGGTCAGGTCGGCGGAGAGTTCGTCCGCGTTAAAGCCGAAACCTTGCAGCACCGCGGTCACATAATGCACATCCGCCTTGGTGTTGCAAAAAATGATGGCCGCGGAAGGGCTTTCTAGTTCCAGGATACGGGTCAGCGCCCGGTCCTTTTCCATGGTCCTGACTTGGTAATAGACATGTTCCATGTCCTCAATATGATGTACCTGCCCTTGGCTCAAGCTGAGCAGGGCCGGGTGGGTCATGAATTCGCTGGCCATTCGCCGCACCTGAGGAGGGAAGGTGGCGGAGAAAAAATGCACCGCCGCTGGCCTTGCGGGCAGGTAACGTTGCACTTCTTTCATATCCGGGTAGAAACCCACGGAAAGCATGCGGTCGGCTTCGTCCAGCACCAGCATGCGCAGCCCTTCCAGGGTGAAATTGCGCCGGATGAGATGATCCAGCACCCGTCCGGGAGTGCCTACGACCAGTTGCGCCCCCTGGCGCAATTCTTCGTTTTGCCTGGCATAGCCCACACCGCCGTAAAGGGTGGCGGTGCGCAATCCTTTCTGGCCGAAAAGGACGCCGGCCTCGGCGGCGACCTGCAAGGCCAGTTCCCGTGTGGGAGTCAGCACCATGGCCTGGCAGACATTTTGTTGTGGGTCCAGCCGGGCCATGGCCGGCAGCAGGAAGGCTCCGGTTTTGCCGCTGCCGGTGCGAGACTGCACCATGATATCCGCCCCTTTCAGCAAGTAGGGCAGGGCCAGGGATTGTACCGGCATCAGGCGCGTCCAGCCTGCCCTGGCCGCGGCCTCCCGCAGGGGAGCTGGCAAATCTTCCATTTGGACTCTGGGCAGGGGATTTTCAGGCTCAGTCAGTTGATCCTCTTCAAGGTAGAGAACTTGGTTCTCCTTCAGAGCGGGCAAGGCGGGATTCTCAGCAGCCGGGTTTTGTGTCATTATTTATCCGTGGCAAAAAATTGATGGTGCAATTTATGCTTCTGTCCAGGCAATGTAAAGCCCCACATAATATAAAGGCCGGCGCGAGGGCTGCCTTCCCTCGCGGCCTTTTTCAGCCCGTGGGATCTTTTCGTTTTTCCGTGGACGCCCTGCTCCTGGGAGCCTTTGCCAGGAGTTGCCGCCCCCGGTGGTCCAGGTTCCTGGATATGGGTTGCGGTTGCGGGGCGGTGTCTTTCAGTTTGCTGCTGTGCGACGCTCCCTGCCCAGGCCAGGCTTGGGGAATTGATATCCAGGAGGCTCTGGTGCGGGCGGCGCTCCATAACGCCGTGACGCTCGGCCTGGATAAAGTTTTCCAGGCCGAGCGGGCCGACCTCGCGGATGCG
The DNA here is from genome assembly GCA_009782775.1 of Desulfovibrionaceae bacterium. Lineage (GTDB taxonomy): Bacteria > Desulfobacterota > Desulfovibrionia > Desulfovibrionales > Desulfovibrionaceae > WRHT01. The sequence goes on from WRIL01000013.1 coordinate 40,197, forward strand.
AAGATCTGGAACTTCCGCGTACTTCCTGGTTTTGATCTGCTGGCGGCCAATCCGCCCTATCGCCTTGCGGGCCGGGGGCGGGTTTCGGCGGATCCCTTGCGGCGGCAGGCTCTGTTCGGTACGGACGAAACCTTGGGAATTTTTATTCGCGCGGCCGCCTTGGCCGCCGCCCCCGGCGCGATCTTTTGCCTTGTTTTTCCCGAGTCCAGAAAGGAGGAACTCCTCCTGGCTCTGGTTCGGGAAAATTTTCAGCCGGAGCGTCTGCTATCGGTGCAAAGCCGGCCGCAATGCCCTCCATCCTGGATCCTGGTCGCGGCCAGGAAAATTGATCCGCCATCGGCGCCGGTCGGCGCGCCGGTAGCTGATCAACCCCTGCTGCTTTACGCGCGGGAAAAAGGGCCGGCCCTGACCGGACCGGCCATGGAGTTTTGTCCGTATCTTGGGCGGGATAAGCTTATTGCGGCGGCAGGTTTATGACTACGGCTTCCCGGAAGCGTCCGTTGAGATTGTATGGCTGCCCGTTGTAGCTCATTTCGATCACCCCGGAATTGCCTAGGGTAAGTTTAAGCTTGTTGCGAAAATCTAGGGCGAAGCTCTGGCCTGGTTCCAGTACAAAGCTACGTTCTCCGGTGTCGTCAAAGATCGCCCCTACCCAGCATTCAGCCTTGGCAAAGAGCACTACCCGTTTGCTGCCTGTGGGAATGGGGGAATTGGGTCGGGTGTTGGACTGGCGGGATAAGCTGGGCGGAAAGTCGTCTTCGGCGATGGGGGCTGCCGCGGGAACGACTTGCGTGTCCGTGGCGTTTTGGACCGTGGAACCGCTCTGCGCGTTCGGGGGGTTTTGCGGCCTGCCCAGCGCGGCGAGCTGCACCGGAGTGGCGTTACTCTGGGGGGCATGCTGTTCCAGCGCTGGCGGGCCGGCCGGCGTCAGCCCGGGAGCTGTGCCGTTCCCAGACGGAAGCTCTGTTTCTTCCCCGCGTAATAAGGCCTTGATTTCCGTGCCCAAGAGCTTGTAAGCTCCAAAGCCCAGGCCGCCCAGAAGCAGCAGCATGATGGGAATAAAGATGGCAAGAACCCTGGTGTTGGAAGTTTGGTTGATGGTGATGGATTGTTCGCGCGCTGAGGCGCTCAGGGCCGGATTGATGTTGTCCAGGGTACTGATGGAAAGGGAAGCCGCGATTAGATCCTGGATGCTCGCGGGGTCAATCCCCAGGGTCTGGGCATAGGAGCGGATCAGCCCTTTGGCGAAGATCGGCTGGGGCAGGGAATCCACCAGGGCCTCTTCCAGGGCGTAAAGGGTTTTGGTCGATACCTTGATTTTGAGGGCGATTTCCTCTCGCTCCAGGCCGAGGGAGCAGCGCTTCTCTTTGAGTAGCGCCCCCAATTCCATCAGTTTGTCCACCTGTATCGTCTGTGTGCCCATGGTTCAATCCACCCGTCCGGTTGGTTTCCTTAAATGCGTACATCCACCATGGAACGGCTACGCAGTTGTTCGGTATATTCGGAGAAACGCTCGCGCAGCTTGGGTTCGCGCAATTCTTCTTCGATGATTTCCGCGACTTCTTCCAGGCTCTGCACCGTGCCTTCCTGTACGGCGTCCACATGCAGGAGTATGGTCATATCTCCGTTATGCAGCAAGGGGGAAAGATCCCCGGTAGACAGACCCTCCAGGGATTCCCGCCAGACGGGGTTGAGATCCCGCCAGGGAATCTCTCCCAGGCGTCCGCCAATGGAGGCGGTGGGCGATTGGGAATACTTGCGCGCCGCTTCCGCAAAACTTATCGCGCCGCCGGTTATTTGTTCCCGCACGGCTTCCGGGCGGCTGGCCGGGGCAAAAATAATCATGGACAGAGATACTTTGCTGGGTGTGGAAAAGCGATTCAGGTGCCTGGCGTAATACTCCTCGATATCGCTCCTGCTGATGTCGGCTTTGCGCGTGATCATCAGGCTGATCATGCGCTGGCGCAGGATGTTGTCCCGCATTTTCTTGCGAAATTCCGCCAGGTTGCTTCCTTCCTGGAGCAGGCGATTTTCCAGTTCTTCCTGGGAAAAACCGTTGCCCTGCATGAACACGCGCACACTGTTGTCCACTTCCTTGTCTTCCACCACCACCTTGATGCGTTCGGCCTCCTGCCGGATCAGGATATTCACGATCATGGACTCCAGCACCTCGCGCATTACATATTGACGCTGCATGTCAGCATAGCTGTCCGTGCCGGTCAGGCCCTGGCGGTAAAATTCTTGGGAGGCCTGTATCTGCAGGTCGTATAGGGTAATCAGTTCGCCATTGACCACGGCGGCCACCCTGTTAAGCTGGTAGGTCTGGGCGGCCCGGGCCGGGGTCGCGAGGATGGCGGCCAGCAAACAGAGCAGGATGGGGTTAAGCGGACGCAAGGTAAGCTCCCTTTAAATAATTCGGGCTATTATAATTTTAAATGCCTATTTACGCAAGTTTTCCGGAACAAGGCGTATGGAAATGCGGATTTTGGATCTGCCGAGACGCTCGTCCAACCATTTGCCGAATTCATTCCGAGTCTTTTCTTCCAGCAGTATACCCTCAATGAGGGCGTAAGTTTCCGTCCTGGTCATGGACCTGGCCTTTTCCCGCCCCAAAAGCACCATGGCAAAGAGTTCGCCGTTCATCTCCAGGATTGGGGAGACCTGGAGCAGCCCCAGGCCTTCCAGGCCGGAAAGCTGCTCCGGGGCCAGCCGATCCGCGGGCATATTGATTTCGTGAATGGCTAGGTTGGGAAATCTGGTCTGGATGGCCGAGGAGTCCGGCATTTGGCGGTATTGTTCGCAGGCCAGGACGATTTGGTCCCGCACCAGGCCGCTGAACTGTATGAAATGGATGAAGTCCGGCACTCGGAAGCTTTCCTGGTGTTCAAGGTAGTAGCTTTCTACCTCCTGGGCGCTCAGGGTTATGTATTCGCGCAGCACCGTGCTCTGAAATTTTTGCACCGCCAGGTGACGGCGCAGGTTTTCCCGCCAGATATCCAAATCCACGCTCTCTTCCATGAGCATGCGCTCAAATTCTTCCCCTGGAAAATCCGAACGGATCAGGGCCTCTTCCGCGCTCAGTTCCTCATCGCTCACTCCCTGGTGCAGCCTGTCCATTTCTTGGGTAACAATTTCCTGGGTGATCAGCTCCGCCAGGAAAGGGCCGTATTCTTCCTGCATGGCGGAGTATTCGTTGCCGCCTTTTTCCTGGAACTCTTCGCCTAGGGCTAGGGAATCCCGCACGGCCTGGAGTTGTTTCAGGGTTAAAGGCACATCGTTGACAAAGGCGATCTGGCCGGGATTGACCGGTTTTTCGCAAGCCTGTAAAAACATGCAGAACAAGGGAATTAGAAAAAAGGTCTTTTTCATGGCAGATGTTCAATGTTTAACCCGCACTGAAACATTAGGCAAGGATTGTCCGCGGCCTTCCGCCCTCTTGCCGTTGACCCTGGTCCTGAATGCGGCGGAAGGCCGGCTTATGCTGGCCCTGGGGGCGGAAGGGGAATTTTGTTTTGCCCAGGAATGGCAGGCCAGGGGCCAAGGGGTGGAAGTGTTGCTGCCGGCGCTGTCTCAGGCCATGACTGCTTTAAAGCTTGTTCCAGCCCGCTTGGGCAGGCTGGCTGTGGTTACCGGTCCAGGCAGCTTCACCGGGCTGCGCCTGGCGGTGGTCAGCGCTGCGGCCTTGTCCCGGGTTTTTTCCCTGCCGCAGGCCCCGCTCCCCTACCTGCCTCTACTGGCCGCCGCCGCCGCGAATCGTCTTGCCCCGGCCATGCCGCCGGAAACAGAGCAATATTTTTGGGTCATGACCCATGCCCGGCGCGATCTGGCGCACCTGCAAGGTTTTGCCTGCCGCTTTGCGGCTGGTTCCGGCCTCCGGCTTACAGAGCTTGCCCCCCTCCAGAGCCTCAGTCTGGAAGAGTGCGCCCGGACCCTGAATGCTTCCGCCTCCGACCAGCAGTGGGTTTTGGGGTCAGCTTTGAGCCGCGGCCGGGATTTTTTCGTTACTCTTCAGGAAAAGCGCCCGGATTTGCGCTTTCTGCCCTCGGACTTTGACCACCCGTCTCCGGCCTTCATCCTGCGCCAGGCTGTGGATTTGCCGGACCAGGCCTTTGCGCTACGAGACCTTGATCCTTGCTATGCCAGGCCCAGCGAGGCCGAGGAGAATCTGCCCAGCATCGCCGCTGGCCTCGGCCTTGATCCCCTGGCCGCCGCGCGTCGCCTGGAGGAATTACAAAATCACTCCGGCAGTATGTCCACCGAGCATTTTTTCACATACTCCACCGGGTTGTAGCTCTCTTTGGCCTGGCGCAGGCCGGGGTCGTCCAGATCCTGCCCTCGGTTGATCAGGGAAAATTCCCCGATTTCCGCCACGACCCTGGAGAAGCAGTGGTTGATGGCCTGATAGACGCCCTTGAAGCCGGGTAGGCCTTTTTCAAAGTGCACGGACAGGATGCCAGGGGAGGTTTCCTCGCCCACCGTGTAGGCTACGGCCTCGTCCCGGATGCGGATGAGCCCCCCGGTTATGCCTGGGATGTTCTCCCACAGTTCCAGCACCCGGCGCACCGCGAGATCCTCCGCTTCCAGGGCCAAAGATCTTTTCTCCAGTCGGAGCAGCCATTTTTTTTGCAAATCCAGGACTTCTTCCAGGTTATCCACGGTCATGGGCAGGTAGCGGAAGGGATATAATTTGACGAACTGGTTGACCAGGTTTTTCTTTTTGTGGAACCTGTTGCCGGACAGGGTAGCTAGTTCCAGGGTTTTGTACTGGTAGTCCCATTGCCCGCGGTTTTCCCGGATCCTGGTTCGTCCGGAGCGGGCCTTGTCCCATAGAGCGGCCAGCTCCTCCGGAACCCGGATGAAGGAGCCGCCCGCCCGCAAGACCGCGCTGGAGACCCAGTCGTGAGATTGCCAGTCGCCCACGGGCGCCCAACCCAGGGTTTTCGGCCTGGTCTGGCGAATCCAGCACAACCCTTCCCGTAGCCGCCATTCCAGCCCGAAATGCTCCCGCCAGCCCCAGATGTTGCCGAAATTGTAATCCGAGGCCCGGCACCGGCCCAGGGCGAGCAAATTTTTATACTCTTTTATATATAGCGCTGAAATGGGCGTAAACTCAGGGGTCATTGCCTTCCTCGTATTTTTCGGCGGAAAAATACACGCTCTCCCCATTGGCGCCAAAGATAAAATGTATGCCGCGCAGTTCCACGCTTCTTTCCGGCCGTGGCTTGTCCATTTCTCCGTCGATGCGCAGGTCCATCAGCCCTGACTCCAAGGTGATCCCGGCCAGGTCATTCTTTGAGAGGCCGGGGAGGACAGCTTCCATGAGCAGTTCACAGCGTTCCAGGTAAATGCTTACGCCGGTTTGCACATATCCGGGGTCGTTTCTCGTTTCTCTGGCAGTCCGGCAGATTAAGGCGATTTTATGCAGGGTTCCCTGTTCATTGATCGTGCCTGTAAACGAAGAAAGCGGTGACAAGGCGATCTCGACGGAGTCCTCCGTGCGTTTCATTTGCCAGGAATCCGCTTGCCGGGCCTTCCAGGATCCTGCCCCGCCGCTCCGTTGGACGGCGGCGACAAAGGCATCCTTGAAGGATTCCGGGGGGAATGAAAAAACCGATTCCGTCGCCTGCGCCTTGGTGCCCAAGCATAAAATCAACATTAGAAAACCGAAGAGCCGTAGCATAGGTCACCCCCTTGGCTGCCGCGAAACGATTCTTTTAACTGAAAAACTAAACCACTAGCAAGACCGCGCCATAGAAGAATTCTCCCAGAGGCGAGCCGGGTGGGGTCTGGCTTTCCAGGTGCAGGCGGTATTGGGGGCGGCTTTGCAGGAAGTCCTGGATCTGCTTTTGGTTTTCCGCCGGGTTCAGGGTGCAGGTGAGGTAGAGGATGCGGTTGCCGGACCGGGGTATTAGGGCTAGGTGGGCGGTTTCCAATAGGTCCTTCTGGATCCGGCATAACTGATCCAGGTCGCCGGGGGTGCGCCGCCAGCGGATTTCCGGTCTGCGGGCCAGGGTTCCCAGGCCGGAGCAGGGAACATCCAGCAAGATGCTGGCGAATTTTTTTTCAAAACCGCATTCTTCGGCTGGCTTGGGGAAGAGGGCGGGGAGGACGTGTCCGGCATAGGTCAGGCCCAAGCGGGAAAATTCCTCGGGCAGGCGCTGGAGGCGTGTTTGACGCGGATCTCCGGCGCTGTGCACCGGGATACCGTGTTCCAGCAGGGCCAGGGTTTTGCCGCCCTGCCCCGCGCAGGCGTCCCAGATTGGCAGAGGCCAGTCTTCCGGCTGGAGCCCGAAGAGGGCGGCATAGGCCGCCGGAGATTGCAGGCTGACCATGCCTTGTTCCAGCCAGGAGCGCAGGGGCGGACGCCGGCCGGCGGGCAGCGCTAAGGCGTGCGGGGGGATGGGCATGCCCTGTGGATCCTGGGACAGAGGGCATGCGGGATTCAGGCGCAGTCCCTGCGGCGGGGTTTTGAGCCCTGCTGCCAGCAGGGCCAGGCAGTCGTCCCGTCCGTAGCTTTTTTGCCAGAGGCGGACCAGCCAGTCCGGGCAGGCCTGGAAGATCCCCAAGGTCTCCGGGTCTTCCTTGGGCAGCCCCAGCCTTTCGGCGTAAAAATCCGGGTTCAGGTATTCGTCCGGGAGAGCGCGGGCAAAGGCGCGCAAGAGGGCGTTCCCTAACTTGCCCAGTCCGGGGCTGAAGCGGTGGGCGGCGAGATTCACGGCCCAGTTCACGGTGGCGTGGCCCGGCAGACGGGTATGGGCCAGGGCGTAGGCTGACAATTCCAGGAGCAGGAAGAATTCCTGGGGCAGTTTTTCCGGCCGGCGGAGCTTTTGGCGCAAGAACCAGTCCAGGCGTAGGTGATGGCGCAGGAGTCCGTAAAATAGTTCGGTAGCCAGGGCTTTGTCCACCGGGGGCATTGGGGAGCGGCCGAGCCTGGCTTCCAGCGCGGCCTGAGCCTGTGCCGAACCGTGGATGACCAGCCTTGCTGCCAGCAGGGCCGCGGCCCTGGGATCGTTCCCGGCCCGGTGATCCAGGCCGGAAAACCTCACCCGCGTCCTCCAGTGGAAGAGTGTCCGCCGCCCCTAATGGATTGCAGACTCAGCCTGGCCAGTTCGCGCAGACGGCTATCAACCTTGTGGAACAAGGAACCCGGAGTAAAGCCGTTTTTGCGTGGCCGGCCGCAGGGCAGGCCGGTGAGCAGTTCCATGGCCTGGCTGACGTGTTCCACCGGGTAGATGTGGAAAAGGCCGTCTTCCACGGCCTGGCGTACGGCCTGCTTGAGCATGAGGTGGTCCAGGTTGTCCCGGGGCAGGATGACCCCCTGGTCGCCGGTCAGCCCGTGGCGGCGGCAGACTTCAAAGAAGCCTTCCACCTTGCGGGTGACCGCCCCCACGGCCATGATCTGCCCGGACTGGCTCAGGGCGCCGGTAAAGGCCAGGTTGAGGCGCAGGGGAACCTGGGCTAGGGCGGAGAGCAGGGCGGCCAGTTCCGCGCCGGAGGCTGAATCGCCCTCGATGCCGGCATAGCTTTGCTCAAAGCAGATGCTGCCGGTGAGGATGAGCGGCCTGGAGCGGGCGAAGAGGGCCACCAGGTAGCTTTTGAGGATCATGCTGGCCTTGGTGTGGATGGGGCCGCCCAGGTGGGCTTCGCGCTCCAGGTCCACAATGCCGCCATGCCCCACGCCCACGGTGCAGGAGATCAGGTGGGGCAGCCCGAACTCGTAGTCGCCGTACCCGGTGACAGACAGACCGTTGGCCATGCCCAGGCCGTAGCCGCTGGTGCGCACCTTGATCAGCTTGCGGTCGTATTCCTCCAGGAAGCTTTCCTCGATCATGTTCAGCCGGAATTCCCTGGCCTCCAGGGCGGCGTTCAGGTGGTCGATGCCCACGGTTTGCGCCTTGCGCATCTCCGCTAGGGCCGCGGCCTCTACCATCAGTTCGCGCAGCAGAGGAAATTCCAGGGAAAGGTTTTTTTGGTCCTCCAGCAGCAGGGAGCCGAAGTCCACCAGCCCGGCCATGGCCGCGCGCTCAAAGTGCGGCAGCCCGGCCTCCTGGACGATCCGCCGGATATGCGCCAGGTAAACGCGGATGCCCCTGGCGTCGCGGGGCATGTGCCGGATCATGTGGGCCTTGATCTTGAAGAGCTTGCTGAAGCGAGGGTCCGTATCCAGCAGGAAGTCATAGAGGTCGTCGTCGCCCACTAGGATGACCTTGAGCTTCAGGGAAATGGGGGCTGGCCGGATGCCCTTGGTTTTGGGGCCGTCTCCGTCGCCTGGGTCGTCAATCTTGGCCTGTCCGGCCCGCAGGGCGCGCAGGAGCCCGTCCCAGGCCTGGGGATGCGACATGAGATCCTCCATGTGCAGGATCAGGAAGCCGCCGTTGGCCCGATGCAAGGCCCCGGCCTTGATCAGTGTGAAGTTGGTGACCAGGGCGCCCATCTCGGATTCGCGCTCCAGGCAGCCCAGCAGGTTTGGCACCGTGGGGTTGTCTTCCAGGATGATCGGCGCGCCGGAAGTCTTGCTGTTGTCCACAAAGATATTCACGTCATAGCGCGGGGCTATTTCATCAAAGGAAGGCTGGTGGGTTTCCTGTGGGGCCGGAGGGCGCAGCCCCGGACCTTGGGGGCCGTGTTCCGGGGGCAGCAGAAAATCCAGGTTTTCCAGGAGATCTTCGCATAAATTACTGAAGTAGTTTTCCGGCAGGGAACCGGCGCAGGACTGCCTGAACCGGGAGGCCAGGGGGGAGAGGATGGACTCAAGCAGGGCGGAAGCCGCCTCCCGCTCCAGGGTCCGCTCTTCTTCCAGCAGATCTTGTTCCAGACGGTCCAGACGGCGCAGATAGCTGTGGATGGCCCCGGTCAGGTCCTCTCCCTTGCGTTTTATGGACGCGCGGGTGCCTGGAGGCAGCTTTTCAAAATCCTGTTCGCTCAGGTTTTTGCCCGCGAGCTGGGGGCAGATGGTCATGGCCCCGTTCTCATCCAGGTCCAGCTTGAAGCCGTACTTGCCGGCCACCTTGTTCATTTCCTGGAATACGTGCCCTTTGCGGTTCTGGAAGGCTCCCCGCAGGGCGGCGCGGCGTTGCAGGTAACTGTCCCTTTCCATGTACAAGGGCAGTTCCTTGCGGATGCGCAATAGGGCCTTGTTCAGGGCGCTTTTCAGCTTCTGCCCTTGGCCGGCGGGCAGGTTGAACAAAAGCGGGGCGTCCCCGTCTTCAAAGTTGTTCACATAAACCAAGTCCGGCGGGGTGGGGCCTTTCCGGGCCTTGGGGCCCAGAAAGGCGTTCAGCATGTAAGTGCGGCCCAGGTTGGCGTCCCCGGAGAGATAGACGTTGTAGCCCGTATCCTGGATGTGCAGGGCCAAGTCCAGGGCGGTCAAGGCTCGCGGCTGAGGAGCCTCCGGCCCTTTGCGCAGAGAGATGTCCCGGCTGCTTTCGTAAGGTATCCGTTCCGGAGGCAGGGCGGCATACAATTCCGCGGACCGCATCTCCTGAACGCGCTTTTTGTTTTTCAAAATATAATCCTCCCCGATGGAAACCGCCGCATTCTATCTTGGAATGCCCACCTTGTCACCCCCGGAGGAGACGACCGTACAAGCGCATTGACAAAGGCCGCCGGCCCGGATAGTGATATAGATAGCTTAGTTCAGGACTTAGTTTATTAGTGGAGGAAGGCATGCAACAGGTAAACATCCATGAAGCCAAGACCAACCTGTCCAAGCTGATTGAAAAGGCGGTTTATGGCGAATCTTTTGTGATTGCCAAGTCCGGCAAGCCTATGGTGATGGTCACCGCATATGCGCCGCCGCCGGATCCCGCCAGGAGGATTGGTTTCCTCAAGGGCAGGCTGGAAGTTCCGGCGGATTTTGATTTTATGGGTAATGCGGAGATTCAGGCTATGTTTGCAGGCGCGGAATGAAACTGCTCCTTGATACGCACATGCTGCTCTGGGCCGCTGCCGGGACATTGCCGCAAGGTGCTGAAAAAATGGTGGCCGATGGCGATAATACGTTATATTTCAGTCCGGTCAGCATTTGGGAAATAGGCATTAAAAAAAGTCTCGGCAGAAGCGACTTCGTGGTAAACCTGGAAGTGTTCAGGCGTGGGTTGCTGGATAACCAGTATCATGAACTTCCCATCACCAGCCTGCACGCCCTGGCCGCCAATGAACTGCCGCAAATCCACAAAGACCCCTTTGACAGGATGCTGCTGGGGCAAGCCAAGGCCGAAGGCATATCGCTGCTGACCTCGGACAAGGCCTTGTGTGGATATCCTGGGCCGGTGATATTTATTTCAGGGACATAATAAAGATATGGCCGCGCCCTTTTTCTCCCACGCGCCGCCCGGCCGTAAGGCCCAGGCAGCCATGGCCCCGGCGGATCGCCGGGCTGCGGTGCTGGATGGTAAAACCCCCGCCGGTGCTGCGGAGGCGGCAGTGCTCCTGTTGCTCAACCCGGATGACGAAAAAATGCGGGACCGGGATCTCCTGGAATGGAGCGTCCTGCTCATTCGCCGGAACGAATACCCGGGGGCGCACTCAGGGCAGATATCCTTTCCGGGTGGTCGGCGCGAAGACAACGATGAGAGCCTCTGGGAAACGGCCTGCCGGGAAACCTTTGAAGAAACGGGCATTCCGGCGGACAGCCTGAAAAAAATAGGGCCGCTGACCAGCCTGTACATTCCGCCCAGCAACTTTCTCGTGCATCCCTTTGTCGCGGTGAGCGCGTCCACGGAGATCCGCCCGGATCCCAGGGAGGTGGTTGATTACAAAAAGATACCCTTGCGGGTTTTTGATCCGGAAGCCTCCGTCCTGCTGGATTTCGAGCGTGGTGGGGAGAAGAGGCCCGCGCCCGCCTGGACGTATGAAGATTACGTCATCTGGGGGGCCACGGCCATGATCTTGTCGGAACTGTGCCTGGGCATCCGCGAAGGGGCGCTGAAGCCAGGCACCGCCCGCTGAGCCGCGTCAGCGGTTCGAGGGTTTGTAATACTTCAGGGCCTCGGGCATGATCTTGCGCAGATCTTCCTGGCGCTGTCGGTTCAGGGGGTGGGTGGACAGGATGCTCAAGGGTTCGTTCCCGGCGTTCAGTTTTTCCATTTTTTCCCACAGGGTGATGGCGGCGCGAGGGTCATAGCCGGCCTTGGCCGCTAGGATCACCCCGATATGGTCGGCCTCGGTTTCGTGCAGGCGGCTGTATGGCAGAAGAAAGCCCAATTGCGCGGCAACGCTTCCGCCAAGCTGGGTGGCCTGGGCGGCGGCGGCGGAGTTGGTGGAAACGCCCACGGCAATGGCGGCCACGCCCAGACCCGTCTGGGCTAGGCTGCTTTGGGAATGGCGTTCCGCCCCGTGCCGTGCCAGGGCATGGGCGATTTCATGTCCCATGATGGCGGCTAGTTCCGCATCGCTCCCTCCCACTAGTTCAAGGATGCCGGTATAGACAAAGACCCGGCCGCCTGGCAGGCAAAAGGCGTTGACCTGTTTGGAGTCGATGGTGTGGAATTGCCAGTCGTAGTCCGGCTTGTTCGCGACCGAGGCGATGTCCTTCCCGATTTTTTCCACCCGCCTGGCCCTAGGGGTGTTTTTTTCGATCTTCTCTTCCGCCAGGATTTCCCGGCTGGCCTCCAGTCCAAGTCTCATTTCTTCGCTTTCGCTCATGGTAATGAGCTGGTTTCGCCCGGTATAGGGAGCGGTGGCGCAGCCCCAGGTGAGCGTAAGCATAAAAAGCAGCGCAGCGCTCATTATGCCGGCGGCGTTTATTTTAAAGCGGCGCATCAGATCCTCCCTGGGAAAAGGGTTTGGCGGCCCGCGCCCAGCAGACGTCGGCAGGCCTCTTCCGTGGCCTCCGGACGGCCGAAGCCGGTGAGCCTGAAATAGCCCTCGCCGCTGGGGCCGAAGCCAGCGCCGGGCGTGCCCACAATCTGCGCCCTGTCCAGGAGCAGGTCGAAAAAGTTCCAAGAATCCAGCCCTTCGGGTAGTTTTACCCAGACATAGGGGGCGTTTTCTCCGCCGTAAACCGTAAGTCCCAGAGCTTCAAAGGCCGCGCGAATCTTCCGGGCGTTGTCCAGGTAACCGCGCACCAGGGCGGAGGTTTCCGCTTTGCCCGCCGGGCTGTGCACCGCCTCAGCCGCGCGCTGTACGATGTACGGGCAACCGTTGTACTTGGTGGTCTGGCGGCGCAGCCACAGGCCGGCCAAGGGGATTTTTTCACCGTCCGCGCCTTGTCCGCGCACCGATTGTGGCAGAACCACATAGGCGCAACGCAGGCCCGTAAAACCGGCCAGCTTGGAGTAGCTCCGAAATTCCACGGCCACCTCGGTCGCTCCGGGAAGCTCGTAGATGCTGCGCGGGGCCTCCGGCGAGGTAATGTAGGCCTCGTAGGCCGCGTCATACAAGATAATACAGTCCTCGGCCCTGGCATAGTCCACCCAGACTTGCAGCTCCTTCCGGTTTAGCACGGTGCCGGTGGGGTTATTGGGATAGCAGAGGTAGATCAGGTCCGGCCTGGTTTTTGGCAGTGTCGGCACAAAGTTGTTGCCGGCATGGCATGGCAGGTAAATGATCCCGCTGAAGCCGTCGCCCCGCCTGTTCCCGCCGCGTCCGGCCATGACGTTGGAATCCACGTAAACCGGATATACGGGGTCGGTCACCGCAACTTTGCAGGAAATGTCAAAAAGCTCCTGAAAATTGCCCAGGTCGCACTTGGCCCCGTCGCTGACAAAGATGTCTTCCGGCCTGATGCCCAAATCCGGAAAACAGTCCCGGACAATGGCCTCGCGCAGAAAGGCGTAACCCTGCTCCGGGCCGTAGCCCCGGAAACCATCCGCCCCGGACTGCTCTTCCACCGCCCGGCGCAAGGCCTGGACTACGCTGTCCGGCAAAGGGCTGGTCACATCGCCGATGCCCAGGCGGAGGATCTTTTTTTCCGGGTGGGCCTCGGAAAAAGCCCCGATTCGCCTGGCGATTTCTGAAAACAGGTAGCTGCCCGGCAAAAGACCGTAATGGGGATTGATAAGCGGCATAAGTTCTCCAATGCTTGCCGGGATTTTTACCTCAGCCTTGGCTAAAAAACAACCTATCCGGGGAGGCGGAGCCGTTTCCAAGGAAAGTCATTCCATGGAAAAATCAGGCAAAAGCTCGCGGAAGCGGTCATCGGTTTCCTGGATGAGCTCGTTAAGTTCCTCTGTGTTCATGTTGCCGGGGGTGAATCCGTGGGCGCGAAGGTCGTCCTGGAAGTCCGGACTGCCGCCGATGCTCTGGTAAACGGAGCTGACCTGCTGGCGGGTATTGGGAGAAGATTCTCCGGGAATGGCCAAGCCGAAGTGGCAGGTTTCGAAAAGTCCGATGCCCAGTTCGTCAAAGGTGGGGGTTTCCGGCAGTTGGGGCAGGCGGCTACGCGCGGCCACAGCCAGAGGACGCATGTTCATTTTCTGGCCGAAGCCGGTCAGGGGGTAGCCCCAAGCCGCGTGGGCATGCCCGGCGGCGGTGGCCTGCATGGCCGTGCTTGTTCCCATAAATGGGAGATAGATGGTCCTGGATCCTATGAGAAAATCGAAGCGCAGGCTGCTCAGGTGGGTAATGGTGCTGCTGCCCGCGCCGGCGAGAACAATCCGGCCGGAATAGGCCTTGGCCGAACGCAGCAGGTCTCCAATGGAGGCAAAGGGGCTGTTCATGGGCACCCAGAGGACCAGGGGAGCCTCCGCCAGTATGCAGACCTGGTAGAGATCTCCGGCGGTAAACACCGGGCGGTTGGTCATGGAGCGCAGGAGGACGTTTTCCAGGTTGGTGGCCGCCAGGGTATAGCCATCCTCCAGCCTGGAGACCAGTTCTCCCCAACCGGTGGCCCCGCCCCGCCCGGGGATGTGGACCACCCGCAGGTTATGCCCGGTGTGCCGGAGGTAGCTTGGTTTTATGATTTCCAGGAGCAGGGCGGTTTCGTCATTGGCCGTGTATGGATTGATTACCGTGGAGTCCGCGCTGGGGTAAGGCATGAAGGAAAGCGCTCCGGTCTGGCTCCGGGCCTGGGAAGCGGTCAGGATCAGAAAGAGGAGCAGGAATAGAGCAAGGCGCCGCGCGTTCCGGGCGGGTTCAGGGGAGTGGCTGTTGATTGCCGGTAAGTGTGCGCGCCAGTTCTTCCACATTTTCTATTTCGTTTATCTGCCATTGATCCTGTTTTTTTTGCAAGCGTAATTCCAGGGGGTAGGAGCGCCGGGCGCCGGCATCGAACAATTCGGTGCGCACCAGAGCGCCGGCCTCATCCCGTTTAAGAAGGACGGTTGGGCCTAAAACCTTGCGGGCGGTGGAAACCTGCCCCAAATGGCTGAATACGCCCCCATCCATCTGTTGTAGGCGATCTTTATCTAGTGGGCGTCCCGCGAAGGAGCCGCTTTCCACGCCGTAAACAATGAATTTACGCAGTTCGGCCGTCAAGAAATTCTTGACCATCGTGCCGGAAGCCGTGCCGGCCGTATTCATGGCGGCTAGGGCCAGGGCCAGGGGAGGGTTCAGTACCAGCCGTCCTTGGCGCACCTGTTCATTAATCAGGGGCAGGTTTTTGTTTAACAGCGTTTCCACTAGGGAATCCAAATCCAGGCAGTCCAGGGCCAGGGCGCTGTCCTGCCCGTCAATGGCCCGTTGGATGGCGGCGGGCAGATCCGCCGGGTTGTCCGGGCCGGTTTCCGCCAGTGCCGGGCAAAGGATCAGGATTTGGCAGAATAGAAAGAGCGGCAATAGGTAACGCATGGCAAAGCCTCACAAAGGGTAAAGGCGGGAAAAATTCCCGTCAGCCAGGGCCGCTTCAGCCAGGCGGCGTGTTTCAAAGGTATCGATGGAAATTTGTTTGCTCAGTTCCTCAGGGGAACCGAACTTGCGTTCCGGCCGCAGAAAATCCAGGAAATACAGCCTGAGTGTCCGGCCATACAGATCCCCGCGGAAATCCAGCAGGTGGGCCTCCAGGGAAATGCCCCGCGCTTCAGGGAAGCTGGGGTTGAAACCCAGATTGGCAGCAGCCGGGTAAAGATCTTCCCCGATTTTGCCCAGGCAGGCATAGACTCCGTTAGGGGGCAGGAGGAGCGGGCCGGGGTCAAGGTTGGCGGTGGGAAAGCCCAGTACCTCTCCGCCACGCCGGCTTCCCTGGCGTACCGGGCCGTGAATGCTGTGCGCCCGCCCCAGAATGGCGGCGGCCAGACGCAGGTCGCCGTCCCGGATGGCTTCGCGCGCAGCGGTGGAGGCCGCGGGTCCATGTCCGGCGGCTTCAGGAGGAATCAGGGGCGGGGTTTCTTCCACCGTAAAACCCTCTTCTTCTCCAATGCGGCGCAGCGTTTCAACTCCGCCCGCCCGTTCCCGTCCGAAACCCACGTCATAGCCCAGGATCAAGGTTTTGGCCCTGAGCCCGCCGACCAGGATATTCCGCACAAAATCAAGCGGAGTTTGCCGTGCGAAGGCGCCGTTGAACGGCAGAACCAGAGTGTGTTCCAGCCCCAGGAAGGCCAGGAGGGCCAGTTTGTCCTCCAGGCTGGTCAAGGCGCGGGGGGCGCTGTCCGGATTGAAAAAAAGAGCCGGATGCGGGTCAAAGGTAATGGCCACAGCCGGCAGATCAAGTTCTTTGCCCCTGAGCGCAAGGCGGCCCAGCAGGGCCTGGTGCCCCAGGTGCACCCCGTCGAAATTGCCCCAACTTGCCGCGCAGCCTCTGCCCAGATATGGGGAAAGATCGTCTATGTTCCGAAAAATCATCACAGCGCCGGAAGTTTACTCCATCGCTAAGCCTTATTCAAGAATGTTTCTCAAGGGAAACATTATCCTCCAGCCCGCGATAACTTGTGTTTTTTGGGGCTGCCGCTCCGTTAAATTTGAGGTTCTACCGGGCGGTTGACAGGACTTTTCATTTTATAGCAGAAGGGCGGAGGTTGCGGGTCATTCCGAAATGGGGGAAGTTATGGAAATTTTGCCGGTAAAGCGGGCCTTGCTCAGCGTCACGGACAAGAGCGGGCTGGTGGAATTTGCGTCCTTTTTGTCTGGCCGGGGGGTGGACCTGGTTTCCACCGGGGGAACTTTCAAGGCCTTGCGGGAGGCCGGGCTGGCGGTGACGGAAGTGAGCGCTCTCACCGGCTTCCCGGAGATGTTGGGTGGGCGGGTGAAGACCCTGCATCCCAAGGTGCATGGGGGGATCCTCGCGGACAAGGATAATCCGGATCACCGGCGGACGCTGGAGGATTTGGATATCGCGCCTTTTGATCTGGTCTGCGTGAACCTGTATAATTTCGCCGGGGCCCTGGAAAAAAGGCTGGGCGAGCGGGAAACGATCGAGGAAATTGACATAGGCGGCCCTTGCCTGCTCCGGGCCGCTGCCAAGAATTTCCATTCGGTGCTGGTGTTGCCGGGGGTGGAGTTTTATGCCGAGGCCCGCGCCCGGCTGGAGCAGGCCGACGGCGCTCACCTGGATTTCAGGCGCAAGACGGCGGCGGCGGCTTTTGCCCTGGTCTCCGCTTACGACGCGGCCATTGCCGCCTGGCTGCGCGGGTAAAGATGGTCATCATCTTTTGGCTGGCGGCATTTTGCTCCAGCTCTCGCGCTTATACATCGGGCCGATTTTTTTCACCTGGAGTTCAAGGCCGCCCGTTGCCGCTCCGCTTGGCGAACTGCCGAGCCGTTTCTTCACTTATGTAAGGATCCTGATGCGGCCGCAGTAACGGCGAAAAAATGTTCAGTTCTTCATCCAGGATAGGGGCGCGGATGCCGGCCGCGTCCAGCATGGAATGAAAAAACATGTCGTGGCTGACCTGTTTATCAAGGTTGGACTCCATGACGGCGATTTTCTCCCGGTTTTCAAAGGTGGGCGAGAACCAGAGCATGAAAGGCACCATCCGGATTTCCGGTCGCGCCATGGCCTGTTCCCCGGGTACATGCCCACGGCGGCGGTCCAAAGACTGACCGTGGTCCGAAGTCATGAACAGAACCGCGTTTTTATCCCGCAGACGGCGGATCAATTCACCCAGATAAGCATCGGTGCCCACAAGGCTGTTGTCATAGGAGTTGATCAGCCGATCCGGCGGACACTCCAGGAAATCATCCCCGCATACGGGCGTGAAGATCCGGTGTTCGTCGTGGTAGCGGTCGTCATAATTGAAGTGGCTGCCATAGGTGTGCAAGACGATCAGGGTATCGCGCTCCGGGCCGGCCAAGGCCCGGTCCAGCATTGGGAGCACATCCGTATCTGCCAGTTTGGCCGATGGTTTGTAGAGATTGCCGCTTAACTCGTAATAATCGGCGCTTTCCGATACGGCTTTCAGGCGGGTTTCCCCTGTCCCCACGCTGCCCTGGTTGGTCAGCCAGACGGTGCGAAAGCCGGCTTTTTTGAATACCGACAAAAGGGTCGGCCCGCTCCAGGATAGAGTCGGCGCGGCCACGGTCGCCTGGGTCAGAATTCCCAGTACGCAGTCTGTGGTGCCGGTGGCCATGCTGAAGGCCGGCGGGAAAATGTGCAGATCCTCCTTGGAGAGCTTGGGCATGGTGCCGCGGGCATAGCCATAGACCGGCAGATGGTCCGCCCGTGCCGATTCGCCCAGGGCCAGCACAATATATAGCGGACGGACATGGGCTTTGATTTCCGCCGGTCCGGCATAAACATCCCGTTCATATACATAGAGCTGCATTCTTACATGTTGTCTGGTCGCCCGCACAAAGGCCTGCATATAACCGTAAGGCATGGCATGGTGAGCGCCGGCAAGGGCATTATCCCTGATTTTGCGTACCTGATCATTGCGCAACAATCCGCTGGCCAGCGGGATCAGCGTTGACATAATGACTATGGTAACGAGGGATTTTTTATATAAAATATGCGCCTTGGGGTTTATACGGCAAACAGCGATGGCCAACATGGCGGAAATAGCCGACAGTAATACAAGATTAAAGCTGACCACACTTTTTATTTCATGGATATTGGTTTCATATACCATGAAAAATAGTTGAAGATTATGAACAACGCCTATTTTATAAGTATAATACAATAATATGCTGGAAGTAAAAATAATGAAAATAAAGACGAATAAATAAATTTTCCTGTTGAAACTCAGGACGTATATTAGCGGCAATATTTGGAAAAAGGCGATGATAACGCCAGATTTTACGGCATAAGCCGAATGCGGCACACTCTCGTATATGATGCTGTAGTATGGGATATTATATATGACGGTATAAGCCAGGGCGACAATTATAGAATATGCCAGGTGGCGGAGATAATTTTCCGAACCTGATTTAAATACCGCGAAAAGCGTCTGCTTATTCCGAAATAAAGACAGCATGAATGGTGCACCGCAATTTTGGTTGCTCCCCATACCCTAAATTATTATGAAAGACAAGGCTGTAAAATGGAGGATTCCGCGCCTAGACCCAAGGTAGCTCCTCCTTTACTCAAGGCAGCTATTATCTTCCAGCTGGCGGCATTTTGCTCCAGCTCTCGCGCTTGTATATGGAACCTTCCACCAGGTAGTCATCGAAACTGAGCAGGCGATCATGCCGCAAATGGTTGGCGGGACCGTTGGAATATGTGCGCCGGCGGGGCCGGGTTTCATCCTGGAGCAGCGGGTCATCATATTCCCAGTCCCCGCACAGCCCTTTCTGGGCCCGGCAGATCAGGGGCAGGATGTCGGAAGAACTCATCAAAAGGTCGCTGACTTCCAGGGGATGCCGTTCCGCAAAATTCTTCACCAGCAGTAGGGCGCTGCCGCGCATGTTATAGGCGCCGCCCAATCCGTCCAGATCTTCGAGGCGCAGCAGGCCGGGCGCGTCGCGGTAGCCGTGATCCGCGACCAGGATAATCTGGGCGCGGTCATAGATCCCTTCTGTCTTAAGCTGGTCCAGCCACCGGCTTACCAGGCGCAGGGCGCATTTCTCCGCCCATAGATGCTCCAGGATGACGCCGTCCGGGGTTACGGTCATCCCGCTGAAAGAGCCGGTAGGCCGGCAATCCGCGTCAATTTCCCAGGGAGCATGGGTCAGGTCGCTGTGGATGTACTTGAAAGCGGGCGCGCTTTCGGGCCTGATTCTGAAAAAGTCCGTCAGGGCTTCCAGTTGGGCGTAACCGGCCTTGGTTCTATAGTGATGCGCGGGTATGGAATTCATCCAGTTTCCCTGGCTGTAAATTCCCTGGCGCAGGCTCAGGGGCGCGCTTTTGAAAAGGCCGCACATAGCCATGAACCAACTGTCGCTGCGGGGCGCGGGCGCGGGTTCACCCGCCTTGTCCAGCCACCAGGGTAAAAAGGCGCTTTCCGTATTGCCGGTGATGAGGATTTCCGAAGCCCTGGGGCAAAATTTGCCGAAGATCTCAGGTTGTAGAGCGTCCAGATGGGTCACGATGACATCATAACCCTGGGGCAGCAGGATATTGGGGAGCACGGCGTAAGCTTCGTTGCGGATTTCTTCTAGTGGCCTGTCCGTCCTGGCGTTGACCTCCGGCGGGTTATAGGCCGGACCTCCCAGCATGCCGGGCAGGGAAACGTGGGTGCGGTTTCCTGGGCTGAGGTTATCCCGGTACCAGGTGAAACCGTCAAAGGCGGCCATGAGTCCGGGTTCCTGCTCCATAAGCAGCCCCAGGTGCTCGCCGGTGAACTGGTCCAGCATGATAACCACGATATTATTGCCGGATCCGCTGAAGGTGAACAGGCGTTCAGCATAGGCCGGAGGCTTTCCCGGGCTTGCCGCCGGCTTGGGGTTTTGCGGCTCGGCCTGGAGGATCTGTCCCAAGGCCAGGAGTATGACCAAGGCGGCCAACCCGCGCAGGCTGGCCGCCAGGGCCGTGGCTTTGCCACGGCGCAGCAGACGGCCTAGACCCAGGGCCAGGAGCAGACCCAAAGTTAAATCCGCCGGAATATTGCTCCAGTTTTGCAGTTTGTGGGCCAGGGGCAGCACATGCCCTTCCAGGACGCCGTAATCCACGATCAGCACGAAACTGTGAAAGAGCATGATCATGGACAGCCAGGCCATGCCTGCGCCCAGAAGGGGCCGTCCGGCCGGAGGGCAGCGGCGCAGGGCCAGGCTCGATAGTCCAATGGCGGTCATGGCGAAAAAAACCAGGTAGCCTAAGAGTTCCGCCGGGGGATCCGTGAAAAAATCCGGGTCCGAGGCATAAAGCAGGGCCGGATGATAGAGAAAAATCAGACTGGCCGCCGGCAGGATAGCGGCCTGGAATAACCGCCTGCCTTCATGTTCGCTGATCAGTTTCCGGGATCCGCGTGCGAGCCAGAGTCCGGGTTTGGAAATCCGGGGCAGGGAGAGCAGCCAGAAGAGCAGGAAGGCGAGAGCGGCAATATAGATGACGGAATGGAGCAGGGGCAGGATTGGCGCGACCCGTCTGCCCGACAGGTTGCCCAGGGTGTAAAGGAAAAACAGGATGCTGATGAGGCCGTGGATATGGCGGACAGCCGCAAGATCCTCTTCCTGCCGGAGTTTTCTGGAACGCAGGAGCACGGCCAGCAGGGCGGCCAGCAGGGCCGGCAACATAAAGATAAATTGATCATATACCCCGGTGGACAGGCGAAAAAAGCGCCCGTCCACAATCATCAAGGTCACGGAAAGCAGCACCAGGGCCAGCTCCATAACCGCAAGCGGCGCGTCCGGCCATGCGGCCAGCCAGCCCCGCAGCCGTTCCAGCAGGCCGGGTCCGGGTTCCTCGGCGCGCCTGGGACGGCTGTCGGTATATACATATTTGAGATAATAGAAGTTCTTGAACAGGGAAAAGATGTTGTTGCAGGTCCAGTAGAGCAGGAGCCCGGCCGCGGCCTGGTAGAGCAGGATCAGGAAAAGCGCGGACAGGGCGTAGAGCTGGACCTTGTCCCGCCTGGAGAGGCGGGAGGAATAGACCGCCGCTGAAAGCAGATTTACCCCGGTCATGAGCAGGGGGAGCAGGTTTATTTGCAGGCTTCCCAAAGAAAAGAGGGCGTCCGGCCGGGCGAGATCCCCGATGATCCAGAAATTCTGGCCGGCCAGTTCCGGGGCTTGGCTTAAGAGGTTGTAGGCGGCCAGGAAGAAAGGGATCTGGATGAGCAGGCCCAGGGCGGAGCGCAGGGACAGGAGCGGGTGGTAGCCGTGCAGGCGGTACAGGGCCCGGACGAACATGTAGCGCTCCCGGCCCTGGTAGACGGCCCGGATCTCCGCGAGCTTCGCGGCCATGCGTCTTTGCAGGGCGCGTTCATCTTCCTGCCAGCCTTCGGCCAGGGCATAGATCGGCCAGAGGGCCAGATTTACCGCCAGGCTGAGGAGCAGCACCGCGGCTCCCGCGCCCAGGCCCAGGGCCAGGCCCCCTTCCAGCGCCAGGCGCATGATCCGGACCAGGGGGGCGATGCACAGGGTGAACAGAAAAACCGACACTCAGGTTTCCTCTTGGATCTTTTATCTTCCGGCCGGCGGCATTTTGCTCCAGCTCTCGCGCTTGTATATCGGGCCTATGTTTTTCACCTGGAGTTCAAGGCCGCCCGTTGCCGTTCCGCTTGGCGAACTGCCGAGCCGTTTCTTCGCTTATGTAAGGATCCTGATGCGGCCGCAGGGACGGCGAAAAAATGTTCAGTTCTTCATCCAGGATAGGGGCGCGGATGCCGGCCGCGTCCAGCATGGAATGAAAAAACATGTCGTGGCTGACCTGTTTATCAAGGTTGGACT
>WRIL01000014.1 GCA_009782775.1 Desulfovibrionaceae bacterium
GCCGCAAGCAGAATGAGAAGTTTTTTCATCGTCTTACCTTCCTTTTGGGTATGTTTGAAACAGGCGCCGCGCAGCGGATGCGCGAGCAGCGTCCGAGGGGAAAGTTAAGCGATAAATTTATATTTGGCAAGCCCTTTGTGCGAATCTTTGCTCAAGAAGCGCAATTTTTTTTGGAATATTTTTGTTTTTTCAACATATCTATTTGATATAACAAGAAATATATTTTTGAAAATATTTTAGACAAATTGTTAATTCTCATATTTTTCGGGGCTATTGCCGTAATATTTTCAATTTGGGGGCGCACTTGGTAAAAAGCTGAAATATAATATGAAATTTAACGGCACGTTTTGTCCGGCGCCGAAACTTTACGCCATTGGGCTCACGGGCCTTGATTTGATTATTGATAATTTATCTTACCAAAGGATCTGATATATGGCCGAAGGGCGGCGGCTCAATCGCGTAATTTCCGCAATCAGCACTTGTCAGGCCGCCGGGATCGCATTACAAGTCATCTTAACAAACCGTCAACCCCAGCCGGGCTGTTCGCCCGCTGCCAGGAGGATGCCATGCCGCTTACCGGGCCCAAGGAAATGTTCGCCAGGGCGTATAAGGAAGGTTACGCCGTCGGCGCTTTCAACGTCAACAACATGGAGATCGTCCAGGGTATTGTGGCCGCCGGGGCGGAAGAAAAGGCCCCAATCATCCTCCAGGTGTCCGCCGGGGCGCGCAAATACGCGGGGCAGGCCTATATCGTCAAATTGATCGAGGCCGCCTTGCAAGAGAGCGATCTGCCCATTGTCCTGCACCTGGATCACGGGGGCGATTTCCAGATTTGCAAGGACTGTATTGACGGCGGTTTCACTTCGGTCATGTTTGACGGCTCCCATCTGCCTTACGAGGAGAACATCGCCGTCACCAGGCAGGTGGTGGATTACGCCCATCCGCGCGGGGTCTGGGTGGAGGCCGAGCTGGGTCGTCTCGCCGGGGTTGAAGATGAGGTTTCCTCGGAAAAATCCATTTACACCGACCCGGAACAGGCCGCGGATTTCGTGAAGCGCAGCGGCTGCGACTCCTTGGCCGTGGCCATCGGCACCAGCCACGGGGCTTACAAGTTCGCCGGCGAAGCCAAGTTGGATTTTGCCCGCCTGGAAAAGATCGGCAAGCTTCTGCCCGGCTTCCCCTTGGTGTTGCACGGCGCTTCCAGCGTTCCCCAGGATTTTGTGGAAATGGCCAATAAATACGGCGGCAAGGTCGGCGGGGCCAAGGGGGTGCCCGAGGATCTCTTGCGCAAGGCCGCGGGTATGGCCGTATGCAAGATCAATATTGACACGGATATCCGCCTGGCCATGACCGCCAATATCCGTAAATTTTTCGCGGAAAAGCCGGAGGAATTCGACCCGCGCTCCTACATGAAGCCGGCCCGCGACGCGGTCAAGAGCATGGTCGCGCACAAGATCCGCAATGTGCTTGGCTGTTCCGGAAAGGCCTGAGTGAAGGGTATTGCTTGACTAGGCCGCGGTTCCGGGATAAAAACCGCTTCCGCTTGAGAGTATCACAGGCGCGTAGCTCAGGGGTAGAGCGCTTCCTTGACACGGAAGAGGTCAGCAGTTCGAGACTGCTCGTGCCTACCAAAATAATTGGGTGATGTTTCGTTGATTACCTCCGGCTAAGGGGGTACGGGGGGAATTATTCCCCCCGGCGGGGTTTGGGGCGGAGCCCCGCTTTTTTTGCGGATCCGGCGAAGTAGCCTGCGGGGGTAATGTGGAGCGCAAGGGCATGTTGGAAGTGGAAGGCGTAGAGATGGAGGCGGACAGTCCGGAGGGGCTGGCCGTGCTCCGGCATGGCGCGGCCCATGTGCTGGCCGCGGCCGCCCGCCATGTCTTCCCTGGGGTTAAGGTCACCATCGGCCCGGCCATTGAGCACGGTTTTTATTACGATTTCGACTATACCCGCGCCTTTACCCCAGAGGATCTCCCGGCCCTGGAGGCGGAGATGCGCCAAATCATCGCCGCGGATCTCCCCTTTGAACGCCGGGAGGTGAGCCGGACGGAGGCGGCCGCCATCTTCCGGGAAGAGGGCGAACTCTACAAGCTGGAGCTTCTTGAGGCCATCGGGGAAGGGGAGAAGGTCAGTCTCTATGCCCTGGGGGACTTTGTGGATCTGTGCCGAGGGCCGCATCTTGCTTCCAGCGGGCGGATTTCCTCCTTCAGGCTTCTCTCCGTGGCCGGTTCTTACTGGCGGGGGGACGAAAAGAATGCCCGGCTGTCGCGCATCTACGCCACGGCCTTCTGGAAAGAGGCGGACCTGCGGAATCATCTTGAACGCCTGGAAGAAGCCAAAAAACGGGATCACCGCAAGCTGGGCAAAGAGCTCGGCCTCTTTGAATTTCACGAAGATACGGCTCCGGGCATGGTTTTCTGGCTGCCCAAAGGGATGCTGGCCCGCTCCATCCTGGAGGATTTTTTGAAGCGCGAGCACTTGCGCCGGGGCTACCAACTGGTGCAGGGACCGCAGATCCTCCGCCGGGAGGTCTGGGTAAAGTCCGGACATTACGATAATTACCGGGAAAACATGTATTTCACGGAGATCGAGGGTGACGGCCACGCCATCAAGCCCATGAACTGCGTGGGACATATGCTTATTTACGGAGCAAGCCAGCACAGTTACCGGGAGCTGCCCTTGCGTATGGCCGAGCTGGGCGTGGTGCACCGGCATGAAAAAAGCGGGGTGCTGCACGGTCTTTTGCGGGTACGCCAGTTCACCCAGGACGACGCGCATATTTTTTGCGCTCCGGAGCAGCTTGAAGACGAAATTCTGGGGGTGATCCGCTTCATCCGCGATCTCTTCGGGCTTTTCGGTTTTGAGTACACCCTGGCTGTGGGAACCAGGCCGGCCAAATCCATCGGTTCGGACCAGGCCTGGCAAGAGGCCACCGAGGCCCTGGTCAAGGCCCTGGAACGCGCCGGCATTCCCCTGCTCCTTAACGAAGGGGATGGGGCCTTTTACGGACCAAAGATCGACTGCCAGGTCACCGACAGTCTGGGGCGCAAGTGGCAGTGTTCCACGGTGCAGTGTGATTTTACCTTGCCGGAGCGTTTTGATCTGGTGTATGTGGGCCGGGATGGGGAGCGCCGGCGTCCGGTCATGGTGCACCGGGCGATTTTGGGTTCCCTGGAACGCTTTATCGGCATCCTTATCGAGCATACCGGCGGCAAGCTTCCTACCTGGATGGCTCCGGTTCAGGCCAGGATTTTGAGCGTGGGCGGAGCGCACGAGGCCTATGTCCAGGAGAAGGCGGCGGAATTGACCAGCATGGGCTTCAGGGTGGAGAGCGACATCCGCAACGAAAAACTTGGCTACAAGGTGCGTCAGGCGCAGGTGGATAAGATTCCCTACATCCTGGTGGCCGGGGATAAAGAGGCGGCGGGCGCGGGATTGAGCGTGCGTCTGGGCGGGGGCGGGGATTTGGGTTTCAGATCCCTGGACGAGGCGGCGGCCATTATCCGGGCCGATTGCGCGGAACCTTTCAGGAGAGGAGGCATGAGCTATAGTTTCTCTTAACAATACCGTCAGACCCAGGCGCGAAGCGCCGCAGGATTCAGTGCGCCGCAATGAGCAGATCCGGGCTTATGAGGTGCGGGTTATTGGGGAAGGGGGCGATCAGGTGGGCATTATGCCCAAATCCGAGGCCGTGGCCTTGGCCCGCGAAGCCGGCCTGGACCTCGTGGAAGTGGCCCCCAACGCCGATCCCCCGGTCTGCCGGGTCATGGATTACGGCAAATTTCGTTACGAAGAACAGAAAAAAAAGCAGGAAGCCAAGAAGCGCCAGGTAGTGGTGCAGATTAAGGAAATCAAGCTGCGTCCCAAGACCGATGAGCACGATTACCAGACCAAGCTCGGGCATATCCGCCGCTTCATCGGGGGCGGAGATCGCTGCAAGGTGACCATTTTTTTCCGTGGCCGGGAGATAGTGCACAAGGATCGCGGCCAAATCATGCTGGACAGGGTCATTGAAGACACCAGAGACATAGCCAAGGTGGATCAGGAGGCCAGGGCCGAAGGGCGCACCTTGCACATGCTCCTCGCTCCCCTGCCCAAAAAGTAATTCTTGCCGGATTTATATTTTTTCGGCATAATTGATCCCTTTGACGCTTTAGGGAGCATTTTCAAAACTAAGGAGTGGATCATGCCCAAGCTCAAGACCAGGCGGGGCGCGGCCAAGCGTTTTGCGCGCACCGGGTCCGGCAAAATCAAGCGCCGTCGGCAGAATTTGCGGCACATCCTGACCAAGAAGAACGCCAAGCGCAAGATGCGCCTGGGCCAGCCGGCTTTGGTGGATACGGCCAACCTGACCGCGGTCAAACGGATGTGCCCGTATATCTAAGGAGATTTTTCCATGCGAGTTAAAAGAGGACTGGCGGCGCACAAACGCCATAAGAAATATCTGGATCGGGCCAAGGGCTTCCGTGGGGGCAGGAGTCTCCTGTACCGCACCGCCCGCGAGGCGGTGGAGCGGGCGCAGGCCTATGCCTTTCGTGACCGCAAGGTCCGCAAGCGGGAATTCCGCAAGCTTTGGATCCTGCGCATCAACGCCGGGGCGAGGCAGCATGGCCTTTCTTACAGCCGTTTCATGAACGGCCTGAAAAACGCGGGAATATTGCTGGATCGCCGGGTACTGGCGGATATGGCGGTGAACGCCAAGGAAGAATTCGCGCGTCTGGTGGAAACCGTCAAAGCCGGGAGCTAGGACGGGCCGGGGCAAGACCCGCGGCCTGCCGACAAGGGACTTTTCATGGGGCTGATCTCTGAATTGGAAAGCCTGGCCGGGGAGCTGGAAAGCGCCTTGGGTCAGGCTGTTTCGTTGCCGGAAGTGGAAGAGTTGCGTATTGCCTTCATGGGCCGCAAGGGCCGGCTGGCGGAACTCATGGCCTCCCTCCGGGAGGCTCCGGCCGAAGATCGACCGGCCATCGGGCAGAAGGCCAACGCCGTCAAGCTTGCCATCTCCGGGATGCTCGAGGACAGGATCGCGGTCTTGCGGGCGCAAAGCGCCGGCCGGGAAGATTTTTTTGATCCCAGCCTGCCCGGCCGCCGTCCCCCCGCGGGGAGCTTGCACCCCATTACCCTGGTGCTGAATGAAATTTGTTCCATCTTTGAGGGGCTGGGCTATGAAGTGGTTTCCGGTCCGGAGGCGGAAACGGACTTCCATAATTTCGCGGCCCTGAATTTCCCCGCGAACCATCCGGCGCGCGACATGCAGGACACGCTGTATATCGCGGACGAGGTTCTTTTGCGTACGCATACTTCGCCCATGCAGGTGCGCTCCATGCTGGAGCGCAAAAAACCTCCACTGGCGGTGATCGCTCCGGGCAAGGTCTATCGCCGGGATTCGGATATCACTCATTCCCCCATGTTTCACCAGGTTGAGGGACTCCTGGTGGGCAAGGACGTTTCCCTTGCGGATCTGCGCGGCACCCTGGCTTATCTGGTCCGCAAACTCTTCGGAGCGGAGGCGCGGGTGCGTTTTCGCCCCAGCTTCTTTCCCTTTACCGAACCCAGCGCGGAGGTGGACGTCACCTGCATCATTTGCCGGGGCGCCGGAGAGACGGCCGGCGAACCCTGCCGGGTGTGCAAGGGTAGCGGCTGGCTGGAGATTCTGGGCAGCGGCATGGTTGATCCCAATGTTTTCAAGGCCGTGGGCTTTGACGAGGATTGCGCCGGCTTTGCCTTCGGCATGGGGGTGGAGCGCATCGCCATGCTCAAGTACGGCATCGGGGACCTGCGCCTCTTTTTTGAGAACGACATGCGCCTGCTGGCCCAGTTTTAACCTGCGGGGAGCTGTTCATGCTGCTTAGTCTGCAATGGTTGCGCGAATTTACGCCTTATGAGGGTACGGCGAAAGATCTGGGCGAAAGGTTGACCATGCTTGGCCTGGAAGTGGAGGCCTTGAACCGTCCCTGCCTGGATATGGAGGAAACCCTGGTGGGGCTGGTGCGGGAATGCGTCCGCCACCCTGATTCCGACCATCTTTCCGTATGCAAGGTGGATGCGGGCGGCCCGGAGGCCCTGCAAATCGTCTGCGGCGCGCCTAATGTGGCGGTCGGGCAATATGTGGCGGTGGCCCCGGAAGGCTCATCCCTCCCCGGCGGGCTTAAGATCAAGAAGGCCAAGTTGCGCGGGGTTCTTTCACAGGGCATGATTTGTTCGGAGCGGGAACTGGGCCTGTCTGAAGATCACAGCGGCATCCTGGTTTTACAGGAAGCCATGCCTGGCCGGGCTTTCACCCCCGGCCGGAAGGCGGCGGAGGCTCTGGGGCTGGATCTGGAGGTGCTGGATATCGGGGTCACCCCCAACCGCCCGGATTGTCTTTCGGTCCTGGGTTTGGCCAGGGAAACGGCCCTGGCCTTCGATCTGCCCCTGAAAGTGCCGTCCCTGGAGCGGGATGGTCTCGAAGGCGGCGAGGGGTTTGGAGATTTCGCCCTGGAAGTGGAAAACGGAGAGATTTCCCCCCTTTATCAGCTACGCCTCATCCGCCATCTGACGGCGGGGCCGTCCCCGGCCTGGATGCGCTGGCGTCTGCGGGCCGTGGGGCAGCGCCCCATTTCCAATCTGGTGGATGTGACCAACTATGTGATGCTGGAACTGGGCCAGCCGTTGCACAGCTTCGATTTTGACCGGCTGCGCGGCCGTCTGGTGCGGGTTGCCAGGGCCGCGCCTGGTGAGCGCCTGGTTACCCTGGACGGGCAGGAAAGAAAACTTTCACCTACGGATATCACCATCCGGGACGCGGAAGGCCCCATCGCCCTGGGCGGGGTGATGGGCGGGGCAAGCACGGCCATCGATGGAGATAGCCGGACTGTACTGCTGGAAGGGGCGATCTTCAACCCGGCCATAGTCCGCCGGACTTCCAGGCGTCTGAACATCTTCAGCGACGCGGCCTACCGCTTTGAGCGCGGCGTGGATCAGCGGATGACCGCCTTTGCCCTGGAGCGGGCCGCTCTGCTCCTGGCCGGGCTGGGTGGAGGCAAGGCGGCCTCCGTGCCTCTGTCCCTGGAGCTTAAGCCCCTGGCCATCCCCAGGCTGCCCTTGCGCCGGGCCAGGGCGGCGGCGCTGATCGGGATTCCGCTGGAAGCGGAATTTTGCGTCTCCACCTTGCGCCGCTTGGGTTGCGCCGTTGAGGAGGAAAAGCGGAAGGAGGCGGATTGGGTGGTGACTCCGCCCAGTTGGCGTCCGGATCTGGAACGGGAGGCGGATCTGATCGAAGAATTGGCCAGGGTCTACGGGGTAGACCGGGTGCCTGAAAGCATTCCGGCGGTCCCCCATACCCTGGATCAGGCAGGCCAGCCGGAATCCCGGCATAAATTTTTGGCCAGGGTCAAAGCCTGGGCCGCCGGAGCCGGGCTGAACGAGGCCGTCACCTTCAGCTTTGTGGGGCATCGGGAACTGGATTTTTTGGCCTTGCCCAGGCAGGGCCGGGTGGGCATAAAGAATCCCCTGAACGCGGATCTGGACGTGTTGCGCCCGGTTCTGGCTCCAGGGCTTTTGAACGCCTTGCGCCATAACCTGGCCCAACGGGCCGCGGGTCTGCGCTTTTTTGAGGTGGCCGCCGCTTTCAGCGAAGATCCGCAAAGTCCTTACGGCACGGGAGTGCGCGAAGAAGCGCGTCTGGGTTTCCTGTTGTACGGGGATCGTTATGCCGCCTCCTGGCCGCGTTCATCCGAAGATGCGGACTACCTGGACCTCAAGGGGCTGGTGGAGCAATTTTTTACCTGCCTGGGGCTGCCTGCCCCGGAATTTGTCCGGGAGGCCACGGGAGAGGGAGCCGCTTACCTGGACCCGGCGGTGAGCCTCCGGCTGAACCGTGAAGAACTGGGAAGCCTGGGGCGGCTCAGGCCTGATTTGGCCGGGTCTTTTTACGCCAAAAAAGAGGTCTGGCTGGCCGAGCTCCTGTTGGATAAAATCTTCGCGCTCTCTTCCAAGGTGAAGGCGTCCTTTGTTCCCTGGCCGGTTTATCCGCCGGTGCGCCGCGATTTGACGGTCATTGCGCCCGCGGATCTGGAAGCCGGAGCCATCCTGGCGGCTATTCACGCCGTCCGTCCGGAATACCTGGAAGAGGCGCGGCTTTGGGATCTTTACCAGCCCGAAGGAAATACGCGGGAGAAGCACCTCACCTGGCGGCTGACCTTCAGGCATCCGGCCAGGACCTTGCTGGACGCCGAAGTTGACGGAATCCGCGACAAGGTGGCTAAAACTCTTGTGGAAAAACTGGCGGTCAGGTTATAGTAAGTCCATGCCCGATCCCAGCTATAAAATAGGCGAAGCCGCCAAACTTCTGCAATTACAGAGTTTTACGCTACGTTTTTGGGAAACCGAATTCCCCCAGCTTCGTCCGGCCCGCACGGAAAAGGGGCAGCGCCTGTACAGCGAGGCCGACCTGGAGCTTCTGCGCCGTATCCGCCACCTGTTGCACGAGCGCGGGCTGACCATCGAGGGCGCGCGCAAGATTTTGCAGGGCCGCTCTGAATCTTTTTCGCCTGGCCAGCCAGTCCAAGATGACGAATTCGCGGATTTGGGTGAAGCCCCCGGCAAGCCCTTGCAGGGGATATTAGTTCAGCCTTCCCGTCCGGCGGCCTCCTTTCCGGCCGGCCAGACGGAGGCGCGGAGCGTCCTCAGTCGGACGCTGGAAGAACTGAAGGATATCAGGGCGTTGCTGCGTCGTGGCGGACCTTTCGCATGATCCTTTCTCCTTCTCTGCTTGCCGGCGACTTCGGGCGTCTGGCCGGGGAATTGGAGGCCCTGGAAGCCGCCGGAATCTCCTGGGTGCATCTGGATGTCATGGACGGGCATTTTGTGCCGAACCTCACCTTCGGTCCGCCGGTGATCAAACAGCTTCGCCGCTCCAGCAAGCTTTTTTTTGACGTGCATCTTATGATTGAGAATCCGGAGCGCTGCCTGGGAGATTTCGCCGAGGCCGGCGCGGATTTGCTGACCGTCCATGTGGAGGCCACGGCCCATCTTTCCCGCGCCCTGCTGGAAATCCGCCGTTTGGGGATCAAGGCCGGCGCGGCCTTGAACCCGGCCACTCCGCTCTCCGCCCTGGAGCATGTCCTGCCGGACCTGGATCTGGTCCTCCTGATGAGCGTGAACCCCGGTTTTGGCGGGCAGAGCTTTCTGCCACTGGCCTATGACAAGACCCGCGCCTTGAAGGAACGGCTGATCCGCGCTTCTTCCACGGCCTTGATCCAGGTGGACGGTGGGGTGGATCCGGAGCAGACCGCGCTCCTTGTCCTGGCCGGCGCTGATGCGCTGGTTTCCGGCACGGCCTTTTTTCAATTCCCGCCTTATGCCGAGAGGTTGAAAACCTTTATGGCCGCGGCCGAGGAAAATAAGCAGGGAGGTTTTTGAATGCCCAGCCGTAAAGAATTGGCCAATGCCGCGCGCGCGCTGGCGATGGACGCCATCCAGCAAGCGCAGTCGGGCCATCCCGGCGCCCCTTTGGGTATGGCGGATATGGCCGAAGTGCTGTGGAACGATTTTATGGCGCACAATCCGGCCAATCCGCGCTGGTTCAACCGCGACCGTTTCGTCCTGTCCAACGGTCATGCCTCCATACTGCTTTACGCGGTACTGCATCTGAGCGGCTACGATCTCAGCCTGGAGGAGATCCGGAATTTCCGCCAACTGGATTCCAAGACCCCCGGCCATCCGGAATACGGCCTCACCCCGGGGGTGGAAGCCACTACCGGCCCGCTGGGGCAGGGCTTGGGCATGGCCGCGGGCATGGCCCTGGCGGAAAAGATCCTGGCCGCGCGTTTCAACCGGGAAGGCTTCAAGGTGGTGGATCATTACACCTATTGTTTTGTGGGCGACGGTTGCCTGATGGAGGGCATTTCCCAAGAGGCCGCTTCCCTGGCCGGAACCCTGAAACTTGGGAAATTGATCGTTCTCTGGGACAACAACGGCATTTCCATTGACGGGCCGGTTGGCGGTTGGTTTTCCGAGAATGTGCTGAAACGCTTTGAAGCCTGTTCCTGGCAGGTGGACGAGGTGGACGGGCATGATCCCGAGGCCTTGAGAAAGGCTATTGCCAGGGCCAGGAAAATCCATGACAGGCCCAGCCTGATCTCCTGCAAGACGATTATCGGCTGGCCCGCGCCCTCCAAGCAGGGCAAGGCGGAAAGCCACGGCGCGCCCTTGGGCGAAGAAGAGGTGGAAGGCGCGCGCCGACAGATGGGCTGGAAATATCCGCCTTTTGAGATCCCCTCGGAGATCCGCCTGGGCTGGGATGCCCGCCTGAGCGGGCAGCAGGCCGAAAAAAAATGGAACAAGCTCTTTGAGACCTATGCCAAGGCCTTTCCCGCGGAGGCCAAAATTTTTGAAGAACGCCTCAAGGGCGAATTCGTCCCGGAATGGAGGGACGAGGCCCTTGAACTGGCCCGTATGTTGCTGGCTGAAGAGGAAAGCTCTTCTTTGCCCTTGTCCATGCGCGCCTTTTCGCGCAAAGTTTTGGGGGCTCTTTGCCGGAACATGCCGGCGTTATTGGGGGGTTCGGCGGACCTCACCGCCTCGGTGGGGGCGCGCTGGGAGGGGGCCAGGGATATTACCCCGGATAACCCGGACGGCGACTACCTTTTTTACGGCGTGCGCGAATTCGTCACGGGGGCGCTCATGAACGGGCTTTCCCTGCATGGCGGCTTCATACCTTATGCCGGGACTTTCCTGGTGTTCGTGGATTATGCCAAGAGCGCCCTGCGCTTGTCCGCCCAGATGAACCGGCAGCTCATCTGGATACTCAGCCATGACTCCATAGGCGTGGGCGAAGACGGTCCTACCCATCAGCCGGTGGAACAGCTTTCTTCCCTGCGTTCCATACCGGGGGTGCAGGTCTGGCGTCCTGGCGACGCGCTGGAGTGCATAGCGGCCTGGATTGGCGCCCTGCGTTACGGCGATGGCCCAAGCTGCCTGGTCTTGCCCAGGCAGAGCGCGCCCAACCTGAACCGCAAGCGGATGGTCCTGGGCGAGATCAAGCAGGTGGCCGAACCCACACCCACGGAAAAGATCCTGCTGACCATCCGCCGGGGGGGGTATATCCTGCGGGAGTGTAAAAAAGGCGACCCCGAGGTTATCCTGATCGCCACCGGTTCGGAACTGTCGTTGGCCGTGGCCGCGGCGGAAATCCTGGAAGCCAGGGAGGTGCAGGTCAGGGTGGTTTCCATGCCCTGCGCCGAGTTTTTTGAGCAGCAACCCGTGTCCTGGCGGAACGCGGTGCTCCCTCCCGCCGTGCGCGCCCGCGTGGCCATTGAGGCCTCCGGCATGGATTACTGGCGCAAGTATGTGGGGCTGGACGGGGCAGTCATCGGCATGCGCGGCTTCGGACGATCCGCCCCCATGAGCGTGCTGTATCAGTATTTTGGTTTTACGGTGGAGAATCTGGTCAAGACCGCGGAAAAACTCCTGAAAACGAGGTAAATGGCGCCCTCTTACCCGCCGTCTCCGTGGAAAACAACCCGGTTGCGTCCGCTTTCTTTGGCCTGGTAAAGGGCTTCGTCCGCGCTTTTGGTCGCCGCGCCCAAATCGTTCACCGGGGCCGCGCAAGCGATGCCGAAGCTGGCGGAAACCGGTATTTCCCGGCCTTCATATTCCATGGGCGTTTTGCATATATCCTGCCGGATGCGTTCCGCGACATTGAGCACACGGGCTTTATCAACATCGGGAACCAGCAGGATAAATTCCTCTCCGCCGTAGCGGCCGAATAAATCATACGGCCGTATGGCCTGCTTCACCCGTTGGGCGGTTTCCCTGAGTACCTTGTCTCCGGCGAGATGTCCGTAATGATCATTCACGTTTTTAAAATGATCCAGATCCAGGATGATCACGAAACATTCGTCGCCCTGCCTCAGCGTCCTTTCAATCTGGACCTGGGCCATTTCCATGAAACAGCGCCGGTTGAAGATGCCCGTGAGTGAGTCCGTGTTGGCCATATCCTTGAGCTTTTTGTTAAGCTTCACGTCCCTTATGAGTAAAACCACGGTCGCGGCCAGCATAAGCGAAAGCACGCTGACAAAAATCGTCAGGAAAAAGGCGCGCTCCTCGGCCAGCTTTTTTGAATAGTCAAACATCCGGCTGGTCCAGGCTATTTCGATGGCCTCCGTGGTCACATACTGCTGCGCCTTGCCGATGATGGAACAGAGAATCCGGTCGTCTTTATGGAAACCGAAATAGGAATCCATGGGCACGTTCAGCTTGATGTTGATCTTGAAGCCCGACTTTTCATGGTAATGGTTTTGGGTGATCAGCATGTGCTCTGAACCCATGAGCAGATCCACCTCCCCGTTCTCCAGCGCCTCCAGGCATTTCCAAAGGGTGTCGTATTCCTTCAGGTTGTTGTTGTTGGGGAAAAGTTCACGGTATATATCTTCGTGCCCGGATTTTTTCATTACGCCCACGGTGGCCCGCACCACCTGG
Source organism: Desulfovibrionaceae bacterium (assembly GCA_009782775.1). Taxonomy (GTDB): domain Bacteria; phylum Desulfobacterota; class Desulfovibrionia; order Desulfovibrionales; family Desulfovibrionaceae; genus WRHT01. The sequence goes on from WRIL01000014.1 coordinate 12,463, forward strand.
TAGCTGGCCAGGTTCGGGTAATCCGACCTGGACATGATCGCGTAGTAGGAACGGGAATAGGGAACCGCGCCCCACAGGAAATGCTCTCTTCTCGCCTTGGAGTGTAAAAGCTGGGCGACCATGTGGATCTCGCCGGTTGTCAGCTTGTCCAATATCTCTGCCCAGGTGCCCCCGTGGGCGGCGGCCATCTCAAATTGCATGTCCGTGAGCCTGCTGATTTCCTTCAGGACGTCGGCGGCGATGCCTTGAAATTCTTTTTCCTTAGCGTTGTAAAAGCCGACCGGGTAGTTATCGAGCTCAAAGGCGACGTCGATTGTCGCCCCGCGTTGCCGCAAATCGTCAATGTAGGCCTTTTCCTCGTCGGTGAAGGAGCGATGCAGCTTGTGCCGCGCGTATTCCAAATCTCCCTCTTTATAGAGGGAGTAGAGCTTGTCCACCCCTCCGGCGGCAATGTATTTGTTCAGCGCCGAGATGATCGGGGCAAGCTCGGGGTTGGCGGTGGTCATGGAAACGGGCGAGTGCACCATGGGAAAAAAGAGGGCGGAACGCACAAAGGGATATTCGCCAAAGACCGGGTCCGAGACTCCTTCGTCAATAAAGGCGTCAATCTTGCCGTCCCGGATCATCATCGCGGCGTTATGGTAATTTTCGACATCTACGGATTGAAAGGTCACGGGATAGGCTTTTTTGATGGAATCCGCGGTGATCGAACCCTCCAGAAAACCGATTTTAAGACCGTTGAGGTCGGTCTCGGTCTGAATGGCGTTCGAATCCGCGTGCATAAAAATCCGCAACAGGCGCTCGGCTATGGGGAAGGACATGCCGTAGGTCAGCATCCGCTCTTCCGTGGGGGTAAGTTCTCCAGTGAAATCAAGAGCGCGGGAGTTCAGCCTGTGCAGCATGTCGTCCCATTCGCATATTTCCGGAACAAAAGGCAGCCCGAAGAGTTTCGTTAAAAGCGCGCAAAATTTTATGGTAAAGCCGGCCTGGGAACCATCGGGCAGTAAAAAGGCTTCAGTGGCGAGCAAGGCGCCGTATGAAAATTTTTCCCGGCCGGCCTTCAGGGCCTCGATGGCGGATATTTCTTCCGTGGTCACGCCAGGAATGTCCCGGTAGGAGGTTATCTCGGAAGCCGCGCCGCGCCCGGCGGAAGAGCCGATAATCGACAAGAGCGCAAGACAGATCAAGACATGTTTCATAGGCTAGTCGTGATCTCCGGCTTCGTCCGCCTGGGCGCCCTTGGGCGCGGTGACGCCGGAGGAGGCGTTCAAGGGTTGGTTCAGGCGGGTTTTTATGCGTTCCCTGTTGGCCAGGCTGAAGCCGTTTTCCGCCGGGGCCAGCACATAGAGGTCCTGTTGTCCGAAGCCGTGAGCGTCCCAGCGCATGGGCGCGCCGCTCCAGGGCAGGGGCGGCAGGGTGGCCAGGGCGGCATTGACTTCGCTGGGATCGGCCAGGCGTGTGGGCAGGTTAAGTCCGGCGGCCATGATGGCGAAATCATAACCCAGGGAAAGCCAGAAATCGGCAATTTCATTTCCGCTCAGGGCCGCCGCGCTACGCAGCAGACCTCCGGAAGGGCTGATGGTCTGCGGGTTCCAGGCGCCGGGGAAAACGGTCAGGCGGTAGTTGCGCAACCCCAGGCGCTGTTGCGAGATTAAGCCGTGTTCCCAGAGGTTGGTGCCCATGAAGAGGATTCTGTTGTCCAGGCAATAAAAGACATGGGAGATAATGCGCGAGGCGTTGCTCCAGTTATCCGGCAGAAACATGACCTGGAAGTCCGGTTCGGGGTTGGTGGGGAGATCCGTTTGCAGGCCCAGGAAATCCGAGACGCTTTTCACCCAGAGCTGGTATTGGTCGGCCGGGTAATAGCCGGCCCTGGTCACGTCCACCTCATTTTCGGCGGCCTGGCTGTAAAAGAGCTCAAACATCTGCCGGCCGTATTCGCCGGAATCCGGGGCGAAGATGGAGTAGCTGGTCAAGTCCAGGTCCATGGCGTAGTTCAGCATAACCCGCACCTGATCCTGGCGGGAAGGGAAGAAGCGCCAGGCGTACAGGCCTTCGTCGTCTTCGTCCAGGTTGGGCAGAAAGGCGAAATACGCGCGTTTATTCAATAGTCCGGCGTCTTTTATACTCAGGTAATCCTCACGGCGCAGGGGACCGCCGACAATGCGCGCCTCCGCGGGCAAGGCGGCCAGGTTTGCCAGCCAGTCCGGATTATCGCTGTCAATGACGTAGATATGCAGGAGGCGCCCGTAATGGGCCAGGCCGTTGCGGACTACTTCCGCGCCCTTGATGATCTTTTCAGACAGGTTGCCGTATGGGCCGGAGATAGGCAACACCAAGGCCAGGGCCGGGTTTTTGTGCCGGAGCGGCTTCAAGACCTGCCAGTCCGGATGATTCCAGGATTGAAAAAGGCTCTGGTTCGCAAGCTGGGAGCCGTCCTTGGTGTAATAGACGTTTTCTTTGGCCTGGTTCCGGTGCTGGGGCTCCCAGAACAGCCGGCGGGCGTTTTCCAGGCGGATCAGCCCGTAAGGGTAGCGGTTTTCGTTGCTGTCGTTGGTCGCGGCCATGAGGCTGCCCAGATTGGAGGAAGGCAGGGTGTGCAGGAGATGGAACAGGCGGTTTTCCAGGTAACGCCTCCGGGCGGGCTCTTCCCCGTTGTACAGGCGTTCCAGGCCGGATAGGGATTCACGCCAGGACGGGCTTTGCAGGCGCTGTTCCAGCAGGAAGAGCATGGCCGCATCGACCAGGGCGGGGGGGTGTCCAACGGGGGATTCGGAAATGGATCTGGCCCTCCAGGCGGACTCGCTTGTAGGCAGGAGGAGCATGGCACGATGCCAGATTTCCAGCCATTCTTCCGTTATTTCCATAGAGCTGGCGGCTCGCCAGCGATCCAGGGAGGTCAGGGCTTCCATGGGATGCCGGTTTTCCGTGGCGGCCAGGGCCTGTAAACGCCAAGCTTCGGCCAGTTGGGACAGGGGGGCCTCGGCCTTGGCGGTAAATTCCGCGGCCATCACCTCCGTGAGCGGCAGATTGCCGGCGGCGTAAGCGGCTTCAATATTTTCCAGGGAGATGGTCTGCCGACTCTCCCTCCCCCATCCGTGGGGCAGATGGTCCGGCCTTGGACGGGTGCGTGGGGCATCACACGCGGCCATACAGAGGCAGAACAAAAGGCAGATCGCCGACCAACCAGAGGAGCGGGAAAAATCTTTCCAGGGCATCTCAGAACTCCATTCCGCAATGGGTTCGCAATATACATTACCCGCGTAGTTTGTCAATCCGGAGGCGAAACGGGCGGCGCGTTGCCAAAAGAAGTTCGGTAGGCTATTAAAAAAGGCGGTTCCGCTGGCGATCCCGGATTTACGGCCTGCGGCCGGAGGGAATATGGATCAGAAACAGGTGATAAGCACTTATTTGCCGGGTGTGCTGGTGCTGACCATCGTGCGCCGCTCTCATGGGGAAAAGGTGATGCGGGTGGTCAAAGGGGCTGGCGGCCGGGGGGGAACCATCGTCCAGGGGCGCGGCACGATTAACAACAAGCTGGCCCACCTCCTGGGGCTTGACAGCGAAGCGGTGGAATTGATTTTTACCTTGGTGGATCGGGAAATAACCGACGTGGTGTTCGCGGCCCTGCGCACGGACGCGGAAATAGGCAAACTGGGCAACGGGGTTTCTTTCGGCCTGGACGTGCAGGGCATCCTGCGCCGGATACACAGGGATAGCGCCGTAAATGGCGGAACGGATATTTTGGCTTCCAACGCGCAAACCGAGGGAAAGGTTATGAGCCAGGCCGAACATGAGCTTATTGCGGTTATTGTCAATTTTGGCTTCGCCGATGATATTATGGACGCGGCCCGTAAGGCGGGGGCGACCGGCGGCACGATCATGAACGCCCAAGGTACGGTCCGGGCCGGCGAAGAGGTGAAGTTTTTCGGCATCACCATCGTGCCGGAAAAGGAATTTATCATCATCGTGGTGCCTAAGGACAAGGCCGAGCCTATCCTCAAGGCCATCCAGGAAGTGCCTTGCCTCAGCGAGCCGGGGGTGGGCATAGCCTTCAGCATGGATGTGCTGCGTTTCATGCAGCTCGGCCAAAAGGCGCGATAGAAGGAGAAACGGGCTAGATTATCCCCATTGTTTAACATTGGAGAACTGAGTGCTTCCGACACTTACGCATAAGCTTAGAGAATCGGCTGTTTCCGTCATCCCGATCATGGCGCTGGTGGCGATTCTGCATTTTACCATCGCCCCGCTGGGAGCTGGACAGTTGCCGCAGTTCATCATAGGAGGCCTTCTCCTGATCCTTGGTTTGGCCGTATTTCTCATCGGCGCGGAATTGGGCATGGTGGCCTTCGGGCAGAAAACCGGCTCCGCCCTCACCCGCCGCCGCAACCTGCCGTTGATCCTGGGTGCGGTCATGGCCATTGGCTTCGCCATAACCATTGCCGAACCGGATATACAGGTGCTGGGCAAACAGGTGCACGCGGTCAGGCATTCCATTGACCGACAGACCCTGATCTTGATGATCGCCTTGGGAGTGGGCGGTTTTCTCATGCTGGGAGTGGCGAAAACCGTGTTCCAGTTGCCGTTGCGCTGGCTGCTGGTCGGTTTTTATCTGCCGGTTTTCGGGGCCTGCGCCTTTGTGGACGCGGTTTTTGTGGGTGTGGCCTTTGACGCGGGCGGGGCGACCACCGGCCCGATCACCGTGCCCTTCATCATCGCTATGGGCGTGGGCGTGGCTTCTGCCGCCAAGAGAGAGAAGGAAGACGACGACTCCAGTTTCGGCTGGGTCGGTCTGGCCTCCATCGGCCCGATTGTGGCCGTGGCTTTCATGGGCATGATCTCGCCGGCCACCGCCAGCCCGGAGGACTCGGCCGCAGGCGAAATGGCCGCTGAGGGGCTGGTGGAGCGCTTTTTGCTGCACGCGCTACCGGAAGCGGCCAAGGATATCAGCATGGCCATTCTGCCCATCTTCCTAATTTTCCTGCTTTTCCAGGCCACACTTCTGCGGCTGCCGGCCGGGCAGATGCGCCGCATGACCTTGGGCTTCCTCTATGCCTCCATCGGGCTGGTGGTTTTCATGACCGGGGTCAGCGGCGGCTTTATTCCGGTCGGGTATTCCCTGGGCGTGACCTTGGGAACGATGGGTGGAGCGGCGCTCGTTCCCGTGGGCTTTCTTCTGGGCGCGGTGGTGGTGTGCGCCGAGCCGGCTGTCTGGGTGCTGAACGAGCAGGTCGAGGAGCTTTCCGGCGGACACATCCGCCGTTCGCTCATGCTGGCCGCGCTTTCCATAAGCATTGCCTGCGCGGTGGCCCTGGGCATGATCCGGGTGGTCACGGGGCTGAGCATATGGTACATCCTCATACCCGGCTATGCCTTGGCCCTGGGGCTGACTTTTTTCAGCCCGCGCCTGTTCACGGCCGTGGCCTTCGACTCCGGCGGAGTGGCTTCTGGCCCCATGTCTTCGACTTTTGTGCTCTCGCTGGCTTTGGGAGCCTCTTTCGGGGCTGGAGGGAACCCGGCCACGGACGCCTTCGGCATGATCGCCATGATCGCCATGGCCCCGCTGATCACCATCCAGCTCCTGGGGTTGATCTTCAAGTCCAAGGCGAAGAAACTGGGGGAAATGAGCAGGAGGCAGAACGAGGAACCGGGGAACGTGGCGGGCTCATGATCCTTCCCGGCTGAAGCTGATGCCCTCCGGTTCCAGGCGGGCGTTTTTGCGGCCGGGAAACTGGAAGAGGGCGCCGGTCTTCTTTTTTTGCCAGGCCCGATCCAGAGCCAGGAGGTTGTTCAGCAAGGGCTGACCTGGACCAAGGGCCTCCAGCCTGGCTTTGTACAGGCGCAGGCGCAGGGCCTTATCCAGGCCGCGCAGCAGAGAAGAGAGGAGCAGGCTCTGGTCTTCAGGATGGGTGGGCAGGTGAGGGGCCAGGAGCCCCTGGAAATATTCGGAGTCCAGCCCGGCCAGGCGGCGCATCCCGGCCGCCGCTTCCAGGAAGGAAGGGTTCTCGCGCAGGAAGAGGGGCAGGATTTCCGCCCGTACCCGGTTGCGCAAAAAGGCCGTATCCCGGTTCAGGGGATCTTCGATCCAGCCTAACCCCAGAGCGCGCAGAAAGGCTTCGATCTTCGTCCGTTCCGTAAAAAGCAGGGGACGGAGCAGACGTTCTTTCCGATCCAGGGCGGCCATGCCGCCCAGAGCCGGCCAGCCTCCGCCGCGGATGAGCCGCATGAGAATATCTTCGGCCAGGTCGTTCAACTGGTGGGCATAGACGATCCAGCGTTCCGGAGCAGCATCCCGCAGGGAGCGCAAAAAATCCAGGCGGGCGGCGCGTCCGGCCTCTTCCTTGCCGATTTTCCTTTCCTCGGCCAGAGCGGCAACCGCGATTCTCCGGTTATGGCAGGTCAGGCCGTGATCTTGGGCCAGTTCCAGGGCGGCCTGGAGATCCCGGTGCGAATCCGGGCGCAGGGCGTGGTCCAGGTGGGCCAGGGACAGGGTAAAGCCCAGGCGCGGGGCCAGGGCCAGGAGGACGTAAAAGAGGGCGCTGGAATCCGCCCCTCCGGAGTAAGCCAGGGTCAGCTCCAGCCCGGCTACGTTCAGGCCGCATTCTTCCACGATGAAGCGTTCCACCTCCAGGCAGAAGCGGGCCTCCGGCGCGGGAAGCCGGTTCAGGGCGAAGGCAGTCTGAGGCATGGCGTCCGGCTGGGCATTACAGGATATAGCGGTTTAGATCCTGGTCCGCGCGCACATCTTTGAGTTGGGAACAGACGTAGTTTTTGTCCACCGTGATAACCGCCCCTTGCATGTCCGGGGCGTTGAAAGAGAGCTCGGCCAGGATTTTCTCCATGATGGTGTAAAGCCTCCGCGCCCCGATATTTTCCGTCTGCCGGTTGACCGTTTCGGCGAAAGAGGCGATTTCCTCCAGGGCTTCCGGATGAAACTCCAGGGTCACGCCTTCCGCGCCAAGCAAGGCCGAGTATTGGCGGATCAGGGCATTGCGCGGCTCGGTCAGGATGCGCAGAAAATCCTCTTTGGTCAGGGCCTTGAGCTCCACCCGCAAGGGGAAGCGGCCCTGGAGCTCCGGCATGAGGTCCGAGGGCTTGCTCAGGTGGAAGGCCCCGGCGGCGATGAACAGGATATGGTCCGTGCGCACGGCTCCGTATTTGGTGCTGACCACGCTTCCTTCCACGATGGGCAAGATATCGCGCTGCACGCCCTGGCGGGAGACGTCGCCCCCGCCCCGGCGGCTGTCTTCCGAACTGGCGATCTTGTCAATTTCGTCCAAAAAAACGATCCCGGTCTGTTCGACCCTTTCCCTGGCCAAATCCACCACCTTGTCCTGGTCAATCAACTGATCGCTCTCCTCCTGCAGGAGAATTTCATAGGCGTCCTTGACTCGCAGGGTGCGGCGCTTGCGCTGGGGGGGGAACATCTTGCCGAACATGTCTTTGATCTGGCTTCCGGCCTGCTCCATGCCCGGCAGCCCCATTCCCATGAATTCGACTTGCGGTCCATGGGTTTGCACCTCCATGTTGACTTCCCGCTCGTGGAGCTTCCCTTGGCGCCAGAGTAGGCGCATTTTTTCCCGGGTGTCGCCCATGGAGGCGGGGGGGGCGTCCAGGCGTGGCGCTCCGCCAGGCAGGAGCAGGTCCAGCAGGCGATCTTCCGCCTTTTGTTCAGCCTGTCCGCGCACCAGGTCGTTTTGCTCCGAGCGCGCCATGTTTACCCCTATTTCCATGAGATCGCGGATCATCGATTCCACGTCCCGGCCCACATAGCCCACTTCGGTGTATTTGGTGGCTTCCACCTTGATGAAGGGAGAGGCGCAGAGCTTGGCCAGGCGGCGGGCGATTTCCGTCTTCCCCACCCCGGTGGGGCCGATCATGATGATGTTTTTGGGGGCGACCTCGTCGCGCAGATCCTCGGGCAACTGCTGGCGGCGCCAGCGGTTGCGCATGGCGATGGCCACCATGCGTTTGGCGTCATCCTGGCCGATAATGTATTTGTTCAATTCCGCGACGATCTGCCGGGGGGTGAGGGTCATGCTCATGGCCGCGTTCCCTGCGGGCTATTTGCCGGCAATGCTGACAATGAAGGTGTTGCCGCCCCGGTTGATCTGCAGGATGATCGCCCCTTGCTTCTGCAAGAGGGCGTTTGCCTCTTTGTTGAATTCATCCACGCTGCCCACCGGCTTGCGCCCGATGCCCAGGATCACGTCGCCGCGCTTTATCCCGGCCTTGCTCCCCAGTTTTTCCGGGTCCGCCTGGATCACCAGGAGCCCTTGCTTGGGGGTCAGGCGCAGGTGCGAGGCCTCCTGCTCGTTCAGAGGGCGGATTTGCAGCCCCAGGCTGGAAGAATCCGAGGCATCGCCCTCCGTTGACGGGGCGCCGGAATCCGCCAGGTTGAGATCGCGTTGCATCAGCTTGATTTTAAAGGCCATGGCCTTGCCGTCGCGCCAGACGGAGGCGTTGACCGTATCGCCAGGCTTGCGGCGCATAATGGTTTGTTGCAACTCTTCCGGGTTGCGGATCTCCTGGTCGTCAATTTTCAGGATTACATCCCCTGGTTCTATGCCGGCCTGGGCCGCCGGCTGGTTGGGGATAACCCCGCCGATGAGCGCCCCCTTGGCCTCGGGCAGCCCTAGGGCCTTGGCCGTGGCCGCGTCCACTGTCTGGATGGTCACGCCCAGCCAGCCGCGGGTGACCTTGCGATCGGTTTTCAGGTTGTCGATGATCTCCCTGGCTAGGGAAGAAGGGATGGCAAAGCCGATGCCCTGGGCCTGGGAGGCGATGGCGGTGTTGATGCCGATGACCTCTCCGCGCAGGTTGAGCAACGGTCCGCCGCTGTTCCCCGGATTGATGGAGGCGTCGGTTTGCAGGAAGCGCACCAGGGAGGAGGTGTCAATATTCCGGAATTTCGCGGACAGGATGCCCGCGGTGACCGTGTGATCCAGCCCCAGGGGGTTGCCGATGGCCACCACCCATTCCCCCACCTCCAAGGCGTCGGAGTCGCCGAATTTGATGAAGGGCAGCTTTTGGGGAGATTCAATTTTCAGCAGAGCGAGATCCGTTTCCTTGTCCACGCCGATTACCTCGGCATCAAAGGAGGTGTCCTTGTTTCTGGAGGAATCAAAGTTGATCCGGATGACCTCCGCCCCTTCCACCACATGGTTGTTGGTGACGATATAGCCGTCCTCGGAGATGATGAAACCTGAACCCAGAGAGCTTTGTCGGCGGCCCTGCGGGGGCATGCCCGGTCCGGGGCGGCCGAAGGGAAAGAAAAAGTCAAAATCCTCGTCAAAAGGGGAGGGAAATGGGGAAAAGGACCGGCCTCGCGCGCGGGAGGCGCGCTCGGTGCTGACATTGACCACGGCCGGGCCGACTTCCTTGACCAGATCCCGGAAGTCGGCGCGTGGGATGATCCCTGCATACACTTCTTTTGGCAGTTTTTTGATGGCCTCGGCCAATTCAGCCACTTCCGGGGCATTCAATTTGCCCGGCAGGGCGCGTATAGCTTCGGCCAGATCGGATACAGAAGCTATGGCGGGCGAAGCCAGAAGCAGAGCCAGAATCAGGGCGGCCGGGATTTTCAGGATATAGACAAGTCTTTTCATGGAAACTCCTTATGCGCCTTATCCGCCTCCCGTTCCGGGAGGATTTTTTCCTTGATATAGATAGGCCCGAATTTGAATAAGTAAAGCGGCGGCGAGGTATTTTTCTACTCGGGCAGGATGGGGGCCGGGTGGAGATCTTCCCAGGCCGTGTCCCGGATCGTGCTCTCCCATCCCAGGTAACGCCAGGCGTAAACCCGGTTGTCTTTCCCGAGACGCGCCTGCAGGTGGAACAGGCCGTCATCCGTGCCCAGGCACTCTTTCAGGAAATTGGGCAGGGAATATATGTAGCGCAAATCCTTGAAGGTAAGCTCTTTTAGCCCTTGGGGGTTTATCGTTGATTCCAGGGTGGGGAAATGCGCGAATTCCCTGTATTCACCGAAAATGGGCAGAACTTCGGCCAACCTCTGCCATAGTCGAGGGGGTACCTTGGAATAGGCCGGCGGGTCGAAATGCGGCCTTGTGCTGAATTTGTGGGTGGCCACCCACTGCATCCGGTATTCTTCGGAGTTTTCCGCCACCGCCTTCCAGTAAAAAGGAGAAAAGAGAACCGGCGTCAGGGTGATTTTTTCGGCCGCCGTGCCCACTTCGGTATAGTCGCGGTTGAACTTGCGGCTCAAACCCTCGTGGATGCCCAGGCAGATCAGCGGGTAGAGCAGCGCCCAGAATATGGCATAGCGCGCCCAGGTGACCTGCGCGGCGAGTTTCGCCCGGCTTTTGAAATTCCGTAGGCAATAAAATAAAATGATCAGCAGGGGGATGGTGAGTAGCGGGTCAACGATGAACAGGGCCGGGACCGCTACCCGGTAATTGCTGAATGGCCAGAAGATCTGCGTGCCGAAGCTGGTCATGCAGTCCAGGTACAGATGTAAGCCTAGCCCGAGCAGGGCGACCAGGAAGATTTGCCCCAGGCTCCAGTCATCCGGTCTGGCGATGACGGCCAGGCCGTCCACCACGCGCACGGCATCATTTTTGACATGCAGGTTGGAAAGGAAGAACTTGAAGCTCAGAGCCAGGAGCAGGGCGGCGGTGGAAATGGAAAGTATGGAGTGGGTAAGGCCACGGTGGATGGAAAACATGGCGTGGGCGGAGGATCCGGCCAGAATGTCAATATCCGGCAGAATGCCGGCGGTGATGCCGAAAAATACCAGGGGCCACATGCGCGGCGCCCGGGAAAACGCCAACGGAGTGAGCGCCCCGGCCGCCAAGTGGGTGACGGAATCCATTTGTGTTTATTCTCGTATTGTTTTATGGTGAATCGAATGAGAGATGTACTTTAATATACTTGCCGTCCGCCGACAAGGGGCGGACGCCCGATTTTGAGAGGAATTACATGCGTAAACCGTATTCCGCCATTACCGCCGAGGGGTATCCGGCCATATTCAGCGCCGGGTTCACCGCCCTGGTGTTCGCGGTGATGCAGTGGTGGCCGCTGGCCTTGCTGTCTCTGCTGTGCACCGCCTTTGCCTGTCATTTCTTCCGCGACCCTGAAAGGGTGGTCCCGCAAGGGGCGGACCTGGCGGTCAGTCCGGCGGACGGCAGGATCATCCGCATCGCCCAGGCCACGGAGCCTTTCAGCGGTCAGAGCCGGCAGTGCGTCAGCATTTTCATGAATGTCATTGATGTGCATGTGAACCGCGCGCCGGTAAGCGGCACGATTCAGGCCATAGAATACAAGAGCGGGCGTTTTCTGAACGCCAGCCTGAACAAGGCTTCGGAAGACAACGAGCGCTGCCTGTATTCCCTGGAGGATGCCGAAGGCCGGCTCTGGACCTTTGTGCAGATCGCCGGGCTGATTGCCCGTCGCATCGTCTGCCGGGTGGAAGAAGGCGACTCCCTGGTCCGGGGCGAACGCGTAGGCATGATCAAGTTCGGTTCCAGGGTGGATGTCTATCTGCCGGAGAGTTACACCGCCAGCGTGACGGTGGGAGATGCGGTGCTGGCCGGGCACAGCGTCCTTGCCCGCAAGAGCGGCTCCGGACACTGATATGCCGGGGGATGTTCAGGAACGGCCCGCGCGCCGCGGGGTCTATATCCTGCCCAACTTGGTCACGGTGGGGAGTATGTTCGGCGGCTTCCTGGGAATGCTCTGGGCCATTGAGGGACAGTACACCCATTGCGCCGTGGCCGTGTTCGTCAGCGCCTTCCTGGACGGCATGGACGGGAAGATCGCCCGTATGACCCACAGCGCCAGCGCCTTTGGCGTACAGATGGATTCCCTGGCCGATGCCGTGGCTTTCGGGGTCACTCCGGCCTTGATGGTTTATCTTTGGCAACTAAAGGATATGGGGGGGAGACTGGGGCTGGCCGTGGCCTTTTTATTCATGGCCTGCGGGGTGTTGCGTCTGGCCCGCTTTAACGTGATGACCGGGAGCGTCAGCAAGAAGTTCTTCATCGGTCTGCCCATCCCGGCTGCGGCCTGCGCCCTGGCCGCTCTGGTGCTCTTTAACCAGCACCTCCCTGTCAGTGTGCAACCCGCGTTGCCGGCGGTAAGCTTGGGGTTGACCATGTCCCTGGCCCTGCTCATGGTCAGCCGGATACGTTATTTTTCTTTCAAGGAGTTCGGTTTTTTCCGTACCCATCCCTTCAGGGCTCTGGTGGGCATGCTACTGCTTTTTGCCGTCCTGATCACCGAGCCGCGCATCTTCGGTTTTTCTTTTTTCATAGGCTACCTGCTTTCCGGCCCGATTTACACCTTCTTCTTTTTCCGGCGCAAAATTCCCTCCGAAGGCGCGGAACCATCGCCCGCGCGCCGGTAATGCCCCATCACCGGTTCAGCTGGCCTTTCAAGTCCTGAATCCGTGCGAAGGATCGCCGCAGGCGCTCTTGGGGGATTTCGCCCTGGCGGTACAGATCCATTAAGGTCAGCCAGGCTTCTTCGGCAAGTCCCTGACGGTAATCCAGGTTGTTTCCCAGGATGAAGACATCCACTCCGGCCTGGATCCCCAGGCGCAAGGTCTCGCGCAGGGAGTAATGTTCGGTGATCGCCCGCATCTGCAGGTCATCGCTGAAGACTACCCCCTGCCAACCCAAATCGTCGCGCAAAAGCCGGTCAATGATCCGGGGCGAAAGGCTGGCCGGAAGGCGCGAATCAAGCCCGCGCTGAAAAAGATGCCCGGCCATGACGGCGTAGGCTCCCGGTTGGGCGAGGAGGAACCGGTAAGGCTCAAGTTCCTCCGGCCTCCAACTGGCGCTGATGTCGGCCAGTCCCAAATGGGTGTCCTGGGCCGCGCTCCCGTGTCCTGGAAAGTGTTTGAAACAGGCGATGACGCCGGCGCTGTTCAGGCCGCGCATGAAGGCCAGTCCCAGGCGGGCGGCGTCTTTCGTCAGGACTCCGAAGGATCGTCCCAGGGCGCCGATGGCCGGGCTTTTCGGGTTAAGGTCCAGGTCGATGACCGGGGCGAAATTCAGGTTCAGGCCGATCTCGGCCATTTCAAGCCCTTGGCCGGCGGCCAGCTTAAAAACCTCTTCAGCGGAAAGACGCCCCATTTCACTGGCCGAAGGCAGCCCCCGGAAGCCTTGGGCTGGCTTGAGACGCTGCACCAGGCCTCCTTCCTGGTCCACGGCAATGAAAAGCGGCATGGGCGCGACTCTGTTCAGCTCCGCGCACAGGGCGCGGAGCTGCTCCCGGCTGCGAATGTTGCGCGGCCCGCCACCTGATGAAGAATCGCGGTCAAAGAGGATCACCCCCCCCAGACGCCCTTGGCGGATCAACTCCATAACCAGCGGCAGGTCGCCTTCTCCGGCTCTTTCCCCGCGAAATCCCAACATGAGCATCTGGCCGAGCATGATCTCCGGGTCCGCTTCCGTGGCCCTGGCCGGGGCAAGCAGACAGGTCAGGGCGAGGATTTGCAAAAGCCCGAGCCCTATTTTCATGTGCTCCTCTCCAGGAGTTCACCCAGGCGAACCGTGTAATTGTGCCGGGATTGGATCTCCGCCTGCCATTCCCGGCGCAGCTTCTCCCGGCGGCTGGGGTCGGCGCGCAAGCGGGCGGCCAGTTCCGGCAGTTCTCCAGGGGCATGAAAGGTCACTTCCCTGGTAAGTTCCTCTGGAAAAAGAGTCAGGCCGGGGTTCCAGTCGGTCAGGCAGAAGCCGCCGGCGGCCCAGACATCGTAGATGCGCTGGCTGAGTCCGGCCGGCAGGAGCAGGCTGTTCAGGTTCAGTGAAAAATCCGCCCCTTGGTAGAGGAGGGGGAGATCATCATAATAATCCAGCGGGCCGCGCAGATCCAGGGCCGCTTCCAGACCGCGCCCGGACAGGGCCGGAAGGAGCTCCTCCCGCCAACCGGCGTCTCCGAAAAGAGTCAGTCCGCCTTGGCCGCCACAGACCGCCGTGAGACAGGCTACGCGCCACCAGGCGTTGCACATAGCCGCCCCCAGGCCGGGGAGCCGGGCTTTTTTCCCCGGCCAGAATACTGCGGGGTCTTCCAGGCACAGGCGGCGCATCCACCAGGCAAAATCCGGCCGCTCCTCCGCAGTCTTAAAACCGCGGTCCATACTTGTTCGGGCCTGCTCCAGGAGTTCTTCCGGCGCTTTCTGGCCGCGAAAAAATTCTTCCCGTCCGGGAAAGGCCGTCCGGCCCGCAAAGACGATTCCGCGCAGTCCCGCCAAGCGGGGCGGTGGGGCCGCCTTGGGCGGCGGCGTGAATCCGGCGGCCAAGGGCAGGTGCAGAACCTTCGTGGCCCCGGCCGCTTCCAGGGCCGCGACAAAAGAGTGGTCGGTAACGGCCAGAGTCAGTTCCTTCCAGGAGGGATCGCGCGCGCCGGAGAGAATATGCCAGGGATTGTCCACAAACCAGGCCAGGACCGGGATCCCGGCGGAGAGAATGAGCCGCCCGGCCTGGCGGATGCCCAGAATCCCTTCCAGGTTCACGCTGAAGAAGAGGGAGGGTTTTTGATCCAACAGGCGGGGCAGGTAATGGGGGGAACCTGGATCGTCCAGTTCTTCGGGCCGGGGGCGGATCACCATGAAGCCCAAGGAGGTGAAGGCCAGAGCCAGCTCCTGGCGTAAAAGGACACGTCCGTTATCCGGCAGGATGACCAAGGAGCGGTGCCCGCGCGCCGCGTGTATGCTTCCAGACATGAAAACCCGCTTGGAGCTTTTGACTTTTTACGATATGAGCTTTCTGGAATTGTACCCATGAAAAAATACCGTGACCACTTTTTTTTGCGGGCCAAAAGGGAAAATTATCCGGCCCGTTCCATATACAAACTGAAAGAGATCCAGGCGCGCTTCGGAATTTTCCGGGCCGGTCGGAAGGTGTTGGATTTGGGCGCGGCTCCGGGCTCCTGGTCCCTGGGAGCGGCGGAACTGGTCGGACCGGAAGGCTTGGTGCTGGGCTTGGACCTGCGCTGGACGGAAGTGGTTTTTCCCGGTCAGGTGATCTTTATGCAAGGGGACATTTTCGCCCCTTCGCCGGAATTCGCCATGGCCTTGCGAGAGCGCGGTCCCTTTGACGTGGTGCTCTCGGATATGGCCCCCGCCACCACCGGGCACCGGGCCACGGATCAAGCTCGCTCGGCCGCCCTGATTCTGGAAGCCCTGAATCTGGCCCGGCGCTGCCTGGCTCCGGGGGGGGCTTTGGTGATCAAGTTTTTCATGGGGCCGGAGATCAAGGCCTTTTCCGAGGAACTGCGCCGGGACTTTGCCAGGGTAAAGTCTTTCAAACCCAAAAGTTCGCGTTCCGAAAGCATGGAAAATTTTTATATCGCCCTGGATTACCGGGGTTTGAAAGATTCGGGAGAGAGGTAACTATATGTCGGGACACAATAAATGGAAGAATATCCAGTTTCGTAAGGGTCGCCAGGATGCCAAGCGCGGGCGGGAATTCACCAAGGCCGCCAAGGAGATCATCATTGCGGCCAGGGGCGGCGGAGATCCGGAGTACAACGCCCGTCTGCGTAGCGCCATTGCCGCGGCCAAGGCGGTGAACCTGCCCAGGGACCGGATCGAAAGCTCCATCCGCAAGGGTACGGGCGAGGAAGCCGGGGGTGAACTGGCCGAGATCACTTATGAAGGTTACGGGCCGGGCGGGGTGGCCATGCTGGTGGAGGTAGCCACGGATAACCGCAACCGCACCGTGGCCGACCTGCGTTTTATTTTCAATAAACATGGCGGCGTCTTGGGAGAAAGCGGCAGCGTAAGCTGGATGTTCGAGCGCAAGGGAATTTTCGTCTTTGGCAAAGAGCACCCGGAGGACCGGCTGATGGAAGTGGGCCTGGAGCATGGGGCCGAAGACCTTTTGGATCAGGGTGAGGGCTGGGAGGTGCAGTGCGCGGTCGCGGACTGGGGAGCTCTGAGCGATGCCTTTGAGGCCGCGGGCCTCTCCCCGCAAAGCGCGTCCCTGACGATGACTCCCAAAAACCAGTTGCCGGTGGACGCGGGCACAGGCAAAAAAAACCTGCGTTTGCTGGAGGCCCTGGAAGACAACGATGACGTGCAAAACGTCTATGCCAATTTTGATCTCCCGGACGAAGCCTTTGAAGAAGACTGATTCGAAATTCCGATGGATGCCCACGTTTTTCGTCTCATCGCCCTGGAACTGGCGGCCTTTCTGCGCGGGGCGCGGTTGGAGACGATCCATAGCCCGGTCCCCGGCCTCCTGGTTCTGGGAGTGTATAATTACGGGCAAAAGCGTAACCTTGTCCTGAGGCATGAGAGAGCGCGCGCGCCTGGGCAGGAAGTTTCCACCCCCTTGAAATTCGGGCATGCTCAGGAACCCTGTCTCTACTGGAGCGATCTCAAGCTGCCCAATCCGGAGCGGCCTTCCGGGCTGGTCATGAGTCTGCGTAAGCACCTGGCCGGCTGCCGTCTGGGGACCTCCTGGCCGGACTGGGCGCGGCGGCGTCTTGTTATAGGACTGCGCCTGCCCCCGTCCAGAAGTCTGGCCCTGGGAGCGGTTTTTCTGACGCTGGATCTGCGGGAAGGGGGGTACCTCGGTTCCGAAGCGCCCCTGGAAGATTCTGCCGCCCTCTGGCCTGATTTCGAGCTGATCCGGCGGGAACACCGGGAACTCCTGCTTTCGGAGGCTTTCATCCGGACCTTCCCTCTGCTCACTCCCCCCCTACGCCGGACACTGTTGGCTCTGGACGGACCGGAAGCCGCCGTCCGGCTGGCGGATTTGGCCCATGAGAGCGGGTGCGGGAGCGGGGCGCTGTATCTGTACTTGCGGGGAGAGGTTCCGCATATCCTGTCCGCTTGGCCCTTGCCTCGGGCTTTGCGGGAAGGGCTGCGGGAGGAGGTTGTCCTTTACCGGGAAGAAGCGCGGGTAGGTGGGGCTTCGGGAAATTTTCCATGCCTGGAGGCGGCGCGGCGTCTTTATGAGCCGAAAGTGTTGGCCTCTCTGAATCTGCAAGAGAGGACGTTCGCGGCGTGGGAGGAAAAAAAGGCCGCGCGGCGGCTGCGTAGCGCCCTGGACAAGCTGGATCAGGAGGAGAGACGTCTGCGCGCCTTGGCGGCCCTGCGGGAGAAGGCTATTCTGGTACAGGGCCGCCTCTGGCAGCACGGCCGGGAAGAAAAGCTGGCGGCGCTGACGGTGGCGGCGGAAGAAAACCCCACGGGCCGGGAACTGGTGCTGGATCTGGATGCCGGGCTGACCCTGCGGCAGAACATGGAGAAAATGTTCAGGCAGGCGGATAAGGGGGCGCGCGGACTGGTTTTTGTGGCCGGGCGGCGGGCGGAACTTGCCGCGAACCTGGAATCTTTGAGGCAGGGAGAAGATACTGCCCCGCGGAAAGCGCTTTCCCTGGAGAAGGGCGGAAGCTGCCGCAGGACAGGCGGAATCCGGGCAGGCGGGGCCAGGGTGCGGCGTTTTACCTCTTCAGACGGCTTTACCGTGTTACGCGGGCGTAGCGCCGAGGGCAACCGCGATCTGCTGCGGCTGGCGAGGCCGCAGGATATCTGGTTGCATGTGCGAGGTGGACCGGGCGCCCATGTGCTGATCCGCCGTGAACATTTGGGAGTGGAGGTCCCGGAGCGCACCCTGCGCGAGGCCGGGACGCTCGCGGCCTTGAAAAGCTGGCGGAGCAAGGACAGCCGGGCGGAAATTGTCAGCGCCTTGGCCAAGGATGTGCGGGCGCCCAAGGGAGGGGCGCCGGGACTGGCCCTGGTGGATCGGGAGTGGAAGAGTTTTGTGGTGGAACTCGAGGAAGATTTGGAGGCCAGGTTGGCCTCCCGGCCTACAGCTTAGTCTCCGCGGAGCTGCTCGTCTTCTTCTTGTCTGCTTTTACAGCCGATGCACAGCCTGGTCACCGGTCTGGCCTTTAGGCGGGGCACGCCGATTTCATCTCCGCATTCCTCGCAGATGCCGTAGGTGCCGTCTTCAATGCGCTGCAAGGCGCCTTTGATTTTTTTGATGAGTTTGCGTTCGCGGTCCCGGATGCGCAGGGTGAAGGCCCGGTCGGATTCCACCGTGGCCCGGTCTGCGGGATCGGCAAAGGCTTCGTTGTTGTCGGTCATGTCTTCTATGGTGGAGTCGGACTGCCGTAGAGCCTCCTCCATCATGCCGTTGAGCATATCTTTGAAAGAATCGATATCCTTCTGTTCCATAAGTCCTCCAACCTTGAAATAGGAGCCGTCGCGAAATTTATTACGAGGGCTTCTAACTTCCCTACCCCGCTTTGTCCACAGCTTTTATTTCCTTGGCCATTATAAGTGACCCGGAGGATTTGGCAACTCCTTTTCTGGGCAGATCCGGAAAACGGCGCTCAAAGAGCTTTACTAGAAAGAGTCCCGGCCTTGACACCGGGAAAGTTTTGCCATATAGCCCTTCTCTCAGGTTCGCGGGCTTGCTCTTGCGCCTGATTATGAGCGGGAATAACTCAGCGGTAGAGTGCAACCTTGCCAAGGTTGAAGTCGCGGGTTCAAATCCCGTTTCCCGCTCCAAATTTCAAAACAGCCGAATCCGATACAGTCTGAAATGCCTTGAATGTCAAGGAAAAAATTAAAAAGACTGTCCGAGTTCGGCTGTTTTTATCCGTAGACACACCCTAGTGTTGGGAGCGTAAATATGGGGTATGAAGATATTTTAACATTATTTTGTCATTAAAATTCAAATAGATGTTTAAAATATACCAATCCCGTTTCCTCGTACTTGCCATACTGTGTATGCTGTTCACAACATCTCCGGCTTTTGCGAAACGTGGCGCAATCGTGAATGACGGCATAACGCGTGGCGGTGATATATTGCAATGGGCGATACCGCTTTCCGCGTTGATGTATTCGTATGCTATTGGCGATTGGCAAGGGGTGAAACAGTTGGGATATACGGCAGGCTCTACGCTTGCCGCGACATACGTTCTGAAATACACAATAAACGAAGAACGTCCGTATCAAGACGAAGATACCAGTGGGCATACATTTCCGTCAGGACACACGAGTGTGGCATTTGCCGGAGCGGGCTATTGGCAGATGAGATATAGCTGGTATGTCGGGGTGCCGATGTATGCGGCGGCTGCATTCGTCGGATATTCGCGCAATCATGCAAAAATGCACAACTGGTTTGATATTTCAATCGGCGCGGCAATGGGGATAGGAGCGAATTTATTATTTACTGTAAGGTATAATGACGAAAACACCCAAATTTCCATCGCCCCGGCAGATGGCGGAGCAATGTTCCGGTTTAGCGCACGGTTTTAGTCAGCCCAGAAAAAACGCGGCACAGTCAGGGGCGGGCGCTCCGCTCCCCGGTAAAAGTCTTCCAGGCGGCGGTTCAGCTCTTTCTTGTTCCCGTCACGGGGCAGGTCCGTGGCCTCGACGAATTCCACCAGCACCTCGCGCTTGGGAGTCAGCAATATACAGTTGCCCGCCAAAGTCAGCAGACCGCGCAACAGCTCCCTGGCGAAGTCCGGGGATCGGCCGGTCCTCGCGTAGCTGAAAGAGCTGCCCCAGAGTCCGGAACTGCGCGCCAGGATGACCCGCGTCTCTGGGCAGGCGGCCAGGAGCCTTGCCGCCCCGGAATTGTTGCCCAGTCTTTCCGCGGATGAGCGCAAGATGCGTCCGGCAGGGTAAAAGATCACGCTTTCTCCGTTATGCAATATCTCAATTACGATCCGCAGGCCTTCCCGGATTCCTTGTACGGCGTTCTTGGTGTTGCCTTCCTCTGTGTCCGGGATCAGCACGATATGGAAAACCCTGGCCGCGAGCCTGCCCAGAAACCCGCGCATCCGGCTGGCATCCGCCAGCGGCCGGGGCTTTATTCCGAGCAGCAGGGTCTGCACGATCACCGGATCAATCAGGGCCGGATGGTTGGGCATGAAGAGCAAGGCTCCGCCGGCGGGGATCTTGTCCAGGCCGATGACGCTCACCCGGTAGCGCAGGGAGATGAAGGCCAGCGGGATCAGCCGGATCAACCCGGCGGCCTGGTCAGCCAGGCTGGCATCCGGCAGCTCCCGGAGCGTTTTTGCGGCCCAGGCCAGGAAGCAGAACAGGCATAGGGCGCAGGCTGCCAGGAGTTTGGCCGGGCTTAAACCTTCACCCAGATTGAAGAGCAGGCCGGCTATGATGATCCCGGAAAAGGCGGCGAAATTGGAAATGCCCAAAATTTTTCCCTTATCCGTGGACGCCGGGCTAATCTGGATGAAGCTGGTCAGGGGAATGAAGTAAAGCCCGCCGCAGAAGCCGGTGCAGGCGGACACCGCCAGCAGAAAGAAGAAGGGCGGCCATGTTCCGGGGAGCAGGGGGGCGGCTGAAGCCAGGAGCAGCCCAACGGCCATGCCGCATCCGGCCGGAAGCAACGTTCTCCGCCAGGAAGCGGCCTCCCGCTTTCCGGCCCGCAAGGAGCCGGCGCAGACGCCGGCCAGCAGCGACACGGACAGCAGACCGGCGCTGGTATGGGAAAGGTCCGTCTGTTGTGTGGCTAGGCCGTGGATGCAGAGCACGGCAAAGGCCGAGATGGCGTAAAAGACGGATTCTCCGGCCAGCGCCAGAAAGAGCGGCCGGTCTTCGATGCGGCAGTTCAAGGTCTGACGCAGGGAGTCCACCGGCCCGAACAGGGGAAAGGGGCGTGGCGCGCCTTGAGGCCGGGGCGTATGGCGCATGGCGATAGCTGCGGCCAGGCTGGCCAGGGAAGCCAGCATCGCGGCCAGCCCCACGGGCAGACGCCCATGGCCGTGTATTTCTTCAGGAATCATGGCTTCGAGCAAGCCGGCCAGAGCAATGCCCAACAGCAAGGCGGATATGGCGGCCAACTTGAACAGGGCATTGACTTTTGGCACGGTCTCCACCGGGACGATCTCCGGGATGGAGCCGTTCAGGGCCGGGCTGAACAGGGCCGATTGCAGGCCCATGATGCAAATTGCCGCCATCATGCCGTTCCAATGCATGGCATGCATGCTCAGTAGCCCCAGTCCCATGGCCGCCAGTTCCAGAGTCTTGGAGCAGACGATAATGGATTTTTTGGGCAGATGGTCGGCCAGCCAGCCGGTCCAGGCGGAAAAGAGCGCGAAGGGCAGGAAGAAAAGCAGGGCGGACGCGTCCTGCAAGTTGTTCTGATCATATGTGACCGCCAGGAGCAGGAAGGCTGACCTGAAAAAATGGTCGTTGAAGGTTCCAAGGGCGTAGGCCAGACCCATGGCCGTGAGCCTCGTCCGTTCCGGCGGCCGGGATGCGGAGGAATTCATTGCTCCGGCATAGACCATGCCCCGTCGGAAATCAACTTTTCAGCCGCGCGGAAAGGGCTTGTAGCTATTTTCTTTTTGCAATACAAAAGAAGAGAGGTGCAAAAGTTTATGTCCCGGAATTGCGTAATCGTGACCGCGCTGCTCTTCGTAGCGATATTGGGAACTTCGGCGTGTAAACGCGACGGGTTTGATTTTCAGTCGGTGCGCCGGGAAGGTGATGATTCGGCGCAATTCACCCCTGCCCAGATTAAAGGAAAGGAATATATGCAGGGGCCTTTCAAGGTCTTTGAGACTGACAATGGCTGGATGGTAGGCCTCGCGGACCGGCACACCGCCTATCCTCTTTTTGTTCCAAGGCCCGCGATAGGCGAAGTTGCGGCAAAGAGGCGGGACATTCCGGAGGACATACAGCCGTTGCCGGTGCTCAGAAAGTTGCCCGGAAAGGACGACGGCCTTGACACTTGGGAACTTGAACATGGCTGGATTACCATAAGTAGCCGTTCGGGGCAGAAGTATTTCTATCTTAAATCTAAGGCACTGCCGACGGCGCCCCGTCCCAATCCCTTTAGATGGTAGATAGAATCACGCCTGCGGACGTTGCGTCGCGTGGCGCGGTTTCCACGGCGGGAACAGTCTGCCGTCAGATAGTGCTTGTCAAAAGGGCGGCGGAGGGGTAAGAAAGACCCCTTGTTGCGCTGAAACGCTAAGGCGGCATAGCCAAGTGGCAAGGCAGAGGTCTGCAAAACCTTTATCCCCAGTTCGAATCTGGGTGCCGCCTCCAAAAACAAATCCCAAGAGATACGAAAAAGTCCGCGAAGCGAAGAGCCAAGCGGATTTTTTCTTTGTCTGCCGTCCAGCCATGTTCACGAGAGCCCATTGGCTATCCTGGTTTAGCAAGCAGTCGCCTTGCTAAAGCAAAATGATACTGGTAAGGATGTGAAGAGAACAAATTTATGGCCCGACACAATTGCGAACATTGCTCGATACGAACAAAATATGACAACGCGCCTAAATCATTGCTGGGCAGGCTTTGGCGGTGGCATATAAAATTCTGCCCTGGTTGGAAGAGGTATATGAACTCATTGGATGGTGAGAAGAAGGGGACGCTGAAAGAAAAATATAAACTATAGGTCAGCGTAAAAATTTGAGGGCAATTGAGAAAGGCGCTTTCGCAGTTGTCCTTGCCAATAAATAAAATACAGCCACCAGTTCGGTTGCGGCACGCCTAGATCCACGGCAGCCGAAATTAACTTTGGCATCCTAGACTTGGGGAATGGCCATTTTACAGGAGTACGAACTTTTCGCTGGCATACTTTCAGAGGGAAGGGGCATCCCACCACGAGTACTTGAGGAGAAAGAAGATGTCGATACGTGCCCGTGTAATCAGCTTGATCGTGGTTTGTATTTTGCTGCTTGCAAGCGTGATTTCTTTCAGAGTGCAGGTGCTGGTGAGCGAGGCCGCGCTTGCGACGTTTCAATCCAATGCGAAAGAGCAGGCCCTGCGGATAAATGACACCATCATTACCTACCTGAACAGTGGAGAACGCATTGTCGCAACCCTGGCCGAAAGGCCGGAACTGCGCGCTGCGAAGGGCAAGCTGCCGTCATTCATGCATACCAAGGAACCTGCTCCTCTCAACCGGGATTCCTTTTCTCCCGAGGTGCGGGCGGCGTACGATCTGCTCTACATCACCAAGGCTCTTATCCCCAATGTGGAGCTTGTGCTCTACGGGCAGGAAGACGGCGGATACATAAGATCCGCTGTCAACGTGGCGGCCGGATATGACCCGCGAAGCCGGGGCTGGTACAAGTTGAGCGCGGACGGAATCAAGGCTTTCAGCATCACCGACCCCTATCTTTCGACCACGAACAATATCGTGGTTACCGTATCGGCCCCTATGAAAGATCAGGGGCAGGTATTCGGCGTGGCCGGGCTGGATTTTATCGTGCAACCCCTGGTGGAAACCCTGAAAAATACCGTCATTGGCAGGCAGGGCTTCTTTATCCTGTTGGATAAAGGCGGTATGGTTGTTGTTGATCCTCAATCATCTTTTGATACGATTGCGGAACAATACAGAACGCTTAAAAGACCCTTGGACGACCCGGCGTTTGCGGCGATTCAGGCTTGCCCCGGAGGCTTTCTGGAATTGAAGCGCAATGGCGTGGATTATGTGGCCTATGTTGTCAATTTCAACTACGTGGACTGGAAAGGCGCAGTGCTTCTGCCGCTGGACGAAGTGCAGGAAGGGGCGCGGAGCACGATTACAAACATCATGCTTATCAGCGCCGTGGGCGCTTTTGTCATGATTTTTCTGGCGGCCGCGCAAACGACCTTCATTACCAATCCCATCTACCGGCTTATGAACAGGCTGCACCGCGTGGCGGATAAGGATTTTGCCGCCTTTGACGAGGTTCCGGCAGAAAAATTGCCTGAAATCAGAGATTTGAACGCGAGCGCGGTGGCCATGATTGAGCAAATACGCGAACTTATCCAATCTAGTGACCAAAAAGCCCAGGAGGCGCAGGAGCAGCGCGATAAAGCCGCGGGAGCGCTCATTTTGGCTGAAAAGTCGCAGGAAATAGCTGAACACGCCAATACGGCCAAGAGTGAGTTTCTTTTCAATATGAGCCATGAAATACGCACGCCCATGAATGCCATCATCGGTATGACCGCCATCGGCAAGGCGGCCGACGGTCCAGAGAAAAAAGACTACGCTTTCGGCAAAATCGAGGGCGCTTCCGTACATCTTTTGGGTGTGATCAACGATATTTTGGACATGTCCAAGATCGAGGCCGGCAAGTTCGAGCTGTCCCTAGCGGAATTCAGTTTTGAAAGAATGCTCCAGAAAGTCGTCAATGTCGTCAACTTTCGCATAGAAGAGAAGCGCCAGCGTTTTGGCGTGCATATCGACGGCAAGATCCCGGATATGCTGGTGGGCGACGACCAGCATCTGGCCCAGGTCATCACCAATCTGCTTTCCAACGCCGTCAAGTTTACCCCGGAAGACGGCGTCATTCGCCTCAGCGCGCAGCATGCGGGGGAGGATGGCGACTATGTCGGATTGCGCATTGAAGTGAGCGACTCCGGCATAGGCATCAACGCGGAACAGCAAGCCCGCCTGTTTCAACCCTTCCAGCAGGCCGAGAGCAGCACGACGCGCAAATTCGGCGGTACCGGGCTCGGCCTGGCCATTTCCAAGCATATCGTAGAGATGATGGACGGGAAAATGTGGGTGGAGTCCGAGCTGAACCATGGAGCAACCTTTGCCTTCAGCCTTTGGCTCAAGCGCGGAGAAACTCCTAGCGCAAGCGCTGTCTCTGGCCGTTTGACCGACATTCGGGTGCTGGCTGTGGATGACGAACCGGACCTCTTGGAATATTTCAAAGAGATTGCCGCCAGGGTTGGGTATGCCTGCGATACGGCGGCCAGCGGCAAGGAGGCCTTGGACAGGATAGCGCATGGCGGCCCGTACGACGTCTGTTTCGTCGATTGGCGAATGCCGGGTATGGACGGGGTGGAACTGGCCAGACGGATCAAGGTGGACAGCAAAGGCAAGCCTCCCACCGTTATCATGACCTCAGCCGCTGAATGGAGTTCTCTGGAAGACGAGGCCAAAAGCGCCGGGGTGGACGGCTTTTTGTCCAAACCGCTCTTTCCTTCTGTTGTCGCCGACTGTATCAGCGGGCATTTAGGGCTAAAACAGAAAGTGGAAGAAGACGCCCCGGCCGAACAGGAGTCTTTCGCCGGCCACTGCATACTCTTGGCCGAAGATGTGGAGATCAACAGGGAAATTGTCCTGACGCTTCTTGAACCTACCGGACTGGCTATTGACTGCGCGGAAAACGGCGAGATAGCGGTGAGCATGTTCCGTGCGGCTCCGGAGCGATATGATATGATTTTCATGGATCTGCAGATGCCGCAAATGGACGGCTATGAAGCCACCCAGTGCATTCGCGCATTGGATGTCCCGCAGGCCGGGGTTATACCCATTGTTGCCATGACCGCCAACGTTTTTCGCGAAGATGTGGAAAGATGCCTGACTGTGGGCATGAACGGCCATATAGGCAAACCCATCGCTCTCGACGAAGTTATGGAAAAACTGCGTCAATATTTATCTGATTCTGGGTAAGCCGGCACCTGAAACGGGAGATTGCCGTCAAGCCCTGCGAGGCATTAAATAACCTTGCGGAGCTTGACATTTACAGAGGTTTATGGATGAAGCAGTCATCAGGGATTATTGACACCCGTAACTAGGGTAATTTTTCCTCCATGACTGGCACATATTATGACTGAAGCAAAAGTTTCCGGCCAGGGCGCGGTCCGGCGTCTGCTTCTTGTGGTCTTGGGCGCCATGTTGATGGCTTTCAACATCAACACCTTTATACACGCCGGCGGGCTTATCCCCGGCGGCTTTACCGGCCTGACACTGCTGATCCAGGAAATCGGCCTTCATCACTTGGATGTCCACATCCCCTTCAGTATTGTCCTATATACCTTGAACGCCGTGCCGGCGGCGATCTGCTTTCGGTTCATCGGTAAGAAGTTCACCCTGTATTCGGTGCTGATGATTTTTATATGCGGACTGATGACCGATTTAATGCCGGCGTTGTTTATAGATTCCATTCAACTGCATGACACGCTGCTTTCGGCGGTGTTCGGCGGCATACTGAACGGGATCGCTATTTCTCTGTGTCTCTTTGCGGGCGCCACCTCGGGCGGCACTGACTTTATCGCCATTTTTATTTCCGAGAAGTACCGGAGAGACGCATGGAAGCATATCTTTGTCGGAAACTGTGTCATCCTCGCCGCCGCCGCCGTTCTGTTTACACTGGATAAGGCCCTGTATTCGATTATTTTTCAGTTTACCACCACCATGGTTCTGCAATCGTTTTATCGCGCCTATCAGATGAAGACCATGCTTATCATTACGGAGCATCCCAAGGAAGTTTACGCCGTCATCAGAGAAAAGACCCATCACGGGGCTACCGCCATTACCGGTATAGGCATGTACAATACGAAGGAGCGGATACTTTTATATTCTGTGGTTTATTCCGATGAAGTCGCACCACTGATCAAAGACATCCACGCCATCGATCCGGGTGCTTTCATCAACGTGATCAAAACAGAGCAGATAAACGGCAGGTTTTTCAGAAAGTCAAGAGATTAGCGCTGTCAGCGCGCCGGGTAGCGGCCGCAGGAGAATTTTTTCCCTTCCGGGCAGTAGCCCAGTCTCTGGCAACGGGCTCCGGCCTGACGGAAAATGACCGGCAGGGCCTCGCGGCACAGGCCTAAACAGGCTTCGGCCAGGCGGCGGATCTCCCACTGCGCCCGATGGCAGCAGCGTTGTTCAAAGAAATTCAGCAGGGCCCGGCAATTCATGCTGAAGACAATGCGGGTTTCCGCGGCCTGGGGCATGACGAAGCGGGCATCCTCTGCGGCCTTGTCCTTGCGTCCGGCGGTCTCCAGCAGCCCTTTCAGCCGTAGGTAAGTATGCCGCAAATCTTCCATGCAACGGGAAAACTCCGCCGCTCCTTCCGGAATGCCGGCCAAAGCCGGTGGCATGACGTAGCTGAATTCGCTCCCGTCCACGTAGCGCTGGCTTTGTTGGGAAAAGGAGGCCAGGCGGTGCCGGACCAACTGGTGGGTCAGGGCGCGGGAAATGCCCTGGACCGCGAAGGTAAAGAGGACATGCTCCACCGGGCTGACATGCCCGGATTGCAAAACAGTCTCAACAAACGAGATTTGTTTTTCCGTGGGGATTTCGCCGCTCAGGAGGCGCGGCCACATGTCCCCCACGAAACCGGCGTGGTAGCACTGCCGGAAGGCCGCGTAAATGAGCGACAGGGCATTGGGGGTCATGGCCAGGAGTTCCACCTGCATCTGTACCTGGGGCATAACTATTTTTTCTTGTTGTAGTATTGCATGGCCTTGGCCGTGGCCGTACGCCCCTGAGCGGTGCGTTTCAGGAAGCCGATCTGGATGAGGTAAGGCTCGTAAATCTCTTCCAGGGTGCGCGCGTCCTCGGAACAGGCTACGGCCAGGGTTTTAAGCCCCACCGGGCCTCCGGCATAGTTATCCAGAATTACGGAGAGGAGCTTGCGGTCCATCTGGTCCAGCCCCAGTTCATCCACCCCCATGCTGTCCAGGGCGTGGGCGGCTTCTTCCGTCCCCAGCTCCTCCCGCCGGTTTACCACGCAGAAATCCCAGATCCGGCGCAGCAGGCGGTTGGCGATGCGCGGCGTGCCCCGCGCCCGGCGGCCTATCTCCATGGCCCCCTCTTCCCGGAGGCGAATGCCCAAAAGGCGCGCGGCGCGGGAGGCGATGCGCGCCAGTTCCTCCGGGGAATAAAACTCCAGGCGCAGGTGAATGCCGAAGCGGTCGCGCAGGGGCGCGGACAAAAGACCGCTACGGGTGGTCGCCCCCACCAGGGTGAAGGGGTTGAGGGTGATCTTGACGCTTCTGGCCCCCGGCCCCTGTCCCATGACCATGTTCAGCCTGAAATCCTCCATGGCCGGGTAGAGCGTTTCCTCCACCGAAACCGGCAGGCGGTGGATCTCGTCCACAAAGAGCAGATCCTGGGGGGCCAGGTCCGCCAGGATGGCGGCCAGGTCGCCGCCGTGCTCCAGAGAGGGGCCGTTGATGGAAACGATGTTTACCCCCAGCTCGGCGGCCATGATCTGGGCCAGGGTGGTTTTTCCCAGCCCCGGACCGCCGAAAAAGAGGGTGTGGTCCATGACCTTGCCGCGCTCCAGGGCGGCCTGCATATAGACCTTCAGATTGGCCTTGAGGTCGTCCTGTCCGATGAATTCATCCAGGCTGCGCGGACGGACGTGGCTTTCTTCCGCCTCGGGGGGCGTAAAGATATCGTTACCGGACATGCCTCATCACTCGCTCATTTGCGCCGGCTCATGCGTTTCAGGGCCGCGCGTAGTAGTTCCCCTTCTTCCAGGCCGGGGTTCGCGGCCAAGGCCTCCTTGACCGCCAGCGAGGCTTCGCTTTCGGCATATCCGAGATTGGCCAGGCCCGCAACCGCATCCTGGTACAAGCCGGAAGGAGTTCCGGGCACAGTGGATACAGCCCCGGTCAGTTTTAGCTTGTACTTCAGCTCCAGGAAGATTTGCTGGGCGCTCTTCCGGCCTATGCCGGGGACCCTGGTCAGGCCGGGTAAGTCGTCATCCAGCACCAGGCGGCGTAATTCGTCCGGCCTGAACACTCCCAGGATGGCCAGGGCCGTGCGCGCCCCCACCCGGTTGATGCTGATGAGGATTTCAAAGGTCTCCCGCTCGTCCCAGGTTTCGAAGCCGAAGAGTTCCAGGGCGTCTTCCCGGACCTGCGTATAGGTGTAAAAGCTCGCCTCCTGCCCCTGGCGCAGCCCGGCCAGGGTACGGGAGGGCAGAAAGACCTCGTAGCCGGTTCCGCCGCCGGTCAGCAGCACGCAGAAGTTGGACCCTGTTTCCAGTAAGACGCCCCTAAGATATGCAATCATAAATCCCTACTTTTGCGCCCAGGTCCGCGCCAGATCTTCCATTTCCTCCGCGTTCCAGGAAGGCCGCCCGTACATCCCGGCCGCGGTTCGCTGCCGGGAAGCCTCGGCCAGGATCAGGGCCGCGGCCACCGAGACGTTGAAACTCTGAATCATCCCGTACATAGGGATATGTAGTTCTGCTTCGGCGATGCCGGCCAGCTCCTCCGCGATCCCGCTGTGTTCGTTCCCCAGAATTATCGCGCAGGGGGCAGCGAGGTCGCAGGCGCTCGCCGGCACGGAGGCCGGGGAACAGGAACTGGCGTAAATGCGCATCCCTTGCGCCTTCAGGGCCGTCCGCAATTCTTCGGGTCCGCGGTGGCGCACGCTCTCCACCCATTTCATGGCCGAGGCCGAGCTGGAGGCCTGGATCGCCGGAAAAACGTTGTCTGTGTAATACAAATGTACGTAAGGCACCCCAAAGGCGTCGCAACTGCGGTAAATGGCCGAAACATTGTGCGGGTCGTGAATATTGGCCAGCACCAAGGTCAGATCCCGCTGGCGGAAGCCGAGAACCCGCCGGATTTTCTCCATCCTGGCCTGGGTACGTTCAGCCAAGCCCGGCCTCCTGGGCGGCGATTTCCCGTAGCAGGCTCAGGGTTTCCGCCGCCGCTTCCGGCTCCACCCGGTGCAGGGCAAAACCCGCGTGTACGATCACATAGTCGCCCAAAGCCGGGCGATCTTCCAGCAAGGCGTCCGAGGCCAGCACAAAAGTTTCACTCTCGCCCACCCGGCAGCGCAGCATGCCGGCCTCCAGATGTTCCTCCACCTTAACCGGGACCGCTAAGCACATTATCTTTCTCCTTGGGGAAGCGGCTCAAATTCCAGGTAATCATGCTTCATGGCCCAGAGCAGCAGAAAATCCGGGTCAAGAATCCTTTCTTCCGGCGTAAGCTCCCGGGTTTCCTGCCGCAACAGCGCGAAGGGTTTGGGGCGCCGGGCCAGGAAAAGCAGGCGCCGGATCTGCTCCGGAGCAACCCGGTCAGCGATCATGCGGTAAATGACCGGGAAATCCCGGCCCCGGTACACGGCTTCCCCGACCTTGCTCAGGCGCAGACGATGCTTGGACTGCGCCAGGTCTTCCGCCCGCTGGCTGAAATAACCGCTGAAGATCTCCGTATAGCACGGACCGGCCGGATGATACAGGGCTGAAAGCGGACGATTCCGGGGATTTTCCGGAAGAGCGCAGGGTGTTTCGTTCAGTTCCTCCCAGAGTTCCAGGTACAGCCGGATTACCCTTTTCCAGGTGAAATCCGCCAGCGCGCGCTCCCGTCCGGCCGTCCCCATCTTCCGGCGCAGATCCGCGTCCAGGGCCAGACGGCTTATGGCCAGCCCCAGCGCCTCTACTTCCACTACGCATTGCTGGGCAAGGAGCAAGTGTCCTTCCCCGTTGGGAACCATGTCGCGCAGGGCGTCCGTTCCAGGGGTGGCCGAAGGGCCGATGGTGGGGATGAGCAGGCCGGTTCGCCCGTCCAGGACCAAATCCTTGTAGCCGTCAAAATCCGAGGCGATAACCGGCAGAGAGGAGACGGCGGCCTCCAGCAGGGTAAGACCGAAGGTTTCCTGCAAGTTGTCCGCCGGGGATAAAAAGAGATCCGCCATGGCATACAAGGCCTTGCGAGCTTGTTGATCCGGCCTGGCTACGATGCGGCACCTGATTTTCAGGTTGGCGGCGAGTTTTTCGATATCCGCGCCGAAGTCGTCTTCCTTTTCCAGCCAGCCGGCCAATACCAGGCAATAGGATCCTGGTTTCAGACCGGCCTCTTCCGCCCGTTTCAGAGCGCGGAGCAAGGGGAGCAGATCCATCTTGGAATAATAGGAAAGGCGCGCGAAGACTAGAAAAACCAGTTCATCTTCCAGTCCCAGTTCTTTCCGGCGCTCCGCTCCCAAGACCGTTTTTTCCTCCGGCGCGGGGAGGTCGGCCGGATCCACCCCCAAGGGGATATGCCGTACGGCCGGGGCCGGGAATTTTTCCGGGGGCAGGGCATAGTTGCGCTGGAGCCTGGCATAGTAATTGCGCACAACCTCCAGCCCGGCCCGTGAGGTCGCCGCCAGCGCGTCCCGGCTGGTGGTTCCTCCCCAGAGGTGCCGCAGAAATTGTTCCCCGTAATCGGCGTAACTCAGGGAATGGGTGGGCGCGGTCAGGGGGAAGATGCGCCGGCTGAAGGCGTTGCGCAGACACATGGCGTCTGTATAGCGCATGAAGGGGTCGGAAAGATGCATGCAGTAGTAATCTCGCTCCGCCAGATTTTTCGGCAAAAGGCGGTGCTGGCCCAGGTAAAAGCGTCCTTCCGCCGCTATTTCAGGAAAGCGTTCCTCCAGCTCTTTCCGCAGGGCTGCGCAGTCATCGGGATGGGGCAGGAAAAAATGGTAGGCCTCAAAAGGGTCGTTTTCCAGCAAGGCGCTGATGAAACGGCGATTGGCCTCAATCCGTCCCAGCATGGGGCCGCGCTCATAGAAGGGATGCAGGCTGGCCCAGATTTTATGCGCAGACATGCCTGACAAAAAACATAAATTCAGGGCTAAGGCAATCCCTCGGGAACAGCTTGTTTGGAACGTTTCTTGCTTGTACTTCCCCAGAGGGAGGTAGGAAGAATGGGCACTTTAAGCGTCTGGACTCTGGGTTTGACAGAAGAGTGGGCAGCCGCCCTGCGCGAGACCCTGGGCAAAAAATTCCACCTGACCAATTGGCCCGAGGGGATCATTCCCTCCCTTGAGGCATGTGAACAGGGCCAGCCAAAGCTCATGCTGGTCCGTACGGCCCAGCTCAGACCGCTGCTGAGCATGCGCGGCCAGCCGGCCAGTTTTTTGCGCTGTCTGCCCAAAGTCCTGCTCCTGGACGAAGGCTATGTCCAGAGCGATCTGGAATTCGGCCTGGATGCCGGGGTGCAGGAGATCATCCGGCCGCCGTGCAGCCCGGCGCGTCTGCGGGAGAAGGTTGTTCGTATTATTGAGATGGAGGAGATTCAGGAGGATGTCCTGCGCATGGTGCAGGAGATTTCTCTGGAAAGGGAACTTTTGGAACGCAAGAGCCGGAATCTGGATTTTCTCGTCAGCTTTTTGACTTATATCCAGGATTCTTCCGATCCTGGAGAGATCTTGCGGCAGGCCTTTTTGAAACTGCAAGCTCTCCTGCCTCTGCGCCATCCCCAGGTGGCCGTATGGGACCCGGATCAGGGTTCCCGGAGCCTTCGTTTTTATCTCACGGCGCATCCGCGGGAGAAAAGCTTCCAGGCCTGGGTCGCGGCCTTGAAAAAGAGCGTCCGGCCGCTGTGCCCGTGTTCCGATATTGCCGTCTTCCATCTGGAAGAGGGGTGTCGCAGCCGGTTCATCGGCCCGGAAGAAGGTAGGCTTCTCAGCCTTCCTCTGAGTTTACATGGAGTTCCTTGCGGTGTGGTGCTGGCCTTGGAGGAAAGCGCCTTGCTCCTGGGCCGGGATGAATCCATGAGCATCAATGCGGCCCTGCGCCACTTGGCCTTGATTCTGCAAAATTCCCTGCGCCGTGAACTCGGCGGGGAAGTCAGGGGAATGAAGCCATTGCCCCGAGCCTTGCCGTAAAATATTTCCGCAGAAAAAATTTTGGAGACCGTTGCTCTTTAGCCACGGGGGCCAGTGGTCTGCAGTATTTTAATTTTTGCTGTGGAAATTTTTTTTGCGATCTTTTATTTATGTCGTCATGACGTACAAAATTAGCGATTCCCGCCTCTATATAGAAAGGATTTCTTCCCGTCTGGGTTGGGGCATGCGCGTCAAACTCATTGTCCTGTTCATCGCGATCATGGTTATGCCGTTGATCCTGGTGGCTGCCCTGGCTTGGCACCAGTCATGGAGCCTGGGGGAGGATGTCTTGCAGCGGGCCTTGAACCTGCATGATACGGCCAATTCCGCCCTGGTTTCCGCGGGCAAGATCGCCTCCCGTGACGCCATTGCCGCCTTGGACGATCTGGCCAGGGAAGACATAGAGCGCCTGGCTACGGATACGGCCTTCAGGGTGGCCGATTTTCTATATGCCAGGGACAGCGACGTCGCCATGGCCGCCCGCCTGGACCCCACAGTAGAGAATTACACCGGTTTCGTGCGCGACCGGATCGGAAGGCTGGTCAAACCAGGCCCGTGGCGTCTGCGCGAAGACGGGAAAAGCTGGGGACCGGCGATGGAACGGCGGGAGCGTGGCGGCCTTTTTTCATCCAACCAGGAAAACGACATATCCTTTCGTCACCGCGTGGCGGATGACTATGAGTATGAGACCAAACCGCTTTTTATGGAAATCACCTTCATTGATCTTAACGGGATGGAAAAGTTGAAAGTCACCACCACCTCCCGTCTTTCCAGCGAATTGCGGGATGTCTCAAAGCGTGAGAATACCTATGTCCGGGCTGAAAACTACTTTCAGGAACTGAAAAAGCTTGCCCCGGGTGAAGTATATGTTTCCGATGTCATCGGGGCTTATGTCGGGACCAATATCATCGGCACCTACACTCCGGAAAACGCCGCCCACCGGGGCGTACCCTATGATCCGGAGAATATGGCCTACTCCGGACGGGAAAACCCGGTGGGCAGACGTTTTGAAGGCTTGGTGCGCTGGGGCGCGCCGGTGGTGAGGAACGGCAAGATAACCGGCTATGTGACCCTGGCCCTGGACCATGATCATATCATGGAATTTGTGGACCGGCTCATGCCCACCCCTGAGCGCTACACGGAGCTCCCGGACGCATCCGAGGGCAATTACGCCTTTATATGGGATTACAAGGGGCGCAGCATAGCGCATCCGCGCCACCATTCCATAGCCGGATACGATCCGGTCAACGGGGATCCCCAGACGCCATGGCTGGAGGACAGGATTTACAATGACTGGCAGGCTTCCGGCAAAACTTATGTGGAATTTATCGCCGACGTGCCTGTCTTTGCGGATCAGTCCGTCAAAAAAAAGCCTGCGCCGGAACTGACCAAGGCCGGGCTGGTTGGACTGGACTGCCGTTACCTGAATTTTGCTCCCCAGTGTACCGGCTGGTTTGACCTTACCAGCGACGGCGGCTCAGGCTCTTTCGTCATTTTGTGGAGCGGCCTGAAAAAATTGACCACCGCGGCCACCATTCCGTACTTCACCGGCATGTACGCGGCATCGCCGCGCGGCTTCGGTTTCGTGACCGTTGGAACCGGCTTGGATGATTTTCACCGGCCGGCTACTGAAACCCAAAAGGTGATTGATCAGTTGGTGGATGATACGGATCAGGCCATGTCTGCCATGTCCAGGGATACCCAGGAAGCCATCAGCGCCAACCTCCTGAACGCCGCCGCCCGTTTGATCCTGGGAACCGGCGCCATCGCCGCCATCGTAATCCTCGTGGCCATCTTCCTGGCCTCGGCCTTTACCAACAGCATCAAAGACATCATCAAAGGCATCTCCCGTTTCCGCGCGGGTTTTCGCGAATTTCGCTTCAATGCGGAAATTAAGGATGAAATGGGCGCCCTGACCGACGCCTTTGACGAGATGGCCGAAAACATCGAAAAAAACCACGCCGGGGGACTGTTCATAACGGGTTTGGACATGCGTCTGATTTATCTGAACGATAATTCCCTGCAACGGATCGGCTCCACCCTGGAAGAAGCCAGGGGCAAGTATTACTGGGAGGTCACCCTGTTCCAGCGGGATTCCCAGGAAGACCCCATCTCCGCCCTGATGAACGGCACCGAACATTCGGCTTATTACTCGGCCCAGCTGGATCGCTATTTCCTGGGCAAGGCGGATTACTTCCGCAACCGCGACGGCGAACACTTGGGTTATATCGTCACGGTCTCGGATGTGACCGAATTGCAACAGGCGGTGAACAGCGCCAACAACGCCAACCAGTCAAAAAGCGCTTTTCTGGCCAGGATGAGCCATGAAATACGCACCCCCATGAACGCCATCCTGGGCATAGTCGGCATACTCCAGCGCAAGGTTGACGAGCCGGGCGAGCATCATGATATGGTTTTTATTTTAGACCACCTGAACCAGATTGAGCGCTCTTCCAGGCATCTTTTGGGCCTGATCAACGATATCCTGGATATTTCCAAGATTGAGGCGGGCAAAATCGAACTGGCCCGTGAGCCTTTTGCCTTGGCCAAGCTCATTGGGGATGTTGGGGCCATTATCCGGCCGCGTTGCGTGGAGCGCAGCCTCGGTTTCGTGATCAACGCGGATCTGCGGGAAGGCTCCAATGTGCTCAGCGATGCCCTGCGTCTGCGCCAAGTGTTAATCAACCTGCTGGGCAATTCCGTCAAATTCACCGACCCCCCGGGGACCATATTCCTGACGGTCCGGGAGACCGAAGTGGATCAGGAAACGACGCTGGTTTACTTTGAGGTGAAGGATACCGGCATTGGTATGGATCTGAGCAAGTTTTCCAACATGTTCAACCCTTTTGAGCAGGCCAACACCCAGATCAATCAGCGTTACGGCGGTACCGGGCTTGGTCTGTCCATCAGTCACAGCATTATCGGCATGATGGGGAGCGATATAACCGTCCAGAGCAATCCCGGCGAGGGCAGTGTGTTTTCCTTTGAGATCCGGCTGGAGCGAACGACAGCGGAGATAAAAGGCGAGGCTCTGAGCGACGAGGATTATTCGGCCATGCTGGATGGCAAACATGTCCTGCTGGCCGACGACGTTGACCTGAACCGGATGATCATCATCGAGATGCTGGAAGGTTTTAACCTCAGGGTGGATGAGGCTGAAAACGGCCGGAAAGCGGTGGATCTTTTTGAGGCCTCCGCTTCGGGCGACTATGACTTCATTCTGATGGACATCCAGATGCCGGTTATGAACGGCTATGAAGCCGCCAACGCTATCCGGGCCTCTTCCCATCCCGATGCGAGCAAGGTGCCGATCATCGCCATGACGGCCAATGCCTTTAAAGATGATGTGGAGAGAGCCATGGAGAGCGGCATGAACGCGCATATCGCCAAGCCGGTGGAATTTTCCCTGATGCTGGCGACCTTCGCCAGGGTTTTGCGTCGCGTCTAGCCCTCGCGCACCGCGTTGCGCCCGCTGTCCTTGGCGTTATACAGGGCCGTGTCCGACCGGCGGATCATCTCCTCTAGGCGTTCTCCCTTACGGTAGACGGTGTACCCCAGACTGATGGTGATCTGGGGCAGGTTTTCAAATTTGTGCTCCGCCACGCTTTTACGCAGTTTTTCCGCGATTACCCGGGTTTTTTCCTTCGCGCTCCCGGGTATGAGAATAATGAATTCCTCGCCGCCGTAACGGGCGATGATATCGTCCCGGCGCAGCTTGGAAGTCAGGGTTTTTCCCATATGAATCAGAACCATGTCGCCGGCTTGGTGCCCGAATTTGTCATTAATATCCTTGAAGTGATCGATATCCAGCATGATCATGGATAGAGGTTCATTTTCGTCGTCGGCCCGGCCCAGGTGTTCGGGGGCCAGCTCCATGAAGGCGGCGCGGTTCAGCACCTTGGTCAGCCCGTCCATACGGGATTTATTTTTGAAAAGTTCCAGATCATTGGTCAAAAGACGCTGCTCCAGAAGTTGCCCCCTGGCTTTGCGCAAAGTGGCTGCGCGTTCCTGATGAATATCCTTGAGCAGGCGCAGGGTGAGCACCTGGGCTCCCTGAAAGGCGATGGCCTCGGCGACTAGCCCCTCGGTCTCTGTGCACAGACCCTCCTCTTCCCATACCCCGGAGGTGATCATCCCCTTGGCATCCTCCTGGGAGAAGAATTCCTCCGCCCTTTCAAAAAAGAAGGCCAGCATATAGGAATGGGCCCAGGGGGCGGAACAATAGGGTTCTCCGTCTCCAGGAAAAAAGTTTTTGTAGAAATCTGGCGGCTTCCCCTGCACCGTGTACCGGCCGGGCTCCACCCGGAGCATCACCGCGATATCCAGATAGGCCAGGATATGCTCAGCGATGTTTATTTGCTTCATGCCCGTTTCCTCGCGAGGTAATCATACGCCCATCATGGCCCTGGCGAGGGAGATGAAGGCATCTTCCACCGCCTGCCCTGTTTTGGCGCTGGTGGCAAAAATGTTCCAGCCGTCTTTTTTAAGGGCTTCAAGCTCTTGTCTGCTTATTTCCCATTCCTTGGCCAGGTCGGCCTTGTTCACCAGCAGACAGTGAGGTACCGGTCCGGCCATTTCCAGGGACTTGGCGCGTAGATCTATGGCAATATCCAGGGTTTCGCGCCTGGTTCCGTCAGCCACCACGAAAAAACCCATGGCTCCGCGCATGTAGGATATGTTTACCTCGGCATAGATATCCTGGCCTTCCAGGTCCCATAGCACCAAGCTGAACTCCTGCCCGTCAAGACGCAGATCTTTTTTGCTGATTTTTACTCCCACCGTGGACAGGTAGCGATCTGAAAATATGGAATGCACATACTGTTGCACCAGGGCGGTTTTACCCACCGCAAAGGCTCCCAGCATACAAATTTTTTTGCTTATCATGGCACGCTCAGGCAGGTTACATTTCATGGAGGATCAGCGGAGGCTACACTGTTTTCCAAATGGATTCAAGGTCGCGCCCGCTACGCGGGGCACAGCGGCCGCGCTATTGCAAAAAGTCCAGGGGTGCATCGCCGGCGCGGCTGAGGCGCACGCGCATCTCTACCCTGCGGTGGCTCTGGTCCGCCTTGGGCGCGCTGGACTCGGGATAGTCAGCCCCCAGACCGTATATGCTGATGGGCATGCTGGAACCTTTGGAATAAAGCATGGCGGCGATGGTTTTGGTCCTGGCCTGGCTGATTTCGTAGTTGACCTGTGGGGAACCGGTGGCGTCGGCATGTCCGTAGATGGTCATGCTTACCAGCAATCCCATCTGCCCGGCCAGCTTTTCCATGTTCACCAAAGTGTCCACCGCGGTGTTCAATTTGGGCAGATCCTGCGGGATCGGGGTATCCCGCCCTGAGGGGAATTCCACCACCGTATTTTCCACTTCGCGGATCATCGCTAGGATGGCGCTCATGCGCGGGTCGGAAATTTTTTTTATATCCACGTCGCGTACGCCGGGGATGAGCATGGCCCGGTGGCGGGCGTTCATAATCCATTCCATGGTAGCTGTGCCGGAAAGATGGAGTACGCCGTCATGGAGGCGCATTTGCGCCGTTTCCGGCGGGAGGATCGTTTCATCAATCCGCGCCCGCACCATCAATGGGTCGTAGGAAATAAAGGGCAGCATCCTGAATCCGAAGGCCTCCGGATTATGGGAACTCTCCCGGAGCACCGCCTCAGGGCTGCGGGCGTGCTTGTCCTTGAGTCCGAAAATCTGCCAGGGGTCTTTATCGCTTGGCTCCACATGGAAAATCACGAATCCTGGCTCCTGCCGCAAACGGTCGGCCGCTTCCCAGAGGTTTTTACTGATGCCCAGGAGTCGGGCGTTTTCTTCTTTAAGCAGTTTTTCCGTCTGGTAATCCTTCCATTTGTAATGGGCGAGACCGCCGATCAGGGCGCTGAGGCATAAAAAAAACAAGATTTTCGTCCAGATGGGGATTGGGCGATCCTCATCCACGAAATGGGCCCGCAAGAGTTTTTCCAATTGTGGGGCGCAGGCGGCGAAGGGGGCGGCATCTCCGTTGAATTGTTCCAGCTTATCGCCGTATTCCACCAGGATGTATTCCAGGCAGGAGCGCATCTGTTCCCGGAAATCGGCGGGAGGGACGCCGCGCACAATACAGGCCAGGTAGGCCAGGGGGTGCTTTTCCACCATGACCGTGCGCTCGCCGTGCTGCATGGATTCCAGGTTTCCTTCCTTGCCGCTGGCCAGGCAGTCCTGGACGAAGTCCTGGATGGCCGTCAGCATGGCCGAGATCATGCCGGCATCGGGGACGTCAATGTTTTCGTCCGCCAACTGCATCAGGTTTATGCCTGTGTGGCTGTGGATGAGAAAAACCTCTTCCACCCGGTAAACCAGGGTGTGCAACAGCACCACCTCGCTGAAACTCTTGCCCGAGCGCAGGCCTTCAAGACGCCAGCGCAGACCTTTCCAGGAAAAAGACATTTCCATGCTTTTGCTGAAATTGCCCAGCATTCCCCGGAAGCTTTCGGAAATGGATTTGCGGATGGTCGGCCCCATCAGGGGGAAGAGGGCATCGGTGAATTCTCTGCGGTTGGTCCGCAGGGAACTGCGCACCAGTTTGCCGACCAGCGGGGATAAGGCCAGATCCAGGTTGTCGTCTTTATTGGCGCGCAGGATCAGAGCTTCGGCGATGATCCTGCTGAGGTGCTCGGTTTCGGTGCTCCGGTTTTTGGTCTGGGTGGCCAAATGGTGGAGCATGTTCAGCTCTTTTTGAAAAAGCAGGGAACGCAACCTAGCTAGTTCGCGATCCTCGGGTTCAGGGCGGTTTTCGGCGTCCGGCGAGTGTTTCGTGTGCCGGTGCTGCCTTTTGTCGTTTGTGTTGTGCCGGGCGTCGTCACTCATGCTTTTTATCAGGCGCTCCGCGTTTCAGGGTTTTGCCCGGTTCCGCGTCCTGTTGGTCGCTTAATTTAATCGCCAGTTCGGCAAGCGCGCTTGAAAGGGATGAGCGGTAAACTACGTTCTGGCGCATATGCATATTGATGTCGCCGACTGCTTTCATGGCGTCCTGGTGGCGTCCTTCCAGTTTTGCCGAGAGGGTGCCGCTTTCCGCAAGCATCAGGGCGCGCAGTTCCTGATCCACCGCGTTCAGGGTATCCGCGACTTTGATAATTCTGACCTCCAAGGTGTCATTCGTGGCTGTTATGGCTCTGTTCAACTGGGCCAGGGCCTCATCCCGCTCGCGCCGTTCATTTTTGAAATCAGCGCTCCGGTGTCGCTCCTCGTTTTGCAGGGCGGCGGCCCGTTCCCGTTGTTCAATTTTCAGCATCTTATCCCATTCAGTCCGTTCTTCCTCCAGGCGTTTCACTAGGGAGGCGGCTTCGCTCTTCAGGAAGTTTTCCAAAGAATCCATCCGGATATTCATGGCTTCGCGGACATCGTTGATCTCCTGCGCCAGTATTGTCTCCTGGCGCTGGAAACGTTGTTCCATATCTTTCAGATGCGAACCGAAAAGCAGTTCGCGCACTTGCTGCATGGAGGTATTTTCCTGGGGATTCGCGGGTTCTTCCGGGTTATGTCTGGGCATGTTCCGTCCTGCTGTTATGGATGTGCGACAAACGCGCGTATTTTTAGAATGTTTCCGGCCGTGCCGGTTGAGTCGATGCGGCCTGGGATGGATACTTTCAGAGATTTACAACTAATTTATTCCGTCTGGGGTTGCAAGTATTTTCAGGCCCGCGCCGCCTTCGCCATAAGTATGCGCAGGTTGCTGAGAGCCGTGGACGAAGCGGGCGCTGGGAATTTTTAGATGGCTTCCGTTGTATTTATTTGCTAAAGAAAACAGTATATTTTTATACCCAAGGCAAATAGGACGTCTCACTTTATGGAAAACCTGATACGTCAAACACTGGATGCGGCGGAAGAAAAGATCGCCAGTCTGGAAGAGCGGTTGCGTCTGATCGAAGCGGCCAGGGATGAATTTGTGGCCAATATCAGCCATGAAATCCGTACCCCCATGAATATCATGATCGGCATGCTGCACTTGGCTCTGCAGACGGAACTTAGCGGGAAACAGCGCGAATATATTGAAAAGGCGTCCAATTCCGCCAAGAATCTCGCGAGGATTTTTGAAGAGTTACTGGATTTTTCAGATATTCGTTCCGGGCGTTTGCAGGCGGACAAGGCTTCCTTCCGCCTGGGCGACCTGGTGAACAAAGCCATGGATGGCATACGGGACAGGGCGGAGGAGAAAAAACTGGCCCTAAAGCTGAACTGGCCCGAGGGTAAAAGCCCGACGGGGAGTTCTTGGCCTGAGGCCCGTTTTGTGGGCGCGCCGGCGCGCCTGGGACAGGTGCTCGCGCACTTGCTGGAAAATGCCGTGAAATTTACCGAACGGGGCGAAGTTTCCCTGACGGTGCAGGAAGAAGGACAACCCCAAGCCGCCGGAGACCCAGACCAGGAAACGGTGTTGCGTTTTTCCGTGGCCGATACCGGCGTAGGCATAAGCCGGGAGGATCAGGCGGCTCTTTTCAACCCGTTCAGGCAGATTGACGGTTCCGCCACCCGCAGCTACGGGGGCACAGGCTTGGGGCTTTTTGTGTGCCGGCGTCTGGTGGAAATCCTGGGCGGACAAATTTGCTGCGAGAGCGAGGCCGGTAAGGGAACGGTCTTTCACTTCACCATCCGCTGTCTCCCTGATTCCGGCAGTTCGCTAGTTTCGCCAGTTTTGCCAGTCCCGCCGGTTCTGACGGTCCCGTCAGTCCAGGATGACGCAGACCCAGGGGCATCCTCCTACCAGTCTTCTTCCGCCGCCTCGGGCGATGAAGCCGGGAAGGCCTGTGCCTCCGCTCCGGTTGCGTCCGGCGTAAGCCTTCTGTGCGGGGTATATGAGGACGAGGCCGCCCTGCGCCAGCATCTTTGCAGTAAGGCTACGTTTTATATGGAGTTGTTCGGAAAGGGGCGTAAAGGTTTCAGCGAACAACTGGATCAGTTGCTCAAATTGACGCATGGCGGCGCCTGGGAAGAAGCCCGGATGCTGGCCCACGGCCTGACCGGGCAGATCACCGCTCTGGGCGCTGAAAAAGCCCGGCTCGCGGCCGAGGATTACGAACACGCCCTGCATCTTTGTCCCGCCCAGCCGGAGAAGCTGGAAGATTTTCTGCGCCGTCTGCGGGAAATTTTGGAAGAGGTGGAGGCGGATTTATCCCTCCTTATGGACGAATTGGGTGAGGTTCGTATGTCGGAAGAAAATCCGGCTGACCAGCGGATTCTTCTGGATTTCTTGTCTGAACTGTATAATTTCGCCCAAGACGGCAAACTCATTGATTGCAAAAAAACCATGGCCCGGGGCAAGGATCTTGCCTGGCCGGCGGAACGCCGCAAATTGATGGAAGAAATGGACTATGCCGTTTCAAGATATGATCTGAAAAAAGCCATGAACCTTAGCCTGGAACTGCGCGAACTGTTGGAGCAAAAATGAGCCCGCGTGGCGGGGGCATCATCTTGTATTCGTGAGGAGGTTTTTTGTGAATACCATCATTTTCGGCCCCAACGGCAGCGGTAAAGGCACGCAAGGGACGCAGCTCCGTAAAAAATATCCGCAGATGGCCCACATCGAATCCGGGGCGATATTCCGCGAACACACAAAAAACGGCACGGAACTCGGCAAAAAAGCCCAAGCCTATATGGATCGGGGCGATCTGGTCCCGGATGAAATCACTATTCCCATGATTCTGGATACCCTGCGGCAAAAAGGCGGCCAAGGCTGGCTCCTGGACGGTTTTCCGCGCAACCCGGCCCAAGCGGAAAAACTCTGGCAGGCCCTTCAGGCCGCGGGGCTGAAATTGGATTATGTGGTGGAGATCCAACTGGCCCGCCGGCTTGCCCAGGATCGCATCCTGGGACGTCGGATCTGCGCAAATGATCCTAACCACCCGAATAACGTCTTCATTGAGGGCGTAAAGCCGGTGGATGGCCGCTGCCGGATCTGCGGCGGAGAAATCTCCGCCAGGGCCGACGACCTGAACGAACAGGCCGTCAGCAAGCGCCATGACATCTATTATGACGGCCAGGTCGGCACCTTGGCCGCCGTCGCCTACTTCAAAAAAATCGCGGACCAGGGACAGACCGGGTACATTGAGCTTGACGGAAGCGGGGAAATAGAAGAGGTGGGCAAAAAGCTGCTGGAAAAGCTCGCCTAGCCGGGTTTCCAAAGGCGTTGGCAGCCGGGGGGCGCCTTTGTTCGTAATGGATTGGTCATTGACAAACCAGGCGTCCGGCTGGTAACATAACAAGTTTGTAATAATGCTCTAAAATCGTGCCATGGGAGGAAAACGTGGCTAATCATAGATCCGCCATCAAGCGCCATCAGCAGAGCCTCAAAAGGGCCGCCCGCAACCGCGCCGTCCGCAGCCGCATCCGGCATGCGGTGAAAAAAGTTCGCGCCGCCCTCCAGTCCGATAACCGAGAGCTGGCCGCCGAGGCCCTGCTTCAGGCTGCCTCCGCGCTGGATAGGGCCTCCACCAAGGGTGTCATCCACTGGAAAAACGCCGCCCGCAAGGTTTCCCGCCTGGCCAAGGCGGTCAACGCCACGGCGCCGGCCCAAGAAAGCGTCCAGGCCTAAAACGCCGGAACATTCTTTTATCCCTGCCTCCGGCCTGTACCCAGGGGCGTTTCCGTATGCGTAAACTCCGCGTTCTTCAGGTGGTCAACGTTCGCTGGTTCAACGCCACGGCTTGGTATGCCCTTTATTTGTCCCGTATGCTCCAGGAAGCCGGACACGAGGTGCTGGTTCTGGGGCTGGAGAATACGGGCAGCCTGGCCAAGGCCGCGGAGTGGGGGCTGAAGACCGCGTCCCTGCCTCTGAATAGTTACCGGCCCTGGGATATGCTGGCGGCATGGCGGTCCTTGCGCCGGCTTATCCGTGATTATAAACCGAACCTGGTCAACTGCCACCGGGGCGAGGGCTTTGTCCTGTTCTGCCTGCTGCGCATTTTTGATGGTGGTTTCGCCTTGGTGCGCACCCGCGGCGATCAGCGCCTCCCACGGAACAATCTCTTCAACCGCCTGCTGTACACCCGCGCCGCCGATGCGCTTATTGCCTCCAACAGCCGGATTGCCGGCATTTTCTTGAAGAAATTCGCGGCAAACCCGGAGCGGGTGTTTACCGTCCTGGGCGGGGTGGATACCGATGTTTTTTACCCGGATCAAGAGGCCGGGCTGGCCGTGCGGGACGCTCTTGGCTATGGGCCGGAAGATTTTGT
This sequence comes from Desulfovibrionaceae bacterium, assembly GCA_009782775.1. Taxonomy (GTDB): domain Bacteria; phylum Desulfobacterota; class Desulfovibrionia; order Desulfovibrionales; family Desulfovibrionaceae; genus WRHT01. The sequence continues at coordinate 55,977 of WRIL01000014.1, forward strand.
GGTAGGCCTTCTGGGCCGTCTGGACCCGGTCAAGGGACATAAAGTTCTCATTCAGGCCTTGGGGCTGTTGCGGGTTCGGCATCCGGATCGCTTTAATGTACGCCTGCTCTGCCTGGGCCCCCCGTCTGAATTGAAGGAAAAGGATATCTTGCGCTTGGCCGAAGAAGCCGGTTTGGCCGGACGGGTGCAGGCCACCGGCTGGGTGTCGGATGTGCGCGCCCATATTAATGCCTTGGATTTGGGGGTGCTGTCCTCGGTTTCGTCCGAGGCCATAGCCAGGGCCGCCTTGGAAATCATGGCCTGTGACGTGCCTTTGCTGAGTTGCGATATCGGGGTCATGCCCGACATCCTGCCGCCGGAAGTCCTGGTTCCCCCGGGTGACGCCCCGGCTCTTAGCCTGGCCCTGGAGCGCTGCTGGCCGGATCCCCGGGATTCTCGGCAAGCCCTGCAAGTCTTGGAAAACATGCGTCTGGCCGGGCGTGAGGCCCTAAAAGAATTGCGGGCCGGAGATTTTCTGGAACAGAGCCTACGCGCCTATGCCGTGGCCCTGTCGTCACGGAATTGAAAAAATATCTTTATAAAAAAATCAAAAACAGATTGACCTGAAATTTTGTACGTATTATATTGTCCGTCTGCGCCTTGGAAAAGGCCCCCGGCTTGCCGGGGTTTCATGTTCTTTCACAATGGAATAGCGAGTCGGGTATAAAAAGAGCAGAGATG
>WRIL01000015.1 GCA_009782775.1 Desulfovibrionaceae bacterium
GGCCGGAGGCGGTGGCGGTGACGGAGGAAATCGCCTTTTTCCAGGCCGTCAAGGCGCGGCTCGCCAAGTTTGACGGAGGCGCGGGCGGCCGCGGCAGCGAGGACATCGAAATCGCCATCAAGCAGGTCATCGACCAGGCGCTTGTTTCCGACAGGGTGATTGACGTTTTTGACGCGGCGGGCATCAAAAAGCCGGATATTTCCATTCTCTCGGAAGAGTTCATGCTGGAAATGAAGGGCATGCGCCACAAAAACATCGCCCTGGAAGTGCTGAGAAAACTGCTCAACGACGAACTGGCCGCCCGCGCCAAAACAAACCTTGTCCAGAGCAAGGCGCTGCTTGAAATGCTGGAAAACGCGCTGCGCCGCTATCACAACAAGCTCATCTCCGCAGCCGAAGTCATCGAGGAGATGATTGCAGTCAGCAAGCAGATCGCCGCCGCCGATGACGAAGCCAAAGCGATGGGCCTTACCGCGTACGAGTATGCCTTTTATACGGCAGTCGCCGCGAATGACAGCGCCCGCGAGCTTATGGGAAAAGAAAAGCTGCGCGAGCTTGCCGTGGTGATTACTGAAAAGGTGCGGCAAAACGCCAGCATCGACTGGAATCTGAAAGAAAGCGTGCAGGCGCAGCTTCGAGTAATCATCAGGCGCACTTTGCGCAAGTATGGCTACCCGCCGGACATGCGGCAACTGGCGACGGAAACCGTCATGAAACAGGCTGAGATGATCGCGTAAGAATTGTCTGGTATGAATTAAGAAAATTTATGTTCAATGGCGGCGTGCCGGCCCCGCCTCATTCCTCCAGAAGGGCGTTCAGGCTGCCGGGGAAGTAGCCGCGGAGATCAACGGCGCTGTATGTAAAGCCCAGCTCGCGCAGACGCTGGTCAACGCGCCGGCGCAGATCCGCGTCCGCCAGGCGGTCCAGGCCGTGTTCGTCCAGTTCCAGGCGGGCCAGACGCCCCTGTTCATGAAAGCGCACCCGCACCTGCTCAAACCCTTGGTCCAGCAGGAATTGTTCGGCTGCGTCAACGCGGGCCAGGCCTTCCGGGCTGATACGTTCGCCGTAAGGGAAACGGGAGGCTAGGCAGGCAAAGGCGGGCTTGTTCCAGGTGGGCAGGCCCATTTCTTTGGAGAGGGCGCGGATCTCCGCCTTGCCCAGGCGGGCCAGACGCAGGGGGCTGAGCACGCCCATTTCGGCCACGGCCTTTAAGCCTGGGCGGTAATCGTTCTCGTCGTCCAGGTTGGAGGCCTCGGCCACCCTAGACGTTCCTGTTTGGGCGGCCAAGGCCATGATTTTGCCCAGGAGCTGTTTTTTGCACCAATAACAGCGATCCGGCGGGTTTTGGGCAAAATTTTCCAGGGCTAGTTCCTCGGAATCCACCAGGTAATGCCGTATGCCCCTGGTCCTGGCGAACTCCTGGGCCGCCCGCAGTTCCCTCTGGGGAAAGCTTGGGGAACAGCCGGTCACGGCCATGACCCCATCCCCCAAGGCCTCATGGGCGGTTTGCAGCAGAAAGGCGGAATCCGTACCTCCGGAAAAGGCCACGGCCACGCTCCCCAAGCCGCGCAGGTATTCGGTAAGGATTTTTCGTTTTTCCCCAAGGGCGTTCAAGGTGGCATCCACGGCACGAAGCCCTGCCGGTCAAGGGAAATTAGTGAACATGGCGCGCCGGGCCGGCGGCATCATGTGCCCTTGAGCGCCTGGACGATTTCCTGGATGGCCTGGGCGGCTTTTTCCGTGGCGACCTGGCAGGTTCCCACCTGGAAGTGTCCGCCGCCGCCGTGGGCCAGCATCAGTTTGCCCACATCCGCGGTGCAGCCGCGGTTGAGAATGGAGTGTCCCACGGTAATCACCACGTTCTGCTGTTTCAGTCCCCAGATGACCTGGACGCTGACATTGGTGTCCGGGTACAGGGCATAGACGGTAAAACGGTTGCCCGAAAAAATCTCCGGTTCATCGCGCAGATCGATGACGAGCACGTTGCCGTCGGTTTTTGAACAACGGGACAACATGGCCACAAAGTCTTTCTGATGGGCGAAATAGCGGTCTGTTCTCTCTTTGACGTCGCTGTTTTCCAGGATTTCCTCGGCGCTCTTTTCGTTGCAATAATTGATCATGTCCAGCATGAGCTGGTAATTGCTGATTCGATAGTCGCGGTAGCGGCCCAGCCCGGTGCGCGGGTCCATGATCATGCCCAGGAGCACCCAGTCTTTGGGATGAAGAATATCCTCGCGGCTCAGGTTGGCGCTGTCCACTTTATCCACGGCCTCCATCATGGAATCCAGGCTGGCCGGAAAGCTTTCATGCCCATTGTAGTAATCCCAGATCACCCGGGCGCAACTGGGAGCGAGTTTGGAGCTGCCCTCGAATTCCACGACGCCCAGGCGATCGTGTTCGCTGCTGTGGTGGTCAAACCACATGCCGCAACCGTTCACATAAGGCACATTGGCCAGCACATCGTTGTCCGTCACATCCACCAGCCCGTCCTGCAAATCTTTGGGATGGGCGAACTTGTACTCTTCAATCAGGCCGATGGAACGTAGCAGCACAGCGCAGGCCAGGCCGTCAAAATCCGAACGGGTCACCAAGCGCATATCAAGACTCCTGTTGGGTTTACCCAGGGTTTTCTCAAGTTTACGAGGTTTGGTTCAGCGGTTTTGATCCGCTGATTGGATCTTTATAAGGCGAGTCCGCCAAAAACACAACCCATTTTTATATTGCAAAAAGCCGGAGTTACGCGCATAGTCCGCGATATGCGGAGATGGTCCCGTCCCGCGGTTAGAGGGACGGGCGATAATTGGCGGCGCCGTCCGGGACGCGGCAAAGGCGGGACGAAATGTTGGCAATTCTTACAGGGGCCGGCATCAGCAAGGAAAGCGGCCTGGATACCTTTCGCGATGCCGATGGACTCTGGCAAAAGGTGCGCATGGAAGATGTGGTCACTCCGGAAGGTTTTGAGCGCGATCCGGAACAGTCGCACAATTTTCATAACGCCCTGCGCCGCACCTTGCTGAGCGGCTCAATCCAGCCCAATGCGGCCCACCTCGCCTTGGCCCGCCTGGAAAAGGAATACCCGGGCGAAACCCTGGTCATCACCCAGAATATTGACGATCTGCACGAGCGCGGGGGCAGCCGGAACGTGCTGCACATGCACGGCGAACTTTTGCGGATCCGTTGCCGGAAGTGCGCCGCGGTCATGCCCTGGACCGAAGATCTCTTCACTTCCACCCCCTGTCCCAAGTGCGGGGCGGCCGGCTCGCTCCGTCCCAACATCGTCTGGTTCGGCGAGGTGCCTTTTTTTATGTCCGAAATAGAGGCGGCCCTGAGGAGATGCTCCATCTTCGTCTCCATCGGCACCTCCGGCAATGTCTATCCGGCGGCGCAGTTCTGCGTCATGGCCCGGCACAGCGGGGCCAGAACCGTGGAGCTGAACCTGGAGCCTTCCAACCAGGCCAGGGTCTTCCAGGAAAGCGATTATGGGCCGGCCACCAAGGTGGTTCCGGCCTGGGTGGAAAATTTGCTAAAAATCTCTTGCATCGGGGTGGTGAATTAGCTATTACTTCAGGCAAGTTTCATAAAATTGGCTGTTCGTCGTCTGGCGTCCGCGGCCGCTGGTTGTTCAATTTATCCGGGGCTTCCCCGGATATCTGAAATAATGGCTGAAAATTTCGATTGTATTGCGGATTTCGGCGTGAATGGCCCATCTAAACCTTATCACTTCGCGGAGGCATTCTATGGTTATCGGCATAATCCTTTCTTTGGCCCTGTTGACCTACATAGCCTATAAAGGCTATTCGGTCATCCTGTTCGCGCCCGTGTGCGCTATGGTGGCGGCGCTGACCGACGGCTACCATCTTATGCCGGCGTACACCGAAGTGTTCATGGTGCGCGCGGTCATCTATGTCAAAAATTTCTTCCCGGTCTTCCTCCTGGGCGCGGTCTTCGGCAAGGTGATGGAAGACAGCGGCGCGGCCCGCTCCGTGGCCCGCTTCATCGCCGATAAACTTGGGCCGGAGCGCGCGATCGTCGCCATCGTGCTGGCCGCGGCCGTGCTGACTTACGGCGGCGTGAGCCTCTTTGTGGTGGCCTTCGCGGTCTATCCCTTCGCCAACTCCCTGTTCCAGGCGGCGGATCTTCCCCGCCGCCTCATCCCCGGCACCATCGCCCTGGGGGCCTTCACCTTCACTATGACGGCCATCCCCGGCACCCCGCAGATCCAGAACATCATCCCGACCAGGTATTTCGGCACCGACAGCTTCGCCGCCCCTGGATTCGGCATTTGCGGCGCCCTCGGCATGTTTGTTCTCGGCGTTCTTTGGCTGGAACACCGCAAGCGCAAGATGCTGGCCGCGGGCGAGAGACACGGTGAGCCGGACACCCGCGTGTCCATCAACTTTAACGACGGCGTGCCGGAAATTCCCCCGGCGTTCGCGGCCATGCCCCTCCTGCTTGTGCTGGCCATCAACTTTACCTTGACCAAGATGATTCCCCAATGGTGGGACGTCCAAATCCTGTCAATCGCCAAGGGTCTGCCCCTGGCGGCCACAGCCATCCCCACGGCCAATTGGGCGCTGATCATCGCCCTGGTCTGCGGCATCGTTTTCGCCGTTATTCTGGCGGGCAAGCAGTTCAAGGCCCGCGGCAACCTGCAGGCCGCCCTCAACGCCGGGGCCATCGGCTCCCTCCTGGCCATCATGAACACGGCCTCGGAAGTGGGCTACGGCAATGTGGTCAGCTCCCTGTCCGGCTTCGCCTCGGTAAAGGACGCCCTGCTGTCCATACCAGGCACTCCGTTGATTTCCGAGGCCCTGGCCGTCAACCTGCTGGCCGGTCTTACCGGTTCCGCATCCGGCGGCATGAGCATCGCCCTGGAAGCCATGGGCGCGCATTACCTGGCCCTGGCCAACCAGATAGGCCTCAGCCCGGAACTGTTGCACCGCGTGGCCTCCATGTCCTCGGGCGGTTTTGACACCATGCCGCACAACGGCGCGGTCATCACCCTCCTGGCCATCTGCGGCATGAACCACAAGAAGTCTTACCCGGATATCGGCATGACCTCTCTGGTTCTTCCCTTTGCGTGGAGTTTCTGCCTGATTGCGATTTGGACGATCCTTGGCCTGTAACCGAGCGGAAAAATACCAGGAGGAAAAGCTATGGCTGAATTCCTAACTCCTCAAGAAGCGGCGGCCCTGGTCAAAGACGGGGATGTGCTGATTACCGAGGGCTTTCTCCTGCACGCCTTTCCGGAGCAGGTGGTCAAGGCCTTGGGCGAGCGCTTCGCGCAGACCGGATCTCCAAAGGGATTGACTCTAGTTTACGCGGCCGGGCAAGGAGGGGGCGTGAATACCGGGCTGGATTTTCTGGCCCATGAAAAACTCCTGAAAAGAGTGGTGGCCGGGCATTGGAACCTCAGCCCCACCTTGGGGAAACTTGCGGCCGAGAATAAAATCGAGGCCTACAACCTGCCCCAGGGGGTCATCTGCCATCTCTATCGAGACATGGCGGCGGGCAAGCCCGGCACGGTCACCCATGTGGGCCTGAAGACCTTTGTGGACCCCCGCCTGGACGGCGGCAAGCTCAACTCTCTCACCAAGGAAGACATCCTTGAGGTGATCACCCTTGGGGGGCGGGAACAGCTCTTCTACAAGGCCTATAAACCAACGGTCTGCATGTTGCGTGGAACCTTCGCCGATGAAAAGGGCAATATCTCCATGGAAGAGGAGGGCGCCTGCCTCACCCTGGTCTCGATAGCCCAGGCGGTGAAGAGAAACGGCGGCAAGGTCATCGTCCAGGTGCGCAAGGTGGTCAAGTCCGGCGCCCTGGATCCCAAACTGGTCAAGATCCCCCACATCTGCGTGGATGTGGTGGTGGAAGTGCCCAGGGATCTGCACCAGCAGGATGTGCCCATTGACCTTGTCGGCGCCTGCGCCGGGAACCAGCGCATTCCCACCGGATCCCTGCCGCCCATTGACCTGGATGACCGCAAGATTATCGGCCGCCGCGGGGCTATGGAGCTTATGCCAAAGTCCGTGGTCAACCTGGGCATCGGCATGCCGGAAGGGGTGTCGGCTGTGGCCAACGAGGAAGGCATCGGCGATTACATGACCCTGACGGTGGAAGCCGGACCGGTCGGCGGCGTGCCCCAGGGCGGCAGGCTCTTCGGCGTTTCCGTGAATCCAGACTGCATCCTGGATCAGGCCTACCAGTTTGACTTCTATGACGGCGGCGGTTTGGATATTGCCTATCTGGGCCTCGCCGAATGCGATGAAAAGGGCAATATCAACGTCAGCAAGATGGGGCCGCGCATCACCGGGTGCGGCGGTTTCATCAACATCACCCAGAACGCCAGGAAGGTGTTTTTCTGCGGCACCTTCACCGCCAAGGGCCTGGAAGTCGAGGCGGCTGACGGCAAGTTGGTGATCAAAAAAGAAGGCGAGGTCAAGAAGTTCCTGAAGAAGGTCGGGCATGTCACCTTCAGCGGCGAATACGCCGCCCAGATAGGGCAGCCGGTCTTTTATCTGACGGAACGCGCTGTCTTCCAGTTGAAAAAGGACGGTTTGCACCTGATCGAAGTGGCTCCGGGCGTGAATATTGAAAAGGATATTCTGGCCCACATGGAATTCAAGCCGATCATTGAAGGTACGCCCAAGCTCATGGATGCCCGCATTTTCAAGAAGGCGCCGATGGGCCTGTCCAAAAAATAAGTCCTGGTAAGCCAAAGTAGTCATGGATTGTAACCCCGGCGCGGCGAACCCGCGCCGGGACCTGCGGAGGAAAATATGGCCTGGACGTTCGCGACCCTGAAGGTCGGCGACAAAGACAGCATCAGCAAGGTAATCACCGCCGAGGTGGTGGCCAAATTCGCGGATGTGAGCAATGACAACAACCCCATACATCTGGACGAGGCCTTTGCCAAAACCACCCGTTTCGGCCAGCGCATCGCCCACGGCATGATCAGCGCCGGGCTGATCAGCGCGGTGCACGGCACGCTTATTCCCGGCCAGGGCGCGGTCTATATGACCCAGTCCCTCAAGTTCCGCGCCCCGGTTTTTTATGGCGACACCCTGACCGCCTGGGCCGAGGTGCAGGAAAAGATCGAGGACAAAAAACGGGTGCTGATGAAGAACTGGGTGGTTAACCAAAAGGGCGAGACCGTGGTGGAAGGCGAAGGTTTGCTACTTTTTAATGTTTGAGTGTTTTGGCTTCCCGCGCGCCCGGCAAGGGGCGGCGTATAAAACATGGAATACCCGGGCCGGAGTTCGCTAGTGCGGGCTTACGCCCGGTTCGAGGGTAGTCGCGTTGCCTGCGGCGGTTTGCCGATGGAAACGTAAACCTTGACGGAAACAACCTAAAATGAAGGAGAGACCGGATGAGCTTTTTGACTGAAGAACAACTTGCTATTCAGAAGATGGTGCGGGAATTCGCCGATAAAAAAGTGGCGCCCATTGCCGGCAAAGCCGACAAGGAACATCGTTTTCCTGCGGAAACGGTCAAGGAGATGGCGGATCTGAATCTTTTCGGCCTTACCATTCCCGAAGAGTATGAGGGCGTTGGCGGCGACAATGTGAGCTACAGCATCGCGGTGGAAGAACTTTCCCGCGTCTGCGGTTCCCACGGCGTGATTCTTTCGGCCCACGTTTCTCTGGCGGAATTCCCCGTCGCGTACTTCGGCACCGAGGCCCAGAAGAAAAAATATCTTCCTGACATGGCCTCCGGGCGTAAAATGGGCGCCTTTTGTCTGACCGAACCCGGCGCCGGCACGGACGCGGCCTCCCAGCAGACGGAAGCCGTGCTCAAGGGCGACAAATACATCATCAACGGTTCCAAGGTCTTCATCACCAACGGCGGCGTGGCGGAAACCTTCATCGTCTTCGCCATGACCGACAAAAGCAAAGGCCTGAAGGGCATCACCGCCTTCATCGTGGAGAAGAAATTCCCCGGCTTTGCGGTGGGGCAATTGGAAGACAAGTTGGGCATCTGCGCCTCTTCCACCACGGAAATCATTTTCAAGAACTGTGAAGTGCCCCTGGAAAATATGCTGGGCAAGGAAGGCGAAGGCTTCAAGATCGCCATGCAGACCCTGGACGGCGGCCGCATCGGCATAGCCTCTCAGGCCCTCGGTCTGGCTCAGGGCGCTTTGGAAGCGTCCATTACCTATGCCAAGCAGCGCCTGCAGTTCGGCAAGCCCATTTCCGCCAACCAGGGCATTCAATGGATGCTGGCCGACATGGCCACCCAGGTGGAAGCGGCTCGCCATATGACCAGGAATGCGGCCATGCTCAAAGACAGCGGGCAGCGCTACAGCAAAGAGGCGGCCATGGCCAAGCTGTTCGCGGCTGAAACCGCCATGTGGGTGACCACCAAAGCCGTACAGGTGCACGGCGGCATAGGCTACACCCGCTCTTACCCGGTGGAACGGCTCATGCGCGACGCCAAGATTACGGAAATCTATGAAGGCACCAGTGAAGTGCAGCGCATGGTCATTTCCGGCAGCATCCTTGCGTAAACAACGACCATAACTATGCTCCGCGCCGGCGCGAGGCTTTGAAACTCGCGCCGTTGCGGGGCATATTTTCTGTGAGGGATTATGAAAAAGATAGCCGTGTGTTATAAATGGGTGCTTAATGACGGTGATATCCGGGTGAACGACAAGACGCGGGACCTGGATTTTGAAAAAAGCAAACCGCAGATCAACGAGTATGACCGCAATGGTCTGGCTGTGGGCGTCCAGCTCAAGGAAGCCAGCGGGGCGGAGCTTATCGGGATCACTTGCGGGGTGGATACGGAACCTTCCGCCAAAGACGCTCTGTCCCGCGGCCCGGACATGGTGTATTACCTAAATGATCCGGCCTTGGCCCAGGCGGACAGCGCCGCCAGTTCCAAGGTGCTGGCCGGGATGGTCCGTTCTCTGGGCGATGTGGATGTGGTGCTCTGCTCCGAGTGTTCCAGCGATGATTTTGCTCAGCAGGTTGGTCCGCGCCTGGGAGCGTTGCTTGGCTATCCGGTGATCAGTTATGTTTCGGCGGTGAAGTTGGAAGGCGACGCCCTGGTTATGGATCGCAAGCTGGAAGAAGGCACGGAATCCGTCAAGGTCAAGGCCCCGGTGGTGGTGGTGGTGTCCCCGGATGTCTGCGAGGCCCCGATCCCCAGCGTGAAGCAGATTCTCGGCGCCAAGAAAAAGCCGGCCAATGCCATGGATCTTGCGGGCGCGGGGCTCGGCCCGGACGCGGTCAAGCCTATGGTGACCGTGCAAAGCGTCAAGGCGCCGTTGACCAGCCGTAAGGCCGTGAACCTGCTTGGCGATGGCGAGAGCGTTGCCGACGCAGTGGCCAAGCTGGTGAAACAGCTTTCCACCGATGGACTGTTGTAGAGTCCGCCGCATAAAAGGAGTTGAGTATGAGTGATATCTGGATAATTGCAGAAAATACCCTTTGGGCGCGTACCCTGGCCGCCGCGGCCGCCGCTTTAGGCAAGGGCGGCAAAATCACGGCCTTTGTCCACGGCGACGAAGCCGCGGCCAAAGACGCCATTGCCCACGGCGCCTCTGAAGCCTTTTACCTGCCTCTGCCGGCCGATGCGCCCTGGGAGGCTTATACCCCGGCTCTGGTTGACAAGGCCAAGGCCGAAAAACCCGCCCTGATCCTGCTCAGCACCAGTCGCCGTTGCCGTGATGTGGCCGCCCGCATGGCCGCTCTGCTGGATGCCCCGTGTTTTTCCGACGGCAAAAATATTGCTCTCGCGGATGGCGGAGTAACGGCCAACACCTTGCTTTATGGCGGTCTGGCGGTTAAGACCTCCGTCGCCAAAGGCGCGACTGTGCTTGTCACCATCGGGGCCAAGGATTTCGATCATGGCGCTCCCGATGCTTCGCGTTCCGGCAAGATCGATACCCTGCCGCTGTCCGCGGCCGGGGTGAGCGTTACCGGGCGCAAACCGCGCGAGGCCCAGTCCGTGGATCTCGGCGCGGCCGCCAAGGTGGTGAGCGTTGGCCGCGGCGTTTCCAAGGAGAGCGACCTGGATACGGTCAGAGCCCTGGCCAAGTCCATGGGAGCGGAAGTGGCCTGTTCGCGCCCCATCGCCGAGTTTTTCAAATGGATGCCCGAAGAATGCTACATCGGCATCTCCGGCCAGCAGATCAAGCCTCAACTGTACTTGGCCATCGGTATTTCCGGACAGGCCCAGCATTATTTCGGCATCCGCGACTCAAAGACCATCGTGAGCATCAACAAGGACAAAGAATGTCTCATGAACCAGCAGGCGGACTATTACATCCCCGCGGACTGGGAAGAGACAGTGGCGGAACTTGCCAAAGCCATTCACAAGTGAGGATAAAAGCATGGCCGATTATGATGCCATAGTTGTTGGAGCCGGACTTTCCGGCAGCACGGCCGCTTACTGCATGGCCAAGGCCGGTCTGAGCGTTCTGGTTCTGGAGCGCGGCGACGCGGCCGGGGTCAAGAACGTCACTGGCGGACGCCTCTATGGACACAGCCTGGAAAAGATCATTCCGGGTTTTGCCTCGGAGGCCCCGGTGGAACGTAAAATCGTGCGCGAGCGTGTCACCATGATGACGGAAGATAGCTGTTTCACAGCCGACTTCCATTCGGCCTCGCGTTTCGCCGACCCCGCCTGCGCCTCCTATTCGGTATTGCGGGCGGAGTTTGACGCCTGGCTGGCCGGCAAAGCCGAAGAAGCCGGATGTGACATAGTCTGCCCGGCGCATGCCGACGAGCTTCTTGAGGAGAACGGCAAGATCACCGGCGTAAAGGCCGGGGATGACGAACTGACCGCCGAGGTGGTGTTGCTGGCTGACGGGGTTAACAGCTTGCTGGGCCAGAAGGCCGGTTTGAAAAAAGAGCTTTCCCCGCACCATGTGGCTGTGGGGGCCAAAGAAGTCATTGAATTGCCCAAGGGGGTGATCAATGATCGCTTTGGCCTGAACGACGGGGAAGGCGCGGCCAACCTCTTTGCCGGCTTCGCCTCCGGCGGGATGGTGGGCGGCGGCTTCCTTTACACCAACAAAGAAAGCCTCTGCCTGGGCCTGGTTATCACCGTGGCCGACATGGCCAAGTCTTCCATCCGCCTGCCGGACCTGCTGGAAAAATTCCGTGACCACCCGGCGGTCAAACCCTTGGTGGCTGGTGGCAAACTGGTGGAATACTCCGCCCACCTGGTTCCGGAAGGCGGCCTGGCCATGTTGCCGGCCCTGAGCGCGGATAATCTGCTCCTTCTGGGCGATGCCGCCGGGTTCTGCATGAATCTGGGCTATACCGTGCGCGGTATGGATCTGGCCATTGCCTCCGGGCAACTGGCCGCCGAGACCGTGGTCGAGGCCAAGGGCAAGGGCGATTTCAGCAATGCCGCCCTTTCCGGTTACAAGTCCAAGCTGGAGCAGAGCTTTGTGCTCAAGGATATGCAAACGCACAAACACGCGCCGGACTTCATTGAGCATACCCCGCGCATGTTCAAGGAATACCCCGCCCTGGCCGCGGATGTCTTTACCCAGCTCTTCAGGGTGGATGGAACTCCTTCGAAGCTCATGCTGAAAAAGGCTCTCCCCCTGATCTCCAAGGTCGGTTTCCTGAACCTGATCAAAGACGGCTTAAAAGGCACGAGGGCACTGTGATGAACGTAGAACAAAAACTCTCCCAGAATAAATTCGTGGTGGATGAAGGCAATCCGCATATTGTCACGCACCAGGAGAAAATGGATCCGGCGGCGGTCAAGGCCTTGACCATGGTTTGCCCCGCCGGCCTGTACACCCAGGACGACAGCGGCAAGCTGGTTTTTGAAGTGGCCGGCTGCCTGGAATGCGGAACCTGCCGCGTGGCGATGGCGCATCTTCCGGGCGCCCTGGAATGGAATCACCCCAGGGCCTCTTTCGGGGTGCAGTTCCGCTACGGCTGAAAAAGGCGTTTTGTCAATTCTGAACCTGTCTGAGGGCGGGCAACCCCCGCCCTCAGACAGGTGTTTTATATGCCATAAGGAGAAGGTAGGCTTACCAGCAGGCAGGTGAGGTGTTCATACTGCCTTATTTTATCCGGCAGATCCGGGTCGAAAAAGGACCAGCCCGAATTCCAGGCGTATAATTTTGTCTTGGGAGGCAGCAATGGCAAAACATATTTTTTCACAGCCTCATCGGCCTTGAGATCATAACTGACGCCGCCGAGGCCGCTTTGCTCTATTGAGGCAGCTATGCCGGCGGAGAGCGCGCGAAGTTTTTCTTCTTCTCCGGCGCCCCAAGCTTCCGCCAGCGCTGACCAGTACAGGTAATAACTGGTATTCCAGCCCGCGTCGGCTAAAATTCGTCCTGCCGCGGGATTGCTTGTCTTCAGCAAACACTTGGAGCGCAACCCGTATTGGGCGTCCAGGCCGTCAAGCAGCGCCAGCGCGGCGCTGTTATTTCTTTCGGTGAGATTTTTCATGTCCATCCACAAGAAGTCAAAACCTTTGGCCAATTGTTCCAGGTATTCCGAAAAATCCAAAGCCGCCATGCTCCCTGGGTCATGCCCCACCTGGAGCGTCGCTCGGCCTTCCAATTCCTCGTACATGATATCCACCTCAAAGCAGCGCAATCCGGCTCCCTGGGCCTGTTTGAGTTTAAACAGGCTGTTGGTCCGGTGCGCGGCCAGGATCGGCGGCCTTTCAAGGCCGAAGTTTCGCGCGGCGATTAACCCCGGATCGGTCTTGGGCTGTTTGCCGTCAGAAATGGCAGCTTCATCCAGTATCAAGCGGTACTCTTCGCTGCTGATGTCATACTCGGCCAAGCGGCTTGGGGTTTGAATGCCGGCCAGGCCAAGGTACAGGTCATAGATTAAGTCGTTAGTAAATATTTTTTCACGGTTGGCGAGCGCGGAACGTATCCTTTCCGGGTATTTTTCCTGGTAGGCTTGCGAAAACCACAAAAACATCGGGATGCGCGCCATCGTCCAGGTAAAATTTGAAAAGTCATGTCCGCCACCGCGGACAAAAATATCTTCTCCATGATCCGCGAAATAAAGCAGGAAAACGGGCCTGTCCGCCTGCCGGGCCACCGTATGGTGGATATTTTTCAGTATTTCATCCGTGTATTTTATGCTTGTCAGATATTCCTGGTATCTTTTGTGCCGGATTTTTTCTGCCAGGCTGCCCAGATGTTTTTTTTCATACATTGGCACCGGCTCGAAGTTCTCAGGATAACGCCGGTCATAAGGGCTGTGACTGCCCATCAGGTGGATTGCCAAAAAACTGTTTTTTTGCGGATCCGCTTTATCGAGAGCCTGTTCGATGAGCGGGAGCAATACGGAATCAGGCAGGGGCGCGCTCAACTGGAAACTGTGCGCCTTTGCGGTGAATTGCACGTTATCGGCCATATGGGCCAAGGCGGAAATAGGGTTGTCCCATGCTCCGAAGTGCATTTGGTTGCTCAGCCAGGTGGTATGAATGCCGGCCTGCCTTGAAATGCCTAAAATATTCTGTCCTTGGGGAAAGGTCAGGCCGGTCAGGGCGCGGCCGTCCGTCAGCGCGGCGCCGAGAGCCTGTACTGTATGCGTATAAAAGGCGTAGGCATTTTCAAATACCACCCAGTCCGGCTGTTCACGAAGGGTGTCCGCCCAGGGGGTATTTTCCGCCGGACCGTTGTAACAATGCATAAAATCGCGGCTTGTGGCTTCGCCGATGACAATTATATATAGTTCGCCTTGTTCTTTCTTAATTGCGGCGTCAATCGGCTGATTTTCAATTATGGATTGATATTTATGGAAATCTTCAATGTCTTTGAAGTATTGATTATAAGTACTGTAAGTCGTTCTTATGATATTATGTTGTGATAACAATATAAAGGAAATAATGATCGCAATGAATTGGATAATAGTTAGCAGTCGGTATTTTTTCGTATTTATATTGAAATATGTGATAGTAGTCGCGCATAATTTAGCTATAAACAATGTTAATATTATTAATGTTAGCGCTAAAATAATACCGCGTTGACTTATAATATACTCGGTAAAAAAATTATATGATTCATGTGAATCACTTTGCAAGAAAGCCATGACATCTACAGACGAAAAACGAGAGCGGATTTTTCTATAATATAGATATAATATAGTCGCGCATCCGGCTGATATGGCACAAAATCCAACCAGCATATACCGGATAAATCGGGCGGTTTTGGAGCGTGAAAGCGACAGGGCGGCCACCACACCCATCAACAGGGAATACGCGAAAAAAGGAATTAGAAATTCAAGAAAACGCCGCGCTCCTGATTCTCTTAGGAAAAAAGATAGGGCGGCGGCCCAAAATAAAGCCAATGACACGCCGGCCATCGGCATCCATCTGGTTTTGCGGAGGTCAATGGACATGCGTGCTTAAAACGCCGAAACGCGGCTTCAGCCAGCAGGCTGAGGCCGCGTTTGCTGCGTGAAAAGGTATTGTCTTAATTAATAGTATTGAGAGAAGCAAATGTCATGCCAGGCGACAGGTTCCAACGTCCAATAGGTGGCGGAACATTTCCATGATTACTGTTACGGAACGCTATGTCATACTGGCGATTCATCTTTTTCCAACGGGTTTTTCAAAAACTTGAATAAGGATATCAGCTAAAATGCGGTAGGTTGTCCACGGACTATTCCCGGCTCAAATAGGCCCCAGTGCGCGTGTCCACCTTGATTTTATCGCCGATGTTCACAAAGAGGGGAACCTGCACCACCAGGCCGGTTTCCAGTGTGGCCGGCTTGGTGACGTTGGATACCGTGTCCCCTTTGACTCCCGGTTCCGTATCCCGCACCTCAAAGACTAGGGATACCGGCAGTTCCAGATCAATGGGCGCGCCGTTATACATGAGCGCCTGCACCATCTGGCTCTCTTTGAGATAGCCTTCCTTGCCGCCGGTGGCTCCGGCGCCGATGGGCATCTGTTCGTAACTGGTCAGATCCATAAAGATCAAATCCTCGCCGTCGCGGTATAAAAACTGCATCTCCCGCGTCTCCATATCCGGCCGCCCGACTTTTTCGCCGGAGCGGAAGGTGTTATCTTGGAGCCGCCCGGTTAGAATATTGCGCAGCTTGGTGCGCACCATAGCCCCGCCTTTGCCGGGCTTGAAGTGCTGGAATTCGACAATCTCATAAGGGGTGCCGTCTATTTCGATGCGCAACCCCCTCCTGAAGTCCGTGGTGGAATACATTTAAGACCTCCGTTTGTGGCGAGACCAGCAGAATTACCCCCCGGTCCGCCATCTTGTCAAGCCGGAGCAAAAGACGGTAACATAGCCGCCATGCCCAAACTTATCCTGGAAAGCACCGTTTACACCCTGGAGCAGCTTTGCTCCTCCCCCTTGCTCGGACATCCCCAGGCGGCTTTGGCCGGGCGCTCCAACGTCGGCAAATCTTCGCTCATCAATGCCTTGGCCGGCCAAAAACATCTGGCCAAGGTCAGTTCTACCCCGGGTAAGACCGCCAGCATCAATTTTTATCGGGCGGAACCGGAAGGCTTTTACCTCGCGGATCTGCCAGGTTACGGCTACGCCCGGCGCGGCCGGGGGGAACGCCGGGACTGGAGCAGGCTTATCAGGGAATACCTGCAGGGGGCCAATCCTCCCCTGGCTCTGGTTTTACTGCTGGATTGCCGCCTGGAGCCGCAGGAGGCGGACCTGGATCTTGTGGCCTTTGCCCGCTCCATGAATCTGAGGCTGCTTCCGGTTCTGACCAAGGCGGATCAATGCGCGCGCCGGGAACAGGAGTCCAGGCGGCGCGAGTGGGCGCTCCTCGTGCCGGAGGCTCATCTCTTGCTGGTGTCGTCCGTTGGTCCGGCCTCTTCCCGCATAGGACTGGAAGAACTCTGGGCCGCCCTGCGTCTGCTTTTTCAACGGCCTTGACGCCCTGACGGGCTTTGCGGCAAAGCGAACGGGGATTTCACCCCGCGTTCAGGAAAGTCTTGAAGGCCAGGCAGGTGGCGTAAAGATCCGCCTTGCTGGTCAGTTCAAAAGGGCTGTGCATGGAGAGCACGGTGGGGCCGAAGTCAATGATGTTCATGCCGTACTTGGCGAAGTGCATGGCCACGGTTCCGCCTCCGCCCTGGTCAACCTTGCCTAGTTCGGCCATCTGCCAGGGAATGCCGGCTTTGTTGAGCAGGCCGCGCAGCCAGGCCACATATTCGGCATGGGCATCGTTGGCCTCGTATTTGCCGCGGCTGCCGGTGAACTTGCAGAAACAGGGACCGTAGCCCAGCAGGGCGGCATTGAGTTTTTCGTGCAGGTCCGGCCAGTCCGGGTCTGAAGCCGGATGCACGTCGGCGGAAAGCCCCCGGCTGTTAAGCATGAGATCGGCCAATGGCGTTTCCGGGCTCCAGTGCCGCAAAAGCTCCTGCATGCAGTATTCGAAGAAGCGGGATTTGGCCCCGGTGGAGCCTTCTGAACCGATCTCCTCCTTATCCAGGAAGACAAGGATTTGGGTATGGGGCGGCTCCTGGGCCAGGCTTTGCGTCAGGGCTTCCAGGGCCAGGAAGACGTTGACCCGGTCATCCTGGCCAAAGCCGCCGATGAGCGAGGAGTCCAGCCCGACCTCCAGGGCCGGCCCGGCCGGCACGGCTTGCAGTTCGGCGGAGTAGAGATCTTCTTCCACCAGCCCGTAGCGCTCATGGAGGAGGTTTAGCAGGCCGGCCTTGATTTTGTCTTTGCTTTCATCTTCTTTTTTCCTTCGCTGCCTGGAGGGCGCTTCCAGGGGGCGATGTCCCAGCACCAGGTTCATTTTTTCCGCTTCAAAGGCGGCGCGGAGCGGCTGGTCCATCTGTTTGGCGGCCAGGTGCGGCAGGAGATCCGCAATGGTAAAGACCGGCTCGCCGGGTTTTTCACCCAGGGCCAGGGTCAGGCTTTCGCCGTTTTCCTTGACGATCACGCCGTGCAGAGCCAGAGGACGGGCAAACCACTGGTATTTGCGGATGCCTCCGTAATAGTGTGTTTTGGCCTGCCCTACCGAGCTCTGTTCCTGGAGGGGGCGCTGTTTCAGATCCAGGCGGGGGGTGTCGGTATGGGCAAAGATGAGATGCGCGCCCTGTCCGGGATTTTTCCGGCCGCGCCGGGCGGCGAATACGGCCTTGCCTTGCAAGGGGCGCAGGATTTTGCTCCCTTTGGGATCTTCTCCGAAACCGGCTTGGCGCAGAATCTGGCAGACATAGTCCGTGGTTTCGCGTTCGGTTTTGCAGCGGCTCAAAAAGTTCAGGTAACGTGCCGCCAGGTCCTCGATTTTGCGTTTGTCTTTGGCGGAATTATAGACCTCCCAGCAATTCCTGGGAGTGAATTCAAATTGCATATTTCACCTGGTAGGCGCCATGTTGGCCGGTTTGGTATCCGGAGTATAGAAAAAGAATTCCACCCGGCGGTTGATGGGGTTGGGTTCTTCCTCGCTGTCCGGCACGATGGGCCGGAAGTTGGCAAAGGCGTTGCTGCGGATCATGGAAGGGGCAATGCCGTGGTCCACGATAAAAGCTGTAACGGTCGCGGCCCTGGACGCGGCCAGCTCCCATTTGCCGCGCAGCCTTGGGAAGCCATTTTCCGCGCTGTCCGTATGCCCTCCGATGTCCAAATTGACCTTGAAGTGTCGCATAACCTGCACAACGCTCCGCAGGACGATATCGCCCTCCGGCCCGAGCTCCGTGGCGTTTTGTTCAAAATTGAGGGCAGTGGAAGTGCGCAAGAGCACCCCGGCCTCGGTGGCTCCCACGGAAATTTTTCTGGAGATCAGTTGTTCTTGCAACTGTTCGGTCAAAAAGCGGTTGACGGCCAATAGGTTTATTTCTTCCGTAGTAAGATCCGTGGCGTCTTTATCGCCGCCGCTGCCGGGCGATGGCGGGCTGCTCAAATCAATGACCGTGGAACGGCTGTCGTAGCCGCCCGGATCCATGAAATAAACGGCCATTTCCGATTTTTTTTCAGGAGGCACCATGTTCAGTATCCACATGAGCAAAAAGAAAGCCATCATGGCGGTCACAAAATCGGCATAGGCCACTTTCCATGAACTTCCAGACATAGTCTTCCGTCTCCTTACCGCCCAAGCGTGTTTTCCATTTCCTCAAAGCTCGGCCTGAATTTCGGGGGAATGGCGCGGCGGCCGTATTCCAGAGCAATCATGGGAGAAAGGCCGCGCAGGGCGGCTATGAGCGCTTCGCGCACACAATGAAAAAACAGCCCGCGTTCGTTTTTGATGTTTTCCAGTTTGGCGGCCATGGGGGCGAAAAAACCGTAACACAGCAAAACCCCCAGGAATGTTCCCAGGAGGGCCGCGCCTATGGATTCGCCCAATTCTTGGGGCGGAGCGTCAATTTTGGCCATGGTGAGCACTACGCCCAGCACGGCGGCCACGATGCCGAAGCCGGGCAGGGAATCGGCCATGTGACCGATGCTCGCGGGGGGGATATGCAGTTCTTCCTGGGAACTGTGTATGTCCGCGTCCATGAGTTTGCCCAGTTCGTCGGCCTTGCCGGTGGTAAGGAAGGTGCGCAGGGTATCGCAGATGAAATTGCACATTTGCGTATCCTTGGCTATCTGCGGAAAGTTGGTGAACAGGGCGCTGGAAGAGGGGTTTTCAATGTCTTTTTCAATGCTGATGATGCCTTCCCGGTGCATTTTGCCGAACAGGACATACAACAGGGAGATAATTTGCATGTAGGTATGTTTGGTGGGGGTCCTGGGAGCCAGAAGCCTGGGCAGGTTTTTGAGCACCTGCCCCAGGGAATACCTGGTTCCAGCGACAATAAATGATCCTAGTGCCGCCCCTCCAATGATCAGAAATTCGGTGGGCTGCCAGAGAACGGCCAGCGAACCTCCATGCGCAAGGTAGCCCACCAGGATGGAGAAGATGACAACCGCGTAGCCTAAGATCGTAAGCATGGGTCCTCCATGAAAGTCCATATTATAGCAAGTTGTCGCGGAAAAATCCAGCCTCGGGCCGCAGGGGAGTTTAATCTGCGAAATGCTTATCGCGTTGTTGCCCGCCATCCTTGCTTTCCGCTGCGGCTCTGGGTATAGATGAGGCGAGCGGCGATGGGGCGGCGCGCGAAGGTTTATGTCCGGGCGCGGTGTTCAAAGAATATGGAGCCGCGGGACAGAATATGAAAATATCCGAACTTCTGGCCGCTTCAGCTCGGCCGTTTTATTCTCTGGAATTTTTCCCGCCACGGGAAGAGGCGCAGTTGCCGGATTTTTTCGCGGCCGCGGCGAAACTCAGTGCCTTAAACCCGCTTTTTGCCTCGGTCACCTACGGGGCCGGCGGCGGCCGCCAGGCCGACACTCTGGAGATTTCCAGGGCCTTGAAAGAGCGCCTGGGATTTGAGCCGATGCCCCATCTGACCTGCGTGGGGTCCAGGCGGGAAGGGCTCGCGGCTTTTCTGGAGCGGCTTCGCGCCTTGGGTATTGATAATGTTTTGGCCTTGCGCGGAGACGCGCCCAAGGCGGCGCGGCCGGAAGACCCGCCGTACGACTGGTCGGGCGATGATTTTCAGCATGCCTCGAACCTGGTGGCCTTTATCCGGGAGCGCTTTTCAGATTTCTGCATCGGCGTGGCCGCTTATCCCCAACCGCATCCGGAATCCTCCTCCAGGGAACTGGATCGTTTTTATACCATGAAAAAACTCTCTGCCGGCGGAGATTTCCTGATCACCCAGCTTTTTTTTGAGTTGCGGGAATACCTGGACTTTGTGGCTGAACTGCGCGCCCTGGGTCTGGACAAGCCGGTGCTCCCCGGCGTATTTCCGGTACAAAGCCTGGAATCCCTGCGCTATGTTACGGGACTGTGCGGCGTTTCCGTCCCCGTGGATTTTCAGCGGGAATTGGAAGAAGCCCAGGCCCGCGGCGGGCAGGTCGCGGTGCGTGAACTGGGTGCGCGTCGCGCGGCCGCGCAGACGCGCGAACTCATTGCCGCCGGAGCGCCGGGGGTGCATTTATATACCCTGAACAAGGCGGATCTCTGCCTGAAAATAGCCGAACTGGCGGGAATCTAAAATCCGCCGGAGCAGTTCCGGGGCACGCACGCATAAAAATCCGGGTCAATCCAATAAAGTCTTTTGCCTTTAGCTATTTTATCCGATATTATCCCTAACTGGGCTATGTCTAAAATCCAAAAAGGCCTCTGTGGCAATATGGCCGCGGCTGGCGCGGCAGTCCGAAGTCAGGCGCTTGTAAGGGGTTGTATATTATGGATATTTCCGATAATTATATACGGATGGAAGTGGATAAATGCATCGGCTGCAACCGCTGCATCCGTGAGTGCCCGATTGAAACGGCCAATATCGCCTATCAGGATGAAAGCGAAAATATAAAGGTACGCATTGACCATACCCAATGTATTCTTTGCGGAATCTGTATTGACGTTTGCGACCATGGCGCCAGGCATGTTAACGATGATACGGAACGTTTTTTCAAAGACATCGAGGCGGGCGTCCGTATTGCCGTAATGGCCGCTCCTTCCATCCAGACAAATATCCCACAATGGAAAAAATTGTTTACATGGTTACGTAATAATGGCGTTACATCAGTATATGATGTGTCATTAGGCGCGGATATATGTATATGGGCACAGTTGCGGTTATTGCAAAAAGAACCACGGCCTATAATCACACAGCCATGCGCGGCAATTGTTTCTTATTGCGAACGACATAACCCTGAACTTCTTCATTTTTTGTCGCCGGTACACAGCCCGATGTCCTGCGCAGCCATATATATGCGACACAAAGGCATGCATGAACCTATTGCGTCCATATCTCCCTGCATTGCCAAGATTGTGGAACATCGCTCAACGCAACTTGTGCAATACAACATTACCTTCAAACAGCTTAATCGATATCTGGAAGAGCACAATATTGTCCTGCCTGATGAAGAGAGCGGGTTTGATCATGACAGCGCCGGGCCGGGGACGCTCTTTCCCCTTCCGGGCGGTCTACGCGAGAATCTTGATTTTTTTACAGAAAAAACTCTGCATGTGGAAAAGAAAGAAGGTTCCGGGGTTTTAAAATATCTGGATCAGTATGCCGCGACCGACCCGGAACATCTGCCGGATGTCTTTGATGTGCTGCATTGCGCCAATGGCTGTCTCCTCGGGGCGGCAACCGACAAAGAACAAAATATCTTCAAACTGCACAAGCAGATGCACGAGGTGCGTTCCTGCGTAACCGGCGATCTGCTCCGCAGCCGAGAGAAGCTTGCGGAATATGACCGGGAGCTGCGCCTTGAGGATTTTCTGCGTACTTATACCGTTTTCCCCCAGAAGTATCCCGAGGTATCCGAAGAAGCCATCGAAAATGCCTTTATGCAGATGCGCAAAAGCGATCCCGACAAGCGCCGGGTCAATTGCGGGGCCTGCGGATCGGAATCCTGTCTCTCCATGGCCCGAAAAATAGCCCTTAACGTTAATATCCCCATGAATTGCGTTATTGCCGCCCGGGACGAGGCCCAAAAAGGGCAGGCGCACAATGCCGAGTACGTGGCCCTTATGCAGAATATTGGCGATAACCTTTTATCCACTGCGGATGAAAATTACACCGTCCAGGTGAGAGAATCTTTGCGCAGGCTCTGCGACACGGTGGGCTGCCAGGCCGTGGCCATCTGGAACAGGTGTTTTGACGGAAAAAGGGAGAGCTTTATCAGGATTAACGGATGGTATGGAGAGGACCCCAACGGGATAGCCATTTTGGGTGAATGGCCCGACGATTGGGTGGATAAGCTCAAACAGGGCGAGCGCGTCTTGATCAACTCGCGTAAGGATAAACCCGGCCTTTTCCCGGACGCGGTAACAACGCTGTTTATTGTTCCCGTGCATATCCGGGGTGAATTCTGGGGATTTATTGATGCCATCAGCGTTGAAGACCGGACTTATTCAAAGGAAGAGGCCGCGCTCTTGGAAGCCTCCGGGGTTCTCCTCATTTCCGGGATACTGGAGCGTATGCTCAACAAAAATTTGGTTTCAGCCAAAGAGGACGCCCTAGCCGCCTCGCGGGCCAAAAGCGAATTTCTTTCGCGCATGTCGCATGAAATCCGCACGCCCATGAACGCCATCATCGGCATGACGCATATGGGGGCCGTGGCCAAGGACAATGAGCGCAAAGACTACTGTCTTGGAAAAATCTCTGTCGCCTCGCAGCATTTGCTGGGGGTGATCAACGATATCCTGGACATGTCCAAGATTGAAGCCGGCAAATTTGAACTTTCCTATATCTGGTTCAACTTTGAAAAAATGCTTCAGGATATCTCCAATGTCATCGCCTTCCGCATGGAAGAAAAAGAATTGAATTTCACCGTGCATATTGACCAGCATATTCCAGGTATGCTTGAAGGTGATAATCAGCGGCTGGCGCAGGTTATAACCAATTTTTTATCCAATGCCGTCAAATTTACCCCCAAAAACGGGCATATCAAGCTGGGGGCCAAACTGCTCAAACAAAAAGATTCCTCATATAACATACGCATAGAAGTCGCCGATAGCGGCATCGGTATCGCGGACGCGGACAAAGAGCGTTTATTTCAGGCCTTTGAACAGGCGGAAAGCGGAACAGCGCGCAAGTATGGCGGAACAGGCCTGGGGCTGGCCATATCCAAACGCATCGTCGAGATGATGGGTGGTTCCATCTGGGTGGAGTCCGTTCTGGGACAAGGTTCATCATTCCTTTTTGACTTCAAGGCGCAAGGGCGGGAGGCCGAGGAAGACAAACAGCCGCACTGGAGCCATACGCCCAAAATACTGGCGGTGGACGACGACCCGGATACCCGGATGTTTTTTTCCGTGGTGGCGGAACAACTGGGCGTCCATTGCGATACGGCCCAAGGTGAGGAGGAGGCGCTGGCGTTGTTGGAAAAAAACAGCGACTATGACGTTCATTTTATTGACTACAACCTGCCGGGCATACACGGGGTCGCCCTGGCCCACAAAATGCAGAGCGTCCTGAAAAAAGACATCCACATCGTGCTTATTTCCGGCCTGGATAGAAGCAGCATAGAAAGTGAATGCGAAACCGCCCACATAGATCATTTTTTGACCAAGCCGCTTTTTCCGGCTTATATACGCGACGCCGTCAATGATTACATGGGGCTGAAAAAAGTCGCCGCCTCCGTGGAGTCCGACAATAACGAAGGCTGCTTTACCGGGCGCCGGATTTTGCTGGCGGAGGATATAGAAATCAATCGTGAGATTTTTATCGCGCTGCTGGACGGCACTTGCCTGGAAATTGAAAGCGCCGAAGACGGCCGGGTGGCCCTGGAGAAATTCAAGGCCTCGCCGCAGTTCTACGACATGATCCTCATGGATGTGCAAATGCCTGAAATGGACGGGTATGAGGCCTCTGTCGCCATTCGTGGCCTTGATCTGCCATATGCCAGGGAAATTCCCATAGTCGCGATGACGGCCAATGTTTTCAAGGAAGACATCGACAGATGCCTAGCCAGCGGCATGAACGATCATATTGGGAAACCCATCGATCAGGATATTCTAATGGAGAAGTTGCGCAAATACCTTGTACGGCAAACGCCTGACGGCCAGCCGCCGGCGTAGTGAATTTTTTACGCCGCTAATAAAAACCCGTTAGCGAAATGCCGTATATCATGACGTCGGCAGTAATCCTGCGCCGCGTTCAAGGCAAGCGCCTTTCTTTTCCGCATCTCCCGTTCGAACTGAAAAAGAGCTTCGGCAAGGCAGGCGGCGGTTGGCGCGGGCATAAACAGGGAACCGTTCCGCAATGGAGCGAGTTCTTCCCGCATGAATCCCTCTTGGGCGCAGATAGCGGGCACCGCCATGGCCGCTGATTCTATAACCAGCCCTGAGGGGCGGTAGCGAGAGTACGCTTCGGCCGTGTATGGGATGATCATGGCCGTGAACGAGGCCATGTTCCGGTAGTAGGCGCGTTCGTCCAGGTAATGGGTATTAAGGTTTATCCGGCCCGGAAAAGTATGGCTCAGGTCGTGCAAAGCAAGTACGACAGAATGAATTTGCGTATCAGTGGGAGTAGCCTGGATGGCGAAACGCCCTTGTCCTCCTTGGGCTAGATAGCGTGTGAGCGCCGAAGGCAGAATATGCAGGTTTTTTCCCGGTCGCCAGTCACCCGCCATGCCAAAGAGCGGCTCTGTCGGGCAGGTGTGGTTGTGATAGCTCTCAGGGTGCTCCGGTAGGGGAGTGGGCATTGTTGGACATTCTTTGCCCATAAGAGTGGTCAACATCTCGCCTACAGAACTGGAACCTCCGAACAAGCGCGCCTTGGGGCAGCCGCGTAACAGTGAGCAGGCGGTCTCCAGGCGGGATTGGCATTGGGGCGTGCCGTCAACCCCCAGCATGAGGTTCAAGGCCAGATAAGGTCTTTGATTTTCCGTAATAGACGTGTACCAAAGCGCGAATCCGAGCAGGCTCACCGGCTCTAGAGTATGGGCCAGGATGAGGGTTGAGGCGTCCAGCCGCGAATTTATGTAAGCTTGCAGTTCCGCGGCTAGGGAAGAGGCGGAATGCTGGAATTTTTCTTCGGAAAGCCTGTTGTTGTGCATTTCCTGATACAAAAACCAGGCAAAGCAGGCAGTACTGTTGGGATATTCGTCGAGAAGCGCGTCAGTGAGCCGGTCATTGAAGAAAAAGCTGACCGGAAGCCCTGCCTTGCTGAAAGCCTGGCCGAAAGTATGGTTGTAAACGTAATTATGTCCAAAAGACCTGGTCATGCCGGGATCAATGATAAAAACCGCGTTTACCATGTCCTCACCACATACTTCCGGTACCGTTTTTTTCATCCCCTGGTAGATTCCCCGGTCCGAAGCCCGGCTTCGGATCGGGGAACCTTGTGGGGAGGGGATTGATCTCGGACCGATGGCAGTCAGTCCGGGATTTTACGCCGCTATATGGGCGTAAAGTTCTTGGGCATCGGTATGCCCGGGGTTTTTCCCCAGTAAAATTTTGAGTTCTTCCATAGCCGCGTCGTTCCGTCCCAGGTAGCTCAGGCATCCGGCCAGGGTGAAACGCACGGATTCATTATCCTCACCATCCAGGGCCGCGCTCAGGCGGGGGATGATCTCATCCACTCTGGAAAGCTTGTAGGCCAGGCGTATCAGGGCGTTCAGGGCCATGATGTTGGCGGCGTTCAGTTCCAAAGCCTTGTCCATGTGGATAAAGGCTTCATCATCCGCCCCTTCTTCCATGAACACCAAACCCAGACCCACCAGGGCCTTGTCGCTGGGAGCGAGTTCCAGGGCCGCCAGGTAGTGGCGTCCGGCTTCCTTGAGTTCTCCCTTTTGAATGGCCACGGCGGCCAAACCGAAAAAAGGTTCCGTATGTCCGGTGCCGCAGTCCACGGCCTTTTGATAATACTCCGCCGCCTTGTCCATCTCCCCCATGAACAGGTAACATTCACCCAGCTCACGGTTGATTTCATAATCAATGTGCTTGCTCATATCCCCTCCGACTCTTGGTTCGCGCCTATTTCATTAGGCCGTTTTATTATTCCTGTCCTGCCTCTAGCAATATGCGTGCCACCGAGTATTTGTTTGCCGCGAAGCCTTCACAGGAAGCTAAAGAAGGCGAACGAGACGGTTCAGGGCGGTAAAAGTTTCCTGGGTGATGGGCGTGTAAATTTTTTGACAATACTGAGAAAATTTATTGTTATTTTAGCATGTTATAAATTTGGTACGCCCTTTGCTTAGGGCATGGACGAGAGCTGCGGCAAAAATTGCCGGCACGTCGGCGTAAAAATTACGGAGAGAGCAAGATGAAGAGTATCTTTACCCCCACCATGGGTCTGGTCGGCAAGGTGATGGACATTCAGCTCAAGCGTCAGAATGTCGTCATGAGCAATGTCGCCAATGTGCGCACTCCCCACTACCGGCCAAGGGTGCTGGAATTTGAGAAGGAGCTGCAGGCCGCCCTGGATCTGGACGCCAGGGGTCGGCTCAGTCGCACGGATCCTGGGCATATGCCTTCGGTATTTGATCCCGAAAGCTTTGGGCCGGAGTGGGACAAAAAATTTGTGCCCCGCTATACCCACGGCGAAGACCGGGTTGACCTGGACAAGGAAATGACCGTCATGGCCAAAACATCCTTGCAATACAATACCTTGAGTTCGGTAATAAAACATAATTTCGATGGCGTGCGCAACATCATCAGCGAGGGGGCGAAATAATGGATTTCATGACCGCTTTGGATATCAGCGCCACGGCCTTGACCGCCGAGCGCACCAACATGAACATCATTTCCATGAATCTCGCCAACGTAAAGACCACCCGCACGGTGGAAGGCGGGCCTTATCGCCGCAAGACCACCATCATGGCGGCCATTCCGGTGGACGACTCTTTCAGCAAGCACATGCGCAGCGCCCTGGATCGGGAATTGCGCGGCGTGCGGGTCATGCATGTGGCCCAAGACCGCCGTCCGCTCAAGCTGGTCTATGAACCGGGGCACCCGGACGCCAATGCCGAAGGCTATGTGGCCTATCCGGACATCAATGTGGTGGAGGAAATGGCCAGTATGATGACCGCCCAGCGCGGTTATGAGGCCAGCGTCACCAGCGTGGACACCATCAAGGGCATGTACAATAAAGCCCTGGAAATAGGCCGTTAAGGCAGGGAGGGGAGCATGAGCATCCAGCAACTCGGGCTGAACGCCTATAACACCGCCATACGCAATTTCGCCAAGGCCGAACGCGCGGCTGCGGCCGAACAAATACAGCAGGTTCGTCCGCAAGTGAATACTTTTTCCGATACTCTGCGAAATTCCCTGACGGAAGTGAACAATCTGCATGTGCATAAGGATAAGATGATTCAGGCCTTTGCCTCCGGTGAAACCCAGAATGTGCATGAGTTGATGATCTCCCTGCAAAAGGCGGGTCTGGCCATGAACCTCACGGCCGCGGTACGCAACAAAGTCATGGAGGCTTACAAGGAATTGAGCCGTGTGCAATTTTAACACGGGCGTTTAAAAATTCTTTAACGGAGAATGATCATGGCTAACGTATTTAACCAGGTGGCGGGTCGGGTCAGAGATTTCTGGGGCGGGATCAATTTTTCCCAGCGCATGATGGTGGCCGGCATAGCCCTGACGGTTACGGCGGCGTTTTTCATCATGCTGTACTTCATGAACCAGACTCCCTACCAGCCGCTTTACACCAATTTGAATCCGGAAGACGCCAGCCGGGTGATCAAATCTCTGGATGCCCAGAAGATCCAGTATAAGCTGGCTGAAAATGGTTCGGCCATTATGGTGCCGGATGAACAGGTGCACCAGTTGCGCATCCGTATTGCCGGCGAAGGCAATATTATGGGCCAGGGCATAGGCTTTGAAATTTTTGACGAGGTCAAGGTCGGCCAGACGGATTTTGTGCAGAAGATCAATTACCAGCGCGCCCTGCAAGGAGAACTGGCCAGGACCATCGCCGAGTCTACCATGGTGGAGAGCGCCAGGGTGCACTTGGTCATTCCCCAGCGTAGCTTGTTCATTGAGGACCAGCAGAAACCCTCGGCCTCGGTGGTGCTCAAGCTGGCTGACGGCCGCCGGGTGGACAACAAAGAGGTGTTGGCCATCGTCAACCTGATAACCATGGCGGTGGAAGGTTTAGCCAAAGACCGGGTATCCGTTACCGATTCCTCCGGCAAAACCCTTTTCCAGCCTGAAGAAGAGGGATCCCTGCTGGGCATGACAAACGCCCAGATAGAGCAACGCCTGTTTTTCCAGCAGAACCTGGAGCGGCGCATTGAAGACCTGCTGTTGCCGATAGTCGGTCCCGGCCGGGTCATTGCCAAGGTGAATGTGAGCATGGATTACAGTCGGAAAACAATTCACAAGGAGCTTTTTGACCCGGAAATGACCGTGGTGCGCTCGGAAAGCCGTAGCGAAGAACAAACCCAGGGGCAGGCCAACCTGGAGGCCGGGGTGCCGGATATCAATTTCCGTGGCGATGGCCTGACCGGCAGCATCAGCACCCAGTCCAGCAACCGTGAACAGCGTCAGACCAATTTCGAGATCAATAAGGAAGTGCAGGAGATTATCGGCAGCGTGGGCGATGTCAATCGCCTGAGCGTGGCCGTAATCATTGATGGGACATATGTCCCCAACGAGATCGGAGAAATGGTCTTTGTGCCGCGTAGCGTCGAAGAACTGAAGAATATCCGCCAACTGGTGGCCAACGTGGTGGGATACGATTCCGCCAGGGGCGATACCATAGAAGTGAGCAACATCCCCTTTGGTCCCCAGTCCACCGATGAATCGCAGAATGTGGCCCAGCTTTTGGCCGAATATGCCCTGCGTCTTGGCAAGCCCTTCCTCAACGCCTTCCTGATCTTCCTTTTCCTGCTCATCGTGGTCCGTCCGGTGGTCATGGCCCTGATCCGGCCCAAGGTGGAAGGAGAGATGCTGGAGGAACTGGCCGGCCTGCCTTCGGGTGAGGAAAGGCTCGCCCTCATGGACGGCAGTGATGAAGAAATGGATGCCATGGCCATCCTGGAAAAAATTGAAGATATCAAGGCCCATGCCCTGCACCTCAGTGAACAGAACATAGATCAGGCCCTGGGCATTATCCGCAACTGGCTGAAAAAGGGCGAAGGCGCAGGCGGGAGCAAGGTGCCGGCCAAGGCGGCCTGATGATCAAACTGCGGGAGAGCATATCTCCCGCAGTTTTTTTTCCAGTCCGGCGCGTCTTTCCGCGCGCCGTCTTTCCAGGGTGTTGACGAGCCTGTCCGCTTCCTCCGCCAAGGCTTCCGGCGGGCCACTGTTATCCACGATGAAGTCGGCGGCGGCGTATTTTTTCTCTTCTGCCCACTGCCAGCCTTCCATTTGGGCGATCATCCCCGCGGACCATCCCCGGCTTCGCCTCAGTCTTTGGGCGCGGATGTCCAAGGGGCAACGGACGGCCGCCACCAAAGGGACAGCGTGTTCTTCCCAGCCAGCTTTGCCGGTGTGGCAGGTTGGGCTCATTGGCGTGGACAGGCGGCTTTCAAAATACAGGGGCATTTCCACGGCGGCCAGGGCCGCGGTCAGGGGCAGGGCATCTAGGTTCCGGAAAAAATTTTCCTGTTCCGCCAGGACCAGGGGGTGGATCAATCCCTCCACTTCCCGGCGCAAGGTTTGGTCGGCGGCCATGGCCGCAAACAGGGCCTTTTTGTCGATAAGTGGGCCGGAACCGCCTTCAGCATGTTCCGTGATGAAGCGGCTGCCGAAGCGTTTGCGGATTAGCCGCCAGCCGTCCTCCCCAGGTTCATAGAGACGGGCCACGGACTGATCCGCGCTCCATACGGGCAGGCCGCGTTCTTGCAATATTTTCAGCAGACTGGATTTGCCGCAGCCGGGGTTGCCGGTGATCACCAAACGCTGTAAACGTCCGGAAAGGCTCAGGGCCGTCTGGATGAAGCGATCTGGCGGCGGACAGGTGAAATGCAGGGGAGCGGCCTCTCGGTTGACCTCACAAGATGGGGATCGTGCGGCCAACCCTAGGCGCATAAGCTCAGCGGGATGGGGGAAATCCAGTTGCCAGGCGTGCAGGAGTTGCCCCTGGACCAAGCCGCGCAGAAATTCTTCCTGGGCCGGAGAGAGCTGGCCGACATCCAGGGCGCGGGCGGCGGCCGGCCTTTGGGCGTAGCGCCCGTCGCCGATGACCGGGTGGCCGATATGGGCCAGGTGTACGCGGATTTGGTGGGTTCGTCCGGTATGGATGCGCACGGCCAACAGGCTGAAGCGTCCGGACGGATCACCATACAGGGTGCGGTAATCGGAACGGGCCGGGCGGCCGCCTTTGGGCAGCACGGCCATTTTGGTCTTTTGCCGGCTGTGCCGGCCTAGAGGGGCCTCAATGGCGCCCTGAGATGGAGTGGGGCGGCCATAGACCATAGCCAGGTATTCCTTGCGGGGAAGACGGTCAGCAAAGGCCGTGCTCAGGGCCAGGCGACTGCCTTCATTCAGGGCGATCAGCATCAGCCCGCTGGTATCTTTGTCCAGGCGATGCACTAGACCGGGGCGATCTCCGCCTTGGGCCGCAATGGAAGGGAAATGGGCCAGGAGCCGCCCCAAGAGAGTGCCGGAAGGCTCTCCGGGGCTGGGGTGTACGGAGAGGCCAGCTGGCTTGTTCAGCACGGCCAAGTCTTCGTCCTGGTAAAGCACCTGGAGTTCGCCGTCCTCGGCCTGAGGTCCGGCTTCCATTTCAGGCAGCCCCAGTTCCACCTTTTGGCCGGCCATAAGCTCCCTTCCGGGCTGGAGCGCGGGTTGCCCGTCCACCAGAGCCAGACCTTCCAGTATCCGGCGTTTGATTTTTTCGCGAGAAAGCTCCCCTTGCAGCCGGCGGCTCAAAAAAACATCCAGGCGCGACAGGGATTCTCCGGTTTCCACCGTAAAAAAGCGTAGTTCCATGAACGCGTTATCCGAAATAATTTTTCAGGCCTTTTGGTCCGCGTAAAAATTGATCAGGCATCCGGCCAGGAGAATGGCCTTTTCCTCCTCGGTGAGCTGGTCCAGGCGCAGACGGAGAGGGAGGGCGTTCCCAGGGCGCAGCAGTAGGACCGGAATCTCCGGAAGATTGAGGCGTACGGCCTGGCGGATGTTGGGTATATACAAGCGGTCGCCGGTATGGATTTCCGGCTTTTCCCGGTCCGGCAGGCGCAAGGGGAGGAGCCCCCAGTTGATCAGGTTACTACGGTAGCGTTTGGTGGCATATTCCACGGCCAGGTTAGCCCAGCCGCCCAGAATTTTCTGGCAGGAGGCGGCCTGTTCCCTGGCCGAACCATCGCCGGGGCGAAGGGCAAAGACACAGCTTCCCAGTTCCAGGTGGCGCAGAGTTTCGTGATCATCCAAGTTTTCCGCGTCGGGCGGCAGGGCGGCGCGCAGAAGGGTCAGTTCAGCTTGCAAGGCCGGGGAAGGGGTTTCTCCTGGCAGGAGTTTTTTGCGTTCCTGTTCCAGGGCCAGAACTGCCTTGGCCCGGCCCACATAGCCGGGGTCCTTGCGGCCCAGGGTGAATTCGGCTAGGCGCAGGGGATTGGAGCGGTAGGAAGAGGTTTCGCCCGAAGGGATTAGTTCATCGGTGGTAGTCACCGGGTCATAGATGGCCGAGGCCGTGATCAGCAGCAGGTTTTCCGGAAGGGGGGGAAGGGACGGCCAGTCGGTGATGTTCGGCCCGAGTTCCAGGCTTTCTTCAGGTCTCGGAGCCGGGACTCCTTTCCAGCCGTGATAGACGCGCCGCGCATACGGGCCGGAGTCGTAAAAATAATCGTCGTCCAGCCGGTCTTCCGGCGGGAAATCCAGCTCATCGGCCGGGGTGAGAACGCCGCGCTTGAGGACGGTGGCGGCGATGGAGCGGGCATCCATCAGGGCCACGAAGGCCATTTGTCCGTCCGTCGGCCGTGAGCCTTCCCGGTTTGGGAAATTGCGGGTGGTGTGGCGGATGGAAAAGGCGTTATGCGCCGGCACGTCTCCGGCTCCGAAGCAGGGACCGCAGAAGGCGGTGCGCAGGCTGACCCCGCTTTCGGCCAAGGCCTGGATTGCGCCTTTTTTCAGCAAGGCCGTGAAGATGGGCTGGCTAGCCGGATAAATGGACAGGGTAAGGTCCGGGGAGCCGGCGGTCTGTCCTTGGAGCAGCCGGGCGGCTTGCAGGATGTTTTCATAGCCGCCTCCTGCGCAGCCGGCGATGACCGCCTGGTCAACAATGAATTTGCCCTGGCGGAATTTCCGGCGCAGGCCGGGGCTAAGTTCCGGGGTATAGCGGCGGCTTTCTTTCTCCACCTGATCTAAGAGGTCCGGGGCATTGGCCAGAAATTCGCGGACGGGGTAAGCGTTGCCGGGGTGGAAAGGTAGGGCGATCATAGGCTCCACCCGTGCGAGATCCACCTCCATCGCCAAATCGTAATAAGCGCCTTCCTCCGGGGCCAGTTCCTGGTAATCCTCCGTCCGTCCGTGCTTTTCCAGCCAGATGCGGATACGGGCATCGGTCTGCCAGATGGAGGAAAGGCAGGTGGTTTCCGTGCTCATGACATCGATGCCCAGGCGGTACTCCGGGGAAAGGGCGGCCACTCCGGGGCCGAAAAATTCCAGGACGCGATTGGTGACTAGACCATCCGGAAAGAGGGCGCGGATCAGGACCAGGGCCACATCCTGCGGTCCGACCCCCGGGCGGGGGCAACCTTTGAGGAAGATGGCCGCCGTCTCCGGGCGGTCCAGTTCGTAGTGGCAGCCCAGAAGCTGTTTGACCAGTTCCGGCCCGCCCTCGCCCACGCCCATGCAACCGAGCGCCCCGTAACGGGTGTGGCTGTCCGAGCCCAGGATCATCTTGCCTCCCCCGGCCAGGGTTTCTCGCACATATTGGTGGATCACCGCCAGGTGGGAGGGGACGAAATCTCCGCCGTACTTCCTGGCCGCAGAAAGTCCGAAGGCGTGATCGTCTTCGTTGATGGTCCCGCCCACCGCCCCCAGGCTGTTGTGGCAGTTGGTGAAGACGTAAGGCATTGGGAAGCTCTGCATGCCGCTGGCCCTGGCCGTCTGCACGATGCCCACGTAAGTGATGTCATGGGAGGCCAGGGCGTCAAAACGCAGACGGAGTTTGTCCTCGTTTCCTGAAAAATTGTGTTTTTCCAGGATTTTCCAGGCCATGGTCCGGCGGAAGCCCTGGGACCTTCCGGATACCAGGGCATGGGGATCGGTTTCCAGGACGCCATTGCGCCAGAGGGCGCCTTGGTGGTGAATGGCAAGCATTATAACCTCTTGAGCATTTCCGGAGCCACTTCGCGCATGAGCAGGACCAGCACTTTTTTCATTATGCTTTCGTAATCTTCGTCGGTCCAGCCGGATTGCGCGACCAACATATAGTACAGATGCATGTCGGTAAAGGCCCAGAAGATGTCGGCCAGCATTTTTTCCTGCTCTGGAGAACTTTTAAGGCCGCGCACGGCCATGCCTTCCCGCACTCCTTCCAGAATGTGCGCGCGGCGGAATTCATGCGCCTCCCTTGCCAGATCCGCCAGTTCTGGGTAGAGCACTTCCATGCCGCCCAGGGTATTGATCGCGGAAAAATTCATACGGGCCTGTCTGGCGGTCAGGGCAGCCAGACCTTCAGCCGCTTCTTCCAGAGATGGTCTGCGGATCAGGCTTTGGTAATCGCTGTCCATTTCCGCGTTGCGCATGGAGCGCTTGAGCAGGTGGAGCAAGATGCCCTGCTTGGAATGAAACACGGCGTAAACCGTCTGGGGGGCAACCCCGGCCTTTCCGGCGATGGCCTCAATGGTCGTATTCTCGTAACCGTGCCCCCGGATCAGCTCCTCCGCCGCATCCGCTATGCGCCTGCGGGTTTCTTCCGCTTGCTTCCGTCTGAAGGCGGAGTTGTAGGAACGGGCAAGTTTTTGTTCGGATGGAGCTTTTTTTTTCGGTTGCGACATTGACAATTCCTGGAATTTTAAGTAATCATTAGAGTTGACTCTAACAAAAAAATTGCAAGCTGGCAATGCGTTTATACCTCAACAGGACAAAATTTATGCTCGAAGCAGTCTGGAAATCCCGGCGGCGGCGTTTGATCGCGCTGGCGGCCTTGGGGTTGGTGGCGGCGGTGTGTCTTTTCGTCATCGTCCGCGGCGGCAATAAAACCGGGCAGGGGCCGCAGATGCAGATTCCCCAAGTGGGCGTGGTGGAACTCAAGCCAGAAGACGTGCTCACCACTGTGGAATTGACCGGGCGGGTGGCTTCCCATGCCGTGGCCGAGGTGCGTCCGCAGGTGAACGGGATCATCCTGGAGCGTCTGTTTGAGGAAGGCTCAAATGTGCAGGCCGGGCAGCAACTTTATCAGATTGATCCGGCCATGTACCAGGCCCAGTATGACACGGCCCTAGCCAACCAGCGCAAGGCCGAGACCGCCTTGGCCAATTCCAAGCGCATTGTGGACCGTTATGGCGAAATCATCAAGGTCAACGGGGTGAGCCAGCAGGAATACGACAATGCCCAGGCTCAGTACCGGGTGGCCCAGGCCGATGTAGCCGGGGCCGAGGCTGCGGTGAAGAGCGCCCGGATCAGCCTGGATTACACCAAGGTGTTTTCCCCGGTTTCCGGGCGGGTGGGCATTTCCAACGTTACTGAGGGCGCCTTGGTCACCGCCGGTCAGCCTACTCCGCTGGTTGCCGTGCAACAGATGGACCCCATGTATATTGACATTACCCAGTCAAGCGTGGAGTTTTTGCGTCTGCAACGTAATTTGCTCAGCGGGGCGCTTGCCGAGGCCGGGGAAAACGCCGTGGGGGTCAAGTTAGTGCTGGAAGACGGCCTGCCTTATGAATACGAGGCCAGGATGATGCTCTATGATGCAACGGTCAGCCGGAGCACCGGGGCCATTACCATGCGCGCCACCGTGCCTAATCCAGGAGGTCTCCTCCTGCCCGGCATGTTTGTGCGGGCCGTGGTTACGGAGGGGGTGACCAGGCAGGCCCTGCTGGTGCCTCTGGGAGCGGTGCAGCGTTCGCCAAGGGGCGAGGCGGTGGTGCTCATTGTCAATGACCAGAATATGGTGGAGCAGCGTGTGATTCAAAGTTCGCGCATATACAGCAACACGGCCTGGATTGTGTTGCCCGGCAAAGAGGGACCTGTGGGCCTGGATGCGGGTGACAAGGTGATTCTGGAAGGGCTGAACCGGGTGCGGCCGGGAATTCCGGCCCAAGCTTATCCTTTGGGGGGCAAACCCGGAGCGCCCGCACAGGCTCAGGGCGGGGCCGGCTGAATAGGCCATGGAACGCAGCAAGCAGGCAGGCGTATAAATTATGTCGCATTTTTTCATAGACCGGCCCATCTTTGCCTGGGTCATCGCCATTATCATCATGCTGGCCGGGGTGCTGAGCATTTTTATTTTGCCCATCACCCAGTATCCGAATATCGCCCCCCCCAACGTCACCGTGGTGTCGTGGTATTCCGGGGCCTCGGCCAAGTCCACCGAAGACTCTGTCACCCAGATCATCGAACAGCAGATGACCGGGGTTGATAATCTGGACTACATGACCTCCACCAGTGATTCTTCGGGACAGTCGCGGATAATCCTGACCTTCAAGCCGGGCACGGACCCGGACATCGCCCAGATGCAGGTGCAGAACAAGTTGCAGTTGGTCATGGCCATGCTGCCTGACGTGGTACAGCGCAACGGCATCCGAGTGCTCAAATCCTCGGCCAGTTTCTTTTACATGGTTGCCTTGGTGAACACGGACGGCACCATGACCTCCCAGGACCTGGGCGATTATGCGGTGACCCATTTGCAGGATCCTTTGAGCCGTATTGAGGGCGTTGGCGAGGTACAGGTCTTCGGCGCGCAGTATTCCATGCGTATCTGGACCGATCCGGCCCTGCTCAGTAAATACGGGCTGAATTCCTCGGACGTGATCGCGGCTGTGCGCGCCCAGAATAACGACATCAACGCCGGTTATCTCGGCGGTGCTCCGGCGGTGGAAGGGCAACAGATCAATTATACGGTTACCGCCCAGGCCCGCATGAGTTATATTGAGGAATTTGAGGAGATCATCATCCGTACCAACGAAGACGGGTCCATGGTCAAACTCAAGGACATCGCCTGGATGGAACTGGCTGCGGAAAACGCCAACTACAGATCCCGTTTCAACGGGCAGCCCGCCGCCGGCATAGCCCTGCGCCTGGCTACCGGAGCCAACGCCGTGGGGTCGCGGGACATGGTGGTGGCCAAATTGAACGAGATAGCCCAGTATTTTCCGGGCAATATTGAATGGAAGCCCGGCTTCGATACTACCCCCTTCATCCGCATCTCCATGTATGAGGTGGTCAAGACCCTCATTGAGGCCATCATCCTGGTCTTTTTCATCATGTACCTATTTCTCCAGAATTTCCGCGCCACCTTCATCCCCACCATCGCCATACCGGTGGTGCTTTTGGGAACCTTCGCGGCTATGTCCGCCTTCGGCTTCAGCATCAATACTCTGACCCTCTTCGGCATGGTGCTGGCCATCGGTCTCCTGGTGGACGACGCCATCGTGGTGGTGGAAAACGTGGAGCGACTCATGCACGAAGAGCATCTTTCGCCCAGGGACGCCGCCCGCAAATCCATGACCCAGATCACCGGGGCTTTAGTGGGCATTGGTTTGGTGCTCTCGGCCGTGTTCATTCCCATGGCCTTTTTTGGAGGTTCCGTGGGGGTGATCTACCGGCAGTTCTCCATCACCATCGTCGCGGCCATGCTGCTCTCCGTGGTGGTGGCCCTGGTGCTCACCCCTTCTCTTTGCGCCACTTTTCTCCAACCGGTATCCGACCGCCCGGCCAGCGGCGGAGGCATTTCCCATCAAATGAGGATCTTTGGCGGCTTCAACCGGGCCTTCACCCGTTTCACCAACTGGTACTCGGAGAACGTGGCCAGGGTCCTGCGCCATTCCACCCCCATCCTCATCGCCTATGTGGTCATCCTGGCGGTTACGGTTTTCGGTTTTATCAAGCTGCCTACGGCTTTTTTGCCTGACGAAGATCAGGGCATACTCATGGGGATGATCCAGTTGCCCGAGGGCGCTACCTTGGAGCGCACCCAAGTGGTGCTGAACGCGGTGGAAAGGTATTTTTTGGAGGAAGAAAAGGACAATGTGGCCTCCATGACGGGGGTCATCGGCTTCAGTTTCGGCGGTAGCGGCCAGAACGTCTCCATGATGTTCATCCGCCTGAAGGACTGGGGTGAAAGGCCCAAGGCTTGGCAGAAGGCCGGGGCCATTGCGGCCAGGGCCAGGCAGAGGCTGCTTTTTACCGGCGAAGGCATGGTCTTTGTAATCCAGCCTCCGGCGATTATGGAATTGGGCACCTCCACAGGTTTTGAAATGCAGATGCTGGATAACGAGGGGCAGGGCTATGAGGCCAGGCGGGCCGCCTTGGGGATGCTCATGGGTCTGTCCGCCCAGCACGCCGACAAGGTTACCCAGGTGCGTCCGGATAACCGGGGCGACACTGCCCAGTACCGGCTGAACATAGACTGGGAAAAGGCCAGCGCCCAAAATTTGCGGGTGGATGAAGTGATCACCACCGTCTCCACCCTCTGGGGCGGCCAGTATATTAATAACTTTGTGGATCGCGGGCGCACCAAGAAGGTGATCATGCAGGCCGACGCCCCTTACCGCATGCAGCCGGATGACTTCAATCGCATCTATATACGTAACAACCTGAATGAAATGGTGCCGTTCTCCTCCATTGTCATGGGCAATTGGGTGCGGGACGCGCCTTTCCTGGAGCGTTTCAACGGCATCCCTTCCATGAAAGTCACCGGGCAGGGGGTACAGGGGGTTAGCTCTGGCGAGGCCATGAACCTCATGGAAAGCATCGGGGGGCAGCTCCCCCACGGTTTCGGCATAGACTGGACCGGACTATCTTTCCAGGAGAGGCATTCCCAGGCTCAGGCCCCGCTCCTGTATGCAATCTCTCTTCTGGTGGTTTTTCTCTGTCTGGCCGCGCTCTATGAAAGCTGGTCTATCCCCATCTCGGTCATGCTGGTGGTGCCGTTGGGAGTGCTGGGGGCGCTGTTCGCCACTTTCTTGCGTGGACTGAACAACGATGTGTATTTCCAGGTGGGGCTTCTGACCATTGTGGGGCTTTCGGCCAAAAACGCTATCCTCATTGTGGAGTTCGCCAAGGATCTGGCGGATGAGGGCATGGACCTGATCGAGGCCACGGTGGCCGCCTGCCGTCTGCGTCTCCGGCCCATTCTGATGACTTCCCTGGCCTTCATGTTCGGGGTGGTTCCCCTGGCCGTCAGCAGCGGGGCTGGTTCCGGCGGACAAAACGCCATCGGCACCGGGGTGCTAGGCGGTATGACCGCAGCCACTTTTTTGGGAATTTTCTTCATTCCGGTGTTCTTTGTGCGCATCTCCAGCCTGTACAAATATAAAACCAAAAAAGAGCCGCTGGCGGCCGGCTGGCTCAAGGCGCGGGGGTAATTTATGCTCAGGCACTTTTGGACGGCGCTTATGGTTTTGCTTCTGGCCGGTTGTAGCATGGCCCCCCGTTACGAGCGTCCAGAGTCCCCGGTGGACGGGGGCTTCCCTGACTATCCGGAATACCGCGGCGTGGGCGCGGAAGAAGGCGAGATGCCTTTGTTGCGCTTGAGCCCGGAAGATGGTTGGGGCGAAACGGAAAAGGCCGGGGCAGAAAATCCGGCCCTAGGCAACCTGTCCTGGCAGGAATTTTACGTTGACCAGGACATGCAAAAGCTCATCGCCTTTGCCCTGGAAAACAACCGCGACCTGCGCCTAGCCGTCCTGAACCGGGAGAGGATCCGCGCCCTGTACCAGATCCAGAGGGGTGAACTCCTCCCCGCCATTGCCGGCGTGGGCTCGTATGCCAACCAGAGTGGTCCCACCTTCCTGCCGCCGCCTTCCCCGGATAGCGCTATCTCCCGCCGTTATTCCCTGAGCGTGGGGCTGGCTTCTTACGAGTTGGATTTTTTCGGCAGGATAAACAGTCTAAAGGATGCGGCCCTGGAGGGTTATCTGGCCTCGGCCCATGCGGCCCATAGCGCGCGCATCTCCTTGGTGGCGGAAGTGGCGTCGCTTTACCTGCAGATTGTGGCCGGCCGGGAGCAATATGAACTGACCCGCAACACTTACGCCAGCCGCAGGGAATCCTACGATCTTATCGCGGCCATGTACAGGCAGGGACTGGCCTCCCAGCTCACGGTCAACCAGGCCAGGGCAGCGATGGAAGAGGCCCGGGTGAATGCCGTGAATATCCGGACCACCGTGCTGCGCCTGGAGAACGTTTTGGCCCTGCTCATTGGCGGGGCCTTGCCTCCGGATCTGGTCATTCCCTCACGCTTGGCCGAAGTGCGCAAATTTCAGGATTTACCTGAAGGGCTTCCTTCCTGGCTGTTGGAGCGCCGCCCTGATATTCTCCAGGCCGAGCACAGCCTGAGGTCGGCCAATGCCAACATCGGCGCGGCCAGGGCCAGCTTTTTTCCCAGTATCAGCCTGACTGCCTCCCTTGGGGCGATCAGCGCGGATCTGGACACGCTTTTTGACAGCAATTCCCGCGCCTGGAGTTTTACACCGCAAATTTCCCTGCCCATCTTCAGCGGCGGTCGGCAGGTGGCCGGACTGGAGGCGGCGAACTTGCAAAAAGATATGGCGGTGGCCTCTTATGAAAAGGCTGTTCAGTCAGCCTTTCGCGAGGTGGCTGACGCCCTGGCCCAGCGCTCCACCATCAATGAACAACTTGAAGCCACCCGTTCCTTGCAGGACGCGGCCAGGCAGTCCTATGACATTTCCAATGTGCGCTACAAAAACGGGGTGGACAGCTTCATGAACGTGCTGGACACGCAGAGGCTACTTTTTAGCGCTCAGCAAGCCTACATCAACAGCGAATTGCAACGGGAAATCAATACCATCAACCTGTACAAGGCCTTGGGCGGCGGCTGGCGCTGAGCGCGGGGGCGACTATACTTTTCCCGGGCCTCCGGAAAAACAGGCCTGTGGCGATGAAACCATTTTTATGGATGGTATATCTTGACCATTGTCACTAAATGGATTTATGTTTATAATGGATAATATCTATATATGGCGAGATTGTTTGTCATATACCAGAAATGTGCTGGAAAAACTCTAGTGTTTGACGGTTTTCCCCATCACGTCCGGAGGGGCTGGTTATGCAGGAACAGGAAAGATTGTATAAGTTTACATGGGATTTTATCGGCGATGTGGATGTTGGCCGTCCGAATCTTGGCAATACCACTAGGATCGAGGTTTACCGCCTGTTTCAGTACACTTTGAGGGATGTGATCGAGGAAGAATTCGGCACTGAAAAATCTGACCGGATTTTATACAAGGCCGGTTTTCTGGCCGGGCAGCAATTTTGCAATAAATTTGTTCTGCCGCAACCGGATATAAACAGTTTTGTGGCCAAGGTCCAGGAAGTCCTGCTGGAGTTGAAAATCGGCATTCTGCGGATCGAGGGCGGCAATTCCGACGGCACTTCCCTGACTCTTTCGGTTTCCGAGGATCTGGACTGTTCCGGACTGCCGGAGATAAACCATGTGGTCTGCACTTATGACGAGGGTTTTATTGCTGGCATTTTCTATGCCTTTACCGGCAAAGCCTTTGCGGTGAAAGAGATTGACTGCTGGTGCACCGGGGATAGAACCTGCCGCTTCGAGGTCAACCGGGAGGAATAGAGGCCGTTTCGGTTTTTTCAATCTGGGTTAGTTATGTCAGAACAGACCGGGAAGCAGGCTCAACCAATTTATGATGAAGATATAGTCAATCATGTGGTTGACTATATCAATCGTTTGTTGAATGCGTCTGCGGTCGCTAATGAAGACAGCCTTCCCGATGAATTTGGACATATTCCGTTTATGGATGATGTGCGCAGGCAAATCATGTCCATCCGGTATATGGTGCAGGCTCTGACTAACGGCAACCTGGAATATCCCTGCCAGGAACGCGGTTTTATTGCCGGTTCGCTTAAAGCATTTCAATCCAATTTGCGTCACCTGACTTGGCAGGCCAGCCGTATTGCCGTTGGAGAGTATCACCACCGGGTGAGTTTCATGGGCGATTTTTCCGTTGCCTTTAACAAGATGACGGAACAGTTGGATAGCACGATCAACAGCCTGACCAGCCTTTCAGAAAAATACAAGGATCTCTCGTACCACGATCTCATGACCGGGTATTACAACCGGGCTGGTTTTTTCAAATACGCGACCGACATGCTGGGAGCGCCGAGCGTTATTCCGCGGAATTCCACCCTGATCATCACGGATATAGACCATTTCAAAAAATTTAACGACACTCACGGGCATTTATGCGGGGATGAGGTTCTGAAGGCTTTTACGGTCAAGATACGGTCTTTGTTGCGTTCCCACGAATTATGTTGCCGCTACGGCGGGGAAGAGTTCATTATTTTTATGCCCAATACCCCCATTAAGGCAGGCATGGCCATCGCCCGGCGTTTGCGGGCCGCAGTGGAGGGCATGTCTTTGGAATTTGGGGGGGAGAAGCTGAATATTACAGCCAGTTTCGGGGTGACTGAGGTGGGGGAGGTGCCGGAAGGCGTTTCTGTTGAGGATTTTTTGACTCAGCGCATACATGATGCGGATGAGTTGCTGTATGAGGCCAAATCCTCCGGCCGTAACCGGGTGGTAGGCCCTGAATCATTTACCAATGAGCCAGCCATGATGACCGCCGATGAAGATTTATTGTCCGACGGACCTGAAGCTTCAGAATTTGGAGTTGCCGGGCCAGAGCTTGCGCTTACCATTGAATCCGCACCCTTCGTGCCGGTGTCTCTGGCGTTGGGTCCGGAGCCGCCTCCCGTTTCTTTGGGCGCTACCGCTCCGGCCGTAACCGCCGTGGATGCCTCAGGCTCAGAAGAAGGCGACAAACAGGGTATGCTTTCTTTGAAAGAACAGGAAAGCGCGGAGAGCGGGAACAATTTTTTGGAGGAATACCTTGTGCCAGCTCCTGAACAGGCTGCCGAGCCTGGAAATGCCAAATTGACCCCCTTGGAGATGTTTTTTGGCGTTTCCCCGACCGCCGCCGCTCCGGATTTGGCTCTAAAACCGCAGAGAGGCGTCTTGCCTGAGCCCGAGGACGTAAAGCAGGAAAAAAGCCTTACCCCTCCCCCAGCCTCACCTTTGCCCTTGGATCGTTTCTTCGGCAATATTGGGCCCCCCGCATCCGGGTCCGCGAAAATGCGGGTTGCCGCGCGCGCGGAGGCTGGCCAAGAGAAGCAAGGAAGCTTCACTCCTCTCAAGAAGCTTAATACCTTGTATGGGTCTTTGGTCCGCACGCCTTTTTCCCAGCCGGAACCTTTTGTGCTTGAGGCCAGGAAGACGATCGTCAAAATTCCGGACCAGGGGGGAGCGCGGAAACCGGCAGAAGAAGCCGTTCCGGATGCCCTTTTTACCCCGTTGAAAAAATTTTTGCGTCTATACGGGATCAAGTCGCTGAGTGACACCGTCACGCCCACGGCGTATTTTACGCCCATAAGGCCGGAACCGTCCGGTTTCGCGTAGCCAGGAAATTCGCATTATAAATAAATATAATGCAAAAATAAGGAGGACCATAAATGACCAAAGCAGAACTTGTAAAAAAGATTCACGCCAAAGCCGGGCAGGGGGCCAAGACACGGACCGAGGCCGCTATTAACGCGATCATGGCCGTATTGGTTGAGGCCATGAAATCTGGGAATGCTGTGACCTTTACCGGCTTCGGCAGTTTTAAGGTGATGAAGCGGGCCGCGCGTAAAGGCCGTAATCCCCGTACCGGAAAAACAATCAGTATTCCGGCCCGCAAGGTGGTCAGGTTCACGCCGGGGAAGAGGCTGAAAGAAGCCGTCAAGAAGTAGGAAGAAAACCGCATCCCCTCCGCGCCTGTTCGGCGGACCTTGCCGGGCAGGCGCGGGAACCTCCTTTCATAGGGTCATGGCTCGCGTCGCCAAGGTGGATCTTCCGGCGGCCGCCATTCCGGCTGGTCCTCTTTCAGCATGGAAGTATAGGCGATGAATCCGGAAATGAAGTGTTGCACATCGTCAATGCGCTCCCGGAAACCGTGGTGGCGTAAGAAAAAGGTGTTGCCCGTGCGTTTCTGCCGTGGGAAATACATGGACATTTCCGGCCAGAAAAAGCCTTCCAACAGATAATTAGCCCGGTAATGCAGGGCGGTTCTGAATTTTTCCAGGTCCAGGCTTCGGGTCAGGGCTTGCAGTTCAGGAAGATCCGCTAGGCGGATCAGCATTTTTTGCGTCGCCATCATCAATTCCAGCAGGGTGGGGTAGGAAGTTTCCCGTTGCAGCACGAAATCCAGGTGCCCCATGCAATTGTTCAAGCCAAAACGGAAATAACGCTCTTGGGGGTAGTATAAGGTTATTTCATTGGTGGCGTAGCTAAGCCAGTGATCGTGGGCCTGGGCGTACCGGGCATCGTCCAGGAAAGAGTCGAAGGATTTTTGGGCCAGATCCAGCCAGCGCGGGTCTTTGGTATGGCGATATAGGCGCAACAGTCCGAAAACCGCTTCACCATCGTAATAAATGACCCGCCGTTGCTCCTTGAGCGCCAGACTTTCGGCGTGTAGCACATGTGTAAAGACGCCGTTGGATTCGTCACGCATGAAATTGATGCCTTGGGCCAGAAGTTCCATCAGGGGCAGATGTTCGTCGGTGCCGGTCAGATCCCGCCACTTGGCCAGGGCCAGCAAGGTGACACCGTTGCCTCCCAGTTTGATTTCGCTTACAGGCAGATCCACCAGGAAAGCCATTTTTTTGCCCTGAGGCGCGTATTCGCGGACAAATTCCGTGACCATACGCTCTAGGGCGCGTCGAGCTGGCTCTTTCAGAGCTTCATCGCCGGTATATTCCAGGGCCTCCAGCAGGGAATAGAGGGAGCTGGCATGGCGCAGGCAGTTATAGCTGGTGAGGTTTTTGTCGAAACAAGGCAGCCATCCATAAATAAAGCGGCCATCTTTGCGGATTTGTGCGGCCAGCCAGCGGGCCGCTCCGGTAATGGTATCGTCGCCAAGCTCCGGGGTAAATCTGTTGATTTCCCTCCGTCCGGTGAAAAAACCGGAATTCAGGGTCTTGCCCGGTCCGAGCCCTGGCAGGTGGTATAGCGTCCCATCAGGGGCGCAATAAACGCCGGCGGTGTCCAGGGCCCAGACCGTGGCCTCTGGCGCGGGTAGTCTTACCTCCTGGCCGCTGAAACGTTTGGTGGCCCAATCCGTGAAACGATCCGGGTTGAAGCGGGAAGAATCATGGTTGGATTCATGGTAATAAATGGCCCGGCT
This sequence comes from Desulfovibrionaceae bacterium, assembly GCA_009782775.1. GTDB lineage: Bacteria > Desulfobacterota > Desulfovibrionia > Desulfovibrionales > Desulfovibrionaceae > WRHT01. The sequence goes on from WRIL01000015.1 coordinate 43,697, forward strand.
GTTGGCCTCCTGCTCGGTAAGGAGAATTGTGAAGGTCTGGTCCAGGGCTAGGCCATAGCGCAGATAGCCACGCTTGGTCTGTTCCGCCAGTTTCAGAAATTCATCGAAGGCGCAGGACCGGACTTTTCGCACCCAGTCCAGGCGCAAATGCTCGCCGTGTAGCTTGCGTAGCTGCATACGGCGGCGCAGGCGTCTTAGTCCATCTTTCCAGCATTGCTCCAGGGAAGAGCCGGAGACATGCAGCACTTCGGCCCGCGCCTCGCCGTCGGAAATGGAAAAGATCAGGGTATGGGCGGGCAGGGGCGCGTCCAGGGCCGGACAATGTCCTTTGACGTATTCCTCCAGCCTTAAAAGACGATCAGCCAGGTACATGATGGTTTCCGTAACTTTGGTTGAATTATGCCAGCCTAATTTTTATGGCATAGAGCCATTTGCCTGGCAATAGCCGGACATCGCGATCTGGATTTTATGTGTGAAACCCTGTAACCATAGCGAAGCGCTTATCCCGTATTTTCGGCAAAGCGCCACGGGCGTCAATTTTTAAGTATTGCCCAACCGGAGGTCATTATGGCGACCCTGCAATATCTCGGACACGCGGCATTTTACCTGGAAGGTCAGGGCATCAAGGCTCTGTTTGATCCTTTCCTTAGCGGCAACCCTCTGGCTTCCGAAGGGCCGGAGGTCAGGCCGATCCTGGATTATATCTTTGTATCCCACGCCCACGACGATCACCTGGGCGATACCGAGGCTATCGCAAGGCGCACCGGAGCCGTGGTGGTGGCGACCAATGAGCTGGCCCTGTATCTGGAAGGCAAAGGACTGAAGACCATCGCCATGCATGTGGGCGGCCGCGTCAGCTTGTCTTTCGGTCGGGTGAAATTGACCCCGGCCCTTCACGGGTCGTCTGTTTCCGAAAACGGCCGGGTGGTTTGCGCGGATCAGCCCTGTGGCTTTCTAGTGGAAGTTGAAGGCAAAAAGATTTACCACGCCGGCGATACCGGGCTGAGCATGGAAATGAGCCTGCTGGCGGCTGAGGAGGTGGAGGTGGCCATACTGCCCATTGGCGGCCATTACGTCATGGATGCAGAGGACGCGGCGCGGGCGGTGGAATTGATCCGCCCGAAAATCACCGTACCTGTTCATTACGACACCTTTCCGTCCATTCGGGCGGATCCCGTGGGCTTTGCCAGGAAAGCCGGCGGCCTGACCGAAGCGCGCGTCCTGAGGCCAGGGGAAAGTTTGCACTTTTGAAACCGCCTCAGGCGTCCGGTGTATGCGTTTTGCGCCTGGATAGGCGTTTTTTGGTCTCTGTCCAGACCAGCTCCGGGAGCAGATCACGCATACAGCGGTGGTGTTTCTGAGGGCATTCCCTGGGGCCATGCAAGTTGCATGGGCGGCAGGGCAGGTTTTCAACTTCCAGGGTTACGGCTGTTTCTCCTCTGGGCGCGAATCCGAAGGCGGGCACGGTGGGGCCGAACAGGGTCACCAGCGGCGTTTTTTGCGCCCAAGCCAGGTGCATGGGGCCGGAATCGTTGCTCACGTAACAGTCCAGTTCCGCAATGAAGGCCGCCAGGAAGCGCAGGTCCAGTGTAGCCGAGAGATCCAGGATATCCGCCGGGAGCGCCTCTTTGGCCGCGGAAACCCAACCCGGTCCGTTTTCTCTGTTTTTATTAATGCGTAAGAGGCTCCGGGCGGGAGATCCGGCCTGGATGGCGGCACTCAAGGCGGAACCTGTGTTTTCTTCCCCAGGCCCGGCGAAGATGATTATTCTGGCGCCGTGCTCCAGGGCCAGCTTGGCCAGGTCGGCGAAATACCTAACCGGCCAGCGTTTGCTCCCCCAGACTGACCCCGGGTGCAGCCCCAGGATGGGGCGTTCACCCAACAGGCTGAAAAAATCGTGGGTCTGCCGGCGAATTTCCGCGGGAAGCGCGATTTCCGGCCACGTGGAAACTTCATGCAGACCCAGCGCCCGGGCTAGGCCGAGCAGGCGATCCACCTCGTGCAGTTCCGGAAATTTTCGATCCGTCGTTCGCGTCAAGGCTAAACGGTTCATAAAGGGCGCATCATAGCCCAGGCGTTCTCCGGCCCGGCTCAGCCAGGCCAGGCAGGCGCTGCGCGGACTGCGGTGGGCGGAGATCCAGAGATCATACTTGCGCTCGCGCAGGACGCGGCCATAAGCCAGGATTTTTCCAAGGCCACATTCCTGGTCTTTATTGTAGGCGAAAACCCGGTCCAGAACAGGGTGATCCTGAAAAAGCGCGGCTACCCCGGATCTGGTGTAAAAATCCAAGCGCGCTTTCGGGTAGGCCAAGCGCAAGGTTTGCAGCAAGGGCAGGGTCAGGATGGCGTCGCCTAAAAAGGCGGTATTCCATATGGCGATATTTTGCATGGAAGAGGCTTGGCGCAAAGGCTAGAGCGTTTTGCGGGCTTAAAGGTTAAGCCCGCAAAACGGCGGTTGTGATCATTTAAAGCCTTTTTCTCCCATGTGGTTCACCAGGTCGCTCACCCGGCAGGAATAACCCCATTCGTTGTCGTACCAGGAAACCACCTTGACTAGGTTGCCGTCCTGCACGCTGGTGTATTCTGATTCCACGATGGAGGAACGGGAATCGCCACGGAAATCCGAGGAAACCAGTTGCTTGTCGCTAACGCCGAGAATGCCCTTGAGCTGCCCGTCCGCTGCCTTGCGCAGGGCGGCCAGCACCGCTTCGGTATCTGTGTTTTTTTCCAGCACTCCGGCAAAGTCCACGATGGATACTGTGGGTGTGGGCACCCGCAGGGCATAACCTTTGAACTTTCCCTTCAGGGCCGGCACCACTTTGGCGACGGCTTCCGCCGCCCCGGTGGTGGTGGGGATGATGTTGCAGCCGGCGGCTCTGGCGCGGCGCAGATCCTGGTGCGGCAGGTCCAGAATGCGTTGGTCATTGGTGTAGGAATGTATTGTGGCCATATTGCCGTGTTTGATGCCGAATTCTTTTTGCAGGACAAAGGCGATGGGGGCCAGGCAGTTGGTGGTGCAGGAGGCGTTGGAGACCACATGGTGCTTGGCCGGGTCATAGTCCTGGTGGTTTACGCCCATGACTACGGTAATATCCTCGTCTTTGGCCGGGGCGGTGATGATCACCTTTTTGGCCCCGTCCTGGATATGCACGGCCGCATCCTTGGCGCTGCGGAAAATGCCCGTGGATTCGACCACCACATCCACCCCCAGTTTTCCCCAAGGCAGGAGTTTGGGATCTCGTTCCTTCAGGCTGTGCACCTTCCAGTCGTCAACATGCACCAGGTCGCCTTCGACTTTGATGTTATAGTTGGCGCGTCCGTAATTGGTGTCATATTCCAGAAGATGAAAGTTGGTCTCGGCATCGAACAGGTCATTGATGGCGACCACCTCGATTTTATCGGGGTAACGCTTTTTGATGGCCCTGAACACCTGGCGCCCGATGCGCCCGAAACCGTTAATGCCCACGCGGATCTTTGCCATAATGAACGCACTCCTTGCTTGCTTGCTGTGTTGCCCGATTCCGGCGGCGGCACCGCCACTTCCCGCCCGCCCGCGAACATTCCGCGGCGAGGATTTGCTCCTGTGATCATTCCCGTCAGCAGGATTGCCTGTAACCTCATATACCATTACCCGAAAAAAACAAACCCCTGCCCTTTGTGGGGTACGGCGCAACCGTCGGCTGTTGCCGCTGCCGGGAATTTTTCGGCCTCGACTCTTACGCAGTTAAATGATAAGTGGAAAATAAGCAAATCAAGCTGGGGATTGAACCATGAAAGCAAATAATTTCGCCGTTTCCAGGGAAGAGCGTCGTTTTGAGGACTATGTGGCGGGCGCGGTGTACGAATTTGACGAAACCGCCGGGATCAGCCAGGAAGATATTGTGAATTTTTCCCAGGTCTATGACCCGCAATACTTCCACCTTGACCCGGATCTGGCAGAAAATGGGCCTTACAAGGGCATAATAGCCAGCGGAGCGCACACTATAGCCCTGACTTTCCGTCTTTATGTGAAAAATTTCTTGCCGGGGCAGGCCAGCTTCGGATCCCCTGGCCTGGATGAATTGCGCTGGCTGAGGCCGGTGCGTCCCGGAGATACCCTGCGCCTACGCCTGACCATCCAGGAGACGATCCCCTCGCAATCCAAAAATGACCGGGGCACGGTCCATTCCCTGTTGGAAACCATTAATCAGAATGATGAGGCGGTGATGGTCTGCAAGTGCAAAAATATCATAGGCAAACGCCGGACCGGTTGAAATGCCTGAAGGGCTCATCTCCTGGCGGTCATACATGAATTTATCTAGAATTAATCTAGAAATTATCTATAATTAGGCGGACACGTATAACAACAAGCCGCGACAGATCATTTCAGATGAAAAAGCGTTGACTACAAGAAAACGATATTGCTATAGCTAGCGCCGTGCGCAATTAGCTCAGATGGATAGAGCGTTGGCCTCCGAAGCCAAAGGCCGCAGGTTCGAATCCTGCATTGCGCGCCAGTAAATTCATAGAACGTGGTTACATCAAATGAGGCTGTAGCCTCTTTTTTTTGTCCCCCGCGCCATTCCCCATACGCAGCGCGATACCCGCATCGAAAATAAAGGGCACAGACGTTCTCACGGTCTCATTCCCGTTGGCAATAATTTTTTATGGCATCTCTAATGGCAAGAAAATCAAGAGGGGTGCCGCACGAGTCGCATAGTAATGTGTCAACGGCAAAAAGTGACAATGGCTTTTTACATGATGGGCAAAGTGGTACGTCGAAATAGCTGCCGGCAAGGCGTCTTTCCAAGTAGCACATGCCCGGGTCAAGACATTCGTTTTCCTCGTGAGAGGGTAGCTTTTTCTCGGCAACCGCAAGCGGATTTTGGATAGGCATAAAAATTTCCCCTGATTTAAGAAGGTTGAGCGACACCATTTTTCTCACGCTCACGGCATAACGACTATGGTTGTAGTTGTATGTTGCGGAGGCTACATCTGATGAAAAAAGTCCCCGTCCGCAGGGTGGAGGACTGCGGCGTGATCGCCTTGCCGGAGTCGGAGGGGGGAGTTGTTATCTGCGAACTGGAGGCGGTATGAGCTTACTGAGCTTTTTGCGCTCGTAAAGGAATACAAGGAATTTACTCTGGAGGCACGGAATGGGTTTTTTGGTCCCAAGTCTTGATTATACAGCTAAAGGCGGCCGGAATCTAGTTGGAAAGGTCTGCCCCATGATTTTAGGGGATCTGCGCGGGGTTTGAGCGAGGCGGGGGATTTGAGCCCTCTTGGCTGAGGGCGGCAAGATACGCCTCAGGCGAATCCGTATTTCAGTTTTCAGCAGACTGTTCGCAGGCGTGGCAGCAACATTCGGCCAGACGCGCCATCGGTGGAGGTTCCTGGCCGTTTTTCCTGTAATAATCGGCAATGGCGGACTTGACCGCCTCTTCGGCCAGCACCGAGCAGTGCATCTTGGCCGAGGGCAGTCCGTCCAGGGCCTCGGCCACGGCCCGGTTGGTCAGTTTCAGGGCCTCTTCAATGCTTTTTCCCTTGATCATCTCTGTGGCCATGGAACTAGTGGCAATGGCCGCTCCGCAACCGAAAGTATTGAATTTGACCTCGGTGATGATCTCGTTTTCAATCTTGAGATACATTTTCATAATGTCGCCGCATTTGGCGTTGCCCACTTCCCCCACGCCATCTGCGTTTTCAATGGAGCCCACATTGCGCGGGTTGTAAAAGTGGTCCATAACGGCCTTGCTGTAAATCATCTCAGCTTCCTTCGTTTTGCCGTATTTTTTGCCACACCGGGGACATGGAGCGGAGCTTTTCAATCAGGCCGGGGAGCATGGCGATGATATGTTCTACCTCCGCCTCGGTGTTCAAGGCGCTCAGCGAGATACGGAGCGAGCCGTGGGCTTCTTCATGGGGTAGTCCGATGGCCAGGAGCACATGGCTGGGGTCCAGGGAACCGGAGGTGCACGCTGAACCGGAGGAGGCGCAGATGCCGTGCTGGTCCAGATGCAGGAGCAAGCCCTCGCCTTCAATGCCGGAGAAACAGAAGTTGGCGATGCCGGGCAGGCGGCGGGTCGGGTGCCCATTGAGCCGGCTGCGGGGAATGCGGGTCATGGCCTGGATCAGCTTGTCCCGCAGGGCGGAGACTTTTTTATTGTCTTCAGTCATATTGGCGCAGGCCTCTTTCAGGGCCGCGGCCATGCCCGCGATGCCGGGGATATTTTCAGTGCCGGCGCGCTTGCCGCGTTCCTGGGCCCCGCCCTCCATGAAAATATCCAGGGGTATGCCCTTGCGGCAGTACAAAGCCCCTACGCCTTTGGGGCCGTGAAATTTATGGGCGGAAAGGGAGAGCAGATCAATTTTCTGCTCTTGCGCGTCTATGGGAAGGTGCCCCACGGCCTGCACCGCGTCAGTGTGAAAAAGTACTCCGCGCTCGCGGCAGATGGTGCCGATTTCCGCCACCGGCTGGACGGTGCCGATTTCGTTGTTGGCGTACATGACGCTGACCAGTGCGGTGTCTTCCCGGATAGCCGAGGCCAGTTCCTCCGGACGCACCAGCCCATCGCCATGCACATTCAGCAGGGTGAGGCTGTATCCCTGCTTTTCCCACAGGCGCAAGCTGTGCAGCACCGCGTGGTGTTCAAAGGCGGTGGAGATGAGATGCTTTTTATTCTTCCGCGCTCCCAGCAGGGCCGCGGTTTTGATCGCCCAATTGTCCGCTTCGGTGCCGCCGGAGGTGAAGTAGATTTCTTCCGGCCTGGCTCCCAGGCAGTTTCCGACTGTTTCGCGGGCCTTGCCCATGAGTTGGGCCGCCTCCTGCCCCTGGCTGTGGATGCTGGAAGGATTGCCATAAACCTGTTGCAGACATTCGGTCATGCTTTCCAGGGCGGCCTTCCCCACCGGGGTGGTGGCGGCGTTATCAACGTATGCAAACATAAATTTTTACCTAAAGTTCGCTTTACACCGCGATTTGTCCGCTGTAAATAGATATAGACTTTGTCTAATTAATGACGATATGGGGGTCTGTCAACTTGAGAGCGTCCCGGTTGGCCCAAAGGCTTTTCATGGGAAAATTCCGGACAGTGGGCAGAGCGGTTGGCGGGGGATTTTTTAAGATCATCAGGCGGAACTATAATTTTATTGTTTTTTGTGCCAAATAGGAGCAGAATTACACAAGTAAACGCGACGGGCTCCGTCTGTTTTTTTAGGCGATATTGAAGGAGTTGCTGTGATAAAAGTGCTTGTGGTGGATGATTCCAGTTTTATGCGTAATGCCTTGATCAGGATCCTGCGCCGGGATCCTGAGCTGGAAGTGGTGGGTTCGGCCGCTGACGGCCTTGACGCCATAGAAGCCATAAAAAGACTGGATCCGGACGTGGTCACCTTGGATGTGGAAATGCCCAGGATGGACGGACTCACCGCCTTGCAGCATATCATGCGGGATTTACCTAGGCCGGTGCTGATGGTAAGCGCCTTGACCAGCCATGGGGCGGAAACCACCCTGAAAGCCCTGGATGCCGGGGCTGTGGATTTTGTCGGCAAGCCGGGCTCTGGCTCCACTGATATAGCCGCAGTGGAACTGGAAATCTGCCAGAAGGTCAAGGCGGTGTCCAGGCATCGTAAGGCCTTGGCCCTGCGTGCCAAACTTAGAACCTTACCGGCGGACTCATCCACCGCACTCAAGCACAGGCCCTCCCCTGTAGCGCAACCTTTCTCATCCAGAGAGGTGACGCCGGTCATACGCCCGTCCGGGCGCAGGCAGACCCGTGACTTTGTGGCCATCGGCGTTTCCACGGGTGGTCCACCAGCGGTGCAGAAGGTGCTGAGCGCGTTTCCTGAAGATTTCCCCGCGCCCATCCTGATTGCCCAGCACATGCCGGCCAGTTTTACCGGCCCTTTTGCCGACCGTCTGAACAGCATCTGCAAAATATCTGTGAAAGAGGCGGAAGACGGGGAAAAGGCGCGTGAAGGGTGCGCCTACGTTTGTCCGGGAGGCAGGCATATAAGGATTTCATCCAAGCTGAGCTCTCGCACGATTGTGATCAGCGAAAACCCCAAGGAAGCCCTTTACAAGCCTTCAGCCACAGAGCTTATGGCCTCGGTGGGGGAGCAGATCGGCAGCAGGGCGCTGGGGGTGATTTTGACTGGTATGGGCAGCGATGGAGCTACCGGGGTGGAGATTTTAAAACGTCACGGGGGGCGGGCCTTGGCCCAGAGTGAGGCTACCTGTGTGGTCTACGGTATGCCCAAGGCGATAGTTGACGCCCGTTTGGCCGACGAGGTGGTGGATTTGGATGATATTGCTGCGGCCATTATGGATAATTTACATAAGTGACTTTGAGGCACGGTATGGAAGAACAACACATACTGGACATGCTTGCCAGTGATAACCCCGATGATATTCGCGAAGGAGCCTATGAAGCCGGCAATTCCGGCTTGGTTTCAGCCCTGCCGTTGCTCCTGGAAAAGCTTACCATACCCAATCCAGGGGTGCAGGAAGCCGTGGACCACGCCTTGCGCAAGATAGACGGTCCGTCTGTAATTAAGGCGGCCATGCCGTTTTTGCGTTCCGAGGATGCTCCGGTGCGCAACCTGGTAATGGATGTGCTGCGCGAGGTGGGCCGGAGCGATGTGAATCTTTTGGGCGCTCTGATGCACGACGAGGATCAGGATATCCGCATTTTTGGGGCGGATATATTGGGATCCACCGGCAGTGCCCTTGCAGTGTCCCTGCTTTCCCACGCCCTCTTGTATGATAAGGATGTCAATGTGCGTTATCAGGCGGCGGTCAGCCTGGGCGCTCTGGCCAGTCCCGAATCCGTCCATGCCCTTAACCAGGCCATGAATGATGACGAATGGGTGCGTTTCGCCGCCATTGAGGCCATGATCAAGGTGCGGGCCGAGGCTTCCGTGGGGGCCTTGCTCAAGGCCCTGAACAACAGTTCCGAGCTGGTGTCGGCGAATATCGTGGATGCTCTGGGCGAGATGGGTTACATCAAGGCCGTTCCCATGCTGATTAAGCGCCTGCCTTGGTGCAGTGGCCCTTTGGCCAATAAAATAGTACGGGCCATAGTCCATCTGGTTGGGGCCCATTCTTTGACCCTTCTGGATCACAACGAGTATGAGCTTTTGGTAAAGCACATGTGTGTGGCCCTGGATGATGAGGACGTGGTTATCCAGGACGCGTCCATAAACGGCCTGACCGCCTCCGGAGCAGTTGAAGCCTTTACGGCGGTGTTCAAATTGCTCAGCCGCCTGGATCCGGACCGGGATCATGAACGTATGCTGGGTATCATCCAGTCTCTGGCCAGAATGGGTTATAATGATTTTTTGGGCGAAATCCTGGTCGGCGGCGAAGATACGGAAAAACAACTGGCTGTGGATATATTGTCCTATGTGCATGACCGGCGCGCCCAAGAGGCTCTTAAGGCCAATTATTGGCAGCAAACACGCGATGTGCGGCGTGCCATCCTGTATGTCCTGGCTTCCAGCGGCGATCCGAAGGATGCGGATTTCTTCATAGAGGTGCTGGGCAAGGAAAAAGACCAGACCAGTTTGAAGAACGTACTGAGTTTTCTGAGCCGTTCCGGAGACGCAGCTTTGATTGACGCAAAAGTATGGCCTTTTCTCCGGCATTCCTATCCGGATGTGCAGGATGCCGCTCTAGGGGCCCTAATGTCTGTCCGAGACGCGGGAATCCGCGCCAAGTTCATCAATATGACCCAGTCGGAGGATATTCTGGACCGGCAGATAGCGTACTATGCCTTGCGCGCCTACAATGAAGAACCGGATATTGTGCCGAATATCGCCCTGGGACTGCATGACGAGTCTTCGCAGGTGCGTCGGGTGGCGGTGGAGTCTTTGGGAAATTCCGGGCGCAATCTTACGATGGAGCGCCTGAATTATCTGGCTCCTTGTTTGAACGATGACGATAAAGATGTGCGCCTTGCGGTGATTGACGTCTTCGGCATGTGCCAGGATGACGTTGGAGAAAAGTACCTGGCATGCGGTCTGCAGGATCCCGACCCCTGGATCCGGGCGCGTTGCGTTGAAAGTCTGGGTAAAAAGCGTGATCCTGAGATGCTTTCAGAAATAGCTGCAATGCTGGAAGATGAACATCAACTGGTAGTGATCAAGGCCATCGAAGCTTTAGCGGTTTTGGGGAAGATGTCTTTCAAATATGTGTTGCCTCTGCTGGGACATGCGGAGCCGGAAGTGCAAAGAGCGGCGGAGGAAGGCATTGAAAAAATTCGTAGGCGACCAGCGGGAGATTAGTAGGCATGTCATCATTGTTTGCCAGCCAGACGGTTGCCGCGCAAAAAGATTTGCGGGTTACGGATGAGGAATTCATCCAGTTGCGTGATTTTATTTATGCCCAATCCGGCATTTACATCGCGGAAAACAGAAAGTACCTGGTGGAAAACCGCTTGAGCAATCGGCTCAAGGAATTGAATCTGAAGAATTTCAGTGAATATTCCTATTACCTGCGTTTTGATGTGCGCCGGAAAGATGAACTGGTCAAGCTTTTTGCGGCTATTACCACTAATGAGACGAGTTTTTACCGTAACCCTCCTCAATTGCAAGTTTTTCAAAATATACTGAAAAAAGTGCTTGATGAACTGCGAACCGCGCGTACCAAGAAATTGCGCATCTGGTCCGCCGGGTGTTCCACCGGAGAAGAACCGTACACTTTGGCCATCATTCTGAACGAAGTCCTACAGTTGGAAATAAACACATGGGACATAAAAATAAATGCCCTGGATTTATCTGAGCCGGTGTTGGCTTCCGCCCGCCGTGGGGTGTATTCCGATTACACCTTGCGTACCACTCCCAAGGAAATAGTGAGTAAATATTTTATCTTCCGTAATGATCTTTACGAGGTAAAACCGGAACTGAAGAAGTTGGTCAATTTCGCGCAGGGGAACCTGAGTGATCGCGTAGGGCTGAAAAGCGTGGAACGTTCTCAGTTTGTCTTCTGCCGTAATGTGATTATTTATTTTGACGATAACATGAAAAAGCAGGTGGTGTCCTCTTTTTACGACAATCTTTTGCCCAAGGGACATCTTTTTATTGGTCATTCTGAATCATTGCACAATATTTCACGCAGCTTTAAACCTGAGTATCATCCGGGCTCCATTGTTTACATAAAAGAGGCTTGAAAGACTGGTGGGGCAAAATTCCCGGAAAAGTCGGAGGTTTCCTTTGTGTCTATGCAGGCAAAGCCGCCCAGGCGGATGAAGATTCTATCCATTGCCAACCAGAAAGGCGGAGTCGGCAAGACCACCACCGCGGTCAGTCTTGCCGCCGCCCTTTCCCGTCTGGGCAAGAGGGCTCTTCTGGTGGATCTGGATCCTCATGCCAATGCCTCTGTGCATCTCAGGGTCTATCCGGAGATGCAGTCTTACAGCGGTTACGATCTGTTCACTGCCGACCCGGTTCAATGGGCCGCATTATGGTGGAAGATCCGGGCCAATTACGATCAGCGTTTTGACATAGTGCCGGCGAACATCCGCCTGGCCGAACTGGAAGTGGATTTAAGCAACCGTCCAGGCAAAGGGGCGATACTGAAACAGGCCCTGGAGATGGTGGAGCGGGAGTATGATTATGTCCTGTTGGACTGTCCGCCCCATGTGGGCATCCTGCTGGTCAACGCCCTAGTGGCTTCGGATTTGTTGATCATCCCGATTCAAACGGATTTTCTGGCCCTGCACGGCTTGAAGCTGCTTTTTGACACAGTGAATCTTCTTAATAAAGTATTGCCTGCGTCGATCAATTATAAGGCCTTGGCCACCATGTTTGATCGGCGGGCCAGAGCTTGCCAGAAGGTGTTGGCCCTGATGCGGAACAAGATGCCAGGCAATATTTTCAGCAGTGTTATTGGCATTGACACCAAATTTCGTGAGGCTAGCGCCCAAGGGAGAGTCATTTACGATTTGGGGATGGAAACCCGTGGCGGCCGTGAATATGAAGCCGTTGCCAAAGAGTTGTTAAGCTATGAGTATGAATAAGTCGCCCGAAGAATATTTCCAGGAACAAAATTTCACTCCGATGCCTCAAAAACAGGGAGTCATGTTTTCGGATGCCGAACTTGCCTTTATGCGCAAGTACATGGGGCTGGAAACCGTGGACACTTTGCGGAAGATAGGCATTGAAACCAGTCCGGCGCGGGAGGAAAGGCTGGCGACCGCCTCTTTGACCGCGCCTGTTGTTACCGGCGCTTCCGGAGCCGCCATGCCGTCTTTCCCGGCGGAAACCGCGAAAGGGGTAGGTGTGTTGGATGACTTTACCCAGGCCCTCACCAAGGCTTTGACCCAGGCCGTCAAGACGGAGAGGACCATGGCTCCCCCCGCCACGGCGCAAGCTCAGGCGGCCGCCCCCACGTCCCAGCCTCCTTCCCGGCC
>WRIL01000016.1 GCA_009782775.1 Desulfovibrionaceae bacterium
GGAGGCCCCGACAATGGCCATATATTCACCCGGCTCAATCTCCAGGTCAATCTCCCGCAGAATGACCAGGTTCTCGGCCGGGCCGCTGTAAATCTTGCTGAGTTTTTTTAGGGCATAGACCGGCGTATTCATTCCGCGCGCAACGCCTCCGCCGGTTCCAGGCCGGAAGCCTGCCTGGCGGGATACAGGGTGGCCAGGTAACAGATTAGCACCGCGCCCAGCGTGATCAAAAAGAGATCCTGCCATTGCAGCAACACAGGAACATAGTTCATGGGGTAAGCCTTTTCTGGGAGCTGGATGAATTTATAGCGCCGGAGCAGAAAACAGAGCAGGCAGCCAGCGGCGAAACCGAAGGCCGTGCCGGTAAGCCCGATGATCAGCCCCTGCAGACGGAAAATTTTACTGACGGCCTTGCGGGTGGCGCCCATGGACATCATCACCGCTATATCTCTGGTTTTTTCCATCACTAGCATGATCAGGCTGGCAATGATGGAAAAGGAGGCCACCAGCACAATGAGGGAAAGCACTATGCCCATGGCAAGCTTTTCAAGCTTCAGGGCGGCAAAGAGGTTGACGTTGCTCTCCATCCAGGTGCGGACGGTATAACGGTCGCCCAAAAGGCCGCCCACCGCCAGGGCGGCCTGATCCGCCTTAAAGGGATCTCCTAGGGTAAGTTCCAAGCCGTTGACCCGTTCATCCTTGATGCCCATTATTTCCCTGGCCGCCTCCAGGCTGATGAAGCCCAGGGAACCATCAAAATGCAGCATGCCGGTGCTGAAGACCCCGACCACCGCGAAACTGACCACCCGCGGACTGACCCCGGCCGCGCCCCGGCGTCCGGAAGGCACCAGCAGGTTCACCCGTGATCCCACCCCAACCTGGAGATTGTCGGCCAATTCCTTGCCGATGATGATTCCCCTGGCGACTAGGGGAACGGAATCATCCCCGCCCTCATCGACATCCGGCGGATGGTTCAGATAGCGTAGGTCTCCGCTGAGCAGGTTGTTCAGCATGGCGACGGAAGATGGGCCGCCTTCGGACTCTATGCCCCTAGTCATCAGACCCTTGACCCCCCTGGGGGAAGAGATCGCCAGCTCGGTATAAAGAAAGGGCGTGACGCTCAGCACGCCGGGAACTTCCAGGATCCTCAGGCGCAACTCCTCATAATCCTGCATGCCTTCGTACAGGTTGTAGATCACCACCTGGGGGGTGGCTCCCATAATTTTTTCCCGCAGTTCCGTGGTGAAGCCGTTCATAATGCCCATGGCCACAATGAGCGAGGCCACGCCAAGGGCCACGCCGACCATGGAAAAAACGGAAATGACCGAAATGAAGGTCTGCCTACGCTTGGCCCGCAGGTAACGCAAAGCGATAAAGAGTTCAAAGCGCATAGGCTAGGACTGACCCTCGTTCTTCAGGGTCGGGAAAAGAATGACCTCGCGGATGGAGGGCGAATCGGTCAGCAGCATGACCAGGCGATCCACCCCGATGCCCGCGCCGGCCGCCGGGGGCATGCCATACTCCAAAGCGCGCAGGTAATCTTCGTCCATGAAATGGGCCTCTTCGTTGCCCGCGGCCTTTTCTTCCGCCTGGGCTTCGAAACGCGCCCGTTGATCCGCCGGATCATTAAGCTCTGAAAAGGCATTGGCCATTTCGCGCCCGCAGATGAACAGTTCAAAACGATCGGTCAGATCGGGCCGCAAATTGTTCCTCCGGGAGAGCGGGGAAATCTCCGCCGGGTAATGGCAGATGAAATGGGGCTGGAGCAGTTGCGGTTCCACATCCAGATCAAAGAGTTTGGCCTGAAGTTTGACCAAGCTTTCGCCCTCTACTATTTTTTCGCCCCGCCCACGGATGTGCCCGCTCAAGGCCGCGTAATCCTCATACAGATCCGGGGCATGCCCCCCCACTTTCTGCAAGGACTCGTAAAAACCGAGCTTCTTCCAGCCCGGACTGAGATCAATTTCCCGCCCGGCATAGCTGATGCGCGTATCGCCACAAATCTTGAGAGCCAGGGTGGAAAAAATTTTTTCCGTGAACTCCATCAGGTCCTCAAAAGTGGCATAGGCCCAGTAGAATTCACACATGGTGAATTCCGGGTTGTGCCGGGTGGAGACGCCCTCGTTGCGGAAATTCCGGTTGATCTCAAAAACTTTTTCAAAACCGCCCACCAGCAGGCGCTTCAGGTACAATTCCGGCGCGATGCGCAAATACATGGTCATGTCCAGGGCATTATGGTGCGTTTCAAAAGGCCTGGCTGTGGCCCCACCGGGAATAGGCTGCAGAATGGGGGTTTCCACCTCCATGAAGCCTTCTTTCTCCATAAGCTGGCGGAATTCCCGGATAATCCGGATACGCTTTTCAAAAATATCCCTTTTCTCCGGGTTGACCAGAAGATCCAGATAACGGCGGCGATAACGCTGCTCCTGGTCCTTCAGGCCATGATATTTCTCCGGCAGAGGACGCACCGACTTGGTCAGCAGGATCAGTTCACGGCAACGCAGGGTCAGCTCGTTCGTGCGGGTGCGGAACAAGGAGCCGCGCACCCCGATAATATCCCCCACATCCAGGTTTTTGAAGACGGCATAGGAGCGCTCGTCCGCTTCTTCCCGGGCCAGGTATCCCTGGAGCTTGCCGCTGGCGTCATGGAGATCGAAAAAAGCCACTTTACCGAAAGAACGCATGGTCATAATGCGGCCGGCCAGGCTGAAGGTCAGCCCGCCCGCCTCCAGTTCGGTCAGATCTTCCGCTGGGCATTGCCCATAACGCTTCTCAAGCTCCAGACAATCCACGTTCTTGGAAAAACCATTGGCATAAGCCTGTTCGCCCTGATCCAGAAGATGGCAAAGCTTGACTACCCGGCTCTTGATGACCTCATTGAGCTCCCCCTGCCGGTCCAATTCCCGCAACATGGGCATAAAGGCCGCGGCCCGCGGCGATTTTGTGCCCAGCTTGACGTCGGCGCCACGGGTTTCCATATTTTTATTCTCTTCCACAGGTTTTCTCCTGAACCCAGGCAATTCCCTTTCCCAACTACGCGGAATTACACCCCATCCACCAATGCGTCAAGAAGAACCCGGCCCGGAACCATTGCCGGAAGCCCGGCTGCGATCCTTTTCCTTCCGGGGATCCGGAAACTGGCAGGCCCCGAAACAGCGCACCCCTCCGCAATGCGGACAATAGCGGCGCTTGGGCGGGGGAGCGAAAACCAGCCACCGCAAAAATTTTTTCAGTTTTTCCAACATGGCTTCAGTACCAAGTTGCTTATCTCTATAAGGTATTTTCCCCAGGGGCAATGGCCGGGAATATTTGGTACTGTTCCAGTTTGGAATTTCATAAAAACGCATAAATTTGCGTTCCCCGTATAATAGGGGTTTTGCTTTTTTCCGTTTTGGCGCACTTGGCGCGTCCGGCTGTATTTATTAACCTTTTGTCCTAACCACGTTACCTTCCAGTGTGCCCCGCGCCATCCGCAAGGTTCTTTCGGCAGCATATTCCTTTAGCGCACGCGCATGTTCTTCATGCGACATAGGCTGCGGGGTGGGTGGTGCGGCCTGTTCGGCTTTGCACCGTTCAAGGAATGCTTGGTTCCCGGCATCTTTTTCGCTGGACATGCTTACCTCCGGCGCGCCCGTTTGTTGTTTAATCAACGTTTATGGCAAGCGCCTAAATTTAATAGACAAAACTCGCTCGCATGATACTCTAAACCAAAGCACAGGGCGGGGCCATACACCGAAATCCCCTAATCTTCATGGTGCAGCCATGAAAAGGAGGAAACGTATGGCTAAAACCGATAACCGCCCAAAGACGGTTCCCGTTCGCAAACACACCCGTGAACAAAGTGGCAAGCGCGTTCAGGTTGGCCCCCACAAACGCCGCTCACCCAAGCAGTAGCCCAACTGGCCCCGCCCTGTGCTTTATTTATACGTTTTTTTGTAAAAATAATAAATAAGATCACGCCCTTGATAGACACGCCGAGGGCGCGGGTTGTTTGTAGTTGGTGGTGCCTTGGCTAGTGGCGCTCAATTCCATCCATTGCTTTTCAATATTGACATTTGCACAATTTGTACCTAACTATATGATTGTGCTCGTTGGCAAGCCCGCTCGTCCGTGCAAAGATTTCATCAGCCACCACAAAAGGTAATATAACCCTTCCGAGTTTATTATCTGAACTAAAAGATTACGGACGCCAAAAACTACAGATAATAAACTTGGGCAACATTAAGGAGTTATATTATGACACCTATTGCCTACTTCAAATTGCAAGCTAAAAACCTCTTCCGCGATTATAAAACTAAGTTCATCAAAGATGAAAAAGTATTAGAAGGACGCGCTTTTTCTAATCATGATCTCTATGGTTATAAACCAAAATATTTTAATATAGAGCTGATTAGAACTAAGTTTGACATGGACGAAGATAACTTTAGCCTAATGAAAGCCCAACATATTATTGCACGTATGGTCGGGTTTAATAAGTGGGCGGATATGATAAAAGCCTCTGGGCCAGAGTTAGAGCTTGCAAAACTACTATTTGAGAATCAAGACTACATCTCTTTCGATGACTGGGAAGTATACATCGCATCAGCAGCGTATAAAAATAAAACATATTTTGAACCAGAAGCGCAGCTAGAGATACTTAAACGCGCATTCGCCGTTCAGGAGCAGTACGATAAGAAGCAGTCCTTGGATAACGACGATTTTAAAAGACTCGAAGAGATCATGCACGAACATTATGTGCCTTTTGGTTCCAGTTACTTCTTCCATGAACAGCCTGAGAATAGTAGGTTTAGCACTGAGGAGTCTTTACGGGATATTAACTTGTTCACTGCGCCTACTCTGAAAAGGGATATTCTGGCGGAAGCATCTAAGTTTGCAAATCCATCTTTAAAAGCGTAGACTAAAAGAAATGGGTTGTTCCGTTATGGGGCAATACGCTTTACGAGCAATGCAAGAGTGAGTAGCCCAAGCATTTGGTAACACTGGAAATGATTGCCAAATGCTTGGGCTGTAAAGTCAAAGACCTGTTTGAAGAAAGCTAGGCCGCCAACTTTACTATGTCCTCAATGTCCCACACGCGCCTTTCAAGCCCTGCCGCCTGTGCCGGGGTAGTGCGTAGGCTTGAATGAATGCGACAGTAATTGTAGTAAGCGTAAAATATGGCTGTCATGTAGTGGTGGTTCGCAAGTTTTTTGCTATGGGCATCGGTTCTCCGCGCCAGGCGTCGCACCCCTGAACGCGAGGTGCGGTTCACCCGTTCAACGCCAGCGGTGGTGATGTGGGCAAAGTCTGGCCTGCCGCAAACAACTTCCTTACTAGAACCGCTAAATTCATTCGTTCGGCACCTTTTGGTCGTCCCATCCTGGAAAACACGGACGCCGCCATACCTTTTCTTCAGCATGGCAAAATCAACATTTCCGCCAAAAGCCAGTTCCACGGCTTCCTTGTATATGGCAAGCCCATCGCTGCTTAGTTGAACTCTGCTACCGAACCGCCAGCTCAAATCATCTATAAACCTAATGGCGTTCTCGGTGTCCCTGCGCCCTACCAAAAAGCATGGAACCAATTTGCTGTCAGGGCAAAAGGCAAGCCAGGACCAAGTATCGCCATAGCCAAGCTGCCCTTTAAGGTAAGGGGGCACATTTTTTTCCTTCATTTTTACAAATGACCACATTTCATCGGCCTGAATTTTAGTGCATGGCAGCTTAACCATGTTGTAATGCAGGTAAACAGCGCATTCCGCGCCAATTTCTTCCAGTAGCTTCAAAACGGTGGTGGGGGATACCTTGGTAAGCGCCGCAGTGTCCCTTACTGAAACGCCCCTAACCAAATGCGCTATAACGTCAGCCCGCTTTTCAATCTTCAATCTGTTCATACTAATCGCTCCTGCCGTATAACCAAAAAGAAGCTGGTGAAGGGGGTAGCCCTTTGGAGCTTGGTTACAAACCAAGCGCACTGCGCCAAGCAGCACCGGCGGTTTCGGTGGCGGGGTCTTCCGCGTCGGCAAAAACAGGAAAGACCCCGCCATATTCAGTTATACGTTGGACGCAAAAACGGCCTGAAGAATAAAATTCCCAGGCCGTTTACAAGCAAAGTTTAAGAAAAGCTAATAAATACAGCTAGGCGCGCATGTGCGGCGCAAAATAAAAAAAGGTAAAACTTCTATTATACGTTGGAGCCATTTTTTATATGAATTGTGACAACGCAAACTGGAACAGTACCGAATATTTCGGGCTTCGTCCGGAATATTCCCGCCTTTCCAAGTTGGGGATTCTCAGGTATGGGCAGGCATGGATCAAGATAAGCTCCCTGATGGCGCCTTCGCCGCACCCCTGCTCTCCAAGATGGACCTCGTGGGGCTGGAGGCGGTGATCTGCGCGGGCTTGCGTGAAATATTCCCTTTCAGCGCGCACAGCTTTTATTTTCCCCGGCCGGTCCTGGACGGGGAAACTCCGGCGGACACAGCGGAATATCTGACGCGGGAACGCAAGCTCCTGCTGCCCCTGCGCCAGACGGGCGGAGAATTTCTCGGTTTTTTCGTGGCCCGTCTGCCCAAGGGCGTAAAAATCCGCCCCCTGCTACCCGCCCTGCCCGCCCTGGCTGGCCTTTGCCTGGACAAGGCCGCGCTCTTCCGGCAAACCTTGCGCGATCCCATCACCGGCCTGCACCATCGACAGGCCCTGCTGGAGGCGGTAGCCGCCGAACTGGGACGCCTGTCCAGAATTATCCGCTCTCCGGAGCGCTCTTCCTTAAGGCCTGCGGCTCCTTGGCTGGAATATGAACTAAAAAATCCCTCCGGCCGCTCCGCCGGTGAATTCAGCCTGCTGATCTTCCGGCTGGACGGGCTTGGGGAACTGGCGCGCCGGCACGGCCATTTACGGGTGGAAGGACTGCTGGCCATGCTGGGTCGCACCCTGGAAAACCTGCAGCCAGGGCAGGGTTTTTCCGCCCGTAGCGGGGATGATGAACTGGCCCTGCTCCTGCCCGGAGAAGGCCATCTGTCCGGCAGGGAACTAGGGCTGAACCTGACGGAGAAGCTGGCCGGGGTGGAAAACCATGATGCTTTGACCGGCCGGATATGCAGAGCGCGAATCAGTCTGGGGCAGACGCGCTGCCCGCTGGATTTACGCGGCCTGGAAGGTTTATCCCCTGCGGAACAATCCCACCGCCTGCTACGGCGTGGACGCTTGGCCGCGGATCTGGCTGCGGACAGCGCCTTGCCCTCCCTGGCCTATGCCGATATTCTGCACGAAGGCGGAAGGGTGCTGGAGTCCCGCCCCTTCTCCAGGGTCTTGATCAACTTGGGGAGCGAAACCGGAGCCAAACCCGGCCAGGGCTTCACCGTCTGGGAGGCTGGCGGAGATCGCCTCCCGGTCTACAAAGCCGACCTTCTGCTTCTGGCCACGGAAGAAAACAATTCCCTAGCGGAGGTGCTGCACCTGGACGACCCGGCCTCTCCCCCCCTGCCCGGAGACTACCTGCGCCTAGCTGACCAGGAACAAAACGACCCCCGGCACGTTCTCCCCGCGGATTTCCTGCGCCACTGGAGCCGCGAACGCGAAAAATGCCCGGTTTCAGCCCTGGTGCTGGGGCGTTTCGTCCCGCTCCCGCCACCCCTGCCGCATTCAGATAATACCGTAGATCCGGATAGCCAAGCGCAGCCATCCCCGGAAGATCTTCTGGCCCCGGTGGCGGACAGATGCCGGGAGATGTTCGGCCAGGACCTGCTCCTGGGGCGCTACGCCCTGAACAGCCTGATCTTCTTTATACATTCCCTTTCAGACGATCCGGAGGACTTTGCGCGGATATTGTCCGTACGGCTGGAGACCCTCAGTCTGGCCCTGGAGCTGGATTTGGGGCTGGAAAGCGCCTTCGGGATGGCCCAACACCCTTTTCTTGATTTTCACCCGGCTGACGGCTTGGAAAACGCCCAGAAAGCCCTGCGTTACGCCCTGCTTCTCCCTCGTCCCCGCCTAGGGCGGCTGGATTCTCTGGCCCTGAACATCAATGCCGACCGCCTGCTGCATCTGGGCGGCGTGGAACATACCCTGGAGGCCATCTCCGAGTACCGCCGCTCCCTGCTCTGCGACCCGGACAACATCCCTGCCTGGAATTCCCTGGGGCTGGCTCTGGCCGGCCTGGGACGGAAGGAAGAAGCCCGTCGCGGCCTGGAAGAGGCCCTGCGGCGATCCCCCGATGATTTCAATACCCTCTACAACTTGGGAACCCTGGCTCAAAGTCTGGGCTCGCCAGCCGCGGCCGGAAGGTATTTTCAGCGCTGCCTGGAGCTGGACGCTGGGAATGTCTTTGTGCTGCACCGCCTAGGGTGGCTTGCGGAAGAAGAGGGCCGCCCGAATGAGGCAACCAGGTATTATCTTCGGGCCGGCGAGATCCCGAACGGGCAAGGCCTGGCCCGCCGCGGCCTGGCCCGTCTAGCCCTGAAGAAAGGCGACCCCCAAACAGCCAGGGAAGCCCTGTATGAAGCCCTAATCCACGATCCTCATGATGCCCTGGCCCTGCAAATGCTGGCCCGGCTTTACCTGGAGGCCGAAGAAGACCCGGCGGTAGCCGAGAGCCTGGCCCGGCAAAGCTTGGCCCTGCGCCCGGATCTGCGCGAGGCTTGGCTGGATCTGGCCAAAGCCCTGGAGGCCGCCGGACAGAAAGAGGCCGCCGGCGAAGCCATGAACCAAGCCGGAGAATTGTGAGCCGGCGCGTCTTCCGTCTAGCCGGATCGGAAGAAAGCTGGCCCATGACGGAAAAACTGCTCCTGGCCCAGGGCTATGCCTTCAGCCCGGCCCCCTTCTACCAGGGAGCCAGGCTGCTGGACCACGAGCCCCTGCCCCTGGGTGCAAGCCTGGCCGCCCGCTTCGGCTATATCTATATCCAGGACGCCTCCTCCATGCTTCCGGCCCTGGCCTTGAACCGGCTACGCAAACCCGGCCAGGATCCAAATCCGTCCCCCACGCTGGCCCTGGATCTCTGCGCCAGTCCGGGTGGAAAAACCTCCCTCCTGGCCAGGCTCCTGGGGCATACAGCCATGGTGCTGGGCAACGAACCCGCTCCCAAACGCCTGGGAGTGTTGCGCAACAACCTGCGCCTGCTGAATATCTTCAATGCCGCAAGCCTAGGCTGCCCAGGCGAGGCCCTGCCCCTGGTCCGGGAAAATTTTGACCTCGTCCTGCTGGATCCCCCGTGCAGCGGCTGGGGCACGGCCGAAAAACACCCCAAGGTGCTTGACATCTGGCAGGGATCAAAACTTAAGCCGCTCGTTTCCCTGCAAAAACGGCTACTGCGCGCAGCCCTGGACCTGCTCCGTCCCGGCGGCCTCCTCCTCTATTCCACCTGCACCTTAAACATTCAGGAAAACGAGGAACAAATCGCCTGGGCCCTGGATAACATTCCGGGGCTGACCTCCCTGCCCCTGGAGTCTTTCCCCGGTTTCAGCTTTGAAGCGCCTGCCCCCTGCGCCCCGGAGAGTCTCAGAATAACCTCCGGAGGCCAGGGCTTCTATCTGGCTGCCCTAGGTAAAGCCAAAAAACCGGGGGTCGCGCCCCCGCCTCTTCCCGGCTCCGACCTCTCCACGGGCCTCAGCCCTTCCGGCCTGGCCGCTCCCCTGCTGGATCCTTCCCTGCTCCCGCCGGGCTGGATAGAATCCCGGCCCGATGGGCTTTACTTCCAGCACGCCGCCGGCACAAAACTCCGCCCCTTGGATCCGTATAACGCCCGAAGCGGCGACCCCCGGGCGCAATCCGGCGGAACGCAAGGCCGCCGGACCCGCAAGAACGCTCCGGACGACTCTCCTCCCTGGCAGGGCTTTTTTATCGGCAAACGCGGCGCCGGACCCCGTGACCTCCTGCCTCCTCCGACCCTGGCCCTCCAAAACCGGGCCGCCGTCCTGCAAGCCGAAAACCTCGCCCCGCTCCTGGCCCTAGTTTCCGGCCAAAGCCTGCCTGGCTTCGCGGGTGAAAAAGAGGCCGGTCTATATTACCGGGATCTCCCTCTGGGCCGCCTCAAATGCCGTAACGGCCGGGTTTTTTTATGATTCAGGTTTTGCTTGACAGGCTCTCCCCCTAAAGGTATCTGCTGACCAGAACAGAGCACGACAAGGCGAGGGATCGCCCGTGCGGCACTAACCGGCGGCCCGGGCCGCCAGATCGTCTGGAGGATGCAATGGCCTATAATGTTCTGGTGGATACTGATAAATGCAATGGCGACGGGGAATGCGTGGATATCTGCCCGGTGAGCGTGTACGAGATGCAAGACGGCAAATCCCACCCGGTCAACGCCGATGAATGCCTGGGCTGCGAATCCTGCGTGGAGGTTTGCCCCACCAGCGCCATCACCATCGAAGAATCCTGAGCCTTAAACGCGATCAACAATTCATCATGCCGGACGGCTCGCCTGTCCGGCGTTTTTATTTCCGGGACAGCCCACCACCGGCTTCACCGGGCAAGATCATTCCCAATGACCCAAATCCGGCGGATCCGCTTCATTCCATAACAGGGAAGGAGTCTCCGGGGGCAGGGTGAAGTTTTCCATGCCGCGCCAAGGCGAACCCTGCGGAAAGCGTATCTTCCTGACCTTCAGCGCGCCTAGGCGGGTGTCCTGCGATAATCTCACCTCCGGCAGGAGTTCGACATCTTCCCATTGCCCGGCCAAAAGGCGCAGTTTGGCGAGGTCCGCGCCTTCCAGGCGCGTCCGGCGCAGGTTCAATTCCCGCAACATGGAACCCTGGGCCCTGAAAACGGGATTCTGCAGGGCCAGATCCAGCAGGCTGATCTTGCCCTGACTTTTAATGTTCAGGCGTTCGGGCGGGCTCTCCGGCCCTTTGCCTCGAATATGCATGCCGGTTCCGGCATCGCCGGTCAGGTTAACAGGCCCGTCTTCGCCGCCCAAGGTACAGCCTTCCAGCCACCAGAGGCTCCGTTGAACGCTTGCAAGAGTGGAATAATCGCTGATCTTGCCCTGGCGGATCAACACCAACCCATCGCTGCTCAGGTAGCAGTCTTGCAGTTCGCAATTTTCCAGGCGGATCACCCGCTTGAGCTCGCCGGGGGGAGAGCCGTCGTTGTAGCCGTTGATATGGAGGTCGCTGCGCCTGAAAAGGCAGTTCCTGGCATAAACGCGGTAATTACCGGTAATGCTGCAGGAAATGCTGAAGCGGCAATCCTCCATGAGGAGTTCCAGGTTATTGCCGTTGAGCGTAGGAAAACTCGGGTCTTTATGGACTTCTACGATTTTTCTGAGGATCAGGCGGCCGCTGATCCCTTGCAGGCTCGCGCCGTCAAAAACAAAAGCCTCGAAAAGCACGTCTTGCAACCGGCATTCCTTGAAGGCCGCCGGCGCCCGGTCTTCACCCGGCGTCTTCACCCCGGCTAGGCACCCGCCCAGAAAACGGCAATTTTCCAGATCGGCCTTTTCCAGACCGGCGTTTTCAAAGCGGCAATCCCTGAAGGTAACATTTTTGAAACGGACGTAGCGCAGATGCGTCTGGCGGAAGGTAACCCCGACGCATTCCACGTCTTCCAGAGTCAAACCGCCAAGATCGCAGTTAATGAAGCTGGTTCCCTCCAGCTTTTTGCCCTTGATCTCCAGATAAGGCAGGACGGCGTTGCGCAATTCGGTGTTGTTCAAGCGGGCGGGATCTTCGCCCAGAGTCCGGATGCCCTCCTCGTCCCAGCGCTGGCGCAGGACTACCAGCATTGCCGGATGCGCGCCCAGGAGATCCTTGGGCGGGGTCGATAGGGAGGAGGCGGATTCAGGATCCGACACGGTCGGCATAAGCCCGCGAGGCGGGGATGTCAACGAAGCCGGGGGCACAATAAGCGGGGTTGAGGGGGTTTCCGTAACGATCCGGGAAGGCGGCGCTGTTTGGCGGGTGAAGATAAAATGCCAGCCGGTCACGGCGGCCAAGGCCAGGGGCAGGATCAAAATCTGGGAGGACGAAAACTTCATGCCTCAACGCCCGTCCATCTTCAGGAGCTTGTCCAGGGTATTCATTTCAGCGTTAAAACGCATGAGATCATTACGCAAGAGATGCCCATGCTCCTCCTGAAAAGCGGCGGCCAGCCGCTCCAGCATGGCCGCGCCGCTCTCCAGTCCATCTCGCATGTGCGCATGCCCCGCTCTCTCCTCCAGGCGCAGGCGCTCATCCAGAATCTTGTGCGCCGACGGCAGGTAACGGCTGAGAAAGCGCCTTCCGGCGGGGCGATCTTCCAGATCTTCGCGTATGCAGGCCAGGATATCGGCGGCGGCCACGGCCAAGGTCTCCGTGTGCGTGGCCAGTTCCTGAGGAAGACGGTTTTTTTTCTCCAGCAGGAGGCTGATAGAGGCCTCAAACTCGTCCGGCTCATATGTTTTTGGGCCCGCTTGTTCATTATCCCACGCCTCTGATGATGCGTAGCCGGCGGCGCAGGCATAGGCCGCCACGCCGCAGAGGGTGGCAAAGGCGATGGAGGGGAAGGGAAAAGCGTCACGCAGGATCATGGCCCCGACGAGCAGGGCCGGAAACACCAGCCAACCGGCACCCAGGCGGAAACGCCGGATGATTGCGGCCAGCAGCCAGCTTTGCAACCCGGCGATGAACAAAACCTGATCCGGAGAGAATCCTCCCCAGATCCAAAGCGGGAAGAGATGCCCCAAGCCGATAGCTGTGGGAAACAAAAAACGGCTTTCCCGCGGGGAAAAACCCGGCGGCAGGAGGCAGAGCAGGCCGATATAGGCAAGGAAAATGCCGAAGCTCTTGCCCAGAAGGGCAGCGCAAATCAAGGCCACCGCGTGAAAACCCAGTCTCCTGCCCAAGCCGGACAGGCGGTTCTTCATTTCCCGCGCCGCCCCTTTGAGCCCTTCGGGGATTGCCGCCACCTGTCCCGGCGCTCCTTGCCCGGACATGCCCCTTACCCTTTGCTTTCCTGTGTCAGAGAAGCCTGTTCAGGAAGCGGCGCTTTTTCACGGGCGGCTATTTCCAGCAGGCTGGAGCGCAAATTGTCTTCCATTTCGCGCAGCTCTTTTTCCGCATTCCGGCGGTTGGTCCGGCCTTCAGCAGTAATTTTCAGACTTTCTTCGATGGTGGAGAGCAATCTCTCATGCACCTCCCGCAGGGTTTCCATATCCACAATGGCCCGCCCGGATTCGCGGGCCACCCCCAGACTGACGTCTTCCAGCATCTCGGCGTTTTTGCGCAAAAGATCATTGGTGGAGTCGGAAACCTGCTTCTGCAAACCCAGGGCCTTTTTCTGGCGGTACATGGAGAGGGTCAGCACCATCTGATTTTTCCAGATGGGGATGTTGGTGAGAATGCTGGTCTGGATCTTTTCCGCCAGGATCTGGTCATTGTTCTGGATCAGGCGGATCTGCGGCACCGACTGCACCGTGACCGTGCGAGAGATGCGCAGGTCATGCAGCCTGCGCTCAAAACGATCCAGGCGACCAGCGAAATCACGTACTTCCTGGGCCTTCATGCTGTCGCCGCTCTCTTCGGCTACGGCCAGCATACGGGGCAAATCCGTGTTTCTGGCCGCTTCCAGACGTTTTTCCCCGGCCGCGATGTACACGCTTAAATCCTGGTGGAACTGCCTGTTGTTGTTAAAAAGCTGTTCCAGAATTTCAATATCGCGCAAAAGTCCCACCATGGCCTGATCCAAGCTAGCTGCAATGGCATCCACCTGATCGGTGATCTTCTTCATCCCGGCCATGCGCCGCTCAAAGGAATTGAACAGGGATCCAAGCAGAGGCAGCCTGCTTAACAGACCTTCCTCTCCGACAAATTTGCCAGCGTCCGCAGCCTTGACCTGGATAAGCAAGTTGGTGAGGATTTCGCCCACCGGGCCGGTATCTTTGCCCCGTACCTGCCGCAACAGGTTGTCGGCAAAACCGGCGATGGCGTTCATCGTGCCCGCGCCATAAGAAAGGGTCAGAGCCGGATCGCTGAAGTCAATGGCCGCCGCCGCCTTATCCACTTCCACAGCCAGAGCTTCCGGCGAGGTCTCCGTGACTGTCGCCAAGTCCTTGAGCATAGATTACTCCCGGTATTTAATAAAATGCATGGCGCGCAGGATTTCCGCCAGCCTGAAATACCCATTATATTGGGGCATATATAGCTATTCTTATACCACTACCCAGGCACAGTCGATATAAATCTCGCGGGACGCCGCGGTCCGGCAGAGCACGAAGTCGTCATAAGAACAAACAAATCTCAAACTAGGGCATTCAAGTCATAGGTGAAACTCTCGGTGACTTCCGCCCGGACCAGTTGGCCGGGTTCAAGATTTTCACCGCTGAGATAAACCAGGCCGTCGGCCTCCGGGGTCTGGAACCAAGCCCGTCCGCGCCAGAGTCCCGGCCATTCCGGGTGAGCGGAATCCACCAGCACCTCCAAGCTTTGCCCCACATAGCCCTGCAAAATCTCCCCGCTGATCTCCGCCTGCATCTCCATCAGGCGGTCCCTCCGAAAATCCTTGACCCGCCGGGGGAGCTGATCCGGCAGCCTCGCGGCCTCCGTTCCCTCCTCGGCATAATAGGAAAATACCCCCAAGTTATGAAAGCGTGTCTCGCGTACAAAGGCACAGAGGCTTTGGAACTCTTCTTCGCCTTCGCCCGGAAAGCCGACGATCAGGCTGGTGCGCAAGGCCGCTTCCGGCAGCACGCTGCGGATGCGTTCAACAATCTTATAGGGACTCTGGCTGAACGGCCGCCCCATGCGCCGGAGAATCTCCGGGTGGGAGTGTTGCAGGGGCACGTCAAAATAAGGCAGCAAGAGCGGGCCGGCATCGCGTACAAAACGCAAAAAATCCAGGCTGAGCCCCGCCGGGTAAAGATACATGAGGCGCAGACGCGCAAGCCCGTCCAGTTCCAGGAGCCGCTCCAAAAGGCGGACAAGGCCGGGGGCTCCGGGCAGATCCCTACCCCAAGTCGTGAGGTCCTGGGCTACCAGGATGATCTCCCGCACTCCCCGCACCAGCAGAGAGGCTGCCTCGTCCGCCAGCAAATCTTCGGGGTCGCTACGCACCGCCCCGCGGATCATCGGGATGGAACAAAAGGCGCAGGACTGCCCGCAGCCCTCGCAGATTTTCAGCCAGGCGTAAGACGGCCCGGTGGAAAGCAGCCTACCGGCGACCGCCGACGGATCCGTCCGGAAGCCGCGCGCGGACATAGCCTCGTTGATCAGCTCGGGCCAGGAGGACATCCGCCTTGTTTCCAGCCAGATATCCACCTCCGGCAAATCTCCGGCCAGGGAGTCCCGGCCATAGCGCCCCGGCAGACAACCGGCCACGGCCAGCAAAGGACGCCTCCCGGAAAGGCCTTTCAGAGCCTCGACCTGTTCCAATATGACCTGTACCGATTCCCGCACCGCCGGTTCAATAAAGGCGCAGGTGTTCACCAACGCCAAATCTGCCAGTTCCGGGCGATCCACCAGAAGCACCGTCCCCAGGGTTCCCAGCAACCGTTCTGTATCCACGCGGTTCTTGGGACAACCCAAGCTTATGGAATATATCTTGAGCATGGCGTGTTCCAGGTTTATAAATAACTATAATGGAAATATCCGTGAAAGGCACCCTTGTTCTGGCCACCCGCAACGCGGGGAAGACCAGGGAGTTTTCCCGGTTGCTGGCCCCTCTCGGCCTGAAGATCTTGAGCCTGAAAAATTTTCCGCATTTGCCCGAAGTGGAAGAAAGAGGGAGCACTTTCATGGAAAATGCCCGGCTCAAGGCCAGGTACTCCTGCGCAGGCACAGGGCTGCCGGCGGTGGCCGATGACTCAGGATTGGAAGTGGAGGCCTTGGGCGGCCGCCCCGGGGTATATTCGGCCCGTTTTAGTCTTCCGGAAAGGGCGGAAGGAGCAAGGGGCAAGGATGAACCGTGGAACAGCCAGGCTTGCGCCGCCCTCAGCCGGGATGAACGCAACAATGCCAAGGTTCTGGCCCTGCTGGAGGGACTGTCCCTGGAAAAACGCCGGGCCCGCTATGTCTGCGCCCTGGCTGTGGCGGCCCCAAATGGCGCGCATACTGAGGCTCAAGGCTTCTGGGAAGGTTTTATTCTGGAAGAGGGCCGGGGTAAAAACGGTTTCGGCTATGACCCGCTTTTTTTTGATCCGGAACTGGGACGCAGCGCTGCGGAAATATCCCTGCGCATAAAAAACGCCCGTAGCCACCGGGCCATGGCCTTGCGGCAACTCTTAAAAAACTGGCCCGCTTTCAGGCGCGCGGCCGGGGAGTGACACGGTGGAGATGAACCTGGAAGAAATACGTGAAAAAAACCGGGCCGCACTCATCTCGATGCTCGCAGCGCTGGGGATGACCGCCCTCAAGCTGGGGGCGGGCCTATACTCCAACAGCTTGGGCGTACTGGCCGAAGCCGCGCACAGCGCCCTGGATCTCCTGGCCACGGGCGTCACCTTATGGGCCATCCGCCTTTCTTCCCGTCCGGCGGACCAGGGGCACGCCTATGGACACGGCAAGGCGGAGAACCTGGCCGCCCTAGCCGAGACCCTCATACTGCTTTTTATCTGTGGCTGGATCCTGCAGGAAGGGGCAAACCGCTTATTTTCCCCGCATGTAACCTTACGCCTGGAGCCCTGGGTCATCCTGAGCCTGCTGCTCTGCATCCTGGTGGACTTAAACCGCGCCCGCCTGCTCCGCCGCCTGGCCAAAAAATACCGGAGCCAAGCCCTTGAGGCGGATGCCCTGCATTTCTCCACCGATATCCTGTCTTCCACGGTGGTGTTGCTCGGCCTCGGCGCGGTCTGGACCGCCGGTTTCCTTGATCCAGGTTCCCTGCCCGGACGGATCCTGCTCCGGGCCGACGCCCTTGCCGCCATAGCGGTGGCGGTGATCACCGCCCACCTCAGCTTGCGCCTGGGCAAAAAAGCCATAAATCTGCTCCTGGACGCCGGTAGCGCGGATCACCTAAAACTGGTGGAAAAAGCCGTGGCCTCAGTGCCGGAGGTGCTGCGCCTGAACAACCTGCGCCTACGTGAAAGCGGGCCGTCGGTATTCATCGACATGCAGCTCACCCTGCCTGCCTCAGCCAGTCTGGAAGACGCCCACAACGTGACCCGGCTGGTAGAACGGGCCGTGCTGGAAGCGCTGCCCGGAGCGGACCTGACCATCCATTACGAGCCGGAAGAATCGGATCTCCTGACCAAGTTGCGGAACAGCGCCCTGGAACACGACCTGGAAGTGCACGCCATCACCCTTTATACCTCGCAGGACAAAGGGCTGGTCACCCTGCATGCCGCCGTGCCGGAAGAAACCCGCCTAGCCGAAGCCAGCCGGTTAGCGGACAGATTTGAAGAATCCCTGCGCTCGCTGGGACATGAGTTTCTGATTCACCTGGAGCCGAAAAAGGAACAAACCCCTGAGGGTGCCCTCCTAACCCTGTCCAAGGGCATGGAGCAGCGCCTGCTGGAAACGCTGGAAAGGATCCGCGCCTCCGAATCCCAAGTCAGCCGCTTTCATCGCCTGCGCCTGCTGAAAATTTCCGGGCAACTGAACCTTAGTCTGCATTGCTGCATGCCCGGAGAACTTAAGGTCAAGGAGTGCCACCAGACGGTCAGCCGGATTGAAGGGCTGGTGCAAAAGGAAATGCCCGAATTCCAGAGCGTCACCATCCACGCGGATGTGCTGGAAGAAACCGACCAGGAAGCATGGCTGTCAAAACCACTGGAAATTTAAACGGACTCAAGCCCAGCCAGCTCAAAGCCCTTAATCGCCTGGGACAGCGCCGCTACCCCAACCAAGGCGGGTACAGCCTGGAACAAGCCCGGGAGCTGGCGGCCCTGTCCCGATCCTTGGGCCGGCAGATCGGCTTGCTCATAGACCGCCAGGGACGCCCTTTTTTGATCCTGGCGGGTGACGCCGGGAGCATCTATATCCCGGAACTGCCCAGAGCCAAGTCTTCCGGGCAGCGCCTACGCGGCCTGCGCCTTTTGCACACCCACCTGGAGGATCATCCTGCTCCCGGCCGGGAGCGGGATGGCAAACGGAACCTTCTCTCGCCGGAAGACCTCATGGATCTGCTCTTTCTACGCCTGGACAGCCTCTCGGTACTCACCGTCGGACCCTTGGGAGAACCTCTCCTCTTTCAGCAGGCCCACCTTCTGCCGCCAAACCCCGCCGGCCAGCCCAGCATGCCGCACCCGCCCCGGCCCTGGGAGCGGGTGGATACGGATTTCGCGGCCCAAACTCTGGCCCTGGAAGAGGAACTATCCCGTCTACACGCCCCTCTCCACGGCTCCGGAGTGAAGGAGCAGGAAAAAATCCGCTGCCTCCTGGCCCACATCTCCGGTCTGCCCAAGGCGGAGCAGGAATCCAGCCTGGAGGAGTTGCGCCGCCTGGCGGAGACCGCCGGACTCAGCGTGGCCGGGATCTTGCGGCAGCAAATCCGTGGCCCGGACCCCAGGCAGGCGCTGAGCCGGTCCAAACTGGCCGAACTGGAGGTGCTGGCCCTGCAAGGAGACATCCAACGCATCGTCTTTGACCTGGAACTCAGTCCCCTGCAACTGCGCAACCTGGCCGAAGCCACCGAGCGCCCGGTGATGGACCGCACCCAGCTCATCCTGGACATCTTTGCCAGCAGGGCCGGAAGCAGGGCCGGCAAACTCCAGGTGGAACTGGCCCAGTTGCAATACCGTCTGCCCAGGCTGGCACAACGGAACAAGGCCTTTGACCGTCTGGCCGGGGGTATCGGCGGACGCGGCCCTGGAGAGACCAAGCTGGAAAGCGACCGCCGCCGTCTGCATAAACGCATCGCCAAAATCAAGGCTGAACTTAAGGAGTTGCGCCGCCGCCGCGCCTTCGCCCGGACCCGTCGCGCCCGCTCGGGGCTGCCGGTGGTAGCCTTGGTGGGATACACCAATGCCGGAAAATCCACCTTGCTGAACATCCTGACCGGGGCGCAGACCCTGATCGAGGACAAACTTTTCGCCACCCTGGACCCCTGCTCCCGCCGTCTATGCCTACAGGACCGGCACGGGAGCCTGGATTGCATCCTTACGGACACGGTGGGTTTCATCCGCAGCCTGCCCCAGACCCTGCTGGAGGCCTTCCAGGCCACTCTGGAAGAGCTGGAAGCCGCGGATCTCCTGCTGCATCTAGCCGACGCCGCCCACCCGGAAGTGGAAAAACAAATCCGCTCCGTGGAAAAAATCCTTGATGGCTTAAAGCTCCAGCAGATCCCCCGCCTGCTGATCCTGAATAAAAGCGACCTCTTGCAAGATCCCCTGGATTTGCCACCGGATCTCGCGCCGGACCTGCATATCTCCGCCAGTCGAGGCCTGGGGCTACCGGAACTGGGCAGGCTGATCCTGAAAAGGATCAGGTTTCAAGGAATGTCCGTACGGAAAACGGACTCCGGCATATCGATGCCCACAGAGTAAGGCGCGGACCAGTCCGGGAAAGAATACAGAGTGAGGGGGAGGGGCAGGTATAGACGGAAGGCGTGCAGGAGCAGGCAGGGGAAAGCTGGACCCTTATAGCGGCGGTCGCCGACCAAGGGAAAACCGCGCCCGGCCAGTTGCTTACGGATCTGGTGCTTACGTCCGGTACCCAGTTTGACCAGGAGCAGGGAAGAATCCCCCACACCCCCGATCCGACGCTTTTCCAAAAACCGGCAATAAGCCAGGGCTTCCCGGTCCGGCGCACGCCCCACCCCACCTCTTACCTTTTCAACCCCTGGAAGCAGATCCTTCATGGTCAGCCAGCCGTTTCCCTCTACCAACGGCGAAAAATCTCCCTTGACCCAGCCCAGATATCCTTTTTCCCATTGCCTTTCCATTTGCCAGGCATGCAGACGGCGCAGGGCGGCCTGGGTCTTGCCGGCCAACAGCAGTCCGGAAGCGGGTTTATCCAGGCGGTGGGCCGGGGCGGGGACAAAACAGCCCGCGCCGGTGCAGATCCGGCGCAGACGGGCGCAGACGCTATCAGTCTGCCCGCTGCCTCCCTGCACGGACAAGCCCGCCGGTTTATCCAGGACCAGCAGCCCCTCGTCCTGGTACAGGATAGGCAGATCCGCTCCCAGTTGCTCCTGGACCAGCCGGCAGATCCGCCCTCCGCTTCCAAGGGCGGCGGCGGGAGCCAAGACGCCGGCCAGGGGAGGGAGACGGAGCGCATCGCCTTCCTCCAAAAGTCGATCCGCCTTGCAACGCCCGGAGTTAACCCGGATCTGCCCGGAGCGCAGCCATCGATAGAGCAGGGCCTTGGGCAAACCCAAACGCCTGACCAAAAAACGCAGCAGTCTTTGCCCGGCCTCAGCCCGACCTATGACAATCGGTTCAGTTCCGCCCATGTCCGGCATGTAAACCACAAAACCGGCAAACGTCCAGAAGGGTAACCAAGGCCAAGGGATTGCCTTTTCAGCGGAATTATTCCAATATCGTACTGGTTCAACAAATTCTTCAGATACGCGGAGCGACTATGAAAAAATTATTCTTTTTCTGCTTGGCCCTTCTCATGGGAAGCCTGTCCGCCCAAGCGGCGGAGATCAAAATCGGCCTGATGGCCCCCCTGACTGGAGCCTATGCCAGCGAAGGCGAGGATATGCGCCGGGTGGTAGAATTCATGGCTGAAGAGCTGAACAAGGCCGGCGGCATCAATGGCGCGCAAATCCGGTTGGTGATCCAGGATGACGGAAGCGACGCCCGCACCGCGGCCCTGGCCGCCCAGCGCCTAGTCACCGATGGCGTGGCTGCGGTGATCGGCACTTACGGCTCGGCGGTTACCGAGGCCTCGCAGAACATATACAACCGTAACGGCATCCTCCAGGTAGCCACCGGCTCCACGGCCATCCGCCTTTCCGAGAAAAGCTTCAAACTCTTTTTCCGCACCTGCCCGCGGGATGACGAACAGGGCCTAGTGGCGGTGAACACCCTGCTCCGGATGGGCTACAAGGACGTGGCCATCCTACATGACAACACCGCCTATGCCGTCGGCCTGGCGGAAGAGACCCGCGACGGTCTGCTCAAGGACGGCAAAACCAACCTAGTTTTTTATGACGCCCTCCAGCCCAATGAACGCGACTACAACGCCATTTTGACCCGTTTGCGCGGCACCAATCCGGAAGTAATCTTTTATACCGGGTATTACCCGGAAGCCGGCATGCTCCTGCGCCAGATGCGCGAAATGGGCTGGCAGATCCCCATGCTGGGCGGCGATGCCCAAAATAACACGGACCTAGTAAAAATCGCCGGTGTGGAGGCGGCCTCCGGCTTTTACTTCGTTTCCCCGCCCATGCCCGATGATCTGGATTCCCAGAGCGCCAAAAATTTTATGAAGGCTTACCAGGCCAAGTACAACGCCACGCCCAGGTCCATCTGGTCGGTGATTGCCGGCGACGCCTTCTCGGTGATCGTGGAGGCCCTGCGCGTGACCGGAGCGGATGCGCAGAAAATGGGAGCTTACCTGCGGGACAACCTGAAAGACTTTGACGGACTGACCGGAAAAATCTCCTTTAACGCCAAAGGGGACCGCGTGGGCGACCTCTACCGCCTCTACCGGGTGGACGATAAGGGCAATTTTGTGCTCCAGCCCAAGTAATGCTTGAGCTTATACAGCAGCTGACCAATGGTCTGGCCGTGGGGGGCATCTACGCCCTGATTGCCTTGGGCTATACCATGGTTTACGGCGTGCTCAAACTGATCAACTTCGCCCACGGCGAGCTTTTCACCCTGGGCTCCTATCTGGGGATGAGCCTCCTGGTTTCCTTCGCCCTGGCCGGGCGGCTCTCCCCGCCTCTAGCCGTGCTGGTGATCATCGTGCTGATCATCGGCCTTTCGGCCCTGTCCGGATTTCTCCTGGAAAGAGTGGCCTACCGGCCCCTACGCCAGTCCAACAGGCTGGCCGCAGTGGTTTCCGCCCTTGGGGCCTCCATCTTTCTCCAGAACGCCATCATGCTGATCTATGGCCCCAACTACCAAGTCTATCCCAGCCAGATCCGTCTGACCATCGCCGTGAGCCTCTGGGGGCTGAACATCCCGATGATGCGCATCCTGCTCTTTGCCGCCTCCGTTATGCTGATGATCGCCCTCTACCTGTTCATCAACAAAACCAAAACCGGCACGTCCATCAGGGCCGTTGCCACGGACCAGGGCGCGGCCAAGCTCATGGGCATAGACGTGAACCGGGTGATCTCGCTGGTTTTCATGATCGGCCCCGGGCTGGGCGGAGCCGCCGGAATGCTCCTGGGACTGTATTACGGGCAGATCCGCTATGACATGGGAACGCTGTACGGGCTGAAAGCCTTTACCGCCGCCATCATCGGCGGCATCGGCAATATCCCCGGCGCCATGCTGGGCGGCATCCTCCTGGGCGTGGCCGAGGCCATTGGGGCGGCCTATATTTCCCCGGCCTGGAAAGACGCCTTTGCCTTCCTGGTGCTCATCATCATCCTGATCTTTAGACCCACCGGACTTTTGGGTGAAAGGGCTGCGGATAAGATATGATTCCGCCCCGCCTGCCCAAATCCGCACTCCGCGCCGCCATGGTCATGGCCGGCGCGGGTATGTTGGCCCTGCCCCACCTGCTCGGCCCCTATTGGACAAACCTGCTTAATGACATGGGCATTTACGCCATTTTGGGCCTGTCTCTGAACATCATCCTCGGGCATTGCGGGCTTTTCCACATGGGACACGCCGCTTTTTATGCTGTGGGGGCCTATACCGCAGCCATCCTCTCCACCCGCTTCTCGGTGCCCATCCTTTGGTCCATGCCCCTTTCCGGATGCCTGGCCGGACTTTTCGCCCTGGCGGTGGCCAGGCCGATCATCCACCTGCGCGGCGACTACCTGCTAGTGGTGACCATCGGCATTGTGGAAATCGTGCGCATCGCCCTAGTGAACAACATCTTCGGCCTGACCGGAGGATCCAACGGCCTGCTGATCACCGAGCCTATAAGCATCTTCGGTTACGAGATTTTCCGGCCGGCGCATTTTTACTATCTCATCTGGAGCATGGCCGCCCTGACCATTTTGCTCTTTTACATGCTGCAGAACTCCCGCTTCGGCCGGGCTCTCAACTATATAAAGCAGGATGACCTGGCCGCTGAAGGCAGCGGGATAAACACCGCCCATTACAAACTGGCAGCCTTTGTCCTGGGCGCGGTCTGGGCCGGGCTGATCGGCGCTGTTTTCGCCGCCAAGATCGAGACCGTTTCTCCCCAGTCCTTCTCCTTCAGCGAATCCGTACTTTATTTCGCCATTGTCATCCTTGGAGGAGCCGGAAGTATCCCCGGCGTGCTCCTGGGCGCCTTTTTGATTACCGGGCTCCCGGAAATTTTCCGGGAATGGCAGCACTACCGCCTCTTCCTTTTCGGGGCAGCCATGGTGATAATGATGATCTTCCGGCCGCAGGGGCTTATTCCGCCGGGCCGCCGCCATTACAACGTCTGGCCCTACCTGGGCAGCTTTCCCCGCGGCGTCGCCTCCAGAAACCGGGAACCGCGCTGATGGACATTCTGCGCCTGAACGGATTGAGCAAACGCTTCGGCGGACTGGTGGCGGTGGATGATGTCAGCCTCCAGGTGGAAGAGGGCGGAATCATCGGCCTCATCGGACCTAACGGAGCCGGAAAAACCACGCTCTTCAACCTGATCACCGGCAACTACCGCCCGGACGAAGGCGAGGTCATCTTCTCCGGACAAAACATCACCGGACTTTTACCCCACCGCATCGTGGAATTGGGCGTGGCCCGCACCTTCCAGAATATCAGGCTCTTCCAGGAAATGAGCGTCCTGGAAAACGTCCTGGCCGGCTGCCACTGCCGACTGCGCGCCGGCCTCCTTGCCTCCATGTTTCACCCTCCCTCCCAAAAACGCGAAGAACGCCGGGCTTTGGAACGAGCCATAAAAGAACTGGCTTTCGTAGGCCTGGAGACGCAGTACGCCAACTACGCCAAAAACCTGGCTTACGGCAGCCAGCGCCTCCTGGAAATCGCCAGAGCCCTCGCCTCCAGCCCCCGTCTGCTCATCCTGGATGAACCGGCCGGAGGCATGAACGACCAGGAAACCCATAATCTCCTGGCACTCATCCGGACCATCCGCGACTTGGGCATCAGCATCTTGCTCATCGAACACGACATGAACCTGGTCATGAAACTCTGCGACCGCCTGGTGGTGCTGGAATACGGGGCGGTCATCGCCACCGGCGTCCCGGGGGAAATTAAAAAAAATCCGCGGGTAATCGAGGCCTACCTGGGGACCGAGGATCCGCTTTGAGCGGCGGGCGTCTCCCCTGAACCGCCGGAACGCATGTCCGTAAACCCAGCAGCCTCAATCTGCTCTTGCTTAAAGATCCGGGCTGGTTTAGCCTGAAGCGATGTTGGCCTATCCGCGGATCGATCCGGTTATCTTCACCTTGGGGCCTTTGGCCGTACGCTGGTATGGCCTGGCCTACCTTGCGGCCTTTGCCACGGCCTGGTTTTTGGGCGCACGCCGAGCCGACCGCCGGGACAGCCCTTTCAGCCGCGAACAATTTCAGGAAATTCTGGCCCTGGGTATGCTGGGAGCGGTCCTGGGCGCACGCCTGGGCTATGTTCTCTTCTACAAACCGATGGAATACCTAACTAACCCATCGGAAATCCTCGCCCTCTGGCACGGGGGCATGTCTTTCCACGGCGGACTTCTTGGGGCGATTTGCGCCGTCTGGTGGCTCTGCCGCAAATTCCGGGTGGATTTGCTGCGCGCTCTGGATTTTTTCGCCCCCCTGACCCCGCCCGGCCTTTTTTTCGGGAGACTGGGCAATTTCATCAATGCCGAACTCTGGGGACGGCCCACGGATGCGCCCTGGGGCATGATCTTTCCCGGGGGCGGCCCTTTGCCACGCCATCCTTCGCAGCTCTACGAGGCCGGACTGGAAGGACTGCTCCTCTTCATCATCCTGTGGCGCTTTTCCAGCCGCGAGAGGGCACGTGGGAGCGCCTCCGGCCTCTTCGCCCTGCTCTACGGCTCCTTCCGCCTGCTGGTGGAGGCCTTCCGTGAGCCTGACCGGCATCTGGGCTTTATACTGGGCGACTTCGTCACCATGGGCATGCTGCTCAGCCTGCCCATGATCCTCGCGGGCCTGCTGCTCCTGCGGCTTCCCCGCAAGGAGGCCGCTCCAGGCGCGCAAACTCGCCTCACCGGCCGGCAGCCCGGCCGGAAGGCCGGGACGGCCCGTGGCAAACGCGGATAGAAGACGGCTTGTCCTACTGCCGATCCTGCTGCTCTGCGCCGCCCTGGAAGGACAGGCCAAGGCTGAAAATTCCCTGCGCCTCTTACGGGAAAACACGCAACAACAGGGCTGGACCCTCCGGGCGGATCGGGTATCCAGTCTGGCCGAAGGAACCGTGCTGGAGGCCGAAGGCCGGGTGGAGCTGCGCCTGGGTGAAGATCTGATTCAGGCGGATTTTGCCCGTTATTTCACCCGGACCAACTGGGCCTACCTCTCCGGACAGGTACGGCTTTTTCTGGGAGAAGACCGGCTGGAGGCGCGGGAAGCCGAGTTCGATTTGCACGGGCAAACCGGCTGGCTTACGGACGGCCGTATCTTCATTACTCAAAGCCACAGCTATTTCCAGGGTGAACATATCACCAAGCATCGCGGGAACATCTACAGCTTCCACAGGATCAAATACAGCGTCTGCGACGGTCCGGTTCCGGCCTGGTCTTTTGAAGCCAATGACGGAGTGCTGGAGATAGACGGCTATGCCCGGCTCCGGGGAGTGAACTTCCAGGTGGCGGATATGCCGGTGCTTTATTCCCCCTACCTGCTGGTTCCGGCCAAAACCGAACGCCAGACAGGCTTTCTGATGCCGGATTACCTGAACAGCAGCCGCAACGGCTTGACCCTGACCCTGCCTTTTTTCCTGGCCGTGGACTCCAGTCGGGATCTGACCGTTTACGAAAGCTATATGAGCCGCCGCGGGCTGATGCATGGACTGGTTTACCGCTCCAAGGCCTCGGAAGACGAATACCTCTGGCTGGGCCTTGATTATTTGCATGACCGCGAGATCATCCAAGCGGACGCGAATGACCGCCGTTACGGCGGCGACGGGCTTATTCGCACGAACCGTGAACGCTGGTGGCTGCGCGGCATGTATGAAGAGCGCCTGCCGGATCATCCCCAGTGGCATCTCAGGGCCGACCTGGATTATGTTTCAGATCAATATTTTTTGCGCGACTTCCAAAATAACCCAACCAGTTTCCAACGTAACAACAAATCGCTGTTCAGCGCCTTTTCCCGTGAACTGAAGGCAGAAGACAAAGACCGGGTCAGCGGCCTGCTACTTTTCAGGAATTGGGAACGGCTGGGCATGTATCTTTCCGGGGTCTACACCCAGGACCCCAGGCTGGGGAACAGCGACCCGGCTCTGGGCCATACTCCGGCACCGGTCCGGAGTCAGGACCCCACCGTGCAGCAACTCCCGGCCCTGGACTTTTATCTGTATCAAGGAAGGCTCTGGTCCGGCCTGCCCCTAGAGTTGCAAGCTCAGGGCCAGGGAGCATATTTCTACCGCCGAGCCGGAGAGAGTGGCACGCGTATGGATTTGAGCCCCAGGCTGCTCTTGCCCTTATCTTCCCCTTATGGCTCTTTCTACATGGCCGGACGTCTGCGGAGCACCTGGTATGAAACGGAAGACCGCGCCCTGAACGCGGAGCACGACGACAAGCTGCGCCTGCTGCCGGATTTTGAAACCCAGGCATCCACGGAATTCGCCAGGGTTTACCAATTGTCCGGAGAGGACTCCCCCGGCGAAAATGCCTGGCTGGGCATGCGGCACAGCATCCTGCCAAGTCTGGCTTACCGCTACACGCCCTACCGGGCTCAGAGCCGATACCCCTCCTACACGGACTATGACCGACTGGACCCCATAAATGAAGTGGTTGTTTCCCTGGATAACCTCATCACCCTCAAACGGGCGGCAGCCAAGGGAGGCTTTGCCTACCAAGATCTGCTCCGCCTGCGCCTGGAGCAGGGCTATGACCTGCGGGAGGCCTCCCGCGACGAGGATCTGCTCGACTACCCTCGACGGCCCTGGAAAGACCTGTTGCTTGAACTCGTCCTTTATTCGCCCGGAGGGATGTTCAGCCTGCACAGCGCCAATTATTACAATCCGGCGGAACGGTACTTCACCAGACAAACCCACGGGCTGACCCTGCAAGAGAGGGAACAGTGGCAGCTTTCCGCCAGCCTGAACCGTTATAAGCCCGTAAAGGATCATAACCCGTTGCGCCGGCGTGACTACAACCTCAGCACGGCCACGCTCCACGGCAGTCTCCGCCTAGGAGAATCCTGGGCCGCCGCGGCTTACCACGACTGGCCCCTGGAAGGTACAGGCCGGACCCAGGGCCGGAAAGAGAGCGGGCTAAGCCTTACCTATCTGCACCAATGCTTTGAATTGGGCGGCGAATTTATCCGCTCGGAAAACGAGACCTCTTTCAGGCTCATGTTCAGCCTGTACAGACTGGGAGGTCTGCCATGAATACCAGCAACCTCAAAGGAACCAGCCATGCAGATTACCCTGCCTGACCCCAAAAGCCCCCTGGCCGTTCTCCGGGACTTCGGACTCTCCCTGCGCTGTCCGGAACTGCGCCTCGGACAGAGCCTCTTTCTTCTGCCTGAAAAAAACCCTTCGGCACCCCAGCCCCAAGCGCTGATCCCCAAGCCGCTTTTTCTGCCCGGCCTAGCCGGCAACCCCCTGGCCGCGGGCATGCTCCTGCTGGATGGAGATCGCCCCTTGTTCAGCGTGGACCTGCGCCTGGAAATGCCGGTGGCCGGCCAGGAGCCGGCCCTTCCCTGCATCCGTCTCTCCGCCCTAGCCGCCCTGAAGCCCGGGGAATACCACCTGACCGCCATGCGTCCGGGACCGGCCCTGGCCTGGATCACTGTCTCGGACAAAGGTTCTCTGGGCGAGCGCCGGGATGAAAGCGGCCCGGCGATCCATGAAACCATCCGCAAGGCTATGCCCTTGCGTTGCGCCAGCGGCTATCTGGTCCCGGATGAAATCTTCCGCCTGCGCGCTTTGGCCGCCGATCTGGCCCTAGTCCAAGGTTACGACCTGGTTATAATCAGCGGCGGCACCGGCCTGGCCCCCCGCGACCAAACCCCGGAAGCCCTGCTCCCCCTGCTGGAAAGACGCTTGCCCGGTTTTGAGCAGGCCATGATCCAGGCCTCCCTGCGGAAAACCCCGCACGGCGCCATATCCCGCGCTATTTGCGGAACCATTGGACAAAGCCTGCTCCTGACCTTGCCCGGTAGCCCCAAGGCCGTGCGCGAAAATCTAGAAACCGTGCTGCCGGCCTTGAGCCACGCCCTGGGCAAACTCCAGGGCAACCAGGAAGATTGCGGGTGAAAGCAATATCGCCCTAAAGGAGATCTTTATGGAAAACCTGCGCCCGCCAGTGGTGGCCGGCAAATTCTATCCCGCCAATCCCGTGGAACTGCGGGAAACAGTCCAGGCCTGCATGAAACCGACGGAAGAGCCCACAGAGGCTCTGGCCTGCATGTTGCCCCATGCCGGCTACATCTTTTCCGGGGCCGTGGCCGGGCTGACCCTGGGGCAGGTCCGCCCGCCCGCCGCCGCGCTGCTCATCGGCCCCAACCACAGCGGACGGGGGCCGGAACTATCCCTCTGGCCCGACGGCGTCTGGCGCACCCCCCTGGGTGACGTGCCGGTTGATGCGGACGGGACGCAAAGCCTGCTGCGAAAAGAACCATTATTCCAGGCCGATTGCCAGGCCCACCGCCTGGAACATTCCCTGGAGGTGCTCCTTCCCTTTTTGCAGTTGCTCCGGCCGGATCTGAAGATCCTGGCCCTGTGCGTGCGTTCGCATAATCTGGCGACCCTGGACCGGGCCGGGCAGGCCATCGCGAGTTTCGTACAGGAACGCCGGGAAGAAGGAGAGGCTCCGCTCCTGATCACCAGCACGGACATGAGCCACTACCTGCCCCACGACCAGGGGCGGAAACTGGACGCCCTGGCCCTGGAGCAGGTGGAAAAACTGAACCCCCAGAGTCTCTTCCAAGTCTGCGTCGACAATAAAATCAGCATGTGCGGCTTTACGGCCATGACCATGATGCTCTTCGCCTGCCGCAGTCTGGGCGCTTCCAGTTGCCGGATTACCGCCCACACCAATTCGGGAATCACCGGCCGCGCCTACGGCGCGGGCCTGAAC
This sequence comes from Desulfovibrionaceae bacterium, assembly GCA_009782775.1. Taxonomy (GTDB): domain Bacteria; phylum Desulfobacterota; class Desulfovibrionia; order Desulfovibrionales; family Desulfovibrionaceae; genus WRHT01. The sequence goes on from WRIL01000016.1 coordinate 29,138, forward strand.
AGCGTGGTGGGATACGCCGGGGCGATTATCCGCTAATTTTTCGTGCGCAAAAAACGCCGGACCCAGCAGCGCCCTTGCCCTTAAGTTCGCGCCTCTTTATCCGAAGAGAAAGGAGAAGGAACAGCTCCCTCTTTTTACGCGGATAAAACAATATGCCCAACTTCCTGACGGACTACTCACTAAACCTATTGCGCGGGCAGATGCTGGAGCAACTGACCCTGGGCGGAATTTCCGGCGGCATGAGTCTGCTGGGTTTTACCCTAGGACAGCCGGCCAGACGCAGCGGCCGGGAGATGATGAACGACGCCCTCACCGGCCTGATGCGTAGCGACGCGGCCATGCTGCGCCAGGGGGCTAAAAACCTGGATCAAGGCAAGGCCTTGCTGGAGACGGGCATTGCCGCCCTGGAGAGCATGCAGGCCCAAGTGGAGCGTATGCGCGATATTGTGGGGCAATTCCGAGCAGGCGAAGGCACAGCGGATCTGGGGGCAGAGTACGCCAACCTGAACCGGAACCTGAACGAAACCCTCGGCGGGACCTCATTCAACGGCCTGAAGCTCTTTGACGGATCCGGCTGGGATGAAGATGAACGGGTGCAAACGGACGGAAACGTGGGACGGCTGGAACTGCAGGCTGGACAAAGCCAACACGGGTTGACCCTTTATGATTTGAGTGAGCATAAAGACATCGGCTATAACAAAATCACGAACCCAGACAATCCCAGCCAGACTGAACTCGCGGACCAAGACGCTGAACTCGCGGGCTTTGCCCAAAGACTGGCCGGAATCCAGGAAAGTTACCAGGCCAGATCCGGCCTGCTCGCCTCCGAAGGCGCGGCTTTGGAGCGCCAGGCCGATATCCTGCAAGAAGCCACCAGACGGGCTGGCTCCCAGGATCAGCAGACCATGCGCCAGATCCTCATGGAACTCCTCCTGCGGGAACAGGGGGGCCTAGCCGACGCCCAAGCCTGAAAAACGCATAAAATACCCCGGCGCGGCCACATGGCCGTACCGATATGTCAGCGAACCCAGTCGCTGATCTTGTAAAGAAGCTCATGCCCGCCCTGACGGATTGCAAGATCCGCTCCTTCAAGACAAAGTTCTGCGCCCTCGGAAAGCATCCGCGTCAGCAGGCTTTCCAGTTCGTTGAGATCCGGGTCCGCGCAAAACATCTTTGTAGAGGCCAGTTGCTCCACGGTCAGCAGGTTGCCGGCAAGGCGTCCCTGGCCCGTGAAGCGGTTGCAGACAACGCCGGACACACGCAGACCCTCGTTAAACTCTATGGCTGGAATACGCTCCTTGGCGCTGAAATTTTTGCCATCGGACGAAACAAGCACAAACCGATGATGCAGGAGATCTTCCTGGGTAATCACATAGTCCACGCCGGGATTTTTCCAGCAGGCCACCGTCAAGGCCAACAACGCCGCACAGAACACAACTATATATTTTTTCATGAACATTGCCTACGTAAGTCTATTACGAATAGTGGAAGCGGTACGACGCGATGAGCAAGGTGTCGCCAACGATTTTGTAAACTAACCTATGCTCGCTACTGCTCCAGCGCGACCAGTAACCTTATAGGCTGTGCTTTGCCGCGTAATAATCACCGATTCGTACCCATCGCACACAGAGGACATTATTTGGGCGAGATCTCGCCGCGCCTGGGTATATTGTTATAGCTTACATGCCCGTCTCCTTGGCTATCGTACATAACAATAGTACATGTGCTGATTTTTGCCCCTGACTGACGCTAGGGGCAACAAGGTGGCGAGATTATTATAACCAGTCACGACCGCATAACTCCCTGGACTAGGTGAGCCATGAAGAGTACTATGAACAACATCAACCCTATAACCCGGCGGGAACCACTAACTAAACTTGGTATACAAAATGGGGCAGGGTCACATTTCATTACCGTTTTAGTCTGAGCGAAGCGAAAGGAGCAAGCATAATAGTGGACATTATCAAGACAATCAAAGAACGGAAAAGCATCCGAGGTTATCTACCGAAACCGGTACCTGTTGAAATCGTGCGAGAGATTTTGGACATCTCCCGTAGGGCGCCGTCAGCGCTCAACACGCAGCCATGGGAAATCACCGCCGTAGCGGGGGAGGCGCTGGAAAAAATACGGCAGGAAAACGTCAAACTGCTCGGGGCGCAAGCGCCTGCGGAAGAGCACTCAGATTATCCGGCTTTTTACAAGCCGCGCTCCCGCGAGTTGGGCATCGAACTCTTCAGGCTGATGAGAATTCAGCGGGAGGATCAAGAGGCAAGAACTCAGTGGGTTCAACGTGGATTTCGCTTTTTCGACGCCCCTGTGGGAATTGTGATCTCCGTGGATAAATCGCTGCTTGAAGGTGGCGCGTGGGCGACCTGGGCGATTTACGATTGTGGAGCCCTGGCGCAAACAATTTGCCTTGTAGCAATGGAATACGGTCTTGGAACATGCATTGAAGCGGCCGCCGTAGCTTATCGGGATGTAATCAGAAAGCACACGGGAATCTCTAAGGACAAGGAAGTTGTCATTGGGATTTCCTTGGGGTATCCAGACCCGAATTTCCCGGCCAATGCCAACTACAGCAAAAGGGTTCCCTTTGACGAAGTTGTTTCTCTGCGGGGTTTTTGATGTCTTGGGGTAGCCAAACAAAATCCTTCTTATCCTAATAATATGTTGATTTTTCGTCAGAGCACATCAACATGCAGCCAGGGCTGAAGGGGGGAAAGCGGAGACAACTGTCAGATCACGTCTGAACTACTACATTTTATATCCATCGGTAAAAAAGTATGCCTGTCGCGTCCGTTTTGTTTTGATGTATATAACGCTTCGTCTGCACGTTTAATATAATCCTCTCCATTTTGGCTTTGCAGCACTTTCCCCGTTGTGACCCCGATCGAAATGGTAACATAATCGGATGCCCTACTTCCTTCATTTTTAATGCACAACGCTCTAATTCTATAAAGTATTTTTTCCGCAATTTGTATAGCACCGTTTTTTTCCGTGTTTGGCAGGATAATACAAAATTCTTCCCCACCGTACCGTGCGACAAAATCATCTTCTCTTGTTATACTGTCGCTCAAAGATTTCGCGACATCCTTCAGGCACTCGTCGCCTTTAGTATGTCCGTATCTATCATTATATATCTTAAAATAGTCTATATCAAGCATTATCAAACTGAGAGTACCGCCAGAGCGTGAATGTGTCCTCATAATACGGTCAAGATTTTCATCTAAATACCGTCGATTATAAATCTTTGTTAATGTGTCATAGTTCACTTTTATCAACAAATCAAATTTTTCCAGTTCCGCTTTATGGATTATCTGTTCCGCTTGGATTTTGTCATTTATGTATGAAGTAATGTTAGCGACCATATTGTTAATAGCGTTTTGAATTAAAGCAAATTCATCCGAATAATTGCCCTCGATTCTTGTATCAAAATTACCCTTTGAGATCTCTTCTAAACCTATAGTAACTTTTTTTATCGGTTTAAGTATCCTTTTTATAATATAGGACAGCACGATATATACAATCGCCAAAAAGACCGCGATAAACACCACCGTATAGCTGAGTGATTCCCATAGCACCGCGTAGTATTCAGTCTTGGGTAAAACACCGAGGATTGTATGACCGGGCATATTATTATATGAAACATAATATTCCGCGCCGTCAATATTTTTCCACGCGAATCCTTTACCCGAGTTTATATTCTCAAACCAACTTTCATGCTTTAAATCCCTGCCGAGCATGTCTTCGTCAGGATGAGCGCTTATAACTCCGTCTAATATAACAATTCCGTAGCCTGTTTCACCGACCTTGCTCTCTTTGACAATCTGTTCTATGTCAATTACAGTGCGTAACTGTGTAATAGCGTCTATGTCATAGCCAATCTGGATAAATCCTCCGCTTTCACGAGCAATACCTGTATAATGACAAAATATCTTAAATCCTGCATCGGATACAGATAGTCGCGGCTCCTCCTGTAATTCTGTAATTGTGCCGTTCGCCAATTTCATATATTTATTAGTTTCATCATGCATTTTATAATCAAATCCAATATATTCATCAAAGTTACTGTGTGTAATAATCCCATCAGAATCTGCGATATTTATTTCCATAACGCCAAAGCGTGAACATAATTTTAGCAATACTTCTTGTGTCAAATCAGCTTCGTCTTCACGGCTTAATATATGCAAAATTGCTCGTGCAGAAACCAAATGCTGCGCACTCAAAGTTTTTTCTGTCACCGCTATAACATTATCTAACTGGTGTAGCTGTACCATGAGATTGTCGTTAAAAATACGCAATTCAGATTCTATCTTGGCGCTTACAACGCGGTGCAGTAAGCTATACCCGTTTATCGAAACAACGAGCAGAGATATGACAAAAATAATTATTGTCGGTATCAAAACTTTATTTTTAAATGACATTTTCATATTTTTAATTACCACGTTTACCACGTCACTTTTTGTCGGGTATTCCGTGACCTAATGCGTCAGGGACATAACGCTGCCCGGAATCTATCAGACAAAGGCTCGCAAGTCAAAAAATCCCTATTCGCGCCGCCTCCATCCTTTCGGCCTCCTGATGAATGAGGTAGGTCGCTCAAGAGGCGGTTTTGGCACAAAAATCCATGCCTTGGCGGATGCCCTGGGCAATCCCATAAAGTTCATTCTTACAGGCGGAAAACAAGCGGATTGTTACAGGCGCGCCCTCTCTTGGCCGGGCAGACTGCAAGTGCAGTCTTGGCCGATAAAGGATACGATGCAGGCCATATATTTTTGATGGAATTCAGAGATAGGAGCGGAGGCAGTCATTCACCCAAGATCGAACTGCAAACAACAATGGGGATATGGTGACTTTCTTTACAGAGAGCGAAATGTTATCGAAAGAATGATGGGCAAAATGAAATATTTCAGAGGAATAGTGACTCGTTATAACAAACTTGCCGTTTCGTTTATGGCCTTTTTGCAACTTGCAGCCATTTTATTATGGCTTAAATGAATATCGACAGAACCTAGCTATGATTTCGATTGGCTGAAAAATCTATTGGAATCTTCCGGAGCTTCTGACCGTTCACTATTGCTATAGTTGCGAATTTGGGACGCCACAGTAATAGTATAGCTTTCAAACATTGAATCTCGTCCATGTCGTTGGCTCATACGATGCTCAATTTGATTGCGCCATTTGCTTACCGCTTCCTCGTTTTCCCAAACGGACAGGCTAAGCAGTTTACCTTCATTTACAAGGCTGGTAAAGCGCTCTGACCGTATAAATCCTTCGTTTTTGACAAGCTCGTTTTTAAGATTGGCGGCTAAAGCAAGATAATCGTCCATGCTGCTATTTTTTACTGTAACTTCAAATAAAACCAATATCATTACATACACCTGTTTCCTACAAATCGAGAATATTGGTTATAACTCTTCAATATTTATGCCTAAAAAACCAGCAATTAAGTGGCGGTGACAGTTTTCAGGAGGAGCTTCGTAACAAAGTAATAGCAAGGGGAGATTGTCGTGTTCTGAGCTGATCTTATTCAACAGTCCAAGTGTATCCACTTTATCTAATGCGCCCAATATTTCATCTTTGTAGCGTGGCTCGAACGTTCCCCAGTCTTTTGTGGGATGACATTCTTCAAGCATTGCTTTGGTTGGCCCAAATATATCAGATAAATCCACATATTGACTTATGGTTTTCGAGAGCCATTCTGGAGGCTCGGCACGTGAAACGCGTACAAAAGTATATACGTTTTTGTCCAACTCGGGTACTTTGTCATAATAGGTTGAAAACACTTTCATCAATAGACACCCTTCTTTCATAATTTTAGAGCGCTATCCCTTTTTGGGGAACGAAAAACATGGACATATCTACGCCTTCCAAGTATGTTCAACGGTATGTTTTTTGTCTATGATCAATTTCCTCAAAGTCAACATTCTGAAAAAAGCCGCCGGTAAAATATGGGACTAGCCATAATGCCCGGCGCACTCACCGCAATAGGCGTTGTTGCAACAGCACACCCACGTTCCGCCTGCCGTCCAGCACGGCTACCACACCAACACGATCCCGATTGATATAGTAGAATATACGCCAGGGTGAACATTGTATTTCGTGGTAGTCGGTAATGCCCAAGGTCAGCATTTCCGGTGAGCATTTTCCTCGGGCGGGAAACTTTTCCAAGGCGAGGATTTCATCCATCAGTTTGTCCTGAATGCGCGTAGCCTGTTCCACGCCGTCAGCAAGGGCAATGACGTCGTAAATGGCGTCAAGGTCTTTTTCGGCATCCTCGGAGATGATGACCAAGAATTTATCCATTGTGTTTTTCCTCGCGCTTGGCGCGAAGACGGGTAAATACTTCACCGGCAGGGCTTCCCCTGCCTTCTTCAATACTTTTCTTGCTCATAGCCAAAATTTTCAGTAGCGCGAGGCTGTCATGGAAATTTTCATAATCCGTAACGCCCATTAGCACAGCGGCCGCCTCTCCGTTCTGTGTAATGACCAGCGGACCTGACATATTGACTTGTTCCAGCACTTGGGCGCTGTTGGCCTTTACGTAGCTGATGGGTTTAATATCCTGGCTTGGACGCATATGTTCTCCAATTTTGACCAAATATAGTTTAAATTTAGTCTCATGACAAGCCTCTCCCACTATTTACAAATACCGGCAAAACCATATTGAGGCTGACGTGATCAGAAAAACTATAACCGCGCTCCCCAAGGGCGCACGATAAGGGGGACGATTTATGGCTCTATTTGGGCGGGTTTTTCAGGCTACCGTGTGCAAAATAGTGTGCAAAGAACAAAAACCCGCCCTGGAAGGTGGTCTGCCAAAACACGGTAAGCCGTTGAAATTATTGGCGGGAGGGTGGGATGACAACTTGACAAATAACTGACTGTACTCATAGAAATTAAACGTAAGAAATGTTTTCAATACCCCCTCAAATACCCCCGAAACTGCCGGATGAAAAAAATGTTTGTTGACTGTTTTTGGACAGATACCTTGGTAACATGAAAAATATACCATGCCATACGTTGAGCGTCAAAAAGCGCCTCATCCTGCGGCATCAGCCCATCCGAAGAAATTCCGCTGCCGTGAGTATTTTGGGATGAGTTATGCCGGAGTCCAGAAAATCCTTGTCTCCGGTGATTATGCCGTCAACTTTGGCAGCGATGGCTGCGCGATAAATGGGGCGATCATTCACATCGCGGATTTTCTTTTCACAGTCGGCATTTTCCACTGCTTCCTCCGGCGTGGTGATAATCTCGACCGAAAGAGTCAGCAAGGAAAGAAAGCGTTCAAAGTCCGGTATCTTGTGAGGGAATTTTCTGTTGTACACCCGGCGCATTTCATCCAGTGAGTAGTCGCAAACTACAGCAGAATACGGCGGATTTACCGCCCTCATGAAGGCTTGCGCCGGTATGCTATCCGGGAACAGCGCGGCGGAAATCAAGATGTTTGTATCAATCAGGCAGCGCATCAAGCCTGTTCCTCGGAGCGCATTTTTCCGATCAGGTCAACAACATCCTCATCCGAGCGCAGCCCGGCCTTTTCCGCTTCGCCCGTCATGGCGGATTGCAACATATTCATGGCATAGACAGCGGAATTCATCATGATCACCTGATTATCCCGGCTGATAAGCGTCACCCGGTCACCCGTCTTTACGCCCAACGCTTCTCGGATGTCTTTGGGCAGCGTGATTTGCCCCTTTGCCATAACCTTGGCATTATCGACGAGCATAGTAGTCATAAGGTCTTGCCTCCTTGCCAACAAAATCCTATTTACCCTGAAAGTAGGGTAACGGCCTTTGAATAAAAAAGCAAGGATGCTCCATCATTGCCCAGGGCGGCTAAATTATATTATCTACATAAATTTATTAACTAAAAATATTTTTGAAAATATTTTACCCGCGCTGATACCCGCGATTACGCAGGGCTACAAGGGACATGTACCTTGCCTGTCCTGCCCTAGCAAGACAACATTCAATAACATTATATTAAGGCGAATAAAGGCGAATTACAGCCGGAATGTAATTGAATGTAATCCGATGCAATAAAATGCAATCGGCTGCAATCGAATGTGATTGATGCATCATCCGATGTAATTGAATGTAATACGCTGCAATCGGATGCTTACGTTCCCTCTAAACCGACAAAATGGGCTGGATTGTGGTTGCATAATGCTGGCACACCCGACAATGGCTGTTTCCTGCGGTAGCGTTAGTGAGAAGAGTGTGTTATGCGTTGCGTAACTCAAAAGAAGTCATTTAGGCTCCAACAAAAAATTCCCAAAACGAGGTGTCTGAAGAAATGGAAAACGATGGATTCATGGGAGCCGAGCATTTTGAGGGAATGGGCAATGTCTGGGCTGCCTTGTTCGGGGATGCAAAGGCAGGTACGGAAATCCTTCCAATCATAGTAGCGGAAGGGAAACCCCTCTCTGTCGTATCCGGAAGCGATGCGGGCATGGATGTGCTTTTGTTGCAGTATCCAGAGGCTGGAAGCGTCCGCGTAGCGGCACTGTTGGTGACCACGCCGGAAAATACAAATTGGGAGTTGTGGTCTGCCTACCCTATTCTTGAAGGAAAACCAACGACCCTGACCATCAACCAAAGGCATACATGGTCTAACGGAGTGGAAGGTGTTGTTGCCGCGCATATGGCAAATGTAGAGGCTCCGATTTCGTTTTTTGCCCCGTTCTACCTCCGCGATTTTGCCAATTTGGAGTTGGATAGCGATAAAGTTGTGCATCTCAGTGCGCTGGCTTTCAGCCTCAGCCAAGCTGCACCCCAAGAATATACAATCGACAAGGGTGGTTTTTATGAAGACCGCCTCCAGGCATTTCTCGAAGAAAATCCTGGAAAAACGCAAGCCGATTTTTCACCTCCGACAGTTTCGTTAAACGGAGCCAAAATTTTATTGCCCGCCGCATATTCCTGCGAATGGCAATTCCGATTCCCGGTTCTTGCCGTTGAAGTCGTGTTATTTAGCGATATAAAGCTCTATAAACTGACGGTTGACTTTATCGGTTATGATGATGACGTGATGAGTGGATACCTTTATGTTTCCGAGAAGATATTAGATGGATATGTGCCATTAGCAGGTCACGAGGTGGAAGGTATTATGTGGGTCACAGGCTCACTCGCTGACGCATAAACGCAAGCTTATTCTTGGTCAATAAGATACCAGCAAAAATGGTTATATAGCTTGCCGTGAGGAAATTTGAATGAACTTACCTGAAATAAAAGTGAACATAGACGTAAAAGCAGATTTAACACAGGCTTTCACTGAATTATCCAGTTTGCCAGGCAAAGGGGCTGGTAAAGTCTGGGCAATGCTTATGGGAGACAAAGAGAACCTTGCTGAATATCGAAGAAAATGCTTAGAAGCGAAGGCTGAACGTGATAGCCAGCTTATACGTCGAGGGGAACTGGACTTCGATCCGCGCTCAGGCAAGGTGACTCCAACCACTGACGATCAACTCATGCCGCTGGCTTATGACATCATTACTTTGGTGGAACGCCAGCAGGAGACGGCAAGCCTTATAGGCAACTTGCGTGTAGCCTTGGCGAGAGTGCAAGAATATAGTGATGAACAAGTATCTGATGAGCCGGTGGCTCCCGATTGGTTTACGCGATGGCGGCATGAAGCTAAAATGATTGGTAATCCAGAAATGCAAATGTTGTGGGGACGAATTTTGGCGGAAGAAGTGGTCAAACCTCAAACAATTTCTTTGCGTACTTTGGATGTTCTAAAAAACCTTACTCCGATTGATGCTCACTTATTTTGCTATATCGCAAGGCTGCGTCTTAACACTATATTAGTATGCACAACTGACATACTTAATTCTGATACAAATAAATATGGATTAAATACTGATGCAAGTATGCGACTTATAGATGCAGGACTAGTGTCAAGTATCCAACTAATGCGTATTGATGGAAAGATACAAAGCAAAACAGTTCAACAATTTCAACGAAACGACGCTTTAGTATCCATAGAATTTAACAATAAAGGAACATACGGACTTGTGCCGGGTTTGGCGCTAACAAATGCTGGCAGAGAGATAGCTCAAATTGCGGATATTGCACAACTTGACGCAAGTGACTTACAATATTTTGCGGAGTGTATTGCAAAAGCAAACCCTACAGCGGTTATTAGGCTCCATGCAGTACCGATTAAAGAAGCAGCGACAGATATTAAATGCATTATATGTGAGTACAAACCTCCATGTCCTTCTGCATAGATTCTACGCTTTTCCTTGATTGCAAATAGTTTAGTTATGCAGAAAAATATAAATATATTTGTGCAAATATAAACTTTACCGCGAAAAGGGGTCAAAACAATGCCGATGCCAAAGCACTTAAATAGTACCGGCCTTGGGGTGTTTATTTCAGAATATGAATTTTTTGCTACCCGCCCAAAACGCGCTGATGCAATCAAATACCTAGTTGATAAAGGAAAAAGTAATTATGGTGGTGCAGAACGCCGTGCAAGCGCGGCAAAATACCTTTTTGATGACCCCATCCTGTTACGCGAGGCACTTGAATACATAGCTCATACAGCGCCAAAGGCTACAGCACAACAAAAGTCAAAGGCCGCCAGACTGCTAAAGAGCCTTGATAACAAATCATAGATAGCGCCTTTTATATACACCCCCACTGGCGTTCAGGTCAGGGAATAAGGAAGTGTTATGCACCTTGCTGAGTCCGGCTCTGTACTGTTCTCACCGTCCGATTTGGTGTCTTTCCTGGAATGTCGTCACGCCAGCCTGCTTTCCCGGCTGGCCTTGAGTGCCGGAACCGAAAAGGCCAAAGATGATGCCGGTCTTGAACTTTTGCAAAAAAAAGGAATTGAGCATGAACGCGCCTACCTTGGCAGATTAAAAGGGGAAGGCCGTCGTATACTAGAAATTCCGGACAATATCGACACACAGGCGCGTGTGGAGTGCAGTTTGAAGGCGATGCGCGAAGGGGCGGATGTCATTTATCAGGCCGCGTTTTCCTCCTTCGCCTGGATTGGCTATGCCGATTTCTTGATCAAGAGCGCCAGACCATCATCTTTGGGAAACTTCTCCTACGAAGCGCTGGACACCAAACTGGCCCGTAATCCTGACCCCAAACACATTATCCAGCTTTGCGCGTACTCCGACTTTCTCGCACAGGTGCAGGGCTTTGTTCCAGAACAGATGCATCTCTTCTTGGGAAGCGGCCAAAAGCAGTCATTCAAACTCGCTGATTTTTTTGCATATTATTCACTCGCCCGCAAACGCTTCGATGCATTTCAGGAAGGGTGCGCCACAATAACCAGTCACTTGGATGTCGCCTGTCCGCTGCCCTGTGGTTATTGTGATCTTTGCTCATGGCGCGACATGTGCGCCGAGCGATGGGAACAGGAAGACCATTTGTGTCTTGTCGCCAATATTCGGCGCGTACAGATGGAAAAATTGCAGCAATTCGGCTTAGGAACACTGGAGCAACTTGCCGCCGCTCCTCCAACCACAAAGGTTCCGGATATGCAGCCGGAAACCTTTGCTGTGCTGCGCTCTCAAGCTTCCTTGCAGTTGAGTAAGCGCATATCGGGCGAAAGCAGGATTGAACTCCTGCCGCAAGAGCCTGCCCGTGGTTTTACACGTCTTCCCCGACCGGACGCGGGCGACTTGTTTTTTGATATGGAAGGCGACCCGTACTACCCGGATGGCCTGGAATACCTTTTCGGCGTCTATTTTGCCCAAGGAAAGGATTATACCTACCTGCCCTTCTGGGGACATGACCACAAAGAGGAGCAAGAGGCTTTTAACGCTTTTATGGCATTTGTGGCAGAACGTCTTTCCCGTTACCCCAAAGCGCATATCTACCACTACAGCCACTATGAGCCTACCGCGCTAAAGCGTCTGGCCTGCCGCTATGCCATGCATGAGGAGCAACTGGACAATTTGCTGCGCCAACAAAAGTTTGTGGATTTATACAAGGTTGTCCGGGAAAGTATGCGTGTCTCCGAACCGGGATATTCCATCAAAGACCTGGAAGTATTTTACCTGCCGAAGCGGGAAAATGTCATAACAAGCGCCAGCGATAGCGTCGTAATGTACAACCGCTGGCGTGAACTCGACGATCCTTCCCTACTGCGGGAAATCGCCAACTACAACGAGGTGGATTGCGTTTCCACATGCAAGCTGCGCGAATGGTTATTGAAGCAACGGCCCGCTGGAACTGCATGGGCTGGCGAAAATGAAGATGTGGCCCCAGTAAGCACTGAGCGCAAACCCTGGGAAATCGAATTTGAAGAATACAAAGAGCGGATTTTGGCGGAATCTTGCGGCAAGGAAGGCGATGCTTTTGCTACCGAAGGCGAACGCTCCCTGCTGACGCATCTTTTGGAATTTCATCGCCGGGATGCGAAACCGCAATGGTGGAACAGTTTCGCCCGACAAGATAAACTTGAAGATGATCTGCTCGACGATAGTGAATGTATCGCCTGTATGCGTTTGCAGGGCAAACCGAAGCCCGGCCTCTATGCATACCGCTTCCCAAGCCAGGAATACAAAATTAAAGTGCATGATACCGTCGTCGATGTGACGGATATGCAGGTAGCGGGTAAAATCATAGCCCTTGACGACAGAGACTGCACACTCCAGATACAACGATCCGCATCCAAACCCCCTCTGCCCGACTATATGCACATCGGCCCAGAAGGCCCATATAATACTGGCATTATCCGTAACGCTCTCTACCGTTTTGCCGACAGCATACTTGCCGATCCGCAAAGAAAAAGAGCGGGCCGTGAAATTATGCGGCGCTCTTTGCCGCGCATAGCGGGTAAACAACCGGGCGCTCCCATAATTACCAGCGCGGATATGCTTGATGAGTCCATTGAAGCCGTGGCCGGATTGCAGGACAGTTACCTTTTTATCCAAGGGCCTCCAGGCACGGGGAAAACGTATGCCAGCAGCCGAATCATTGTCGAACTTATTTCTCGCGGCTATAAGGTGGGCGTAAGTTCCAATTCACACAAGGCCATCCATAATGTGCTCCAGCAGGTAGAGAAGATTGCCGGAGAAGCAGGCACCGCCTTCACCGGAATAAAAAAATCCACTGCCGGAGCAATAGAGAGTGTTTTTAACGGCGCATATATCCGTAGCGTGGACAGCAAGAGCGATGTTCCCCTGAATTGCGATCTGTACGCCGGGACAGCATGGCTGTTCACAGATCCAATGTTTGACGGCCTTTTGGACTTTCTTTTCATTGATGAAGCGGGACAGGTGGCGTTGGCTAACGTGATCGCCATGTCCTTGGCTGCCAAAAATATCGTTTTGGTGGGCGACCAGATGCAACTCGCCCAGCCGGTGCAAGGGGTACATCCTGAAGATAGCGGAACTTCAGTGCTGGAATACCTCTTGCGCGATGAAGCAACTATACCGCCAGAAAGAGGTATTTTTCTCTCAGAAACGTGGCGCATGGCTCCTGGTGTGTGTGGCTTTGTTTCAGAGACCTTTTATGATGGAAGGCTAACCGCGCATCCTGATACCGCTTTACGCCGTCTGGAGCCTCCTGAAACCGGCAATGCCACGTTATCCGGTGGCATTGTGTTTGTGGAAGCGAGACATCTCCAATGCGGGCAAAGAAGTCGGGAAGAAGGCGAGATTGTCCAGCGCCTTTATCAGCACATGCTCTCCAGAACCTTCCATGACGGCAAGCACGACCGCGTACTCACGTCACAAGACATCCTGATTGTGTCGCCCTACAACATGCAGGTCAACTTGCTTCAATATCTGTTGCCGGAAGCCAAAGTAGGCACGGTGGACAAATTTCAAGGGCAGGAAGCTCCGGTGGTCATCTTTTCCATGACCACTTCAAGCGCGAAAGATCTATCGCGCAATATGGAGTTCCTTTTCAGCAGAAACCGTCTTAACGTAGCCATATCACGCGCGCAATGCCTTGCGGTGGTCGTTGCCAGTCCATTACTGGCGGAATTTCCCTGCCGCACTGTGGCGCAGATGCGGCTTGTGAATACTTTTTGCCGCCTTTATGAAGAGGCAGAAAAACATTTGGCACATGTCGTTTAGCTACATTGGAAGCGTTTTCATGAGTACGAAATACTACATTGCGTATGGCAGCAACATGGACAAGGATCAAATGATGGGTCGCTGTCCAAATGCAGCTTACATCTGCGAAACATACATTGAAGATTGGCAACTTACCATGCCTTTCTATGCGAACATCGAACCCGTAAAAGGAGAGCGTACCCCTGCGATTATCTGGAAAATTGACGCTGATTGTGAATCAGAGTTGGATAGACGCGAAGGATACCCAAAATGTTATTACAAGACTGACATACCTGTTACCGTGAACAACATAAAT
>WRIL01000017.1 GCA_009782775.1 Desulfovibrionaceae bacterium
TCCACGATGTGGTTGAAGCCGAGCTGCCGCAGGATGTTTTTTATTATACGGCGCATGGTTGAAAAATCGTCCACTACCAGCACCCGCATATTGGGATCAAAAGCCATACCAGCTCCTTCAATTATACAGGGGTAAACCGTGCCGGCTGTGTAATTCCCTGCGCAAACGGCTTACTGCCTGCGTGTGCAGCTGAGAAACGCGTCCTTCGGTAATGCCCATGACTTCAGCCGCTTCGCGCATATTCAGTTCATCACTGTAATATAGGGACAATACCAATTTTTCCCGGGGTGTCAATTGCTCAATGAGGTCGGCGACCCGGTTCAGCAATTCGTTTTCAGCGGTGAGTTCAAAAGGTTCCCTTCCAAGGCCGCCCTCGCTGTCCGCCATGGCGTTTTCCAGGACATCCAGGGGAAAACATAGCTGGCTCTGCATGGCCTCCATCCCCTCGCGCACCTCTTTGGTGGAAAGTCCGGTTTCCCGCACCAAATCTTCTTCAGAGGGAGATTCTCCAGTGTTTTGTTCCAGTTGCATGATGGCGGTGTCCAGTTGGCGCACCTTCTGGCGTAGGGAACGGGGGAACCAGTCCATGCGCCGGAGTTCGTCCAGCATGGCTCCCCGGATACGGTTTTCGGCATAGGTGTCGAATTTGACTCCCAACTGGGGCTTGAACTTGCTGAAGGACTCCACTAGGCCCATGCTGCCGGCGCTGATCAGTTCGTTAACGTCCACGTTGCGTGGTAGTCTGGCCTTCATGCGCGAGGCCAGGTATTTGACCTTGGGAGCATAATGGCGGACTATGTTTTCCTGTTCAGGGGCAGAAAATTCGTCCCAAGTGATGCTGCCGGCATCCAGCTCTTCCCAAGGCTGCAAAGACGGGTCGCGCTCCTTGCGCGCGGCCACATTTTTGTAGGCCTGGTCCGCGGTTTTTTGTCTATCTTGGGGCATGTTCGTTTCCAGCCTTTGCGGGCAATTTGGTCATCAGGCCTTGGCCTTGGACAGCAGCTGCTTCCAGAAAAATTTTATATTGCCGTCCAGGTTGGCCGGGACCTCCCATTTTTGGATGGAGGCGGCCAAATCCCGCACGGCCAGACTGGCCGGGCAGGAAAAATCCTCTTCACAGAAGGGGATTTGGCGCAGCACCGCTTTACGCACCACCGGGTCGCGCGGGATGAAACCGGCCAAATCCAGCGAAATCCCGCTCAAAAAATGATCCGTGGCCTGGTATAGGCGCTTGTAAACCTCCAGGGCATTCTTTTTGTCCTGGGCCAGATTCACGACTACCTGGAAACGGCGCACCTCGTGCTGCTGGCTCATCACCTTGATTACCGCGTAGGCGTCGGTAAGGGAAGTCGGCTCAGGGGTGAGCACCACGATCCTTTCCTGGGCCGCCAGGTTGAAATAAAGCACATTGTCGTTGATTCCCGCCCCGGTGTCCACCAGCAGGTAATCAATTTTTTTTTCCAGGCCGTCCATGGCGTCCAGAAGTTCCAACTTCTGTCCGGGGCTGAGATTGAGCATTTCACTGACCCCGGAAGCGGCCGGCAGAATGCTGAAGCCAAAGCGGGTGGGCAGGATGATTTTGCTTAAGGGCATTTTGCCGTGGAAGAGGTGGAAGAGATTATACTGCGGGGACAACCCCAGGAGCACATCCACATTGGCCAGGCCCAGATCCGCGTCCAGAAGCAAGGCTCTTTTTCCGGCCTTGGCCAGGGCATAGGCCAAATTGGCCGATATATTGGTTTTGCCTACGCCGCCCTTGCCGGAAGTGACTGAAACAACCAGGGGTAAAGCCATAACGCGCTCCAGATCATGCTCCGCCGCAGGCCGCTTCCGGAAGCTCGCGTTTGAATAGGAGTTTCCAGAGAGCGGCTTGTTCCGCCGGAAGCAAGGTGTTTAATAAGCCCGGACCAAAGGAAAAACAGGATATAGGCAGCCCGGAGGCTACGGAGGTGTTGAGGATGGCGCCATAGTGCGCGCATTCGTCCAACTTGCTCCATATGAGGCTGCCGGACATTTCCAGGTGGTAATGCTCCAAAAAACGTTGTTGCGTATCAAAGGCATAATGGGGGGAAAAAACCAGATGCAGGGCCTGTCCTCCAGGCTGTGCCTGATTCAGCGCCAGATTGCGGATAAGATCCGCAAGGCGGATCTCCCGGCTTAGCCCGGGCAAATCAATAATAATTTTCTCAAAATCCTGTTCCCGGGTTTCCGTCATAACCCCGGTCAGTTCAGCGGCGCTACGCGCTTCACGGTAGTGCAAGTCCGAGAGGCCGGCATAATGCCTGAGCAGAATCCGGCCGCTGCCGCGGTCAGCATCGGCATTGACCACGCACACCCGCAGCCCTGGACGGCTTTTCTGCAAGGCTAGGGCCAGACGTACCACGGTGCTGGTTTTACCCGCGCCAAAGGGGCCTGCCACCAGGTGAGTCCTCTCCGGCCAATGCTCCAGTCCCCAAGGTTTTAAGGGTAACATGGCGGACAAGGGCTCCAGCACGCTGCTGCCCGGGCGATCTGTCAGATGACGGTAAAGTTCAAGCAGGGCCTGGTCGTTGGCTCCTTCCCGCTCCAGAAATTCCATGGCCGCACGCTGCCGCGCCTCCAGGCGATCCAGGCGCAAGGCCGGTTTGAGCAGGGCCAGCATGTGCCGCTGGATGGTCTCCCATTCCCGCTGCCACTGTTCGCCGGTCGGAGCCTTTTCCCCGGAAGCGCCCCGCTGCGGGGCGGAGATGGCCTCAACCCTATCCAGAGCCGCGGTCATGCGCACCAGCTTCCGACCATCCTCCTGAAAGGTCTTGGACTCCAGAATGATGGCTTCGGAACCGAGTTCAGCCTTGATCTGTTCGATCACTTCCCGGTTATCGGTGCCGATGAAAGTTTTTACCTGCATTATTTAAGACTCACATTACCCGCCGAAGCCAGACGGATGTCCGGGGGGATTTCCGCCTGTGAAAGCACCGGCACACTGGGCAGAAAACGGGTCACCAACTGCGCCAGGTGCGGCCGGGTCATCGGGCTGGCCAGCACCACCGGCTGCCCGTCGGTATTTACCGCTCCCTCCACCGCCTTGTTGATCTGCTGGATCAGTTTCTGAGCCGCGCCGGGATTCAAGGCTAGGTAATTTCCGCTTTCGGTCTGGCGCACGGATTCCTGCAAGGCCTGTTCCACCGTAGGGTCCAGGGTGATGATCGGGAGCGCTCCTTGGCTGTCCATATAGGGCTTGACCACAGTGCGGGCCAGACGCTCGCGCACGTATTCGGTCAGCGCTTCGGGATTCTTAACACCTTGCCCATAGTCCGACAAGGCCTCCACAATGCTCAGCAAGTCGCGGATGGAAACATTTTCGCGCACCAGATTCTGCAAGACCTTCTGCACTATGCCAAGCCCGCTCTGTCCCAGGATGCCCGGGACTAGTTCTTCCACGGCCTTGGGGGCGTGCTTGGCCAGGTTGTCCAAAAGCCCTTGCACCTCCTGGCGTCCCAGGAAGTCAGAAAGATGACGCCGGAAGATCTCGGTCAGGTGCGTGGCAATGACCGTGGCCGGGTCCACCACCGTGTAGCCGGCCAGCATGGCTTCTTCTTTTTGCGCCTCGGGAATCCACAGGGCCGGCAGATTAAAGGCTGGTTCGCGGGTCTCGATGCCCTTGATGCTGTGCTTGGCATTGCCCGGATCCATGGCCAGGAAATGGTCGATGAGGATTTCCGCCGAGGCTATCTGGTTGCCCTTGATCAGCAGGCAGTACTGGCCGGGTTTGAGTTGCAGATTATCGCGCAGGTGCAGGGAAGGAACGACCACCCCCATGTCCAGGGCGAACTGGCGGCGGATGGATCGGATGCGGGAGAGCAGGTTGCCGTTTTGCGCTTCATCCACCAGGGGAATAAGCCCATAGCCGACTTCCAGTTCCAGCACATCTAAGGGCAGCAGGGTCTGCACCTCTTCCGGCGTGTCCAATCCGCCGGTCTTATTTCCGACTACGGCCTTGCCGGAGCTTCCTCCTCCTAGGGCGGTCTGGCCGGAAGCCTGCCCGCTCCGGTTCGCCCCAGCCGCAGTCTCGGAGGAATCGTCGAACTTGGCGATGGCCCGGGAAATCAGGAAGAGGAGAGCGGAAAAGATCATAAAGGGCAGGGTGGGCATGCCCGGCACCATGGCGAAGATCAGCAGCACTCCGCTCACCAGGCGCAGGGCCCGGTAGCTTCGGGTGAGCTGGCCCAGGAACTCTTCCCCCATCTTGGCCTCGGAGGCCGCCCGGGAAACGATGATGCCGGCGGAGGTAGAACTGATGATCGACGGAATGGTGGCGACCAGACCGTCGCCCACGGTCAGTAGGGTATAGGTGGTTAGGGCCTCGGACCAGGTCATGCCCTCTTGCAGTACACCCAGGAGCAGACCGCCGACAACGTTGATCATGGTGATGAAAAAGCCGGCGGTGACGTCGCCCTGTACGAATTTGCCCGCGCCGTCCATGGCTCCGTAAAAATCCGCCTCGCGCCGGATATCTTTCCGCCGTTGGTTGGCCTCTTCCTCGTCAATCAGTCCGGCGTTCAGATCCGCTTCAATGGCCATCTGTTTGCCAGGCATGGCGTCCAGGGTGAAGCGGGCGGCCACCTCGGCGATGCGCGTGGTGCCGGAGGTGATGACTATTTTATTTAGGATGAAGAGGATCATAAAGATCACCACTCCGATGATATATGACCCGCCCACCACAAACTCGCCGAAAGATTTGATCACCTGTCCGGCCGCATCCGTGCCTTCGGAACCGTGCATCAGGATCAGCCTGGTAGAGGCCACGTTCAGGGCTAGGCGCAGCAGGGTGGTCACCAGCAGCAGGGTAGGGAAAATGGAAAATTCCAGGGGAGAAAGAATGAACATGGAAGTGATCAACACCAACAGCGACAGGGAAATGGACAAACTGAGCATGATGTCCAGAAAAAAGGTCGGCAGGGGGACCAGCATGACGAAAAGAATCAGCACCACCCCGCCGGCCAGCATCAAGTCGCTGTGCTTGGCGAAGCGTCCGTAGTCGTTATCAGTATTGCCCGTGGTCGTCATATTTTTGGCCCTCCGCCAAGGGACTATACAAAACTTGTGCCAAAGAGCGCCGTTGTCCTGAAAAGCAGCCGGAAGCGCCGTCCCGCTCTCCGGCAGAGCCTCGGGTTGTTTTTTGGGGGCATCGTCCCGTTCAAATTGAGCCGCTACCCCCGCTCGGAGCCTCTTGTAAATTATTCCAAGCCTTGTTATTGCCGATAAGATCCCTGAAGAGGGGGTTATATGGCAGAGATTGTCAATTTCAACGCCCAGCTTGCGCCCTTGGAGCATGTGGAAAAAATCGCGCGCAAGGAGCAGGAGCATGGCAGCGATTCCAGGCTGGCCCTTTTGCGCAATATCCCCCAGGATTTGCACCGGGCCAGCGAACAGGTGCAGGAGCCTTCCAAGACCGAAGGGCGGCGGGTAGAGGAGCGGCCAGATGAAGGTGAAGGCCGGGGCGGCGCCCCCCCGGATCGGCGCGCTTCAAAAGACAAAGCCGCTCCGGGGGAAGATTACGGGCAGGAGGATGCCTCCCCCGCGCCAGAAGGCTGGTCGGGTATTATTCTCAATCTGAAGGTGTGACTATGTCTTACTACTGGCTGTTCGCCGCCCTCACCCTGCTGGAGTTGATCCTCTTTATCCTCCTGGGGCGGTTTTTTATTCGTTTGCGGCAGTCGGAAAGCGCCTTGACCGAATTACAGAACAGTCAGGCAGAACTTCTGGAAAAGCTCTCCCTGAACGCCCGACTGGAGGATGAACTCCTGCGGAGCTTCAAAGAGCGCCAAAAAGAACTGTTGCAGTTGGACAACCGGTTGCGGGAAAGCTCCGCCCAACTGCGCGCCCTCCTGGGGCAGGCAGAACAGGTTAGCCGCTCCCCTCACTTCCTGCGCGAGGTCATCATCAACGGCAACCGAAACGGCCTCAGCCTAATGGAACTGGCCCGGCAAACCGGGCTTTCCGTGGATGAAATTCAGCTTATTCTAAGCCAGGCCGGCTGATTATACGATTTAGCCTGTTTTCCACGGCCTATTTTCGGACAGGCCGATAAAAAAACTTGCTTAAAATAAAATTAGTGATAACAATTATTATTATACTTTGCTTAATTCATTAGGTCATAACGATTTTTGTAGTCTGGCTGGAGAATTTTGTGTATGAATCCGGAAAAATAGAAATCGCGAA
Organism: Desulfovibrionaceae bacterium; assembly: GCA_009782775.1. Classification (GTDB taxonomy): domain Bacteria; phylum Desulfobacterota; class Desulfovibrionia; order Desulfovibrionales; family Desulfovibrionaceae; genus WRHT01. The sequence goes on from WRIL01000017.1 coordinate 6,202, forward strand.
ATTTCAAGGAGGGGGTTTTTATGGATTTATTTGATGTAACCCTGCTGTCCCGGATGCAGTTTGCGGTGGCGGTGTTCTTCCATTTTATATTTGTGCCGCTGACTCTGGGCTTGTCAGTGTTACTGGCTGTGATGGAGACCATCTACTACCGCACCGGGAACGAGCAGTATAAACGCATGGCCAAATTCTGGGGCAGGCTCTTCCTGATCAATTTCGCCTTGGGAATTGTCACCGGCATAACCCTGGAATTCCAGTTCGGCACCAACTGGTCGCGTTATTCCGAGTATGTGGGCGACATTTTCGGCTCGCTCCTGGCCATTGAAGCCACGGTGGCCTTCTTTCTTGAATCCACCTTCGTGGCCGTATGGCACTTCGGCTGGGACAAGGTCTCCAAAAAGGTCCATCTGGTAGCCATTTGGATAGTGGCTATCGCCAGCAATCTTTCGGCCCTCTGGATCATCCTGGCCAACGGCTGGATGCAGCATCCGGTTGGTTATCACATTGTGGGCGGCCGGGCGGAACTGCAGAACTTTTTTGAAGTGCTGACCAACCCTTACGCCTGGGGCATGTATTTCCATACCCTCGCGGGTTCCTGGCTCCTGGCCTGTTTCTTTGTGCTGGGTATTTCCGCGGCGCATCTCCTGCGTAAGAATGAAACGGACTTCTTCAACCGTAGCGTGCGGGTGGTGGCGGGTTTCGGCCTGGTGCTGGCGCTTCTGGTGGCACTTTTCGGACACCAGCAGGGCACCAGCGTGGCCAAGTACCAGCCGGAAAAACTGGCGGCCATGGAGGCGCAATGGGAAACGAAAACCAACGCGCCTTTCTACCTCTTCGCCTGGCCGGATGAAGCCCGGAAACGCAATTCCGTGGAGGCCGTCGGCATCCCCGGCCTAGCCAGCTTCCTTTCTCACGGCAGCTTCAGCGCCGAGGTGAAAGGCCTGAACAGCTTCCCGGCGGAGGATCATCCCCCGGTGTTGTTAAGTTTCCTGTCCTTCCGCGTGATGGTGGCTTTGGGAGGGCTCTTTATCCTGCTGGCTTTGCTGGCCTTCAAGGCCAGAAATGATTTGGGGGCGAGCCCGTTTACCGCACGCCTGCTGATTTGGAATATACCCTTGCCCTACTTCGCCTTGGCCTTCGGCTGGGCCGTGGCTGAGTTCGGCCGCCAGCCCTGGATTGTCTATAAACTTATGCGCACGGCCCAGGCGGTTTCGCCTGTGCCCGGCTATTCCGTGGCCATTTCGCTTCTGGCCTTTATTGTGGTCTATACGCTGCTGGGAACGATGGCCATTTTCCTGTTGCAGAAATACGCGCGCAAAGGCCCGGCGCCTCTTGCGGCCGAAGGAGGTAAATAACCATGACTGAAGTATCGATCTTTCCCATCATCTGGTTTGTTCTCTGGGGGCTGCTCTGGGCGGTCTATTTCGTCATGGACGGCTTTGATCTGGGCATGGGCGTGCTTATGCCTTTCATCTCCTCCGGTGAGGAGGAACGCAGGGCTATTTATAATGCCGCCGGCCCTTATTGGGATGCCAACGAGGTCTGGTTGATCACCGCCGGGGGGGTGACCTTCGCGGCCTTCCCCAAGGCTTATGCGGTCATGTTCAGCGCCCTGTATGCTCCCCTGCTCCTCCTGCTTTTCGCCCTGATCTTCCGCGCGGTATCCTTTGAATACCGCAACAAGGTGGATTCTCCGTCCTGGCGCGGCTTCTGGGATCTCTGTCAGTTTCTGGGCAGCTTCCTCCCGGCCCTGCTCCTGGGCGTGGCCTTTGCCAACCTGTTCCAGGGCATCCCCATTGACGGGGACGGCATTTATCACGGCAATATCCTGAAGCTTCTCAATCCTTACGGACTCCTGGGCGGCGTGCTCTTCGTGCTGATGTTCTCGTACCACGGGGCGCTCTGGCTGGGTCTCAAGGCCGACGGCGCGTTGCGGGAAAAGGCCATGAAGCGGGCCAGGACCATCTGGATCTATCTGACCGGCGTGGCCGTGGCCTTTTTGGCGGCCAGCGCCTACTTCACCACCTTGTATAACAATATCATCAATATGCCGCTTTTGGGCATATTCCCCCTCCTGGCGGTGGTAAGTCTGCTCGGCTCCAGGGCGGTCATCGGCAGCGCGCTGGGCGCCTGGATTCTCAGTGCCCTGTTTATAATCGGGGCTACTTTCTTCGGCGTGCTGGGCATGTTCCCGGCTCTCCTGCCCTCGAACATGGACCCGGCTTACAGCCTGACCATCATGAACGCGGCCTCCAGTGAGCTGACCCTGAAGATCATGCTGGGCGTGGCCGGTGTGTGCGTGCCCATCGTGATCCTTTATCAGTTCTGGGTGTATGTGACCTTCTCCTACCGGGTGACCCCCGAGGAACTGAAGAAGGAAGAAGCCTACTAAGCCTCGCTAGCAAGATTGATTCAATGTCGAGACATAACCCGGGGGGCGTATGCCCCCCGGGTTTTTAGTGGCTACAGATTGGATTGAAAATTTTGTTGAGTTTTGGAAAATGGAGTAAAAGCGACTTGCACCCCGGCCTGGTGTGCTTTTATCTATTGGGGTAATCTGGGAGCTTAACATTCAATTATTTCAGGAAAAAAGGGAAATATGAGCGAACAGAAAAGCGTCTCGGAAACAGCGGAAATTACCGCGTTGTTGCGGGCGGTAGCGTGTTTTGAGATGGATTATAAAATAAAAGGCCGGGATGATTTGGCAAAATTGTTTTTGCCGGAGGAAAGGCGCGGAAAACTTTCCAGCGAGGCTTGGCGGCGCGCGTTTAAGGAGAAGGTAGAGGAGAAGAGTAAAGGGCTTTACGAATATGTAGTTGCCAGGACGGCATATTTTGATGAACTTTTCGCGAATGCGCTGAAAGAAAACACACAGATTGTTCTGCTTGGCGCTGGATACGATTCCAGAGCCTACCGTTTTCCTGCGGGCGGTAAAATATTCGAGGTTGATGCTCCCTTTACGCAGGAGCGGAAGATGTCGATCCTGAAAGCTAATGGGATAGATCTTGCCAGAGCGGAATTTGTACCTGTGGATTTCGAGAAAGACGACCTGTTCGCGCGGCTTGCCGGGAGTGGGTATAACGTCAGACAGCAAACACTTTTCCTATGGGAGGGAGTTATTTTCTATCTTTTCCCCGGAACTGTGGATTCCACCCTTCGTGCGATAAAACAGAATTCTTGCGGTGTACTGGCGTTCGACTACCTGAATGTGGCGATGGAAGGCAGGGATAATGTTGCTCTCAGGGATGAGCGAGTGTTTTTCGGTATAGGAAAAGTGGAGATCGGAGTATATTTGCACTCACTCGGATACAGAGTGCTGGAAAATCTTGACCCTGACGAAATAAGCGGCCGCTACCTTACCTGCTCGAACGGAACAGCTTTCGGTACCTTGAAAAGAACGATGAACTTCATGAAAGCTGCGATTTAATAAACTGTTACCAGGTCCCGAAGGCCATGTGCGCGGCCATGCACACTAGGTAAACGGCAAAGACGCGCTTGAGCTTTTTGGCGGAGATGCGGTAGGCGATTTTCGCGCCTAGGGGAGCGAACAGGATGCTGGTGGAGGCAAGGCCTCCCAGAGCCGGCAGGTAAATGAAGCCCAGGGAGTATTCCGGCAGATTAGGGGCGTTCCAGCCGTTGATCATATAGGAAAGGGCACCGGCCAGGGCCATGGGAAAGCCTATTCCGGCGGCCGTGCCCACGGCTTGGCGCATGTCAATGTTGCACCATCCCAGAAAAGGCACGGTCATACTGCCGCCGCCGATGCCCACGAAGCTGGAGATAAAGCCTATGCCCGCCCCCACCCCGGCCAGGCCGCCCCGTCCGGGCAAATGGCGGGCGGCCTTGGGCGTGATATCCAGAAATATCTGCGCGGCCACCAGCAGCAAAAAGATGGAGAAGATCACCGAGAGCGGCCTGGAGGGCAGCAAAACCGCGATATAACCCCCCAGGAAGGTGCCAACCGCCACTCCCGGGGTGAAACAGCCCACTACCCTCCACAATACCGACCCCCGCCGGTGATGGGCGCGCACACTGGAAATAAAGGTGAAGAAAATGCTGGCCATGGAGGTTCCCAGGGCCAGGTGGTTGATGTTTTCGCTCATCCCCTGCCAGGCCAGGCCATACAGCAACATGGGGACGATGACGATTCCGCCGCCCAGACCCAGCATCCCGGCCAACAGTCCGGCAATGGCTCCGAAAAACATATACATGGCAAAGTAGCTGATCAGCATGATATTTTCGATAACCGCTTTTTGCCCTCCTCACAACCATCGTGGTTCTTTCACGCCCGGCGCATCGGCGTCATAGCCGTTCCCCCGCAACTTGCTTGACAATGTTGGAGTTGCCGCGGGGCTGAAAGCTTGCTACATTTTCCGCCGGAGGGTCGCCGTGAAGATCTGGTCGAGGATTTTGTCCCTGGCGGGCTTGTTGCTGGCGGCCTGGGTCGCATGCGCCTGGGCTGGAACTGTTCCAATGCGGGTGGTTTATGGTTTTGACCGGGAGTTTCCCCCGTTCAGTTACGAGGATCCTGGCGGCAAACCGGTGGGCTTTGACGTGGAGATCATGGAGACCATTTTCCGGGGCAAGGCCGTGTTGGCCATGCGTCCGCTCAACTGGTATTCCATCCAGCCGGAACTCAGCGCCGGGAGCATCACCCTGACCAGCGGGATGATCCGTACCCCGCAACGGGCCAGAGCCTACGTTTTTTCCAGGCTGTCCACCTTTGATTTGAAAATGCGCTTTTTTACCAAGGTCTATCGCCGGGTTCCCAATGTCTCTTTTTTACGCGGCCAATCGGTGGCGGTGGAGGAAGGCTCTTTTCAGATGGGTCTCTTGCAGGAATTCGGCGGGATTAACATCAAGCCTTTTCCCTCCAGATCGCTGGCCCTGCGCGCCCTGTACAACGAAGAGGTGGATGCCTACTGCGGGCCGGATGAGCCGAGTTATTACTTTATCCGCAAGCTGAACTACGGAGCCATCACCACCTTGGGCGCGCCTCTGGGCGCGGTGGAGATGCGCGTGGCCGTGAACCGGGGTCGGGGGGATGTGCTGCGTATAGTGGATGACGGCTTGCAAGCCCTGATCAGCAGCGGCGAATATGATCGCATTTACCGGCGCTGGTTTGTCACGGAGCTGGGCGCCCAGGAAAAAGACAACTTAATCAAGGCCGCCAGAGGCGCGCTGATCAACGCCTATGCCCCGTACGGCAAAGCGAATATGGGCGCGGCAGTGCTTACCGCCACCGGCAAGATGCTGGCCGGGAGCAACATGGAAAACGCCGACCCTAGGTTGAATCTCTCCGCCGTGCGGGTGGCCGTGGCCCGATCTCTGCTGGAGAACGAGATGGAGATCCGGGCCGTGGTCCTGGTCAACCAGCAGGGCGAAGTGCTCATGCCCGGAGCGGAGGACTTTCAGGCCCTGCACGAGTTTGGCCGGGGCATCCTGGTTCTTTCTCCGGACGGGGGTACCCCGATGATTTCCCAGCTCTTGCCCGATCCGGTAAGGCGCGACATCTTTCGTCTGGAACTGCAATGAAGTCCGGGCTTCTGCTGACCGCCGACATCGGCGGCACCTTTAGCCGTTTTGCCCTTTTCCGCCTGGAAGAGCAGAGCGCGGGCTTTTGCCTCAGCCTGGAGAAGCGGAGCAAAATCACCCTGTCCACCCTGGAGTTCGGGAGTTTTACCGAGCTCTTGCGGAGTCTCCAGACCTCCGAGGTTTTTTCCGCCTACGGGAGGCCGGATTGTGCGGCCATGGCCGTTCCAGGTCCGGTGGACGACGGGATCTGCTTGGCCCCCAATATCCCTTGGCCCCTGCGCCGGCGGGAGCTGGAGGATTGTTTCCGCATACCGGCGGATTTGCTAAATGATTTCGCGGCGCAGGGTCTGGCCTGTCTCTTTCCCTCCATCTTGGACCTTCGGCCCATCCTGGCCGGAAGGCCCAGGCCGGGCTTCAGCGCAGCGGTGCTGGGCGCGGGCACCGGGCTGGGCAAGGCGCAGATTTTGCCGGTTATACCGGACGCGGAAGACGGAGGCACAGCGCCCTCATCCTCCCTCTCCGGCAAGGCGGAGGATATGGGGCTATTCCTCTCTTCGCACGAATGTTCCCCGGCCGCTAGGCGAACCATGTTTCGGCGGGTGTTGCCTTCAGAGGGAGGACACGCCCTTTTTCCCTTTCGGGGCGAGGAGGAGGCCGCCTTTGAGGCCTTTGCCCGCCGGGTCAGCGGACGCCGGGATGTCATCGGCGATATGGCTGTTTCCGGTTATGCCCTGTCTTTGATCCATGCCTTTCACAACGGCCTGGATCAGCTGCTGCCGCCTGAACAAGTCGGCCCTCTGCTCCAGGAGCAGCCGCTGGTGCTGGAGTGGTTCGCCCGTTTCCTGGGCCGGGCCTCCCGCAATTTTGCCCTTGAAACCTTGGCCTTGGGAGGAATTTATCTTTCCGGCGGCATGATCGGGCGTCTGCCTGGGCTTCCGGAGCATCCCGCTCTGGGAGAAGAATTCCGTCGTAGCGAAAACCAAGGACACCTGCTGGAAAATTTGCCCTTGGCCTGGATCGGCAACCCGGACGCCGGACTGTGGGGCAGCGCCGTATATGGGCTTGGTCTCCTGCAAAATTAGGAAGGCTATTCATGTTTATGGAACAGGCGGAGCTTTTGGCGGCGAATTTAGGGCAGACGCTGATCCGGCGCGGGAGCATGTTCTGTGTGGCCGAATCCTGCACCGGCGGGCTGTGCGCCGCCGTATGCACGGAGATGCCGGGCAGTTCCGCCTGGTTTGCCGGCGGCGTGGTCGCTTACAGCAATGCCTTGAAGACGCGCCTCTTGGGGGTGCCGGAGGAACTTTTGGAGGCCCATGGGGCGGTGAGCCTGCCGGTGGCGCGGGCCATGGTTTTGGGCGCGGCCGGGGCCTGCGGTGCGGGTTGCGCCCTGGCCGTCTCCGGTATTGCCGGACCCTCGGGGGGTACCCCGGATAAACCGGTGGGGACGGTCTGTATGGCCATTCGCCTGCCGGTCTGGGCAGCCAAGTCCAGGCCGTCTGCGGAATGGGCCGGCTGGCGGCTGGGCCGGGAAGTGTCCTGGGAAGGAGGCGAAGACTCCGGACAGGTCTTGTTCCGCCTGACCCGGCGTTTCGTGGGTGAGCGGCGGCAGGTGCGTGAATCCATTGTGCTCTTCGCCTTGGAACTTTTTCTGGAACTGGCGACCGGGCGGTGAACATCCTCCTGCATATCTGCTGCGGTCCTTGCGCCATCATGCCCATCCTGCGGCTCCAGGAAGAAGGGCATTCCCTGACCGGTTTTTTTTACAACCCGAACATCCATCCACTCGGCGAATACCTGCGTCGGCGCGAAGGAACGCGGCAAGTCGCCGAACGCTTGGGCATCCCGATGATTTGGGCAACGGAGCCGGAGGATTACGCCCCGGACGCCTGGATGGCCCAGGCCCAGGCCCGGCCGGAGGAAGCGCCCGGTGTGCCGGGCAAACCGGGGGCGCGCTGCGTCTTTTGCTTGGGCCTGCGCCTGGAACGCGCCGGGGGTTTGGCCGTCGGGGGCTTTGACGCCTTCAGCACTTCTCTCCTGTACTCCCGCCGCCAGTCCCATGATTTCATAGCCGGGCGGGGCGCGGAGTCTGGTCGGGAAATTCCCTTTCTTTACCGCGACTTCCGCCGGGATTGGGAGCGGGGCATCCGCCTCTCCAGGGAGTGGAACATATACCGCCAGCAATACTGCGGCTGCCTTTTCAGCGAATATGATCGCCACGCCCGTGATTTATCCGCGTCCAATGCCCGGTTGCGGAAAACGGCCGCTGATCGCCGGTAGCCTCTCAATTTGCTTTTTGGGGGCTACCGCCCCTGGTCAAATTGAGGTAGTGGAGCAATTTGCCGTCAGGCGTGGGTTATAAAACTTTGAATAGCGTCTCTTGGCTATGTGCTGTTGTGCTGATATAATAGTTTAAAAGCATTTTCCGGATGGTCACACATGCCCACATATGCCCGTTTGGGACAGTATATTTTTTTGCTTTGCGTGTTTTTCTGGCCTGCATCGGTAAACGCGGCCGCACCTGCGGTCATGGCGGAGAAACTTGTCCAGGGCGGACGCGAGGAAGTGGCCCGGCGTCCCATATACCACAGCGCGTACCATAAAGGCGGCTATCCGCCGGCAAGCGAAGGGGTCTGCACAGACCTGATCTGGCGCGCATTCAAAATTGCGGGCCATGACCTGAAGACACTAATCGATAAAGATATCCGCAAAAACCCGGCCCTGTATCCCAGCGTTGACAACAAGCCTGACCCCAACATTGATTTCCGCCGCGTCCCCAACCAGATCGCATATTTCAAACGCCATGCCAAAAGCCTGTCCACAAAAATCGCTCCGGGGGACATGAACATTATGAAAGACTGGCTGCCTGGAGATATTGTTGTGTTCCGCAACCCGGACCACATCGCCATTCTCTCGGACAAACGAAATGACGACTTCATCCCGTATCTTATCCACAACCAGGGCCCTTGGGCTACAGAAGGTGATGACTTCATGTTCTGGCATGAACGGGGAATTGTATCGCGGTTCAGGTGGAATTGAGCGGCTTCTAAAGCAAGCTTTCATGAGCATACGGCAAAATGAGCCCCTGCCCGAATTGAGGATCTGCCCGTTGATCCGGAGATTGATATTTTTTCAGATTAATTATACATGATGATTTCCGGCTCACGGGGTGTATATGCTGATAGTGCGGTCGAGATTGCAAGGGGTGACCATCTTAAAGCCCAATGTTCTGCGGGATGAGCGAGGTTTTTTTTTGGAGAGCTTTCGCGGCGCGACCATAGAAAAAATTGCGCCGCATATCAGGTTCATCCAGGATAACCACGTCCGCTCCGAAAGGGCCGGGGTAGTGCGCGGGTTGCATTTTCAGAAACCGCCCCACGCGCAAAGCAAATTCGTTTGGGTGAGCGCGGGTGCGATTTTTGACGTGGTGGTGGATTTGCGCAGGGAGTCGCCCACTTTTGGGAAGTGGGAGGCCTTTTCCCTGTCGGCGGAGAATTTTTTGCGGCTTTTTGTGCCCAGGGGTTTCGCCCACGGCTATATGACCCTGGAGCCGGGAACGGAAGTGCAGTACAAGGTGGATGCTTATTATGCCCCGGAATATGAGGGAGGCCTTTCCTGGAATGATCCCGATCTGCATATCCAGTGGCCGGATATTGAGCCGATCCTGTCCTCCAGGGACAGAAAATTTCCCAGTCTGAAAAATTTGGATTCGCCTTTTTAGGTCCTGCGATTGCCGGCTTGCGATCCAGGCGTAAATTGTTTTTGTAAAAATGCCATAAAAGTCATTTGCGGAGAGGCAAGGTATGGTGGAAAAAAAACAACGGGACGCCGGTTTTCTGACCCAGGCCGCGCCGTTTTTCCTGGGGCTGGCGGTGGCCCTGTGCCTGGGCTGGTGGGCTTTCCCCACCCTCTTGTTCAGTGAACATCCGCAACCTGTGGCCTTCACCCACAAAAGCCACCTGGAAGATGCCGGCCAGGATTGCGCGGACTGCCATTTCTTTCGTGAGGACGGGAGTTTTTCCGGTTTGCCGTCACTGGAACAGTGCGCCGAGTGTCATGTGAGCAGCATAGGCGATAGCAAGGCCGAAGAGGATTTCGTGCAAAATTTTGTGGAGCCGGAGAGGCCTATCCCCTGGCGGGTACACCAGAAACAGCCGGACAATGTCTTTTTCAGCCATGCCGCGCATACCGCGGCCACCTGCTCCCCCTGTCACATGGAGTATGATCCGGATGATGGGGAAAACAAGCCGGACGCGCTTTGTTCCCAGTGCCACCTCTCCCTGGAGGAGCTGGACAAGCTCCCTCCCTATAAAGAAAACAGGCTTACCGGCTACAGCAAGACAACCATGAAGATGCAGCAGTGCGAGGCGTGCCATGCCAATCCTGAGCATTACGGAACGACCAATGCCAATAACGCCTGCTATACCTGCCATAAGTAAGGGAGCGGAATATGGGCATTGACAGACGTTCCTTCATTAAGTTCGCCGCCGGGGCCGGCCTGGGCGTGACCGCCAGTCCTCTGCCCTGGAAGATGATTGACGATGTGGCCATCTGGACGCAGAACTGGCCCTGGATTCCTTCGAACCCCAAAGGTGAAAGCGTTTGGGCCGCCACCACCTCCAAGTATTGCCCCTCGGCCTGCGGGCTGAAGGTTCGCATGGTGAACGGACAGGCGGTGCGGGCCATCGGCGATGCGGACCATCCTCTGGGTGGGGGGCTTTCTCCGCTGGCCGCCGCGGAAATCCAGATGCTGAACAGTCCGGCCAGAGTGAAGCGACCCTTGCGCCGCATCGCTGACGGAAGACTGGAGCCGATCTCCTGGGAAGAGGCGGAAAAAATCCTTTTGGATAAACTGGGCGCGGCCGGGCCGCAAGTGGCCTGCGTGAGCGGCGACGAAACCGGGAGCAGCCTGGGGGCTTTGTCAGCTCTTTTGGCTGGCCGGGGATCGAACCAGCTTTATGTCATGCCCTCGGATGCCCAGGCCGCGGGTAGGGCCTGGCGGCTCATGGGTGGAAAGGGGCAGGTGGGCTATGACCTTGAGGGTAGCGACTTTGTCCTGGCCGTGGGCGCCAATGTGCTGGAGTCCTGGGGAACCTTCATCCGTAATCGCCGGGTCTTTTCCTCATCCCGCGGGGAGGTGCCGGGAGCGTCTTTTGTCTATGCCGGGCCGGTGCAGAACCAGAGCGCGGCGGTGGCGGACCAGTGGATACCTTTGCGTCCGGGAAGCGAGCTGGTTTTTCTTCTGGGTTTGTGCGCCGTGCTGGCGCAGCAGGGCCGCTCGGTGGAGGCAGGCGATTTTTTGAGTTTCCGGGATATGCTGTCTGGGTATGACCCGCAGCAGGTCAACGCCCTGACCGAGATTCCCGCACAGGTGTTGCAAAGTACGGCTGCGGCCCTGATCCGGGCCGAGCGCCCCCTGATTCTGGCCGGTTCTGAATGCGGATATGGCGGCGGGGCGGCCACGGTCATGGCCGGCTTGGCCCTGAACTTGCTGCTGGGTGGAAAGACTTTGCGGGATGTCCTCCTTTCCGGCCCTGTCCTGCCGGGTGAAAAGGCCCGTCCGGACATTCAGGCCGGAGATCTGGCCGCTTATATGGGCAAGGGCGCGTCTCCCCAGGCCTTGCTTTTTTATTCCGCCAATCCGGCCTATGCCCTGCCAAGCCCGAAAACGGTCAGGGAATTCATCCAGACCACGCCTTTCAAGGCGGCATTCACTTCTTTCCTGGATGAAACCGCATCGCTATGCGATCTGGTGTTGCCGATAACCTTCAGCCTGGAAGGTTTGGATGATCTTGAAAGCCCCTATGGTTGCGCCAAGCCGTTTTATTCGGTCTGCCGTAAGCTGGTGGACGGGCCGGCGGAGGCCAGGCCGGGGCTGGAGTTGATCCTGGATTTGTCCGCCAAACTGGGTAAAAAACTGGCGCCTTCGGCGCAGGATGTTATAAAGGCCAAGGCCAAAGCCCTGAGGGCGAACGCTACCGCCTTGAATCAAGGTAAGGTTTTTGAGGGCAGCGTCGCCTCTTTGCCCGGACGGTTTACGCTCTTGCCGGAGATTATGCGCAAGGCGGCCGAGAGTGTGAAAAACGCGGCCCCCACTCTACTTGCCCCCTTGAGCCGGACGGCCCTGGGCACGGCCCAGAGCGGCATTCCGCCGTTCAATGCCAAGCTGATCCGCGCCGGCGAACTGGAGGGGAACGGGATGCAGGCGTTGCTGAACCGTACCACCGCGTACAGCCGTGGTCTTCAAGACGGGGATCTGGTGCGCATTTCCGCTGGCCAGGGAGAGATTGTCGCTAGGGTGCGTATCTTTGAGGGCATTGTTCCAGACGCCCTGGGTTTGACCATGGGGCTGGGACATACAGCCCTGGACGCCTTCAGCCTGGGCAAGGGCGCCAATGTGGCGGATCTCTTCACTCCGGCGCCGGAAGAAGGCAGCGGCCTCACGGTTTGGAACCGGGTGGGGCTCACGGTGGTTAAGGTTTAGGGGGAAGCATGACGACAGAGCTTAAAAAATTCAGAATCCGCTGGGGCATGGTCATTGACGTGGATAAATGCACCGGCTGCGGCGCCTGTATGGTGGCCTGCCAGGCGGAAAACAACGTTCCGCCGGAAAATACCTCCAACAGGCGTAAGTCCTTGAACTGGCTGTTGGTGTATGAGCTTTCCAACGGCAAATCCTTTCCGGGACATGATCTGGCCTATTTGCCCAGACCCTGCCAGCAGTGCGGAACCTACCCCTGCGCCTCGGTCTGCCCGGTGATCGCCACCGATAAAAATGAGGAAGGCGGTATTGTCAGCCAGATCTACCCCCGTTGTATAGGCTGCCGTTATTGTATGGCCGCCTGTCCCTACCATGCCCGTTACTTCAACTGGCGGGACCCGGTCTGGCCCGCTGGAATGGAAAAAAACCTCAGCCCGGATGTGTCCGTCAGACCCCGCGGGGTAGTGGAAAAATGCTCCTTCTGCCACCATCGTTTTATGCAGGCCAAGGACAAGGCCAGGGTGGAGGAGCGGGACATCTTCGACCTGGAAGACGGCGAATATGTCACGGCCTGCGCCGAGTCCTGTCCCAACGGAGCTATTGTTTTCGGAGATTTGAACAACCCGAAGCACCGGGCGCACGATTTGGCAGCCAGTCCCCAGGCTTTTCGCCTGCTGGAGCGCCTTGGCACGGATCCGCAAGTGTATTACCTGAGCCGGCGAGAATGGGTGCGCGCTCAGGGTGATAACCGTCTGCCCGATGAAGGGAACAGGGGGTAGCCGAAGATGAATGCCGCTTATAACGCGCCTTTGGATGCGGAACTTTTTCCCGAAGGTCTGAGCCGTTGTTCGCTGAAAAAATTTTTGATCTGGCTCCTGCCGGTCAGTCTGGTGTTGCTCTGGGGGCTTTATGCCGCCTTCAAGGTGCTCAGCACCGGCCTGGGGGTCACCGGCCTGGATGATTATTTCGGTTTCGGGCTGTGGATCACCTTTGATCTCGCGGTCATCGCTCTGGGGGCCGGAGCCTTTTTCACCGGACTCCTGCGCTATATCCTGAATATAGATCCCCTCAAGAACATCATCAACCTGGCGGTGATCGTGGGGTTCATCTGTTATTCCGGGGCCATGCTGGTGCTGGTCCTGGATATCGGCCAGCCGTTGCGCGCCTGGTTCGGTTATTGGCACGCCAATGTGCACTCCATGCTCACCGAGGTGATCTTTTGCATCACCTGCTACTGCATCGTGCTGGTCATTGAGTACATCCCCCTGGCCCTGGAGCAACGCCAGCTCAACCGTATTCCCTTTCTGCGCATCCTGGCGCACAACCTGCATGTCTTTATGCCGTTGTTCGCGGGCATCGGGGCCTTTTTGTCCACCTTCCACCAGGGTTCCCTGGGCGGCATGTACGGGGTGATGTTTGGACGGCCCTATGCCTTCCGCGAAGGCTTCTTCATCTGGCCCTGGACCTTTTTCCTATTTGTGCTTTCCGCGGTCGGCTCCGGCCCGGTGTTTACCGTGCTGGTGGCCTCCCTGATGGAGAAGATTACCGGCCGGAAGCTGGTCTCCTGGGAGATCAAATCCATCATGGGAAAAATCGCCGGGACCATGCTCTGTGTGTATATTTTCTTCAAATTCCTGGACACCTGGTGGTGGATTGCCGACAGTCTCCCCAAGGCCGGGATGAGCTTTGATCAGATGTTCCATGGCTGGGTTTACGGCAAATGGCTGATGGTCATGGAGCTTTTTGTCTGCGGCCTTGTGCCCTGCGTCCTGCTGGTGAAAAAATCCCTGCGTGACCGCCCGGCGCTTTTTTACCTGGCCGCCCTGCTGGATTGCGCCGGCATTGTGATCAACCGTTATGTCATGACGGTGCAAACCCTTGCCATGCCGGTGATGCCCTTTGACCAATGGGTAGTCTATACGCCCAACTGGGTGGAATGGGCGGCCAGCCTGCTGGTGGTGGCGTACGGGGCTGTAACCCTCAGTTTTTCCTATCGGTATTTGCCTGTTTTTCCACAGGAAAAGGAATTGAACCGGGAATAAGCTTCCATGCCGGAATTCAGGGCCGACCTGCATATCCATTCGCGCTTTTCCCGGGCGACCAGTTCCAGCCTGAGTTTTCCGTTGCTCGCCGGATGGGCGTCCCTGAAAGGGATACAGGTGCTGGGTACCGGGGATTTCACCCATCCCGGTTGGCTGGCGGAACTGAAAAAAGATCTGGTTTTTGAGTCGTCCAGCGGACTTTTTCGTCTGCGGCGGTCGGAAGAAGTCCAAGGCCTGTTCCCGGAGCTAGCGGATTCGCCCTTGCTTCGCGAACAGGCCGCCGCAGTCCGTTTCATGCTCCAGACCGAGGTCAGTTCCATCTACAAGCGGGACGGGCGGGTGCGCAAGGTGCACAACCTGGTGTACATGCCTTCCCTGGAGGCCGTGGAGCATTTCAACCGCAAGCTGGGGCAGGCCGGCAACCTGGAGGCGGACGGCCGCCCCATTCTTGGGCTGGACGCCAGGAATCTTCTGGAACTGGCCTTGGAAACCCACGACCAAGGCTATTTGATCCCGGCCCATATCTGGACGCCCTGGTTCTCCATCTTTGGCTCAAAGTCCGGCTTTGACCGGCTGGAAGACTGTTTCGGCCCGCTCAGCGGGCATATTTTTGCCCTGGAAACCGGGTTGTCTTCAGACTTGGGGATGAACCGCCGCCTGAGCGCCCTGGATCGCTTCAAAATGGTCTCCAATTCCGATGCCCATTCCGGGGACAAGCTGGCTAGGGATGCCAATCTCTTCAGCGGTGAACTCAGCTATAACGGCATCTTCACCGCCTTGAAGGCGGGCAGGCAGGAAGGTCTGCCCACTAGGTTCCTGGGCACCTACGACTTTTTCCCGGACGAAGGGAAATACCACCTGGACGGGCACCGGGCCTGCGGGGTTTCCATGATCCCGGAGGATACCCGCTCCTTGGGGGGGATCTGCCCGGTCTGTGGTAAACCCCTGACCGTGGGAGTGCTCAACCGGGTGCAGGCCCTGGCTGACCGTGACGAGCCTCTTTACCGGCCTGACGAGCGTTTCAGTTCGTTTATTCCCTTGGTGGAAATCGTTTCCGAAATTCTGGGAGCGGGCAGCGCCAGCGGCAGATGCCGGCGTTTTTATCAGGAACTCCTGCGCGACCTGGGTCCTGAACTGGAGATCCTCTTTCATACTCCGGCCGAGGACTTATCCAGACATTCCAGCGCCCTGGCTGAAGGTATTCTGCGTATGCGCCGGGGGGAAGTGATCCGCAAGGGCGGTTTTGACGGAGAATTCGGAAGCATCCGGGTTTTCAGCCAGGAAGAGGCCAGGGATCTGAAATCAGGGGGCCGTGCGGCTCTGGTGCTGACCGCAAGCCCTCCGGCTTCCGGGCGGGAGCGGGCAGGGGCGCACGCAGCTCAGTCGTTATTTTCCGATATGGAGACGCTACCGGAAGGTTCAGGTTCCGTGCTTTCTACGTCCCCGGATGAACAGGGGCTGAACGATGAACAGCGCAAGGCCGTGCGCTCCGGCCCGCAGCCGGTGTTGGCCCTGGCCGGGCCAGGCACGGGCAAGACCCATACCCTGGTGGAGCGGGTGCTGCGTTTGGTCCGGGAAGGGGTTCCGCATTGGGAGATCCTGGTGCTGACCTTTACCCGGCGGGCGGCGCGGGAGTTGGAGGAACGCCTGCGGGCGGCCTTTGGCGAGGGTTCAGGGGATGTGGGCCGGGCGGACCGGGGTGAAACCGTCCTGCCCAGGGCTGATACCCTGCACGCTTTGGCTCTGGAATTTTGGCAACGTTCCAAAGGGACTTACCCGCTTTTGTTGGATGAAGAGGCCGCGTTGCGCGTTTTTACCCAAGCCAACCGCCTGGAAAGCCTCCGCAAGATCCGCGAGGCCTGGCACAGCTTGAACCTCTGCCGGGAAAGGCGCTCCCCCCTGCCGGAGGAGTTTCAGTCCTGCGCCTACCATTACCATGAGCGCAAGACCGCTTGGGGACAGGCGGATTATACGGATTTGTTGGAGTTCTGGCTCTCGCGGGCCGGGGCCGCGGACCAGGCCGGCTCCTACGCCTGGGGGGGCTGGACCCAGGTGCTGGCGGACGAGATCCAGGATCTTTCGCCCTTGCAACTGGAACTGGTTGCGGCTTTGAGCCCGGAAGACGGCAAGGGTTTTTTCGGCATCGGCGACCCCAACCAGTCCATTTACGGATTTCGCGGCGCTCACGGACAGGTGGAGGATTTTTTCCTCCGGCGATGGCCCAGGGTTAAAATCATCCGTTTGCGGGAAAATTTTCGTTCCGGCCGGAAAATTATCCAGACGGTCCGCGTCCTGGCCGATACCCTGCCGGGAGTGGCCACGCTGGAGGCAGTCAGCCCCCTGCCCGCGGAGGTTTATTATTTCGAAGCGCAAAGCGCCGAGGCCGAAGCTGATTGGTTGGCCGGCAGGATCCGCGCCTGCCTGGGTTCAACCAGTCATAGCCTGGTGGATGCCTCCTCCAGGATGGAACCTGCGGCCGGGGGGCTGTCTGATGAAAGTTACAGCCCCGGCGATTTCGCCGTACTTCTGCGCAGCCGCGCCCTGATGCTCCCCTATGCCAGGGCCTTGGAACGGCACGGCATCCCCTTCAGCCAGCCCTGCGTCGATCCCTTCTGGGCGGACGAGCGCGTACGCCTGCTCCTCCAGGCCGCCGGACGAAGTTTGGGGATCACCCCCTGGCCGGATCAGGACTCTTCCCCGGAGTCTGTCCCGGAATGCCCGGAACGGGTGATCGCCCACGGCCCGGAAGGCATGGGCGCTTATTGGGGCAACCGCGAGCCCTTTGGGGAGGGTTTTTGGAAATCGCGGATTTTCAAGGATTTATCCAGGGCCTACGAACAAAACCAGGGCTGGGCTGGGCTGTTCAACTGGCTCAGCCTGCAGAACGAACTGGAGGAAGCCCGCGCCAAAAGCGAGAAGGTGCAGCTTCTGACTCTGCACGCGGCCAAAGGCCTGGAATTTCGCATGGTCTTTCTGCCAGCCCTGGAAGACGGGCTTATGCCCTTTGCCGGTCCTGAAAACGATCCTCCTCCGGATCGAAAGAACCAGGAGGAAGAGTTCCGTTTGTTTTATGTGGGTCTTACCAGGGCCAGGCAGGGGCTTTTTCTTTCGCGGGCGGAAAAACGCCGCCTCTATGGCCGGGAATGCCGCTTCTCCCCCTCGCCTTTCCTCAAAAAACTCCCCGGGGATATCCGGCGCAGCCGCATGGTAGCCGTGCGCGAGCGGCGTGAAGAACAGATGAACTTATTCGGTAGCGGCTGAACAACGCGGAGGCGGAACTTTTCCGTAAAGCTACGCCCCCAGATAGGCTTCCTTGACCTGCGGGTTATGCAGGAGTTCCTGCCCGGGGCCGTGCAGGGCGATCTTCCCAGTTTCCAGGATATAGGCGTAGTTGCTGATGGACAGGGCGGCGAAGGCATTTTGCTCGATGAGCAGGACGGTTTTGCCTTGGGAATTGATTTGGCGGATGATGGAGAAAATTTCGCGCACCAGCAGGGGTGCCAGCCCCAGCGAGGGTTCGTCGAGCATGAGCAGGTCGGGGCTGCTCATCAGGGCGCGCCCCACGGCCAGCATCTGCTGTTCGCCGCCGGAGAGGGTGCCGCCTTTTTGCCAGAGCCGCTCCCGCAGACGTGGAAAGAGGCTGTAAACCCATTCCAGATCCCTGGTAATACCGGGTTTGTCATTGCGGGCATAGGCGCCTAGGCGCAGGTTTTCCTCCACCGTGAGGTGGGGGAGGATGCGTCGGCCTTCGGGGCTGAGAGCGATGCCGGCCCGGACGATTTCTTCGGGGTCGCGTCCCAGGATGGTAGCCTTGTTCAGGAGGATACTGCCGCGGGTATTGCGCGCCAGTCCCGCTACGGCGCGTACGGTGCTGCTTTTGCCGGCGCCGTTGGCTCCGATGAGGGTGACGATCTGTCCCTGGGGGATGCTCAGGGAGATCCCCTTTACGGCGTGGATGCCGCCATAATAGACGTGCAGATCGTTAATCTCAAGCATATTCCATGTATTCCTCTCCCAGGTAGGCCTCAATGACCTTGGGATCGTTGCGGATGGCCTCCGGGGGGCCGTCGGCGATGCAGATTCCGTATTCCAGCACCCAGATGTTTGAGCATACCCCCATGACCACTTTCATGTCGTGTTCGATGAGCAGGATGGTCAAGTTGAAATCCTGGCGGATGTCCTGGATGAGTTCCATTAGGTCCTGGGTTTCGTAAGGGTTCATGCCGGCGGCGGGCTCGTCCAGGAGGAGGAAGCGCGGCTCGGTGGCCAGGGCGCGGGCGATCTCCAGGCGGCGCTGTTTGCCGTAGGGCAGGGAACCGGCCGCCTCACAGGCTTCGTCGTCCAGCCCCAGACGCTTTAGCAGCCGCATGGCCGCCTCCCGCATGGCCGCGTATTCTCGCCGGCTGGCAGGCAGTTGCAGACCGGGCATCCACCATTGGCTTTTCTGGCGCACATGGAAGCCGACTAGGACGTTCTGCAGGGCGCTCAAGGTGGGGAAAAG
Source organism: Desulfovibrionaceae bacterium (assembly GCA_009782775.1). GTDB lineage: Bacteria > Desulfobacterota > Desulfovibrionia > Desulfovibrionales > Desulfovibrionaceae > WRHT01. Next base: position 24,758 of record WRIL01000017.1, read on the forward strand.
CCGGATGTTTTGGAAGGTCCTGGCGATGCCCCGCTTGCAGACCAGGTGCGGGGGGAGGCCGGTGATGTCCGCGCCCTGGAAGAGGATTCGTCCCTGGGTGGGTTTGTAGAATCCGCTAATCAGGTTGAAGACCGTGGTCTTGCCGGCGCCGTTGGGGCCGATGAACCCGGCGATGCAGCCTGTTTTCACGGACATGTTCAAATCTTTCACGGCGGTCACTCCGCCGAAGCGCATTCCGGCCTTACGCAGTTCCAAGATGAATTCGTTCTCCCCCGGGATAGCGGCCTGTGAGCGAGGCATGGTTTCCGCCTCCTGGATGGAGAAGTTTTTTGCCGGCGGCGGAGGGGCGGAGGTTTTGGCGAAGCGGCGCCACAGGCGCAGGGGCGTGTCCCAGGCCAGTTCGCGCATGCCCATGATGCCTTCGCGCCGGAAAATGATGATCAGCATCAGGGCCATGGAGAAGATGACCATGCGCATGCCGGGGATGCCGGGGATCAGGATGAAGCCGAGGTTTATTTCCTCTTCCACGATGCGCAACCATTCCAGGAGTACGGTGATGATGATGCCGGCGACGACGCTGCCAGTGATCGAGCCCAGGCCTCCAGCTACGGCGATCATCAGGACATTGAAGGTCAGGAGGAAGCTGAACATTTTGGGATCAATGGTGGAGATGAGGCAGGCGGTGAGCGCTCCGCCCACTCCGGCGAAGAAGGCCCCTACGGTGAAGGAAAGGGCCTGCTGGCGGAAGGTGTTGATCCCCATGGTCTTGGCGGCGATCTGGTCGTCGCGGATGGCCTTGAGGACGTTGCCGGAATTGCTGCGCAACAGGCTGACTACAAAATAAAGGGTGAAAAGCAGCCAGCCGTAGTTCCACCAGAGGGTGGAGAATTTGGGAATGCCCTTGATGCCTAGGGAACCGTTGGTAATGGGCGTGGCATTGGTGATGAGCACCCGGATGATCTCGGAAAAGCCCAGAGTGGCGATGCCCAGGTAGTCGCCTCCCAGGCGCAGCACGGGCAGGGCGATGAGCAGTCCGGCCAGGGCAGCGCATATCCCGCCGGCGATGACGGCCGGGAAGAAGCCCAGTTCCATATGGGAAAAAGGCCAGATAATCGGTTCCAGGATCCACATGGTCTCTTTGTAGGCCGGGGTAAGGACGCAGAGGGAGCAGACATAGGCTCCGATGGCCATGAATCCGGCATGGCCCAGGGAAAACATGCCGGTGAAGCCGTAGATCAGATTCAGGGACAGGGCCAGGATGATGTTGATGGCAATAAGGTTGAGGATTTGGATTTTGTAGGGGTCCAGAAAGGTCTCGGCCCCGGCCAGGGCGAGCATGAGCAGTCCGGCCGCCCCCAGGAAGCGCGCGGCTTCGTAAGCCGGGCGCGTTTGCGGGGCGGGCATCAGATTTTATCCTCCAGCTTCGCGCCCATAAGTCCGGTGGGCTTGAACAGGAGAATGAGGATGAGGAGGGTGAAGGCGAAAGCGTCGCGGTATCCGGAAAGCTGCGGGTAAACGGCGATGATGATGATTTCCATGGCCCCGAGGATCAGTCCGCCGATCATGGCCCCGTGGATGGAGCCGATGCCGCCGAAGACCGCCGCGATAAAGGCCTTTAGGCCTGGCGTAATGCCCATGTAGGGGTGGATCTGGGGGTAACGCAAGGCCCACATGATGCCGGAAGCCGCGGCCAGGGCCGAACCCAGGGCAAAGGTCAGGGCGATGATCTTGTCAACCGAGACTCCCATGAGCCGGGTGGTTTCAATGTCGCGGGAGATGGCCCGCATGGCCAGGCCGGGCTTGGTGCGGTTGATGATGAAGAGGAGGCCGAGCACCAGGACCAGGGTGATCGCCGGAACCACCAGACTCAGGGGCAGGATGCGCACGCTGCCTTCGGCCAGGAGCATGGGGGTCATCAGCCAGTCCGGCTGCAACACCGGCCGTGGCAGTCCGGTAAAGAGCACGACGCTCAGGCTTTCAATGAAAAAGGAAATGCCGATGGCGCTGATCAGGGCGGAAATGCGCGGCGCGGCGCGCAGGGGCCGGTAGGCGATGCGGTCTACCACGATGCCGCAGAAGCTGGCGGCGGCGATGGCGGTGATCAGGGCCAGAGGCCAGGGTAACTGGAAAGAGGCTGGAGCCAGAAAAGTGAAATACAGGCCGCAGACCGGGAAAAGCAGCAGCAGCCCCAGGACGGGCAGGGGCGGGCGGCGGCGGAAGCCGCGGACGATGCCGTGAATGACGTAAAAAGCCGCGGCGATGAAAAAGCAGGCCACCCCGGCCGGCATGAAGGCCACGGTGGTGAAAAATACGAAATAGGCCCCGAGCATGAAGATATCGCCGTGGGCGAAGTTGATCAGGCGCAGGATGCCGTAAACCATGGTATAACCGATGGCAATCAGGCCGTAGAGCGAGCCCAGGGTCAGAGCGTTGAAGCCGTGCTGCACCAGCTGGGACAAGTTCATGCCAGGCAGGGCCGAGGTCTGATACAGGCTATGTAACCAATCAAACATGCGATCTCTGGAACGAACAGTGGCGGATGCGTGTATCCGCCACTGTTCGCCGGGCTTATTTGGGTGTCACTTCTCCCAGATAGACACGTTTGCCGCTACGGATTTCAATGATGCCGATGGGCATTTCGGCGTCATGGGAGGCGTTGATGCTTAGGAGGCCGGTCACGGCCGGAAAGTTTTTGGTTTCGCCGATGGCCTTGGTGATGGCCTCGCGGTCGTCGGCGGTTCCGGCGCGCTTGATGGCGTCAATCAGGAGCATGTAGGTGGTGTAACCTAAGGCCGCGTTGACGTTGGGGTCTTTGTTCGGATAGGTTTTACGCCATTGTTCGGTGAACTTTTGGGCGGTTTCATTCATCTTTGTCATGCCCGGGTCATAGGGGAAGGTCGTGTGCAGGAAGCCTTCGGCCGCCTCCTTGGCGATGCTTACCGTATCCGGGTTGTCCATGGCGTCCCCGCCCATGATGCGGAATTTGGCGCCCAGTTCGCGGGCCTGCTTCATGATGATGCCGCCTTCGGCGAAGTAGGCCGGAATAAAGAGCACATCAGGGTTCAGGCTGTTGATCTGGGTGAGTTGGGCTGTAAAGTCCTGGTCGCCGGAGCTGTAGCTGAGGTTGGCCACAACGGCTCCGCCCTGCTTGGTGAAAGAGCGTTCAAAGAAACTGGCCAGCCCCACGGCATAGTCGCTGGCCACGTCTTTCAGGATGGCGGCCTTGGTGGCCTTGAGTTCCTGCAGGGCGTATTCGGCCGCGCCCGCGCCCTGGTAAGGATCGATGAAACAGACCCGGAAGTGGTATTTTTTTCCGGTGGTTACCAGGGGATTGGTGGCCGAGGTGGCTATGATCGGGGTCTGGGCTGTTTCGGCCACTTCGCCTCCGGCCATGGCCAGGGAGGAACCGTAGGTGCCGAGGATGCCGACGACCTTATCTCTGGCGGTCAGGCGGGTCACGGCGTTGGCGGCTTCCGTCTTGTCGGACTTGTTGTCCACCACCATCAGTTGCACTTCCCGCCCAAGCACGCGGCCTTCTTCCTTATGGGCCATTTGTATGCCCTCAAGTTCAAGCTGGCCGCCGAAGGCATTTTGGCCGGTCAGCGGCAGATAGACCCCGAATTTGACGGGTTCGGCGGCTTGAGCCAGAGAACAGCTCAGGAGCAGGACGCAGGCAGACGCGCAAAGCTTTTTCAACATGTTCACCTCCAATTAAGGGTCACGGTTTTATAACGGAAACGACATAACGAAGAGACCTAGCTAAATACACTGACCTTGCGCTGTCAAGGAAATCATTCGCAGACGCTGGGGCGATCCAGGCGGATGTAGCGCCGTTCTTCCCGGTCCAGGAAGCTCAGCAGCATGTCCGTGCCGGACGCGAGTTTGAACTGGACTTCCTCGTTATACAAGGGGATGACCTGGAAGAAATTAACCAGGCTGTCGTCCGGCAGGGCGCAGCGGAAGGATTCCGGCGCGAAGGCCTCGGGGCGGCAGAGCAGGGCGGCGCGGAATTCGGTATCCGGAATCAGGGGTCGGCCACCGGAATTGGCGATGCTGTATCCGTAACCCAGCCATTCATCCTGGCGGATGGGGAAGCGGGCGATGGTCTTCATAAGTCCTATGGGCCAGTAGTGTTCTTCCATATCCAGCTTATCCGTGGGCCAGTCCGGCGGCAGACAGATGAGCAGTTCCGCCCGGCCGTCCCGCAAGGGGTCATGGTTTGGCGGCGTTTTCATGGAGCGGGCGCCCATGCCCTGGCTGATCAGGGTGTAGTAAGGCCTTTCCGGGATGGGATCCAGGATCAGGATATCCACGTGAATGTCCGGAGAGACCAGTTCTTGCAGCACGTTCCGGTACGGCCCGAAATGCCGTTCGATGTGCGCGTTCAGGGCGTTCAGCTCTTCTTCCGAATAGGCATAAGTATGCGGGTGGTAGCGCCTCAGCCCGCGTCCGGCCCTGACCGCCCGCAGGCTCCAGTTCAGGAGTTCCAGCGTATCCGGGTCGTCATCCCCCAGGTCGATGGCCTTTTGCAGGTACTCCGCCGCCTCGGCCTCGCGTTCCAGGTAATAGAGCGCGTAGCCCACCCGGAAATGCCAGACGGCTTCGGTCTCGGCTCTATGTTGCAACAGGAGGTCCAGCGCTTCCTGGTAGCGCCCCAGGTTGTTCAAGGCACGGGCGCAGAGGCCCCCCAGGCGGGCGTCCCATGCCTCCCGCGGCAGACGATCCAGGGCGGAGATAATTTTTTCATGTTTGCCCTGATCGTGCCACAATTGCAGCTTGGCCGGCAGTCCGGGATGGTCATGGGCGGGCATCTTGCATATCCTTTTTACACCGTCCATAGCGCATATAAAGCTTGAAATCCAGCCGGGGGAGGCATTTTTTATCGCAGGCTATTGCCTCTGGACGCGTAGTGACTATTTAAGAGGATGCGTAATGACCGCGTGTTTTGCTATACCATGTTTCTATAGTCAAAATTCAGGCTGGTTATGAGATAGCCTGTATTTTCCGAACCACAAAGCTCAATGGAGGCTCTATGTCGAGCAATGCTTATCAGCAGTTTTTTGAAGCGCAGAAAGCGATGTTTGAGGAATGGCGCAATTATATGAAGACGGCCTATGCCAGGGATCTGAGCGCGGCGCAGGCTTCTGCCCCTGATCCGGCGGATTTTTATAAAAAGATCGTGGACGCCCCGCAGGATTTTTGGAAAAAAGCGGAGGAGAGCTACAAGTCTTATCAGGCGGTTTTTGAACTGTGGAAGAAACTGGCCGAGAGCGAGAAAGGGCTGGACAGCGACGCCGCGACGCAGATTTATGATGAATGGTCCAAGCGGCACTTCGCCTTGATCCGCGACAACCTTACCCCCAACCTGCCGGGGCAGTTCAAGGAATTTACGGAAAAATTCCTGGAAAATATGGAATCCTCCAGCACGCTGATGAGCGATTATTTCAAGAGCTGGGCGGCCAGTGGGGAATCTTTGCAGGAGGCCTTTTACGGTGCCTTGGCCAAAGGCCCCAAGGGTTATCCTGATTTCATGTCGGCTTGGCAGAAGAATTATGATGAGACCTTCGGCCGTATGGTCAATGCCCCCACCTTCGGCAAGGACATGGAATTCTGGAAGCAGCAGAAAACCAGCTTTGACAAGTTCATCAAGTACAATATTGCGGTGAATAAATTCTATTCGAGCATCATGGACATCGCCCAGGACGCCACCAAAAAGGCCCTGGAGGATTATGCGGAGATGCTGGCCAAGGGTACTCAGCACAAGAGCTTTGAGGAATTCTACAAATACTGGTCCAAGCTGGTGTCCGATGCCTACCAGAAGGTGTTGCTTTCTGACGAGATGAGCAGCTTGGCGGGCAATATGGTTAACGAAATGTCCAAATTCAAGATTGAGTACGACAAACTCTGCGAAATCTATCTCAAGTACATCCCTGTGCCAAAAAAATCCGAAATGGAAGAGCTGTACAGGACGGTGTACGAACTTAAGAAAGAGCTGCGTGATTTAAAAGAGGAGCTGCATAAATGATGAAAAATACTGCTAAACACCATGAAAGCAACGCCGAGCGCGCCTTCAAGATTTTTGAAAGCGCGATGGATGGAGCTTTCAAGTTTCAGGAAAAAATGCTCAAGAGCGTGGACGTCTTTGCCAAGGTTGACATGAGCGAGATTAACAAGACTCCTAAAGACCTGGTCATGCAAATAGACAAAATGAAGCTCTATCATTACAAGTCCACGGTCAAAAATCCCAATCCCATCCCGGTGCTCATCGTCTATGCCCTGATGAACAAGCAATACATCATGGATATCCAGCAGGATAAGAGCTTTGTCAAGAAGTTGCTGGATTCCGGGATGGACTTGTATATCATTGACTGGGGGCGTCCGGGGAAGGAGGATCGCTATCTTACTACCGAAGACTACATCCTGGGCTACTTGGGCAAGGCCATTGATTTCATCCTGAAAACCCGCAATCTCCCCCAGATCAACCTGCTGGGCAAATGCCAGGGTGGCACGTTCTGCGCCATTTATTCTTCCATGTACCCGGAGAAGATCAAAAATCTGGTCACCGTGGCCGCGCCTTTTGACTTTGACATTGCGGACGGCCTGCTCTTCAAGTGGGGCAAGCATATTGACGTGGACCTGCTCGTCGAGGCGCATGACGGCCTCTTGCCGGGCGACTTTCTTAGCAATACCTTTATCATGCTCAGCCCCTATAACCTGTCCATCGGTAAATACATCAGCATTGTTAATAATTTTGATGATCCCAAGGCCTTGGGCGAATTCCTGCGCATGGAAAAATGGATTTTCGACGCCCCGGATCAAGCCGGCGAGAATTACCGCACCTGGATGAAAGATCTCTGGCAGGAAAATAAGCTGATGAAGGGCAAATTCGTCTTGGGCGGCAAAAAGATCGATTTGAAAAAAATCACCATGCCCCTGCTTAATGTCTATGGCACAAAGGATAACTTGATTCCAGCCTCTGCTTCCATACCCCTGATCGATCTGGTGGGCAGCAAAGATAAAGAGAATGTCTCCTACCCCATCGGTCATGCCGGCATTGTGGCCAGTACGCTTTCCCAGAAAGAAATTGCCCCGAAAATAGCCTCCTGGATCAAGGATCACAGTAAGGGTTAGCGGTTTAGTTTCCTGGCCTATAAAGTAAAGCTCCCCGGACGCAGGCGTGTCCGGGGAGCTTTTTGCGCCAGTTTCAGATGGCGCATGATGGCGCAAACTGCCGCATGCTGAGGCATCTCCGCTTTCCCTGTCCACTGCGGGCTTGATCATCTTTCGCATCAGGCGTAATAAAAAACTCCCCATACCCGAGGTTATCCGTGAACCGCCAGACTTTGCTCAGCCTGCATAATGTTTCGGTCACCCTGCAGGGCGTCCGCGCCCTGCAGGAGGTAAGCCTTTCCATCAACCGGGGCGAGCACAGCGCCTTGCTCGGCCCTAATGGCGCGGGCAAATCCACCTTGCTCAAGGTAATGCGCGCTGAATGTTTTCCAGCGCCCCGCTCGGGAGAGATCTTCTGGTATCCGGAGGGTAAGCCTGAGAGCGCCCCCCTGGCCGGGCGTGAATTGTGCTCCCTGGTTTCCATTGCGCATACCGAATTTTATCTGCGCGGGCAATGGCGGATCACCGGGGAAGAGCTTATTCTCAGCGGCCTGGGCGACGGACCGCTGCTTTATTCCGCAGTGGACGAACGGGGACAGGCCCTGGCGGTGAAACTTGCCGCGGACCTGGATATAACGGATCTCTTGCGGGCGGATATCGCCGCGCTTTCTCAAATGCGTCTCGGCATGCTGCTTTTTGCCCGCGCCTGTATGCGCCTGCCGCGTCTGCTCTTGCTGGATGAATTCATTGACGGGCTGGATGCGCGCTATCGCGCGGCTTTGCTGGGTAAACTGGAAGAAATCGTCGGGGAAAGCACCCTTGTTTTTGCCACGCACCGCCCGGAAAATCTGCCGGCCTTCGTACGCCGGGTCATCCGCATGGAAGAAGGCCGCATCACGGCGATCAAGGAGTTTAAAAGCGTCCGCCAGGGGGAGGGGGGGGAATTTGCGCCCGCTGTGCCGCCGGGGGAAGATCAGGAAAACCAAGTGGTCTTCCTGTTGAAAAACGCCAGTGTGTATATCGATGGCGCGCCTGTGCTTCAGGACATCAACTGGCAGGTGCGCGAAGGGGAGCACTGGGCCCTTGCCGGCGGCCCCGGTTCCGGCAAGTCCACGCTTCTGCGCCTGCTCGCCGGGGAGCACCATCCCGCCTGGGGTGGCAGCATTGCCAGAATTTTGCCGGGCGGCAGCGAACCTTTGCGCGCTCTGCCGGATATCCGCAGGCATATTCGCATGGTGTCCGGGGATATGCAGGCCAATTACGCCTATAATCTGCCGGGGGAGGAGTTTGTGTGCAGCGGGCGGGGGGGCGACATAGGCATGTATTATGATCCGGACGAGGCGGAACGGGCCGAAGCCCGCGCTTGCCTTGAGCTTGTGGAGGCCCTGCCCCTGGCGGATCGCCCCATTCGCGGCTTGTCCACCGGGCAACTGCGCAGGCTTTTTCTGGCGCGGGCCTTGATCGGTGATCCGGAGGTGCTGCTTCTGGATGATCCTTTTGCCGGGCTGGATGCGCGCATGCGTGCGCGGGTAAGGGGTTTGCTTCGCGATCTTGTGGAAAGCCGGGGTCTGCAGACGATCATGACCACGCCCTCCCCTGAGGACTTCCTGCCGCAGACTGCATACCTGGCGCGGCTTGAAGGGGGCAGACTGGAAGGCGGTTCTTATCGGCCATGAGGTTGAACGGGGGCGCTGCCCGGCTAATCCGGGAGAGATGGCGCTTTTTTGTCCGGCGCCATCTCTCCCGTGAATTATTTAACACCACTCACATGCGGCAGATAGCCAAACCACCAAATGACCTCCGGCCAGTTTCCAATTTTCGGGTATAGGCCGCCGGCCGCGTTGTTGTGAGCCTGTTTAAAGGTGTCTATAGGGAGAGTGTGCTTTGCCGTATGAATTGACATAATGCCTCCGCGTCGTGACGCCGGTTGAAGGTTGTTTGCCGCCTTGTCCGCGTGGCAGGGGGCGGACAAAGGTGCAGTCTCATATATGAAATACGTTTGCTGTTGCGCGGACAACATTTCCGGGATTTTTTTGGGGTATTCTGTTTTGGAAAGTCAGGTGTCGCGGGTGACATACCACTGCGCGTTTGGTGGAAGCGCCAGAAGTAAGCCGTTTGCTTAAACAGTTTTAATTTGTTCTTCTAGCAATTCAAAATGGTTCTTTCGGTACTTGATTACCCCATCCACTTTCAGTCTTGACATCTCCGCCGACAGCGCACTACGTTCGACAGAGAGGTAATCGGCGAGTTTCTGTCTGTCAAAGGGAATCTCAAAGCTGTTGCTGTTGTGAAGTTTTGCCTGTTCCGACAGGTAGGAAAGCAGCCTATCGCGGGTCGTGCGCTTGGTAATATGCTCCATCTTGCCGACGAGCATCATGTTCTTGCGGGCAAAAACGCCTATCATATTGCGGATAAGCAGCGCGTGGAAAATACAGGCGGAGGTGCAGGCGGTGATAATCCGCTGGAAGTCAACAAACATGACCTCCGTATCAGCCGCGGCCCTTACGGTGACAGGCAGAATGCCTATACCAGCACAGACCGCAGCTTCGGCAAACATCCCACCGTCCGAAATCTCAGCTATGATGTTGCTGTTGCCCCAGGCATCGTCTTTGACAATATGAACCCTGCCGCCCGTGACAATGCCAATCTCACGGACGAAGTCGCCCACATGGTACACGGCTTCGTCCTTTTTGTATGTCCTGAACGTACAACCCAAACATTTTACGAGGGCGCCGAGTTCTTCTTCCGAAATACCCTGAAAAAGCTGGGACTTAATCAAAGTTGAATAAATTTTTCTTGAATTCATAGTTTTCGTTGTAAATCCAACATAATCGCATCTTTCACTATAGTATTTTATGAAAAAAAATCAAGGAGGGCATTATGGACAAGATGTTCTGTATGCAATGTGAGCAGACGGCGGGCGGCAAAGCCTGCACAAACGCCGGAGTCTGCGGCAAAACCGCAAACACGGCCCGGCTTCAGGACGAGTTGACGGGCGCGCTTATCACCGCTGCGAGAAAGGGAGTGGCAATTGAGGACAAACTGCTGTTGGAGGCATTGTTCGCCACGCTGACCAATGTAAATTTTGATGACGCGGCGTTGGGAAAACTGACCGCGCGAGTCGGACAGCCATTCTACAATATGTACAAGGTACGCGATGCCGACGAGGATACGCGCAGTTTGAAAACGCTGCTTTTGCTCGGCGTGCGCGGCGTGGCGGCGTATGCCTACCATGCGCTCGAACTCAACTATAATGTTACGGAAATTACAGCGTTTATCCGCAAGGCGCTGTCGGCTATCGGCGAGGACGGCTATCGGCTGAACGAACTTTTGCCGTTTGTGATGGAGTGCGGCAAGGTGAATCTGGCCGCGCTTGAACTGCTTGACAAGGCGAACACCGAAACTTTCGGCAATCCCGTACCGACGACCGTCAGCCGTGCAATTGAGCCAGGCGCGTTCATTGTTGTCAGCGGCCATGATCTGCGCGATTTGAAGCTCTTGCTTGAACAGACCGAGGGCAAGGGCGTTAATGTCTATACTCACGGCGAAATGCTGCCTGCTCATTCCTATCCCGAATTGAAGAAATACGCGCATCTGAAAGGCAATTTCGGCACGGCGTGGCAGAATCAGCAGAAAGAGTTCGATGGAGTTCCCGCCGCGTTTCTGTTCACCACAAACTGCCTGATGCCGCCGAAAGCAAGTTATGCTGACCGCGTGTTCACGACCGCTGCGGTGGCTTATCCGGGTCTTGTCCATATAGGCGCTGATAAGAATTTCACGCCCGTCATTAATAAAGCGCTGGCCCTTGGCGGCTGCAAGGAACCGCAAGGCGGCGGCACATTTACTACAGGTTTCGGGCACAATGCCGTGCTGGCGGTTGCCGATACGGTCATCGGTGCGGTGAAATCCGGAGCGATTAAACATTTCTTTCTTGTCGGCGGTTGTGACGGCGCGAAACCTGGGCGCAACTACTTCACGGATTTCGTAAAACAAACTCCGGGCGATACAGTTATCCTTACACTCGCCTGCGGGAAGTTTCGTTTCAATGATCTCGACCTCGGCACTATAGGCGGGCTTCCGCGCATTTTAGACATGGGACAGTGCAATGACGCTTACAGCGCGATCAAAGTCGCTCTCGCGCTTGCGGAAGCATTCAACTGCGGCGTGAACGACCTGCCCCTGACGCTCGTGGTGTCGTGGTACGAGCAGAAGGCGGTCAGCATCCTGCTCACGCTCCTCTACCTCGGCATCAAGAATATTCGTCTGGGTCCCTCGCTCCCCGCGTTCATTTCGCCGAACGTGCTGAATTACCTTGTAGAGAATTTCAGTATAAAGCCCATCAGCACAGCCAACGCAGATTTGGCGGAAATTTTGGGGTAAAAGTTTCTTTGGGTGAAAACTTGAAATACACGAAAAAGCAAAACAGGTAATGCAACGAAGCGATGGACGTGAACGCCTCTGGCTGGGAGCTCCGAACATCAACATCCTAATTCCCATTTTTGCCCAGGGCGGCTTACCAAAGCTCCGCTGTCATCCTCCTCATAAGTTTGTTCTATAGGACAAAGAAAGCCGGAGCGTAACCGGATATATGGTAGGGATGGAAAGCCAACTGTTTTTATCTTTCCATAGAACAGCCTGAATGTATAAGCTTCTTCTTTCCTCTTTTGCAGGCCAATGCGGTTTTATATGCTATAGAAGCATATCGACGAATTTTCAGCTGAACAATAATAAACATGTGAGGGTATAAAGTATGATACGATATATCGACAGCAAGAAAATGGGGCGTGGCATGCATGGTTGGCTGGACAGCCATTTTCATTTTTCCTTTGCCGATTATCACAATCCATCGAATATGCAATTTGGTGTCCTGCGCGTGCTCAACGACGATATGGTGAATCCTGGAACTGGCTTCGATACCCATTCTCATGCGAATATGGAAATCATTTCTTATGTTATCGATGGAGAACTTGCCCACGCGGACAGTATGGGAAATCGACATACCCTGACGCGGGGGCAGGTGCAGTATATGAGCGCCGGGACAGGCGTGTCGCACAGTGAACATAACCTGGGCGGAGGTATGCTGCGTTTCCTGCAAATTTGGATTCTGCCGGACACGAAAGGAGTTACTCCCAATTACGGCGATTTCCGCTTTGCCTTTGCGGATAGGGAAAACAGATGGCTATCCATAGCCACCAGCATAGGCAACAGCCAGTCATCGGCGCCGATCAAAATTCATGCGGACATCAATGTTTATGCCGCCGTGGCAGAGTCGGGACATACCTTGGAGTTTCCGGTTCTATCAGGACGCCAGGCGTACTTGGTCATGATCGAGGATAAGGCGATCATCAATGGTATTGCGACTTACACACGGGATGCTTTGGAAATTGTGGAGGAAAACATCCTGGTAGAACCTGAAGGAAGCGCGCATATGCTGGTCATCGAAATGGCGAAGGAAGTATAAACCGCATTATGCCCCGTTGCCCTGGGCGAGCAGAAAATATAGTGACCCTGTGTGGAATGAAGCGTGCTGGGAAGAAAAAAGAGGTTATGGCCTTCAAGAGTGCCTGAACGGCAATTGTGGCTTTATTCAGCGCCTTTGGAGGTTTTCCAGAATTCCCAATAGTGAAAGGCCGCCCTCGCGTATTTTCCGCGTTATTTCGCGTAGTCATGTTTTACCTCCAACTTCCATGTACTTTGCCGCGCCGCAACATACACATACCCTTGCCTCTGATATTCCGGCTGTGAGAGCTGGGCGGAGAGAAGGCGCCCATTACACCCGACGCTCTCAGCCCCCCTGGCCAAACTCCCCAGGGGGGTTTTTACTTCCCTGCCGAGAATTGGGCCATGGATATGTCAATGAACTTTGATGAACGCGGGCGGACTACTGATAAAGAGAAAGCCCGCTTGGTTATTTACCTTGCGGACTTTTTTGAACCTCTGTGAACTTGTACTTGGTGGCGGTGCAGGACGCGAGTATATAATGTAATCATCTGTATTTAATGATTATCATCTTTTGTCATTTTGTATGTACCCCTAAAAATACCCCTAAAATCTAACGCTACCCTATAGGCGGGGTCACTCTCACTTTTGACCCGACAGGGAATAAACACCCCCGCCTCCAGGGGAGAAGACGGGGGGCATGGCCGAACTATTGCAAAAATAGCAACAGTTGGCGGCGATGTTACGCCGTGTCCTGTTCGGGCCTCCGCGCCTGTTTAAGCAGCACCTCCGCACGGGCCAGCTTCAGGGCCATGGCCTGGGCCTTGAGCTTATACGCCTTCTTTTCAAGCTCCAGGACGGCCACGGCGTGACGGCAAGCCTCCAGGGTATCCAGGGCAAAGGGGCGGGGTTGTGGGATGGTCATGAGAACGCACCTGCCTGATCGCAAAACAGGATAGGCCCATCAAGCTGCTCAAGTATGGCATCCAGCGTTGCTACAAAGTCAGAGCAGCTATTACCTTTGTGGACAAGGGCCGCACTCAGAACGCGGATAAGCGCCTGTACGCGAAGCAGGGCAACGTATGCATCGCTGGCGCTCGGTTCGGTGCGTGTAGTATTGGCGCTCATGCGTCACCCCCTGCTTCCATCCAGTCTTTCAAAACAGAATATAGGCCATCCGCTTGAATATGGCGCACCGTCCCACCCA
>WRIL01000018.1 GCA_009782775.1 Desulfovibrionaceae bacterium
AAGGGCCAGATCAAAGCCCAGCCAGAGATCCCCATATTCCCGGCGCAGGCTTTCGTCTTCGTGCTTGCCAAATTCGCTCAGCAAAAAAATCCCGCCCTGGCCGAGCACCCGCTTGATCTCCAGTAGCGCGGCCTTGGGATTGGAAAGATGGTGCAGAACCAGGTTAAGGCAGATGAAATCCGCCTCGCCGTCACGCAGAGGCAAATGTTCCAGGTCGCCGATGCGCAGGGAGAGCCTTTCCCCATAGCCGCCGAAGCGCCGCCGGGCCAATTCCAGCATACGGGCGGAGCCGTCCACCCCGATGACTTCATCCGCATGGGCAAGAAGCCGCTCCAACATATTGCCGGGGCCGCAACCCAAGTCCACGGCCACCCGGCAGCGTTCCGGCAAAAAAACCTCCACCGCCAGGGGCAGGCTGAAAGCGCCCAGGAGCTTGCCGGACATGGCTTCCCAATCCTCGGCGATGCGGTTGAAAAAACGGCTGGTCCGGCTGGTCCTTTCCTCCACAATGCCAGAGGCCAGGGCCAGATCCTCCCGCGCCGAATCCCCGGCGTACAAAAAAGGATAAACCGCCTCAATAAAGTCGCGTCCAGGCCCTTCGGCGGCGATGGAATAAAAAACCCAAAGCCCGTCGCGCCGGGAACCGAGCAAACCTGTGGAGGCGAGGATCTTCAGGTGCCTGGAAACCCTGGATTGCCCCATGCCCAGGAGTTCAACCAGCTCATTGACATTCAGCTCATAGCGGCGCAAGACCAGAACAAGGCGCAAACGGGTGGCGTCTGACAGGGCTTTGAAATATTGCAGGGCATTGGACAACATAACTATGGGTCTTTATAAATCAATAAAAATTGATATATAACATCAATATATTTAAATCAAGATGTCTGAAAAAACGCGGCCCCCAATTCCCAAAATTCTTTGCCTGGCCGGCCCCACGGGCAGCGGCAAAAGCCGGATCGCCGCCAGGCTGGGCGAGCTCCTGGGAGGCACGGTGATCAACGCCGATTCCCGGCAGGTCTATGCGGATTTTCCCATCATCACCGCCCAGCCGGGTGAGACAGAACGCGGACTCTGCCCGCACCTGCTTTATGGTTTCCTGGACTGCCGGGAAAAGATCAGCGCCGGGCATTACTTCCGGTTGGCCCGCCCCCGGTTGGAAGAAGAACTGGCCGCCGGCAGGCTCCCCATTCTGACCGGCGGCACCGGCCTGTATTTTCGCGCCCTACTTTCCGGGCTGGCCGATATTCCACAAGTGGACGCGGAGATCCGCCGAAAATGGCAGGAACGCTGCGCGATCCTGGGCAGTCCGGAACTGCACCGGGAACTCTCCGCCCTGGACCCGGAATATGCCGGAAAGATCCATCCCCATGACCGGCAGCGCATTACCCGCGCCCTGGAGGTGCGGGAGGCCACCGGCCGCCCCCTGAGCTGGTGGCTGCGGAATCGGACAAAATCTCCGGGTCTGGCCTGCCTATACCTGGGCCTGGAACTTAACCTGGCCGAACTTGAACCCCTGCTCCGGGGACGCATTGAGACCATGCTGGATAATGGAGGGCTGGAAGAGGCCCGGCAGGCGCTGGAACGCTGCCCGGACCCCTCGGCCCCGGGCTGGAGCGGCATCGGCTGCGCGGAACTCTACCGCTTCCTGACCGGAGAACTCGTCCTGGATGAAGCCAAAGAACTATGGATCAAAAACACCAGGGCCTATGCCAAACGGCAACTGACCTGGTTCAGGGCGGAAAAGGCGATTATCCGGCGCAGGCCGGAGGATTTTGGCGATTTGGAATGGGTCCGGGAGAGGCTCGGGGGAGGTAACGACCAAGCTACCCCTTGATTATTTCCTCATAAACAAAACACCTTGTGATATGGTCATTCACCATGCCCGTGGCCTGCATGAAGGCATAGATTATGGTTGACCCGACAAATTTGAAACCTAATTTCTTCAAATCCTTGCTTATCTTATCGGAGATCGGAGTGGACGCCGGCAAGTCCGCGAGCCTTTCCCAATGGCCTGTGACAGGCTTATAATCCACGTATCTCCATATAAACTTGTCAAAACTCCCGTATTTTTCGATAATTTCCAGGAACAATCCGGCGTTATTCACGGCGGCGTTGATTTTAAGGCGGTTTCTGATTATTTTTCCGTTGGCCATGAGTTCCCGCGCCTTCGCCTCACCGTACAGGGCAACCTTGGCCGGGTCAAACCCGTCAAAGGCCTCCCTGAAGGCCTCCCTCTTTTTAAGCACGGTTATCCAGGCAAGCCCCGCCTGCATGCCTTCCAAGATCAGCATTTCAAACAGCCTGCCGTCATCATGCACAGGCCGCCCCCACTCGTGGTCATGATAGTCCAGGTATATGGGAGTATCTCCAGCCCAAGGGCAGCGGATTTTTTCATTCATAGCTCCATCTCCCGTGGGAAATGCTTACAGGCCTGGCTGAAAAGCTCTTCCGGGCCGCCGGAGGCGTCCAGCACTTTCACCCGTCCCGACTCTTCCTCGGCTATGGACAGGTAGCCGGTGCGCACCCGGCTGTGAAAGGCCAGGGATTCCGCCTCAAAGCGCCCTTCCTTGCGCTCCAGGCCCTGCTCCAGGTTGCGCCTCCTGGCCCTGGACAGCCCCATCTCCGGGGGAAGATCCAGCACCAGGGTCTGATCCGGCGCAAGGCCGCCCGTGGCCGCGTGGTTCAAGCGCCGGAGCAGATCCAAATCCAGGCCCCGGCCATATCCCTGGTAGGCCAAGGTGGAATCAGTAAAGCGATCGCAGAGCACCAGCTCCCCCCGCTCCAGGGCCGGGATAATCACCCGGCGCGCATGCTCGGCCCGGTCAGCCAAGTAGAGAAAAAGCTCGGCCTCCATGCAAACCTTTTCCCGGTCGGCATCAAGGAGCAAGGGGCGCAGTTCCCGGCCCAGCGCGCTTCCCCCCGGCTCGCAGGTGAGCAGCACGGAGTGCCCGCGTCCGGCCAGCCAGTCAGCCATCTTTTGCAGCAAGGTGCTCTTGCCGGAGCCTTCTATTCCCTCAAGGGTAATGAATTTAGCAGGCATAAATTAGTATTTTTGGTATTCAAAATTGTTTGCTGTGACACAGCCTTTTATTTTGTGAGTGCCCGTAAAGACGCTCACTTACCGGCGGCAGGCATCCAGGGTAAAGAACATTGGACCTCCTGGCGCTCTGAAGGCTTTTTGTCCACGGACTCCCGCATCTCCGGGGTGGCTGCCGGACGGAACAGGCGGCGTTCCAGGCCGGGAGAGAAGTCGCTCCAGGCGTTCCCGCCCGCTGAGGCTTCCTCCAGGGCGTTTTCCACCTGGTTGAGCTTGGCGTCCAGGTTATCCGCGAAATGCAGGGCCAGAGCCTCGGCGGTGGCCGGGAGACAGGGAGAGCCGAATTCCAGCGCGCCGTGATGGCTTAGAATGAGATGCCTCAAGTGTTCCGCCAGTTCCGCCTCCAGATCGCTACGGCGCAAAAAAGGCTCCAGCATTTCCAAACCCAGGGTAATGTGTCCGATGAGCCGCCCGGCCGTGGTGTACTCGATCACCAGTCCGGAACTGAGTTCGCGGATTTTGCCGAGATCGTGGCACAAGGCTCCGGCCAGCAGCGTCTGGCGATCCAGGGCCGGATAAAGGCCGGACATGGACAGCACGGCCCGGCAGACCCCCAGGGTATGTTCCAGAAGCCCCCCGGCACAGGCATGGTGCATATTCTTGGCCGCCGGGGCGAGGCGCAGACCGGCGGCGATTTCCTCATCCTTCAGGATCTGCCGGTAAAATTTCTTCCAGGGGACATGGACCAAGGTCTTACGGCAAAGCTCTTCCAGTTCCTCCAGCATGGCCGGGATATCACGCCGGCTGGCCGGGATGAAATCCGCCAGGTTCAGCTCCCGTGTCTGCGCTTCATCCAGAAGGCGCAGACCCTCCACCACAATCTGTCCGCGCTCGCGGTACAGTTCCACCCGGCCGCGCACCTGGGGCAGAAGTCCTGGGCGCAAATCCTGAAATTGAGCGCTCAAGGGTGGCCAAATCTTGCCCTCCATACTCCCGCTGGCATCCTTAAATTCCAGCCGCCAATACGGACCGTTGCGCGACTGCCCCTGCCGGGCCGAAGCCAGCAGAAAAACCCCCTCCACCGCGCCGCCCGGCTCCAAGTCGCTGATAAACTGCTTTTTCAGGCTCATGTTTTTCTCTTGAACATTTTTTCAAGTTCGCGGCGGCCCAGGAGCAGCGCCGCCGGCCGGCCGTGCGGACAATAATCGCGATCCTCTGTCTCCAACCACTGCCGGATCAGGTTCAGGGCCTCGGCCCGGTCCAGGCGCTGCCCGGCCTTGATCGCTCCCCGGCAGGCCATAAGGGTAAGCAGTGGGGAAAGACCTTCTCCTTCCTCTTTTTTGCCGGCCAGGGCCTCACGAAGAAATTCCCGGGCCTCACCCGCCGGAAGCAAGGAAGGCGCGGCCTTGACCAGCAACAGATCCGGCCTGGGACTGGACAGGGAAAAGCCCAGCCCGGAGAGTTCAGCCCAAAGCTCTTGCAGGCGCTCGGCCTCGGCGCGGTGCAGGGGCAGTTCCAGGGGCAGGGCCAGTAGCCGGGCCTCGTTCCGGCCGGCATCACGCTCCAGGCGCCGGGCCAAGATGCGCTCATGGACCGCGTGCTGGTCCAGGAGGATGAGCTGTTCATCCCGCATTAACGCCAGATAGGTTCCGGCAATCTGCCCCAGGTAAGCCAGACCGGAGGCAGACGGAAAATCGGGACGGCTTTCCGCATCCTGCGGCATATCACGCGCTCCCAGCGGTTCCACGGGGGCGATGGAAAAAGCCGCCGGCTCCTCTCGGAGGTTTTCGGCAGTCCAAAAATCGTCGGGCACGGATCTTTCCGGACGCGGGGCGCGCAAGGAGACCGATAGCGGGTCTTTATCCGCCTGTCCCCAGAAGCCGGGCGGCCTGGCCGTCAGCTCCCGCGGAGCCGCCTCCGGAGCGGAATATCCAGGCCCGGCGGAAGAAGATACATGTAGTGGAGGAAAATACTCCGGAACGGCAACGGACTCACGCCCCAAGGCGCTCTCCATCGCCCGGAGCACCGCTCCGAACACGGCCCGTTCGTCACGGAAGCGCACCTCGCTTTTGGCCGGATGGACGTTCACATCCACTTCTTCTGGGTCGAGTTCCAGAAAAAGCAAGGCCTGCGGATATTCCCTGGAAAGTATCCGCCCCTTGTAAGCCTCCCGGCAGACCTTCAACAGCAGGCGATCCGCCGCCGGGCGTCCGTTCACATAGAACCACAGGCGATCCGCCCTGGGCTGGGTGGAGGAAGGCAGCGAAAGGAGACCGCTGACCCTGATCCCATCCTTTTCCCCCTGGAGCGGGCGCAGGGCGGCGCATACCTGGGACGGCCAGATCCGGGCCAGGCGTTCCGGCAGGCTTTCGTTTGGCAGCAAACGGCCAAGCTCACGGCCTCCGGAGGATAAAACAAAACCGGCAGGCAAGGAGGCCAAGGCCAGGCGCCAAAGGATATCCTGGCTGCGTTTCAACTCCGTGGCGTTGCTTTTAAGGAACTTCAGACGGGCCGGCACATTGGCGAAGAGATCCCGCACCTCCACCAGGGTTCCGCCGCGCAGAGCCGCCGGCCCGCGGGCCAGGATCCGCCCGTGGAGAAGCTCGATGAAGGCGGCCTCCTGTCCGGCGACGGCGCTGGTCACCCGCAGGCTGGAAACCGAGGCAACGCTGGAAAGGGCCTCCCCCCGGAAACCGTAGCTGCTCACCCGGAGAAGCTCGGGCAGGGAATGGATTTTACTGGTGGCATGGCGGGTCACGGCCAGTTCCAGCTCTTCTCCGCCGATACCCCGGCCGTTGTCCTGCACGGAGATCAGGGTCTGTCCCCCGTCCTCCAAATGGATGAGCAGATCGTCCGCCCCGGCGTCCAGGCTGTTTTCCAGCAACTCTTTGAGCACGCTGGCCGGGCGCTCCACCACTTCGCCGGCGGCGATCTGATCCCGCAGTTCCGGCGGCAGTATTCTTATGGGACGAGCTATTGCGCGCATAATTCAAGCCGATACTATATAAAAATACACTCCGCCATTGCCTTCCGCCGGATGAATACTTATATTCAGCTTACCGGGCGCGGGCAGAGGTTTTGAAACGCGCTGCCGCAAACACGCCGGGGGCTGATTTATATGAATAAAATCGAACTGGAGAAGAAGAAAAATTCCCTGCCCCAATCCGGCGCCGGCAAAACCTATGATCCGGAATTGCTGTATGTGGAATGCAAACTGTGCGGCCGCCCGATTATCTGGGGGCCGGGGCGCACCACCAACCTGCTTTTGCAGTCCGACATCAATCCCCTGTCCATCGACGAACACTGCCTCATTCTGTCCGACGGCTGCCGGGAGTGCATGCCGGACGCCGACGGCTTCCACATGAGCATCGTCCGTCTCTCCCAGATGTCTATCGCCTCGTTGCTGCTCATGCACAAACCGTCCGGCCGCGCCTGAGCCGCCTCCTAAAAAGAATTCGTAAACAACGCAGTATACAAAGCCGCCGCGAAACGCGGATCATAACGCGCCGTATCCTTCATAAGTTCTTCCGCAGCCTGGATCGGGGGCTTGGCCTCGGCGTAAACCCTTTTCTGGATCATCGCGGAAAAGGAATCCGCCACCGCCGCCAGGGAGCCGACCACGGACAGGCGCTGTCCGGAAAGATGCTGCGGATAACCGGATCCATTAAGACGCTCATGGTGTTCCAAACAGGCAGCCTGGGCCTCGCCGGCGGTCACTTCCATCTTCTGAACAATTTGCATGCCAGCCAGCACATGGGGAGGGATCTTGTCCCGCTCCTCCTGCTTGAGAGGATGATCCTTGCGCAGGATAAAGATGGGAACCTTGCTCATGCCCACGTCGTGCAACAGCAGCCCCAGGGCCAAGGCGTCCAGTTCCTTGCGGGACGGCTCTTCCTTGGTGTGCAGGAAAAGCCAGGTTCCCGCCAGCAAGGTGTTGACCGAATGGCTGACCAGGCTGTATTCGTCCTGGTGCAACCGGCGCATAAAGGGTTTGATACGGTATTTGTCCTGCCACAGGTATTCGGTAAAGACCATGCAGTCTTCCAGGAGCGGCTGAAAAAGCAGCCTGACCGGCTGGTCCAGAAAAGCGGCCAGCTTCAGCCCCAAGGCTCTGACGATAAGCTCCGACACCTCGCCCTCTTTCAGGTTCTTATCCACCAGCACCAAGTCAAGCTGCTTGACGATGTGTTGGGAGTACACCGCATAGTCCGCCCGCGAGACAAAGAGGTTGCCCTCCTCGCAGAGCCGCTGGACTTCTTCGGTCCGCTCGTTGCTCAGGCGGTTATCCTTGCGGTAGTACTCGCTCAGACGGCCGGAAGGCTCGTCCAGCACAAAGAGATCCAGAGGCAGCCTGTACTTGGGGAAACTGGAAAGCACCGCCTGGCTTATCTGGTAATACTCTTCCGATATACTCTGCGGCACAGCCTTGGACATTGCCTACTTCCTGTAAACCTTCACCAGGTTTGTGCCCGCTGATTTCTCGCCGGGATGGGGCTGGCCGGCGGTGATGACCACCTGATCGCCTTTCTTGAAGGCTTCTAGCCCCTCCACAAATTTTTCCGTGCGTTCCAGGTGTCCAGCCGGCTTTTCACCCACATGGACCGGGATCACTCCCCAGGAAAAATTCAGGTGGCGCACCACCGAGGCCCTGGGCGTAAGCGCGTAAATCGGCTGGGTCGGCTTGCGGGCGGAGAGGCTCCTGGCCGAAGCCCCGGACAGGCTGTGGGCCACCAGGGCCACGGAATCGGTTTTTTCCGCCAACAACCATGCGGAATAAGATAAAAACTCCGCAGGGTTATCCATCTGGGGCACATGGCTCTCCGGACGGGTCTCCGACAGCAGGGCCTCGGCCTCGGTAGTGATCCAGCGCATGAAGCGCACGGTTTCCACCGGGAAATTGCCCATGGCCGTTTCTTCGGAAAGCATCACGCAGTCCGCTCCATCCAGCACGGCATTGGCCACATCCGTAGTTTCCGCCCGGGTGGGGGCCGGACTGTTCACCATGGACAGGAGCATCTGGGTGGCCACGATCACCGGCTTGCTGGCCCGGTTGCAGGCGCGGATGATGCGCTTCTGGATACTGGGCAGGGCGGGCAGAGGGCATTCAATGCCGAGATCTCCGCGGGCCACCATGATAATATCCGCCACCTTCAGGATATCCTCCAGGCGATCCACGGCATTCTGCCGCTCCAGCTTGGCCACCACCGGAATATCTTTACCGCACTCCCGGATGATCTCCTTGGCCTCCAGCACATCTTCCGGGGTCTGCACAAAGGAGAGGGCCACGGCGTCCACCCCCAGGCGCAGGCCATCGCGCAGATCCTGTTTATCCTTTTCGGTCAGGGCGGGAAGTTTGACGGATTTGCCGGGCATGGCAAGCCCTTTGCGGGAGGTGACGATGCCGGAATTTTGCGCCGCCAGCACAAACAGGTTCCCGCCCAGTTTTTCGCTCACCGCAAGCTGCAAGGTGCCGTCCGCCAGCACCAGACGATCGCCCTTCTCGATGTTGTCCAAGATCTTGTGATCCGTGAAAGGAATCCAGGGCAGACCCCGATCGTCCTTAGGGCGTTCAGGCCCCAGCAGGGTGCGGTCGCCGGGCTGAAAGGTGATCGGCTCAGGCAGATCCCCGATGCGGATTTTGGGACCGGCCAAATCCTGCATAATGGTGATCGGTTTTTTCAACTCCGCTTCCACTTTCCTGATATTGCTTACGATTGTTTCAAATTTGCTGGCATTGCCGTGGGAAAAATTCAGCCTGAAGACGCTGACCCCGGAATTGACTAAATCACGCATTTTTTCAGGCGCATCAGAAGAGGGACCCAGGGTGGCGATAATTTTGGTTTTCATGCATTCAGCTCCTCTTTAAGTTACTGCGTTTCAGGTTTGCGTTGCCTTGCCTTTTTCCCAGGCGGCCAGCACCGCCCGCACGATATGTCCGCGCACCGCCGCGAGATCCATATACTGCATGGCCTCGATGGTGGTCCCTCCAGGAGAGCAGACTTTCTCCCGCAGGATGGGTAAGGAATCCGCGCCGCTCTCGGCCAGGGCCACGGAACCGCGGCCCAGGGCCAGAACCAGGCGCTCCGTCTCCTGCCTGGCGAATCCCAGATGTACCCCGGCCTCCACCAGGGCGTCCAAAAAATAATAAATATAGGCCGGGCCGCACCCGTACAAGGCGGAAAAGGCGGCCAGGGAACTCTCCGGCAGTTCGCTGATTTTGCCCAGGGAAGAGAACAAATCCCGCGCAAGGCGGCGCTGTTCATCTTGGAGCAGGGGATCGTCCAGGCAGATCCCGAAAAGCCCCTGGCAGACCATGGCCGGGGTATTGGGCATGACCAGGATAACCGGACAGCGCCCGCCGGAATACCTCTTGACGCTTTCGGAGCCAAGGCCAGCGGCGATGGAGATGAGCAGTTTATCCGGGGTAAGCAGGGGGGCCAGATCCTGAAGAACTTTCGGCAGATCCTTGGGTTTCAGGGCCAAAATCAACCAATCCGCCTCCCGGGCCAGATCCGCGGCCGATGGCACGCTTCTGACCCCGGCCAGGGCGCAGCGCTCCGGACATAGATCATGGGCGAGCAGCTCCACCCGACCGCGCCAATCCTCAAGATCGGCCCAGGCCCGCAGAATGGCCCCGCCCATATTGCCGCAACCCAGCACCCCCACGCTGATCATCATGCCTTCCTTATTTGAAAGAGTTATTACTTGCCGCCCGGAGCGGCGTCAAGTCTTCCAGGCGCGACAGAGAAACATCGGCGCCGCGCAGATGTTGCCACTCCTCCAGCGCCTCCAGGGTGGCCGGAAAAGGGTGCCCTATGGCGATGGCCTGCCCCCGGACGGCGGCAATGCGTTCCGCCTGGCGCAGTTGCTCCAGAATTTTCTCCTTCCTGGGGTCCACATCCAGAAAAATATCCCTTTTCCAGGCCGTAATCCCCAATTCCAGGGCCGAACCGGCCAGGCGGCTCTTTTGGTGGGTGAGACTGTCCAGCACAAATAGACCGCGCTTTTGGGCGACTTCGGCCACCAAGCGCATCCGCCCGGCATCCTGGGTCAGGAGCGAACCCATGTGGTTGTTCAGGCCCGAGGCGTGCGGCAGACGATCCAGCCCTTCATCCAGGCGGCGGGTCAGTTCCTCCGCGCTCATGTCCCACATGAGCGCCCCCCGGCCAGGGCTTATTTGGGGATAACCCTCAGGCTCCATCGGCTGGTGCGCCAGAAGCTCCACTCCATGCTCCCAGGCCAGGGCGTCCACTTCCGGAGCGTGGGTGCTGTACGGCCAGACCGCGAAACTGACCCGGAAATTCAGGGCCAGCAGGCGGGAGATCATCGGCAGGGATTCTCCCAGGTCATCCATGACAATGGTCAGGCGCGGACCAGGGCGAGGATCCAGGGCTGGACGCAGATCCGAGCTAAACAAGAGATAGTGGGTAACCACCCCGTCCAGGGCTATGCTCCAGGCCCCGGCCGCTGGCCATTCCCGCGTCCCACCGTCCATACCGGGGCCTTCATCCCGCAGGAGCACAGCCCGATCCGCCCAGGCCACCAGCGAGTCCCGCAGAGTCTGGGCAAAGAGGGGAAAATCGCGCACCCCGGCAATGAAAATTTGCTTGACCTGATACAGACGCCCGCCGTGATCCTTCAGCCCGGAAGAGAGCACCCGGAGGCCGGAGGTGGACACGCCGAGGCGGTGCATGGTCTGCGCCAAGGCGTAATCCACCTGGTTGATGTAATCGGTGAAACCGGGATCCGGCATTTCCTCGTAGAGCAAGGCGCTTTTGTCTGTCTGCCCTATGCCGGAAGGATCTGCCGCCCCCTCCCTGTCCTCTCCGAGGACGCGGCAGGCCGTGAGGGAGGCGAACAAAAGGCCGCAAGCCAAAAGCAGAGGAAAAAGAGAGCCTGGAGGCCGGGAACGGAGCATCTTTCGACAATCCCTCCGCGCCGTCTTACCGTTGCTGCCAGCTCAGTTCGTGAATTTTCGGCAGACTTTTGACCACTTGCAGGGCCATACGCAACTGATTGTCGCGCTCCAGCATGCTTACGGCTTCTTTATCCGGCTTGAAGGCGTTCCCGCTGTTCTTATCTCCGGACTTGCCCGCATTCTCCAAGTGCCGGGAGAGATCTTGCTCCCGCAACTGGAAACGCTGGCCGGACTCGGCATTTTCCCTGGGGGTTTCAAAGGGAACGATCAGGTCCGGTTCTATGCCGGCGGCCTGGATAGAGCGCCCGCTGGGGGTATAGTACATGGCCGTGGTGAGCTTGATGGCCGCGTCGCCCAAGGGCCGGATCTCCTGTACAGTGCCCTTGCCGAAGGTACGTTCACCGATGAGCACGGCCCGTTTGCGATCCTGCAGAGCGCCGGCCACAATTTCAGCGGCCGAGGCCGATCCGGAATTGACCAATACCACCATCGGCTCCCGCACGTCCTTATTGTTCCTGGTCGCGGAAAACTCGCGCTGGCGGGCGGAATCGCGCCCTTTCATGGAGACAATCAACCCATCCTGCAAAAATACATCAGACACGCTCACCGCCTGTTCCAGGAGGCCTCCAGGATTATTGCGCACATCCAGGATCACCCCCTTGATGGAGGTCTGCTTGCGCGCATCGGCCAAGGCATCAGTGAGTTCCTTGGTGGTTTTTTCGCTAAAGCGGGTCAGCCGCACCCACAAAAAACCGTCTTCCAGATAGCGCGCCCGAACACTGCGCACCGGGATGGCTCCGCGCTCAATGCTCATGCTGACCGGGGTCAGTCCGTCCTTGTGCAAAATAAGGAGTTCCACCTTGCTCCCCTTGGGGCCGCGAATGGAGCCGACCACTTCCTGCTGGCTCATGTCCATGGTGGGCCTGCCGTCCACCGCCAGGATGATGTCTCCGGCCTTGATGCCGGCAGCCTGGGCCGGGGTGTCGTCAATAGGGGTAATCACGGTGACCTTGCCGTTTTCCGTGCTGATCTCCACTCCGATGCCGCTGAATTCGCCGGAGGTGGTGTCGCGCATCTCGCCTAATTCCTCGGCATTGAGATAGCTGGAATGAGGGTCCAGGCTCTGGAGCATACCACGGATGGCCCCTTCCATCAGTTCATCGCCGGTAACCTCGCGCACGTATTCCCGTTGCACCAGTTCCCGCGCCTCGCTGAAACGCTTCAGGTGATTATAGTCGTAATAGACGGTTCCGCTCCAGCCGGTGACCGGTTTGCCGCAGAAAAGAACGAGGACCGCCAGCATGAGCAACAGGGCCAACAGGGCCAACAGTTTATAACGCATTCCCAACCTCCGGAATAAAGACTCCAGATACTACAAACCGTTTCATAAGTTAACTCTTTTCCAGCCATTGTTCCGGATTCAGGGCCAACTGCTGATGGCGCAACTCAAAATGCAGGCCGTAGCCGTTTATTTCCGGGTTAAATCCGCTACGGCCAAGCGTCTGGCCGCGAGGGATCTCCTGACCCAGGCTCACCGCGCAGGAAGACAGGTAGGCATACAGACTGTAATAGGAGTCGCTGTGCTCCAATAGCACCACATACCCCTTGCCGCGCATAGCCCCCTGGTACATCACCTTGCCGGCATGCACCGCCCGCACATCAGCCTCCACCCCGGTGGCGATGCCCAGGCCGCGCATGGGCACGGACAGTGCGGGATTAAACTTTTTGACCACCTTGCCGGCCACCGGCCAGGGCAGGGTTCCTTTAAAACGCCCCAAAGAGGCGGCCGCCTCGCCGGCGGAACGCAAACCGGAATTCAGGTTGGCGATCAGGGCCAGGAGTTCCTGTAATTCCGTCTCTTCGCTCTTGAGTTGGCGACGCAGGAGGGCGAGACCCTGCTCATATTTCAGGCGTTCATCAAGAAGGGCTTCCTTGCGCTGATCAATGAGAGCCATCTGCCCGGCGATCTCCCGCCCGATGGCGTCACGCTTGCCGATGGTCTCGGCCAGGCCGCGCTCCTTTTCCTTTAGGATCTCCTGGCGTCTTTCCACAGCCTGCAGGAGATCCGCTGTCCAGTAATATTCCCGCTCCAAAACCGGCCATTGGGCGAGATCTCGTCCGCCCACACTGATTCGCCTGGTGTAAAGCCCCCAAAGCACGGACAGGAGTTCCTGGAGGGAGCTTTCGGCCTGGCGTCTCTCCGCCAACAGGGCTTCATATTCCTTGTGTACGGACTCTCCGGCCGAAGCCAGCGCCCTAAGACGCCCCCGGCATTCTTCCAGGCTCTTCTCCAGACCCAGGACCGCCTGTTCGGTCTCGGCCAAGGAAACGTCCAACCTCTTCTCTTCTTCGGTCAGCCGCCGCAGGCTCTCCCTCCGGCTCCTGGCCCGCTCTTCTTCCCGGCTCAGAGTCTCGCGCAGGGAAGGCTCTCCGGGCGCGGCCCCCCGGCTCTCGCCGCCAGCCTGAAAAAAACACAGAGGCGCGGCCAGGAAGCAGAGCAGCAGCCCGGCACGGAGCCTCCTGCAGAACTGCCAGGATTTTTTCCCCGCATGCGACATGGTGGTGACTTTATAGCTTTCGCTTGGCGGCGGCAAGGATTTTGAAATGCAAAACATGGATTGATTAAAGGCCATTCCGCCCATTTTCGGGCATAACGAGGCAGGGAAAAGGCCAGCTAAAAAGCAATGCAGAGACAGATCAGGAGCGGCGTTTTTTGATGACTTCCTCGGCCAGGGCCTGGGGAACTTTCTCGTAGTGATGGAACTGCATGGTGAAGGTGGCCCGGCCCTGGGTGCGGGATCGCAAATCCGTGGCATAGCCGAACATAGCGGCCAGGGGCACATAGGCCCTCACCGCCTGGGACCCTGAACGGGCCTCCATGTTCTGCACCCGCCCGCGGCGGCTATTAAGATCGCCGGTGACTTCGCCCACGTAATCGTCCGGGGTGACCGCCTCCACATCCATGATCGGCTCCAGGAGGATGGGGGAAGCCTTTTGCAGGGCGTCCTTCACGGCCTGGGAGCCGGCCACATAGAAGGCCTGCTCCGAGGAATCCACTTCGTGGTAGGAGCCGAAGACCAGGTTGACCTTCACGTCCACAGTGGGGAAACCGGCCAGGACGCCGCCTTTCAGGGCATCCTGAATGCCCTTGTCCACGGCCGGGATGTATTCCTTGGGGATGATCCCGCCGGTGATGGAGTTAACGAATTCATAACCCTTTTCCGGGTTGGATTCGACCTCAATAACCACATGCCCGTACTGCCCGCGCCCTCCGGACTGCTTGGCGTACTTGTGGTCCACCTTGGAGGACTTGGTGATGGTCTCGCGGTAGGCCACCTGGGGTTTGCCCACGTTGGCGTTCACGCTGAACTCGCGGGTCAGGCGATCCACGATGATCTCCAGGTGCAGTTCGCCCATGCCGGCAATGAGAGTCTGCCCGGTCTCCTCGTCGCCCTTTACCCGGAAGGAGGGATCCTCCTTGGTCAGCTTGTTCAGGGCCGCGGACAGGGCATCGCGGTCGGCCTTGGTTTTCGGCTCAATGGCCACCTCGATGACCGGTTCGGGAATATCCAGAGATTCCAGCACCACCGGGCGATCCAGGGAACAAATGGTGTCGCCGGTGGATACCTGCTTTAAGCCCACCAAGGCGACGATATCCCCGGCCCCGGCCCATTTGACCTCTTCCCGTTTGTCGGCGTGCATCTTGAGGAGCCGCCCCAAGCGCTCCTTTTTGCCGGTATTGGCGTTCAGCACGGTCATGCCGGATTCAAGGAAGCCGGAATAGACCCTGAAGAAAGAAAGATGCCCGATGTAGGGATCGGAAAAAAGCTTGAAGACCAAACCGGCCAAAGGCTCGGCGTTATCGGACCGGCAGACGATGTTTTGTTCCGGGTGATCCGGGTCATGTCCTTCCATCTGTTCGATATCCAGAGGGGAAGGCAGAAAATCCACCACCGCGTCCAGCAGGGGCTGCACCCCTACATTGCGGAAGGCGCTGCCGCAAAGCACCGGAACCACCATGCGGGATATGGTGGCCCTGCGCACGCAGGCGCGCACCTCTTCCGGGGCCGGATTCTGGCCCTCGAGATATTTTTCCAGAAGGGCGTCGTCCTCTTCGGCCACGGCCTCAAGCATCTCCGCACGCCGCTCTTCATACTCATCCTGGAATTCCGGCGGGATCTCCCGGACACGGATCTCCGACCCCTTGCTGGCTTTGTCAAAATACAGGGCCTTGCCCTCAATGAGATCAATAATGCCATCAAATTTGTCTTCGCTGCCCATAGGCATCTGCACCGGCACCGGCTTGGCCTTGAGCCGGGCATGGATCATCTCCACGCAGCGATCAAAGTCGGCCCCGATGCGATCCATCTTGTTCACAAAGCAGATCCGCGGGACATGGTAGCGATTGGCCTGGCGCCACACGGTTTCCGTCTGCGGCTCCACTCCGGCCACGGCGTCGAACACGGCCACCGCCCCGTCCAGAACCCGCAGGGAGCGCTCCACCTCGATGGTGAAATCCACATGCCCCGGCGTATCGATGATGTTCAGACGGTGATCCCTCCAGAAACAGGTGGTCGCGGCGGAGGTGATGGTGATGCCCCTCTCCTGCTCCTGCTCCATCCAGTCCATGGTGGCCGCGCCGTCGTGCGTTTCGCCCATCTTGTGCGAAACGCCGGTATAGTAAAGGATGCGTTCGGTGGTGGTGGTTTTTCCGGCATCAATGTGGGCCATGATCCCGAAATTGCGCTGAACGGCAAGCGAGGTTCCCCTGGACACCCAAAAACTCCTGCTACCAGCGGAAATGGGCGAAAGCCTTGTTGGCCTCGGCCATACGGTGGGTATCTTCGCGCTTTTTCACGGCCCCGCCGCGACTGTTATAGGCATCCACCAACTCGGCCGCCAGCTTGTTGATCATGCCCTTCTCGCCCCTGGCGCGGGCGTAGTTGATCAACCAGCGGATGGACAGCGAGATCTGGCGGTCCTGGCGCACTTCCATGGGGACCTGATAGGTGGCCCCGCCCACGCGGCGGGATTTAACTTCCATGAACGGCTTGACGTTTTCCAGGGCCTTCTCAAAGGCCTTTACAGGATCTTCGCTGGTTTTTTCCGCCAACTGGCGCACGGCGGAATAAAAAATCTTCTCGGCCACGCCTTTTTTGCCGTCATACATCAGGCGGTTGACAAAACGGGCGGCCAAGCGGCTGTTGTACACCGGATCCGGCAAGATCTCCCTCCGGGGAACGGGACCTTTACGAGGCATGCAAAAACTCCTGCTTATTTCGGACGTTTGGCGCCGTACTTGGAACGGCTCTTACGGCGATCGCTGACCCCGGAGGTATCCAGGGTGCCGCGGATGATATGGTAACGCACACCGGGAATATCCTTGACGCGGCCGCCGCGGATCATCACCACCGAATGTTCCTGAAGGTTATGCCCTTCACCCGGAATATAGGCGCTCACCTCAATGCCGTTGGACAGGCGCACGCGGGCTACCTTACGCAGGGCCGAGTTGGGCTTCTTTGGAGAAGTGGTGTACACACGGGTACACACGCCGCGGCGTTGCGGGCAGGATTGCAGGGCCGGCGTCTTCCGGCGTTTCTGCAATTTCTCGCGCTCGTGGCGGATCAACTGGTTAATAGTGGGCATCACAAACCTCCATTGCTTGAACGGCCGCCGCACGGCCCTGAGCCCCTTTTAAAGGGAGAGTGTTTTTACTCCTTAAACCCGGCCATGTCAAGCGGCTTCGCCCAATTTTTCGCGCATTGACCCACTATGGCGTATGCGATATATTTTTTGAATATTTAGCGCAAGGCGCGGGGAGACAAAACATGGGCGCATCCAATAAACCTCGGGACTTCCTGCGGGCCATAGCCGATTTCGCTAAAAATTTTTCCCGCAGACAACTGGGGATCGGCGCGGCCGTTCTGGCGGCTCTGCTCCTGCTCATCGGCTGGGGAATTAACAGCTACCTGGAAGATCGCCGGCTGATCAAGAGTCCGGATGAACCCGCCGCCGCCCTGCTGCGCGACGACGCGGCCAAGGCCAAGGACCCCAGGCTTTTCGTCCGCCTGAAGTACGGAAGCAGAAACCTGGAAAAAGACGGGACGACCCTGAGCGTCCACGAACTGCGCCTGGAACCGGATGAAAAGGCCTGCCGCGACTATTACGGGCAGGACGGGCTGACCCAATGCAAAAACAACTGGGGTTTCCTGAACCCTGAAGCCCAGGGCTGGAACATCGATCCGCCCCTGCCCGGCGAATGGGCCTTCCGCCGGGAGGTTTACCGCGAGGAGGCCGCCTTCACCTTCAACCCCGCGGAACTGCGCGCCGGACAGCAGTACGAATTCATGGTTCCGAGGAAGCTGGGCGAAAACGTCCGTCTGGCGTCCTATAAGGCCAATTTCAAAACCCTGCCCATGGAACTCGCCGTCCGTTCCTGGCGCTTCGTGTTTGACCCGCAAAACCCGCGCCTCTGTATGATCAGCGGCCAGATATCCTCCAACTACCCCCTGGACCGCCAGAGTTTCACGGAACTCCTCAACCTGAAGCCTGCGGGTGGGACCCTGCTGGGTGAGCCGGAACTCGTCTTCAGCGAAAATAACCGCAAGGTGGCCGTCAACGTCAAAATCCTCAGGCTGCCGGAAGAAAACGCCCCGGTGACTCTGCGGCTGGAAAAGGGCGTCCGCCGGGAAGGCAGCCAGGACCGGAGCGCGCAGACCGTCAGTTCGGGCGCGGATGTGCCTGGGGCCAGCGACTTCGTGCGGTTGAACGATCTGACCAATTTCGTGCATACCGATGACGAACTGGCAAGCCGGCAGACCCTGGCCCTGGAGTTCAACCTGCCGGTGAACGTGCGCGAAACGCAGCAAGGCGTCAAAGCCCTGCTCCTGCCGACCTTTGGAACCGACGACGACAAAAAACAAAACCGCCCCACCAGATGGACGGATTACAGCCTGGAATCCGGCCCGGTGCGCGAGATCCTGAAGCGGGAGCTCAAACCCCTGGAACTGACCCCGGTATATACCCCGGAAGAATACAGCACCCTGGTCTCCTTCACCTATTCCGCCCCGCCCGGCTACTACTTCCTGCTACATGGCGAAGGCGGAGCCTCCAGCGTAACGGACTACAAGCTGAGCGCCTACCGCCGCATACTGCGCGTCACCGAGGTGCGCCCGGAAGCGCGCATCATGCAGAAGGGCAACATCCTCAGCCTGGGCGGCTCCAAAAAACTGGCCGTCCTCTCCAGGGGCGTGGATGAGGTGCGGGGTCTGGCCTACCGGGTGCGTCCGGAATTCATCAGCCTGCTGATGAGCACCACCGACGCGGATCTCACCGACCCGTCCTTCCAGACCTACGGCGTCAGCATGCTGGACATGAGCGAAACGCTGAATCTTTCCTATAAACCGCAAAAAACCTCCGGCCATGAGCCGGATTACCACGCCCTGGACCTCGCCCCCCTGCTGGAAGATGGAGGAAAAGGCGTCTTCCGCCTGGAACTGCGAGGGCTGAAAGACCAAAAACAGATGGCCCACGACCAGCGTTTTCTCCTGCTCACAGATTTGGGCCTGAACGTCAAACAGGGACCAACGGGCGAGCGTGAGCTATTTGTCAGTTCCTTTGCCCATGGTGGCCCCCTGGACGGGGTGACGGTGGAAGTCCTGGGACGCAACGGCCTGCCGGTTTTTTCAGGACGCACGACCAACGGCGGACTGGTCAAGATCCCCGCCCTGGACGGGCTGAGCAGAGAAAGACAGCCGGTGGTCATTGTGGCCCGCCATGACCTGGATTTCACCTTCATGGGACTGAAGGACGGCGCCCGCGAGGTCCCCACGGGCCGCTTCCCGGAAAGTCACGGCCGACAGGTGGAAGCTGGAGGGATCAGCGCCTTTGTCTTCAGTGAGCGCGGCATCTTCAAACCCGGCGAAGAACTGCGTTTCGGCGCCCTGCTGAAGTCCACGGACTGGCAAAGCGCGGCCTTTAAAGGTCTGCCTGCGCGCGCCGTGCTGACCAACCCGCGCGGCATCAAAGTCTACGAAAAACAGCATGCCTTGAATGAAAGCGGTCTCATCGACATTACCGTTCCCACCCAGGAGACCGACCCCACCGGGCGTTACAACCTGGACATTTACCTGGACAAGCGCCACTTGGGCTCGGCCCAGGCGCAGGTGGAGGAATTCCAGCCGGATAACCTCAAGGTCGATGTTTCGCTCAAGGATGTAAGCGCCGCAAGGCTCCGCAAGGGTTGGCTCCTGCCCCAGGATCTGCGCGCCGTGGTAGGTGTGGAAAACCTCTACGGCACGGCGGCGGTGGACAACCGGGTGACGGCGCGCCTGGCCCTGGCCCCGGCGCGGCTGGCCTTCAGCCAGTATGCCGATTACACCTTTTTTGACCCCGGCGCGGATACCCGAAGCCAAACCCAGAACCTGGGCGAGAACCTGACCAACGCCCAGGGCGAGGCGGAATTCGCCCTGAACCTGGACCGCTTCGATAGCGGGACCTACCGCCTGACTTTTGATACCGAGGCCTTTGAAAGCGGCGGAGGCCGGGGAGTATCCGCCAGGCTCCAGGCCTTGGTTTCTCCGCTTTCCGCCATCGTAGGCTGGAGAAGTGAGGCCAAACTCCACTTCATCGCCGTGAATTCAAAGACCGAAGTTTCCTTCATCGCGGTGGACAGTGCCCTGGAACGCGCCGGGCTTGAGAGGCTGGAGATGCTGGTGAGCGAGGTGGAATATGTGGCCTCGCTGGTCCGCAACAACTCCGGGGAATACCGTTATGACAAGGTGCGCCGCCTGAAGCCGCTGCACAAGCGCCAGGTGGACGTGGGGACGGAGGGCCTGACCCTGAGCCTGCCCACCGAACGCACCGGCGAATTTGAACTCAGCCTCACCGACGGGCAAAACCGGCAGCGCTGCAACCTGAGCTACGTGGTGGCCGGCGGCAGCCAGCGCCGCTTCGGCCTGGAACGGGACGCCACCCTGCGTGTGCACCTGGATAAGCAGGAATACCGCGCCGGTGAAAACATGCGTATCTTCATCAGCGCGCCCTATGCCGGTTCCGGGCTGATCACCCTGGAAAGCGACCGGGTGCTCAGCCACCACTGGTTCACCGCTTCCACCAGCGACTCGGTGCAGGAGATCCGCGCCCCGGAAAATTTCGAAGGCCGCGGCTTCGTCAGCGTCTCCCTGGCCAGGGACATCCATTCCGACGCGGTGCACAGCACGCCGTACAGCTTTGCCCTGGCCCCCTTCATCTGCAATATCGAACGGCGCGACTTAAAATTAAAACTGGAAGGACCGGAACTGATCCAGCCCGGCGAAACTCTGCGCATGCGCCTCACGGCGGATAAGCCGGGCCGGGCCGTGGTTTTCGCGGTCAGCGAGGGCATCCTGCAGCTCACCAGCTACCGCACCCCCTCGCCCCTGACCTATTTTCTGAAACAAAACCCGCTGAGCGTATCCACCATGCAGAACTGGGACCTGCTCATGCCGGAATTCAACCTGATGAACCCCGCGATCTTCGGCGGCGGTTATGAAATGGCCAACATGGCCGCTGCTAAGCAGCTCAACCCCTTCCGGCGCAAATCCGAGCCTTCGGTGGTCTATTGGTCCGGCCTGGTGGAGGTCGGCCCCGAGGGCAAGGAGCTTACCTGGGAGACGCCGGCCTACTTCAACGGCAGCCTGCGCCTCATGGCTGTGGCCGCCGGAGAGGACGCCGTGGGCGAGAGCTCGCGGAACACCACGGTGCGCGGACCACTGATCATAACCCCGGACCTGCCGGTGGCCGTGGCCCCTGGTGACGAATTCGAGGTCACCGCGGCCATTGCCAACAATATCGAGGATAGCGGCCAAAGGCTGGCCGTGTCCGTAAAGGTGGAACTGGACCAGGGGCTGGAATTCGTTCGTAAGCCGCCGGAGGAGATCCGTGTGGATGAAGGCCGGGAAGGCAAGGCCGTTTTCCGCCTCAAGGCCACCAAAGAATTGGGGGAAGCGGTAGTGCGCATTTCTGCCCAAAGCTCCTTCCAGGGTCGGGAAATCAATGTGCGACGACCGGTTAGCCTCTCGGTGCGCCCAGCTTCCCCGCGCATGAGCAGCTTCAAGGCCGGGCTCATCAAGGGCAGGGAACAGACAGTGCCCACAGGGCGCGAACTCTTCCCGCAATACGCCCAGGTGGAGGCCAGCCTTTCCGGTCTGCCCCTTCCAATCATGGACGGGCTTTCCGGCTTCCTGACCCGCTTTCCCTATGGCTGCACCGAGCAAATCCTCAGCGCCGCCTTCCCCTATGTGCTGCTGAACCGATCCCCGGAACTCCTGCCCATGCCCAAAGAAATGGACCCAGCCCGCTTCCGCCTGCACATGGAAAAGGCGGTGGAAAAGGGTCTCATCACCTTGCAGGAGCGCCAGGTTTACCCAGGCCGCTTCTCCCTCTGGCCTTATGACAGCTATTGCTATCCCTTCCTGACGGTTTACTCCCTGGATTATCTTTTGAGCGCCCGCGAGGCCGGCTACCGGATCCCGGAGGATCTGTTCAGGGATACTCAAAATGCCACCCGCGCCCTCCTGCAGAGCGCCCCGCAGAGCCTTGAAGGGCTCCGCACCATAAGCTACGCCGCCTGGGTCTATGTCCGTTCCGGGCAACGCTTTACCGGGCTGCCTCAACTAATCCGCGACCTGGACAATAACCTTAACAAAAAGTGGCGCTCCGAACCTTCCGCCGCCCTGCTAGCCGCCTGTTTCAAAATGATGCAGCAGGACAAGGAGGCCGACGAACTGCTTAAAAACGTCCGGGCCCTTGACGGCAAATCCTACACCAATAGCTGGTTTTATTGCCGGCTGTGGGAAAACAGCCTCTTCCTCACCGCCCTGGCCCGGCACTTCCCGGAACAGCTCACCAGTTATGAAGGGAATAAGGCCTTGGTACAAATAATCAATGATGTGGGCTCCGGGGATTATTCCTCGCCCTGCGCGGCGCAGGCGGTGCGGGGCATCGCCGATTACGCCGCCTCAAACCTGGGGCGCAAGGAAAACCTGCTCTTGCAGGCTCTGGACGCCCAAGGCAAAACCCTGCCGGGCGAGGGCACGGGAGAGGCTCTGAAACGCCTCTCCCTGGGGCATGAGGCCGCCTCCTTCCGCTTTTCAGGGGCCGAGGGGCTCTATTGGCAGATAAGCGCCGACGGTTTTGACCTAAAACCCGCCCCGCCCAAGGCCGCGAAAATCTCCCTGGCTACCCGCTATATTCCGGCGGCAGGCAAAAAACTCGAAGACCTCGGCCAAGGGGACGAGGTCTATGTGCTGATCAGCGCCGCAGCCACCGCGGCCACGGACAACGTGGCCATTACCTCCCTCCTGCCCGGCGGTTTTGAGATGGTCATCAGCAAGGCCGGGCAGATCGTGGGCGGCGGCGCTTCCGACCGGGCTCGCCCCCCGGACCGGGAAGATGATGACGAGGATGGCGAATATGAAATAAATGACGAGGATGACGGTGATTACGGCGATTCCGACGACCGGGATTCATCCTGGAACCTGGACGAAACCGCGAGCTATCCCAACCGGACGCACATGCGCGAGGCCCTGGCCATGCTGGAGGAGGCCGGAATCCAGGGGCAGCCGATGAACCTGGTGCACGTGGAGCGCCGGGAGGACCGCATGGTGGCCTACGCCTCCCTGGGCAAGGACGAACGCCTGTTCATCTACCGGATCAAGGCGATCAACAAGGGCAAGTTCACCCTGCCCAGCGCCTTTGCCGAGGCTCTGTACGACCCGGAGGCCAGGGCCAACACCGGCCCCGGCAGCCTGGAAGTGCGCTGAGCGTAACCGGTCTTTTACTGCGCCGAGTGCCAGACATACGGGCAGTGTTCCCGCACTCTGGCAAAGGTTCCTTCGGGGGAAGTTCATCTTCATTTTATTTCCCGCCCAGCATGCCCTTCATCATCTCTTCCATCTGCGTGTCGCGTTTGCAGGGCAATATCACCAGGCTGCTGTTTCACGATCGCAACTTGTTCAAGGCGATTTATGGGAGCCATAAGTTTCCAGGAAGAATAACAGAGCCCAATAACGGAGCCTGGTGGACTAACCTGGAAGAAGATGCGCTACGCGTTCCGTTCGGTCTTGGCGTGCTGTACAGCGCTCCGGCCGCGCTAGCTGCGGGCAAAGCCATAGCGGCCGAGTACTTTGAGGGCGTGGTGATTCAGTCCAGGCAAATCGCCATACAGGGCGGGCAGGCCATGGTCATGGAAAACGTGACCTTTATGGCGGATCGTATGGTGCCATGGGCAGGCGCGGCTATCGGCCCGGTTGGAGATAAAGAGGTTACTGTGCAGAGTGTTCTTAAGTAGAGAAGCTGCCTTCAGCTAAAAAATAGCCCGCTTTGATGAAGCGCTCCCTCCTCCAAACCCCATGTACCGGGTTTGTGCGCTTCCTGGGCATGTCCCGCTGTGGTTTACCCTCCTTTTCCACAGCGGGACTTTTTTATTTAAGGCGTACACTTGTCTAAGATTTGTGAATGCAGTACTATCTACACAAAGAGGATGAATCTATGTCATCAGCGCAGCTTGATATGTACAGAGCCCGGCAAGCCGATATTGTTCGCCAATACGATGGGAAAATTATTGCTGTGAAAGATGGTGAAGTGCAGGGTGTATATGCTACGAAGACTGAAGCGCTGGATGCTATGTGCAGGCGCTTTACTCCTGGTGATTTTTTTAATCATCAAATGCACTCCAGGAGATGAGGAGTATACTCTGCGCTTTCGATCCAGAGGTGTGGTCAATCAGAAACTTTTTTAAAGATAATAGGGTGAACTTTATTACGGCCTGGACCGAGGAATTCATAATATTCTGGACCGAGAATTTCATTGAATTTGCTAAACTCTCCCTTACCAGCAAGTGCAAATTGGTTTGACATTTGCACAGTGCCATCAGTATTTTTAAACAGTCTAATATCCGCATCCTGTATACCGGAATTAGTCGGAGTAACCAGTAAATTATAGTATTCGTTTCCGTCGGCATTTTGCTCTAGTTTTATGTGAACTATGTGTCCGGTTAATTTGGGGTAATCAAAATATTTCATTCGCTTCCTATCTAGAATGCTACCGTTGAAGTGTATTATATACGATCCGGAAGTTCCTTGGATGTCTAGGATCATGTAGGACTCGCCCATCATCTTTATGTCCGGAAAGTAAAGTTTCCAGGTCCCATGCAGCGCCTTGTCCAATGGTTGTGGGGAATCATCCAGGCAGGCTAGGGGTAGATACAACGAGCAGCAGACGAGCGCACAGAGAATGTTACGGTAGAGGGGGCGCATAAAACCTCTTGGGGTAGGTATTCCGGTGGTAGTTAGTTCAGAGGTAATAGTGTTGTCAAGTCTGGAGCTGTTCTAGGCATAGATTCTTCTGGAAAATCCCTCTAGCGCTACGGCCTGCAGCACCTTGCGCAAGTTTTCTTCCCCGGCCATGTAGCCTTCTTGGTTGTCCAGTACAGGATCCTGCCGTGGGCTGGAAGAGGTACTCAGTTGTTCGTGTATCCACAGATGGGCGCGGCGGCTGATGTAGTTCAAGTTGCTAGAACCGCCGCCCTCACCTTGGGCGTCTCCCAAAAGCAGTGGGGTTTCTGGGCCTTCCGGACCAGCTCCGCTCTTCTCAACTGTTAGCTCGGCGAACTCAAGATAGTCTTCAAAAGCGCAGATGCCCCGTCGCTGTGTTTGGTAGGCCATTAGTGGAGAGGATTGGGGATTTTCTGGAGATTTGCTTGTATCCAGGTATTGGTCACGCGCCGCGGCAAAACTCAAAGCGTCGCTCCCGGGTCCCTGACCTAACATACATTTGTAAATTAAAGACATTTTACCCGAGTCATGCACTACGTCCCCCAGCACCGGTACTGGGCAAGGCACGGGTATTTGAGCAGCCTCGTTCAGCGAGCGTGCGTAAAACATATCCACCGAGGTTCGCGCCGAGGTATCAGTTAAGGTATGCTCCACGGTATGGTCGCGGTCGGAGGGGTATTATAAGTAGAGGTAATGCTCACCGCCAAAGTTGGCATAAGCACTCCGGCGATGTATACTCGCCGGTCTACGTTAAAGATGTTCATGTTGCCGAACATGGGACGAGTTTTTTCAGCTGCTTCAGACATGCGCGGCTCCTAATCCGTAAGCGGAATTGTATTCGTGGCTATCCTCTGTTGGTCAATGCGATGAATCGCAATCCGCGTGGCGAGCTGGATATCGTTTACGACGCTCCCGGCGCCAGGCCTTACACCATGCACGTGTATTTCCGGTGGGTTCCCTCGCACAAGGGGTATAACGATAGAATGCTGGTTGTTATGGGGATGTCCACCAAGTCGGTGGACCAGGGAATCACCCGGTACCTGGAAGTAGGCATATTGATGCTGATCTTGGTGGCCGCGTTGTTTATCTTTTGGAACTTGGCTTTTGCGCAACAGTTGGGGCACCTTTGGCTCAAGAAGTATCGCGCCGAGCATCTGGAGGCTCAGGCGGCCCAGGCGGCCGCGGAACTTGAGGAGCTCCAGGGCGATGGCGGAGAGGATCGGAAAAATCCAAGTTAAATTTGTAAAGGCTGAGGCCTTTCGAGGTGCGCTGTGGTAATCGAGGGGCCGCAACTTTTTTACGCTGCGATGCTGGTGCTGTTCTCCATGAGCGGCGCCTGCGTTAAGTGGCTCCGCAGGCTGGACAAGGGACCTACTCCAAAGTTCGTGTCTCTGGTAAGTGAAGCGGCCAGCGCCGCCTTTTCGGGGGTGCTGCTTTATTTTGTTTATGCCTGGCAGGAGTGGAATCCGTACCTGACGTTATGCGCCGCCGGATTACTGGGCAACCAGGGGTCCAATGGCATAGGCGTAATAACCAGAATGGTGTCCGCCAGGAGTGGTGTGGATTTGCAGGCGGTTAACGATTCAGACGCTGACCGGAGGTAGCTTATGCACTTTAGTGGTTACGAAGGCGAGTGGCGTTGGCCGCATTTCACGGCTCAGAGGTTGTCCTGTTCTTGTTGCGGCGGACTATACGTGGATGAGTATTCTCTGGACAGGCTTGAAGACCTTCGGGTTACCTGGGCCAATCCAATCATCCTTACCTGCGGGCACCGATGCGCGAAGAATAATGCCAGAGTCGGGGGGGTGCCGGGGTCGCAGCACCTGAAGCTGGCTTTTGACTGCGCTATTCCTGCGGCGGACCAAAAGGCTTTTGCCGCGTTGGCCAGGGCCAAAGGGTTTACGGGTATCATCCGGTACCCCAAGAGGAACTTCGTGCATTTGGATTGTCGGAAGACTCCTTACGAAGGTGAGGTCGTGAGCTGATAGACTGCCGGACCAAAAATTGTTAATTAAAGACCCCCTGAGGCATGTGTCTCAGGGGGTTTTTTAGTTTTAGTTTTTGGGGGCAAATTTGGGGGCAAGCACTTTTCCAAACAAGCATTTTACTAATAAAATACAATGGTTTATGTTAGGAAAGTATATGAAAGGCTTTTCAGTAAGGTCTTCATGGAATACTCCTGTTTTATAATGGCTATTTTTTGTTTTCCCCGTAAGCAATCAGTAAGACAACATTTCCGACACATCGGAAAAACCGACCCGGCAGCGGAAGGCGCCGTCAAAAAAGACCAGCGCCCAAGTATCTCCCTTCTTGAGCTGGCAGCTATATTTGCTTTCGCCCTCCTCCTGGTTCTGCCAGGAAATCTTCCAGCCGGACGCTTCCAGGATCCTGGCATAGGCCGCGGCCTCTTCGTTGCTTACCCCGAAATAGTCGAACCAGGCTACCCAATTTTTCGCGGGGAGCTTCCCCCTGTCGGCCCGCAGATCCCACTTAGCGCTACGATCATTGCCCTTGTCGTCCCAACACATCACCTCACATTCGTCGTAAGGCGAAAGAGCCACGCCCACCTGGGGCAGGGTCCAGCCGTTGAAACTCTTGGGGAGCTGGTGGACGGCGGGGGTGATCATGAAAATGACGGTCTTGTCAAAGCCGCCCTGGTCCGCGCTGCCGAGATAGTTGGTTCGGACGCGCGCATAAGCGTAATAGCCGTTGCCTATATATTCATGGATACCCTGGTGCTCGTTGGTTAGCCCTCCAAAAAAGCCGTTCCCCTCCAGCGTCTTCAGAAAGGCCTCCGCCTGCTCCTGGGCGCAGTCAAAAACTAGGCCCCAATTCTCGTACCTGGAATTGACAAAGTACATGCTGCCCACCTCATTTCTGTCGCTCGGCATGGATCTATGCTCTTTGGTTTTGTGGGTGGTATTGTCCACCTTGACGCCGGGTATTTCCCCAGGTACGCAAGGCGGCAGCGCCGCGCTGTCCCACTCGCCATTTTTCCAGAAATAGTGGTCATGCCCGTCCCAGCCCTGAGGCGGGACAGGCCGGGAGGCCAGGGCGGAACCCGCGAAGCAGAAAGAAACCAGCAGGGCCAGAGTCGCGTAACACATTTTTTGCATAATCCTTCTCCTTGAGTGCTGCTGGTTTGAATCCGGCTCAGAGGAGCGCCCACAGCAACAAAAATCCTTTAAGGGCGGTCTTCATAGCCTCACTCCTCATGGCAACGCCGCAATGGTTATGCTCATTATCCGTTTCATCTCATCCTCCCTTGGTTATTTACATATTTTGACGGTTGATCAGCCGCCGCCATCGTTTTTTAAATTGAAAATTTTCATACAAGTCTTCTCTTCAGGAAAAATTAATTTTTGAATTTGCTTCGCTTATTCCAAGAAAAACCCGGATGGGATAATCTCACAAATATCAATGGCGAGCTTAAGAGCGTTTTGGGATATTTTTATATTTTGCGCGTTCTCACAGGAGCCAGCTCCTGAATTAATTTCTATGGGATCTTTCAGTCCTAATAATCTTCCGGTATTGAACAGACGAATTTTATCAGCGTCATACAAGTATCCGAAGTTTTCCGGATCTTTTAAAGAATCCATTTTAATTCCATATCGTGACCAATCGCCCAAGTATAATGTCTGTTTTCCTTTTTTAACTTGCTCAACAGCATTTTTATTTATTTGTGAAGAGAGGCTGCTTTTAAATTCTGTAAAAAGGTTTAAATTAAAGAGGAGTTCCCCATTCAATATAATTGAAATTGTATCCTTGTTTTCAAGAACAATGGTTGCCTGCCCCTTATCCGGGGTCCAACGCACTATCTCGTCAAAGGCTTTTTTCAAAGAAAATTCACCCAGATCGCCCGCGCAAAATTCGGCGAAAATCGCTTTTCTTACTCTATAATTATTAAGCGTGGTAATTGGATGTCCGTTACTGTCACAAACCATTATATCAATTATCTTGCTCACATCTTACTCCAAATTATCAAGACATCGTGGCTTTTTTAGGATTACTGGAAAGCAGCATCTCTTCTGACGTGCCTTTCAAATTATTGGTATATCTTAAAATGACGCCTGGGCTATGAAAGGGAATTTCAATCGGTTGCGCGTTTACCTCTTGAAGAGATCGTTTATCCCCCGGCGATATCCCCGGCGGTGTC
Organism: Desulfovibrionaceae bacterium; assembly: GCA_009782775.1. Lineage (GTDB taxonomy): Bacteria > Desulfobacterota > Desulfovibrionia > Desulfovibrionales > Desulfovibrionaceae > WRHT01. The sequence continues at coordinate 28,428 of WRIL01000018.1, forward strand.
CGTGACCACGTTGCCGTCGCTTCCGCTCGCAGAGGTTTCACCCTGGCCTCCGCCGGAAGCGCAGCCTGAAAGCAGGCCTAAAATAAAGGCTGCCGCCAAAACCCGTACCCCGTACTGACGCATAAAAACTCCTTTGGTTTTACAAAATGCGCTCCCTGGCGCATTTTTCCGTCAACGATGCAAGCCGGTTGAAAAATGATAAAATATGGACGTTCAAGAAGACTGCGAAATAGCACGGTGGAGAAGGCGATGGATATTACCCGGCGGGTAGTTTTGTCCCGGGATCGCAAAAACCACCCCCAGGGTAGGGATGGCCGTGGTGATTCCCGCGGGCGTCTTGCGGGACGAAGGGATTGCGCCGACGCATGCCGCGCGGCGCGGATTGTTGCCTATCCCTGGACGCGCCTCATCATCTGGACATACAGCATCAATGCCTTGCGCGAAGGAACATTCAGCTTGCGGTAGATATTTTTGTTGTGGAATTTTATGGTATTGATGGATATATGCAACTCTTCCGCTATTTCTTGCGTGGAATGCCCTTGTAAATACAGATCAAAGACACTCTTCTCCATCTTGGAAAGGGTGTCGATGTTCCGCCTGAACGCATAAAATGCCGACATGTCAACGTCTTCCACCGAGACGTCCGGAACTTGGGAATTCATAGCCAGGAAATCCAGCAAGTCGTCTATTTCATGAATGTTCGTTTTCTGGGCTACCCCGGCTTTGACGGCGTCAATGCCGCTGACAAGAGGCACTATGCACTTGCGGCTGATATACCAGCACAAGACCCCGGCCATGCCGAAAATGGCCACGCAATAGAGCAATATTTTCGCGTTATTTTTATAAATCGCGATGATGTAATCTTCCTTGGGTATGAAACAGGCCACCACCCATGAACCGGCATCCTCTACGACCGGCGGGGATAGTGTAGTTTTTTTGTACATACCGACAAAAGTTCTTCCGTCAGGCAACGAGAAGGTGGTAAGGGGGCCTTCTTGTTCCGTCCGCAGATCGCCATTGCCGAGATCGGCAAAATAGCCCGAGGCCACGCCAGCTTCCAGGCCGGAACCGGAAAGTATGGTCTGCCCCTGTCTCCGGGCGATAAGGCCGGTTATGCGGGCATCAGGGTCGGCGCTCACCGGGTGCATCAATTTGAAGAACATGGCGCTGATCTCAAAGCCGCAAGCGCCGTATGTCCGACCGTCTTTCCCGACAATGGGGACAAACAGAGCCATGATCTGTTCCGAGGTGCCATGCAGCCGCATGGCCGGATGGTAATAATAACCCTCCATAAGATTTTTGGAGGCGCTCTCAATAACTTTGCGGTAAAACGGCATCCGCTGCGTCGCGAATTCCAGTTCCCATTTGTTGTGAAATATCAGACCGTTTTCAAGAGCGACTTCATGCGTGCCCCTGGTCCAGAGAATGCCAGGGTTAACGGGCCTGGAAACAGTGATATTCGCCAGTTTCAAGTATAAGCCGCACCGGGAATGCTCGCTGCCTGGCAAGGAAGTATTGACGGTAGCGTCAAAAATGATAAACGCGCCGCTGCAATCGGGGAAGAGCAGGGTATTGCGCACTATGGCGAAGGTATTGCGCTGAAGCGCGGTAATCAGTCTGGGGTTGTCGGAAATATCGTCAAAAGAGGCGCCGTGTTCGGCAAGCGTTCTTTCCATCTCCCTGGCGGCCAGGGTGGATAAATGGATGCCCCTGGCCGCGGTGTCGCCGAAATAAGCGGAAAGACGCTCTTCATAGTATGACAGATCCTTGGCCAGCGCAACCGCTACATTATCACCTGAAGGCGATAGGTTTAGTGTAAAGACCAGCAGGAGAGCGCAACTGAGCAATCCTACAGCCATAAGCACAAGATATAAAATAAGCCTCCGGCGCAGATTAATGCTGTATTTGCTGTCATTATTACGAATTTCAAGAATTTTTTTGATATAGGAAAACATGCCAGCTTTAATCCAACGATTGTTCAAATTCTTGGAATATACTATGCAAAAGTTCTGGAGAAATCTGAGCGTCATTGCGAAGAGATTTTCTGTATTTACTAAAAATTTCGCGTTGTAATTCAGAAAAATCCCTCTCCATTTCCCCGTAACCTTCAAACAATGGCGGAACATAAAACGAGTGTTGCATGTGCATGTTACTGATTGTTTTATAAAGATCTTTATAGGAATCGCTTGTAAATGAAGGCCAATCCTCTTTTACAAGAGCCATGTGGGCATCTTCCTTGACAGGCGAATACCCTGTTGCTGTGACAAATGGCACATTATTTTCCGTATCCGTCAGCCACCGGCCAAAGATGGAAGCCGCGTATTCCTTTTGCGGCGTGGATTTGATGACGCCCAGCCCCCCTCCACGCTGGACGGCAAGAAGCCTGCCTTCCTGAAAAGTGGGCACCGGCAGAATTTTCAAACGTAAAGGTATGGTCGTATTATCAGGATAGGTGACCGTATCTTTGAAATACAGGACGGATGCCGTCGATCCAACGCCACACAGGGTTTCACCCGTCATCATGGCCGTCGTTGAATAACCGCCGAGCAGGCACACTCCGCCGGACAGGGCGGATTCGGCCAGTCTGTGCCACACTTTCCGGAACCGCTCATCACGGAAGTTTATCTTCTCGCCCTGAAAGAAGTTTCCCCCCAAGGAAACCGTATTCAACATGCTGTAATGCAGCCAGTCGTCATACTTGAAAAAGGCCTTGCCGCCGGACCACTTATAATAACGCGTCGCCGCCGCGAACATGCCTTCCCAGGTCGCGAGGTCGTCGTAACTGACGCCGGATTCCATGGCGAATTGATCGAAAATGGTCGCGTTGATGAACAGGACATTTAAAGACTTGGCAACGGGGAGAAGCACCAGCCTGCCGTCAACCGTTCCTTCTTCAACAAACGAAGAAATAAATTCCAGCCGCTTTTCCTCTGGCAGCCAATCTTTCCAGTTCATCAGGCGTTCCGGGCCGATGGCGAAAACCGTCTTGGGATAGGTGATGAACATGTCTGGAAGGCTACCCGCTCCCGGGTATTTTTTCGCGGCGGCGACAAGGGCGAAATGGATATCCGTGGAGTTGGAAACCGCGGTCACGTTGACGACAATGCCTTTTTCACGCCCGACAGTTCGGTTGAAGCGAGCCACGAGGCCGTTCATCGGGCCGTCCGTCTGGGCGCCAAAGACGTGCCACAGCGTCAGCGTGACGGGCTTTTGGGGATCAAGCAAAGAATCGGAGCACCCTACCAGCAGACAACAAATAATAAGCACAAGACGCAGCAGGCGGATGCCGCCACCGGGGCAACCGGGGCGTTTACATGCCATGGCGCAACACCGGGGTGGTGAAGCGATCCCGCCAGAGGTCACCGGTTTTAGGGGTATTATCCATACGGAATAAACCGCCGCCGCCCTTCATGGCGTTGACGCTGATGGGGATGTGATAGGCCAGTTGAATCTGCCAGCGCTCGCCGTTAAAACGTTCCGTGCTGAACAGGCCCGCGCCGATATGGATGGAGGGCAACGGATTCCACTGCACTCTGCCCTTGAGGCCTGAAATGTTCTCAATACGCTTGCCTTGCAGACGATAGGCCCCACCGAAGACCCATATTTCACCCAGTTGATCCGGCAAGGGCAGACGGTAGCCCAGCTCGCCGTCCGCCCCGCCCAGGGCGGTTTCATAGGCGCCGGAGCTATCGGAATGGACCGCCGCGCCATACAGTCCACGGCCGGAGATATTTTTGCCCGCCTCTTTCTCATCCGTCAGGCGGAAATAAACATTCAGACGGGCGTCCAGCCTGTCCGAAAGCATCTCCAGGCCGCCGCCGGTGTCGAACAGGATATTGTCATACATGGAGTACTGCCCATCCAGGTACCAGTTCAATCCCAGGATAACCCCTTTGTGGAAAGGGCCGCTTCCCCCGAACTGGCCGCCGGGCAAAAAGACGCGGTGCCCGATGCCCATGTAGGCGCGCTCAGCGCCGTGCATGCCGTCCTTGATTTTCAGGTTAACCCCCGCTCCGGGGTTGACGAAAAAGGCGGCGTTATTGGGCGACTCAAAGAGCGGCATCATGAAATCCGCAACACCGTACACGGCCTCTCTGGAAAAATAGCCGCTGAAAGTAGCTGTGCCATCGGTAAAATCAGCCCCTTGGGCCGTGCCTACCGACAAGCCCAGAATAATAGCACAGAGCTTAAGACAACGGATGGCTTTACGCATGGGTCCCCCACAAGTTTAGTAATTTTCTAGACTTGCTACCCCAAAGAAAAAAAAGTGTCAACCTAAAGACTAGGGAGGCAGGGGATTGTTTTAAGCGGGTTTTGTTCTGATCTTACCAGTTGTTCCTGGGCTTGATGCGCGCGGCCTTGCCCTTGAGTTTGCGCAGGTAGTACAGCCGGCTGCGGCGTACGCGCCCCTGGGTGACCAGTTCGATCTTCTCAATGATCGGCGAATGCATGGGCAGGACACGCTCCACGCCCACGCCGTCGGAGATCTTGCGCACGGTGAAAGAGGCGTTCATCCCACCCCGGTGGATTCGGATGACATTCCCTTGAAAGACCTGGATGCGTTCCTTTTCCCCTTCCACGATGCGCAGATGCACCCTGACGGTGTCGCCGGAGCTGAAAGAGGGCAGATCCAGGCGCAGTTGTTCGCTTTCGATATTTTTGATCAGCTTCATATACATTCCCTTTTTGGCGCGTTAGCGCCGTACTTGTCAGCCCCATTCGCCCAGAAGGCGATCCAGCAGAACCGTCCCGGCACAACGCACCGAAAGGTGGTTATAAGGCGCGACCCAACGCAGGGGCGGCAGAATTGCGTCGCAACGGGCCAGAATTTCCGGGGCCAGCCCGTGTCCCGTACCCAGCAAGAGGATAGCCGGATGCCTATATAAAATTTTTCGAGCCCCGTCAAAGGTTATTGTCATTTCGGCCCTAGCCCCGCTCCCCCAAATTTTCGGGCTTTGGCCGTGCCGCTCTTCCACCAGACTCACGGCCTCATCCAGATCCGCGGCCGGGATGACACGGGCCAAGGCTTCCCGGCGATCCGGGTTGCTTTGCCCGCCGGGACCAGAAAGCCAATGGGCCAAAAGTTCATCCAGGATGGTCCGCTGATCTTCCATCGGGGTAACAATGAACAGCCCGCCCAGCCCATAGGCACGGGCGGCTCTCGCCAGGTCATGCGCATCCAGGTTGGTCAGGGAAGTGCTGGATACCCGTCCTTCCCGGTCCAACACCGGGTAATGCAGGAGGGCCAAATACAGGCCAGGCCCCAGGAGCTTGCGCGGGCTGGACCTCGCCCAATCCATATCTTCCCGCCCGAGCAGGGACTTTTCCAGCAGTTCCGGACGCCGCTCCAGGGTGGAGAGCAGAGCCTCGCGTCTGCGCCAGCGGGCTATGCAGGCGTGATCCCCGGAAAGCAGCTCTTCCGGCGCCCGGAGACCGGCGTATTCCTCCGGCCTGGTGTAGTGGGGATATTCCAGAATCCCGGCGCTAAAACTCTCTTCCAAGGCCGATTCCCCATGCCCCATGAAACCGGGAAGAAGACGGCATACGGCCTCGGTCACGGCCAGGGCCGCGGCTTCTCCCCCGTTCAGCACAAAATCACCCACCGAAATTTCCTCCAGGGGGAACAAGGCGCGTAGCCGCTCGTCGATGCCTTCATAACGCCCGCAAAGTAGGGTAATTTCCTTCTCCCCGGCCAGCTCGCGGGCCAGGGACTGGTCAAAGGGCCGCCCTCTCGGTGAAAGCAGGAAGGCACGGGGGATCTTCCCGGAAGAAGACTCTGCTATGGCGCGCAAGGCGCGGGCCAGGGGATCCGCCAGCATGACCATGCCGGGGCCTCCTCCGTAAGGGCGATCATCAACGCTCTGCCGCCGGTCATCCGTATAGACGCGCGGATTGTGAAAGGCAAACTCGACAAGGTTCGCGGCCACGGCCCGTTGCATGAGGCCGCAGTCCAAAGGGGATGAAAAAAACTCCGGGAAGAGGGTGACCAGGTTAATCTTCATGCAGATACAAATCCAGCAGCCCCGGCGGCGGACAGATCACCGTCCGTCCGGCCTTGGGGTCCAGTTCCCGCACCAGTTCCCCCACCGCCGGGAAAAGCGCCTCCCGGCCCCCCGGGGTGACAATATGCCAAAGTTCCTGCCCGGCCGCGACTTCCACCCGGTCCAGCACGCCGAGATAGGCCGGTTCCGCCTGTCCTTCCTCCTGGGTCCAGACGCGCAGACCGGGCAGATCCCCAAGATAAAATTCGCCGGGCGGCAGTTCCGGCAGGCGGGCCCTGGGGATGCGCAGAGGCCGCCCGCGCAGGGCCTCGGCCTCCTCACGGCTCTCCACCCCTTCCAGGCGAAGGAGCAAAACGCCGTGCGCCCGGCGCGATTCCAGGATACGTCTTGGTTCGGGCAGGTACACTTCGTCCCTTAATAAATCAGGGGACTCCGCGTGGCATTCCACGCGGAGTTCCCCTTTGACTCCGTGCGCTCGGACGATATATCCGATTTCAAACAAGTCTATTCCAGAATCTCCAGCACGCAACGTTTTTTTTCCTTGCTGGCCGAGGCGCTCAGGATGGTGCGGATGGCCCTGGCCGTGCGGCCCTGCTTACCGATCACCTTGCCCAAGTCCTCCCTGGCCACGCGCAATTCCAACACCGTGGTCTGTTCCCCTTCCACTTCCACTACCGATACCTCCTCCGGTTTGTCCACCAGAGACTTTGCAGTGTACTCAACCAGTTCTCTCAGCATAGCCACCTCATGAGTGATAATAGGTTAAAGAGCTCCACTGAGAAAACTCCCCACCCCGCCGGCAGACGATGCGGGAACGTGGGAACCTGCGCCGGAGATAGACCCTAAGCCTTGAACTGGTTGAGAAGGCTGCGCACAGTATCGGAGGGCTGCGCTCCTAGAGAAATCCATTTTTGTACTTTTTCCTGGTCAAGGTGAATTTCAGCCGGGTTACTCATGGGATTGTAATATCCCAGAAATTCCAGCGGGCGTCCGTCACGGCGCGTACTGCCCTCAATGGCCACCACGCGATAGAACGGACGCTTTTTGCTGCCTGAACGAGTTAATCTCAGTTTAACTGCCATTTGGAACTCCCTTTTTGGTTATACACCATTTAGAAAAAAAATATCAAGCTTCCAATATTTTTTATTGCCTATTTTTTACAACGCCGCCGGGCGGCCTTGCGCAACTTTTTTTTCTTTTTCGCAGCGCTCCTGGAAGGACCTGGAGCCTGCCCTCTCCCCTCCGCGCCGGGAACACCGGAAAGCCCGGCTAGGCCGGAAAGCCCGCCAATTCCCGGCAAGCGGCCCAGGCTCTGCCTTATTTTCCCTAGGCCTCCTTTTTTGCCGCCCATGACCTCGCGCATCATACCGCGCATCCCCTCAAACTGCTTGAGCAACTGGTTCACCCTGGCCACACTGACCCCGCTACCCTTGGCCACGCGTAGTTTGCGGCTGCCGTTGAGGATTTTCGGGTTGCTCCTCTCTTCCGGGGTCATAGAGTTGATTACGGCCTCCATAACGACCATTTCCTTCTCCGGCATGGAGGCGTCTTCCAGCTTCCTTCCCAGCCCGCCCAGACCGGGGATCAATTTCATGATGCCTTCCAGGGAGCCCAATTTCTTGATCCGTCGCAAATTGGCCCGGAAATCCTCCAGGTCAAACGCCTCCCGGCGAAACTTGGCGGCCAGCTCTTCAGCTTCCTCGGCCTGGATCGCCCCCTGGGTCTTTTCCAGAAGGGTGAGCATGTCGCCCATCCCCAAAATACGTCCGGCCACGCGCTCAGGGTGAAAAGTCTCCAGCTCCGGGATCCTCTCGCCCATCCCCACAAACTTGACGCTCTTGCCGGTGACGGACTTTATGGACAGGGCCGCTCCTCCCCTGGCATCGCCGTCCATCTTGGTGAGGATTACCCCGGTCAAACCCAGCCGCTGATCAAAGGCCTCGGCCACATTCACCGCTTCCTGCCCGGTCATGGCGTCCGCCGCCAGGAGGATTTCTTCCGGCCGCACCCGCGCCTTGATGACCGCCAGTTCATCCATGAGCGGCTGATCAATATGCAGACGCCCGGCCGTATCCAGCAGCAGCACGTCGCATCCGGCCTCTTTGGCCGCCTGCATCGCCCTGGCGGCGATATCCTCCGGGCGCATCTCCGGGGCGGGTGGGAAACACGGCATCCCGAGTTGCCCGGCCAGCACGGCGAGTTGCTCAATCGCCGCCGGGCGGTAAACGTCCGCCGAAACCAGGTAGGGTTTATGCCGGCGTTCCCTCAGCCAGTGCGCCAGCTTGGCGGCCGAGGTGGTTTTGCCAGACCCCTGAAGGCCCACCAGCATAATCACATGCGGGGGGAGTCCCTCCAGGCGCAGATCCTGGGTCTCGCCGCCCAGGATGGCGGTCAGTTCCTCGTGCACCACCTGGACAAAACGCTGGGTCGGGGTAATATTCCGACCCAGTTCCAGCCCCATGCAACGCTGGCGCACGGCTTCCGTGAAATCCTTGACCACCCGGAAATTGACGTCCGCCTCCAGCAAGGCCAGACGCACCTCGCGCAGTCCTTCCTGGACGTTCCGCTCATCCAGCCTGGCCTGCCCGCCAAGGTTCCGAAAAACCCCGCGCAGCCGATCCGTAAGATGGTCAAACATAAATTAGCTCCGCCTGAACCGATAATTGTTACTCTGCCTGAGGCGTAGCGTCAAGGGATAATAGTATCCGGCGGCGTCCATGCGCCTCATGGTCTCAGGGTTCTACAGAAGGGGTTGATGTTTTGAAATGCAACGCCCCTGCGGTTTTGGCCGCAGGGGCGTTGTTTTTTAAGCTGGCGCCGACCTGCTTTCCCACACATGAGTATGCAGTAT
>WRIL01000019.1:0-20973 GCA_009782775.1 Desulfovibrionaceae bacterium
ATCTCTTTGGAATCCTTGGGTTTTCTTGGTGGAGGTGGACAGAATTGAACTGACGGCCTCTTGAATGCCATTCAAGCGCTCTCCCAACTGAGCTACACCCCCAGGTAAGAGAATTCATCTGCCCGAACTATTTCGGGAAGTCAACCGGGTTTTGGAAAAATTTTCGACTCCCCCAGGCTCTGCATCTGGTACAAGGCGGTAAGCAGGTTTTCGGACAGATGCCGTAGCACCAAATAAAACGTATGAAGCTGCAAAATGTGTTGCAGCTCCAGTTTGCCGAGTTCCTGATGCCGCTGTTCCAGCCCGGCATCCATCGCATCCACGGCCATGGTCAGCCCGCGGGCCACTTCCGGGGCCAGGGCGCGAACATCACGGCTCCCCAGGCAGCGTAAGGCCCGCATCATCATGTCCGCCAAAGACACAAGTTCCGGGGCGGTCAGCGGGTCATAGCCCCGTTCATCATATTCGTTCAAGGCGTCAATAAGCGCACGCATTTTTTCCACGCAATTCTCCACCATATCCACCTGGATGGCCAGACCCTTGTGCTCATAGTGGTAGATATGCGCTTCCAGCTTGCGCACCTTGGTCATGCGCTCCCGGTTGCTCCGGATCTGCAGGCCCAGGCCTGCAAGCTGGCTGCACGGCACATGGCGCTGATGGTCCAGAAAGGCTTGCACTACCGTATCCAGCAGGAGAGCGCATTTTTCAAGCTGTGCCGTGATGTCCGTGCGCAGGGTGTCACCCAGGCGCACGGGCCAAATCAAGGCGGTGACGATGATGGCGCTACTCACGCCGATGAGCACCTCCACCGAAAGGGTCACCCCGAACCAAAGCTGTTCGGCCAGGGTGCGCGGCACATACTGGCCTACCAGGAGCACAATGCAGACCGCGGTTGTAGCCATGGTAAAATTGTTGCCGTAACGGCCAAGGTAAGCCCCCAGAACGCAGATGGCAAAGACCTCGGCCAGCAAAAAAAGCTGGCCGGCCGGCGAGAGGATCAGCAGGATCATCCCCACCAGGGCGCCCAAGCTCATCACCGTAAAACGGTAAAAACTGGCCTGGACGGAATCGGCCACACTGATGCCCTGCATGACAATCAGGGTGGAAATCACCGCCCAGACGCTGAAATGGGAACCGATGAGAGTGGAAACTCCAAAGGCGACGGCCGCGGCCAGGCCGGTCTTGAAGGCATGCCGGATGTGCATGAAGAGCAGTTTATGCATCCGGTCATCGCTGAAAATGGACATGGGCATGCCCGCATCTTGGCTGATCAGTCACGGGCGCCGGTATAATCTTCCAGGGTGGCCGCCGGGGGGACGGCAAACTTGAAGGTATCCGGATGGATATTTATGTCCAGCTCCTGGTCGGTAAAGGAGATATCATTGAGGTTTCCATAAAAATCCTTGAACAGCAGGCGCAGGATAATGCCGCTGTCCATATCCACCCAGATGGTGGCCTCCACCAGGTTGGTGGAGGGCGAATACGGCAGAAGGGCGATGGTCTGCACCCCCTCGCTCTCCCCTTTGGGAGTTACCCTGAATTTTTCAGACAGGGGGGCCTGCCCGGTGAGCACTGAAAGAAACTGGCTCTGGTCGTCAATATCCTCCACCCGGTACTTAAAAACCAGTTTTTCCTCAGGCAGGTACTGCCAGAGAAATTCCCGCTCCACCAGGAGCAGTTCCGGGTAAGGATCATGGCTGACCCAGCGGACCAGGAAGGGTTTTTTGAAATACAGCTCGCCGACGCGCTGTTCCTCAATGCCGCTTTCCTTGTGGGTGACCACCTGTTCAAAGGTGGCATACAGGCTTTTCAGGCCCTGGTAATAATCATACACCAGGTTGGACCAGCCCTGGGCGTCTACCGGACGGTTCAGCGTCTGGGCGCAGACCGGCGCGGCCGGAAACAAAAACAGGGCGCAGACCAGAACAAGGATTTTCCAGGGACGCGCGGCAACGGTTTTCATAGGACATAAGATAGTGGTTCTTGGCATGGGAAAAAATCCTTTCCGGTAATTACGCATGTTCATTTAATAATCCTGCGCGGTTTGCTGCCGTCGGCCTGGCTGACTATGCCGTCTTTCTCCATTTGTTCGATAAGCCGGGCCGCCCGGTTGAAACCAATATTGAAACGGCGCTGGATAAAGGAAATAGTGGCCCGCCCCTGCTCCCGGACAAATTGCACCGCCTCCGGGTAAAGCTCGTCTCCGCTCGGAGCCAAGGAATCTTCCTCCCCACCCTGCTCCAGGTTCGCGAAATCAACCTGGTAGTCCGGCCTTTGCCGGGCGCGCCAAAAATTGCTCACCGCCTCCACCTCGGCCGCGCTCACATAGGCCCCATGCAGGCGCTGGAAACGTCCGCCCGCCGGCTTATAAAGCATATCCCCCTGCCCCAGCAAATGTTCCGCCCCCACGGTGTCCAGGATAGTGCGCGAATCATGCTTGGAGGCCACCTGGAAGGAAACGCGGCAAGGAAAATTGGCCTTGATAAGCCCGGTGACCACATCCACGCTGGGCCTCTGGGTAGCCACAATGAGATGAATGCCCGCGGCCCTGGCCAACTGGGCCAGGCGCACCAGGCAGGTTTCCACTTCCTTGCCGGAGGTTAACATGAGATCGGCAAGTTCATCAATGATCAGCACCAAATACGGAAAAGGTCTGAGTTCCGCAAGATGGGGAGGGCGCGCCTCCCCTAGATTTCTAAGCCTAGTGTTGTATGAGGCGAAATCGCGCACATTCAGCAAGGCCATCTGGTCGTAACGGCCGTCCATTTCGCTGGTGACCCATTCCAGGGCATTTTTGACCAGGGGCATGTCCTTGACAATGGGATGCACCAGATGGGGCAAATCCTCATACACGGCCATTTCCACCCTCTTGGGGTCAATAAGCAGAAATTTCACTTCCTCGGGTTTCGCCCTGTACAACATGGACAAAAGCAGAGAATTCAGAAAAACGCTTTTACCGGTGCCGGTGGCCCCGGCCACAAGCAAGTGCGGCATCCTGGTCAGATCCGCCATGATCGGAGAACCGCCGCTGTCCTTGCCCAAGGACAGCGTGAGCGGGCTTTCGGCCTCCTGGAAGCCAGCCGAAGAGATAAGTTCGCTCAAATAAACCATCTCGCGCCGGTCGTTGGGGATTTCGATGCCCACGGCATCCGTGCCCGGAATGGGGGCCTGAATGCGCACGGTTACCGCCTTGAGCCCCCTGGCCAGATCATCGCTGAGGCCGGAAATGCGCGCGGCCTTGACCCCGGGAGCGGGGCGCACCTCAAAGGTGGTGACTACCGGACCGGGAGTAATGCGCGCCAAATCCGCCTGCACGGAAAAATCATTCAAGCAGCGCAGCAAGGCCTCTCCCCTGGCTTCCAGCTCTTCCTTCCGCGTTTCTTCTCCGCCATTTTCTGCGCAGCGCAGCAGGCTCAAGGGGGGCAGGACGGGAAGCGGCGCGGAGGAACGCGCCTCCGGTACCCTGAAGAACGGCGCAGCCGCGTCCTGGCCGGATTCTTCCAGGGCCGCGCCCCGCTCAAACACCGTCCGCTCCGGAGAAGAATCCCCCGCGACGGATGAAGAGAGCGCCGCCGCCGGATCCTCCGGTGAATCCGCAAAATCCGGCAAACCCGCGAGATCCGGCGAATCCGCGCAGACGGCTTCTTCGCGCGCTTTCGGAGAATTGGCCGTCAACGGCCGGAGCAGATCCCGCAGGCGGGACAAGATCCCGGCCCGCCGCGGCGGCAGAGGCAGGAATTGTGTGCTGACGCGAATCATAGGCTCACGCTTGCTTGCGCCCGCCAGGGTCCGATCCTGTCGCCCGGCCTCCAACATCTGCTCCTTGATCTTGCCTGCCAGGGCCAGCAACGCCTGAACCCAGGTGAAGCCGCCCAAGCTTTGGACCGCGAGCAAAAAAATAAAGCCCCAGATCAGAGCTGTTCCCGTCCGGCTGAAGTAACGCACGGAAAAATCCAGGAGGCTGTACCCCAGAAGCCCTCCGGAACGCACCTGAATGATCCCCAGGCCCCAAGCCGCCCCGGCCGTGGCCAGGCTGCATCCCAAAAAAGGAAGGGCCGCCCAGCGCCACCAGACCCAGACCTTTTTGCGCAACAGCCCTACTCCCAGCGCGGCCAGAAAGATCACCAAGGTATAGGCGGCCAGGCCGAAGATATCCGCCAGCAGGCCTGCCGTGTAGGCTCCGACCATGCCCATCCAGTTATAATATTCTTTATGCCCGTGCACCACGTGGTTGATATTGGGATCACGCAGATCAAAACTGAGCAGGCTGAGCAGCAACATAAGAGCGGCGCAACAACAAAAAAGGCCCGCCAAATGGGCGGATATGGGAACGGTCTTGGCCTTATTTTCCTGAGTATTACTAATCATCCGCATCTCTATTATGCCAGAAGCCGCCTTTAGGCAAGAGCGGACAAGGCCGGACGGGAATAACCGACTTGTCCTAAATATGCGACTATGATATAAATAACCAAAGTTTTTTCTGAAAGAGGGGGAAAGACCATGCTTAAGGTAATAACCGCTTCCACCACCGAGATTGATGAACCGGAAGACGCTCTGGCGGAAATCTTGAAGCAGATTGACGTTAAAAACGGTCTCCTGGCCAATGCCGTGGGGATTGTCACCTGTTACTACGAATTCATCGTAACAGGCGTGCTGGAAGAACTGCGCAAAAATTTGCCCTTTGAGGTCATCGGCTGCACGGCTCTGGGCAGCGCCACCAACAATGGCTACAGCATGGAGCAGCTCAGCCTGACCGTATTGACCAGCGATGAGATCCGCTTCGCGACCTCCATCTCCCCTGAAATTTCCAAAGGGAACACGGATGCTCCCCTACAAGAGGCCTGGCGGCAAGGCCGGGCCAAACTCCCTGGAGACCCCGGACTGATTATAGCCTTTGCCCCAATAATGTCCGATATCAGCGGGGATTACATGCTGCGGAAGCTAGACGAAATCTGCGGAGGCCTGCCGATCTTCGGCACCCTTTCCAACGACTCCTCCCCAAATTTCCAGGAGAGCCGCACCTTCTTGAACGGAGAGGTTCATCAGGGCAAAATAGCCCTCCTGCAATTATACGGCCCGGTCAAACCCCGCTTTTTCGTATCTTCCGTTTCAATCAAGAATATCCATCACCAAAAGGCCTTGGTGACGGAATCGGACGGCTATTTCATAAAAAAAGTCAACAACCTGACCTTCATTGACTACCTGGCCAGCATCGGGGTGCGGAAAGAGACCCTGGACACCCTGACCACCCTGCCTTTTATGGTGGATTATGGAGACGGCACCCCCCCGGTGGCCCTGGCCATATATTCCATCCTGCCGGAAGGGGCCTTGTGCGGCGGCGAGATACCGTCCGGCGCGGGCATTACCTTCACGGAAATTGATTACAACAGCGTTATGGATACAGCGGCGGACGCCCTGGGCCAGGCCCTGGATTATGCGGAGAAAAACGGGGCAAACGGCATCCTGGCCATTCCATGCATGACGCGCAGCCTGATGATCATGCCCAACTCCGAGGACGAAATGCTCAAGACCTTTGATGCCATCGGCCGGAAGCTGCCTTTCATGCTTTTCTACAGCGGAGGAGAGATCTGCCCGCTGTACAACAAGGAAGGCGTTGCGGTGAACCGCTTCCATAACTACACATACACCCTTGTTGTATTATAATGGACGATAATCCACAGCCTCAAGAACAAATCGACGCCCTGCAAAAAGAAAACAGCAAACTCGCCCGCCAGGTCGCCCGTCTGCAGGCAACTCTTGACCGCAGCAAGGCGGTGACGAACTCCCTGACCAACATCAACAACATGCGGGCGATGGAGCACAGGAAACAGCAACAACACCTGCAGCTCCTGCTGGAAAACAGTCCGGACATCATCCTGCTCTTTGACCAGGACAGACGCTTTGTCCATTGCACCAACGCCTTCCTGAGGGCCGTGGGCATCCAGCACGCCAGCCTGGTGAACGGCAAACTGTTCACAGAGGCCTTCAGCAATTCGCTGGACGCGCCTTGGGCGCAAAAATTCTCCTCCAAGCTGGATTGGGCCATGACGGAACAAAAATCCCTGTCCTTTGAGGAACCATTCAGTTTCCTGAATGATGAACAACGTACTTATAAAGTGCACTTCACCCCCATGTTCGATGCGGAAACCCAGACCTCCAGTTACCTCATGCTGCTCCACGACATCACGGAGATCCACACGGCCCAGAAAAAGGCGGAAAGCGCCAAAGAAACAGCTGAACAGGCCAGCCACGCCAAGAGCGAATTTCTTGCCAACATGAGCCATGAGATCCGTACCCCGCTCAATGCCGTCATCGGCATGACCGCCCTGGCAAGGCCCACGGACAACCTGGATAAAAAGAATTACTGCCTGCAAAAGATTGAAGAAGCCTCCACCCATCTTTTGGCCATCATAAATGATATCCTGGATATGTCCAAAATAGAGGCCAACAAGTTGGAGCTTTTCCATGCCCCTTTCAATTTTGAAAAGATGCTCCAGAAAGTGGTCAATGTCATAAATTTCCGGGTGGAGGAAAAAAATCTGCAATTCATGGCCCGCCTGGATCAGAAAATCCCCCGCTTCCTGAACGGCGATGAACAGCGCCTGGATCAGATCATAGCCAACCTTTTATCCAACGCCGTCAAATTCACTCCGGCAGGGGGCTCCGTGTGCCTGGACGCGCGCCTGGAACAAACGGAAGACGAGATCTGCGTCATCAGGGTGGACGTGGCCGACTCCGGCATAGGCATTTCGCCAGAACAGCAAACCAAACTCTTCACTTCATTCCAGCAGGCCGACAACAGCACCTCGCGCCGCTTCGGCGGCACAGGTCTGGGGCTGGCCATTTCCAAACGTATGGTTGAAATGATGGGCGGCAATATCTGGGTGGAATCCGCCATGGGCCAGGGTTCGACTTTTATTTTCACCGTGAGCCTGGGATGTTGCCCGGATGAGGAAGCGGAGCCGACCGCCTTCCCCCAAAACGCGCGCCTCTGCGCGGCTAGCGACGACCCGCATTTACTCGCGTATTTACTGGATATCTTGCGTAATGCCGGCCTGGACTGCGATAGCTATGCCGGCGGCGAAGACCTCCCCGAACGCATGGGCGCCCAGCCACCTTATGACCTTTGTTTCCTGGACTGGCGATGCGCGGCCGCGCAAGGCACGGGACTAGTAAAGGATCTGCTCGAACACGGCGCAGGGCAGGTGGCGATCCTGGCCTCCCCCCTGGAGTGGAACGCCATCGCGGAGGAAGCCGGGAACACCGGGGTGAAAAATTTTCTGCTCCGGCCCATCTTTCCTTCCAACGTCCTGGACTGCCTGAACGACTCTCTGGGAGGACCGGTCGAGACCGTGGAGGAAAACGCCGAAGAAAACATTAACCTGAGCAGATACCGCATCCTGCTGGCCGAAGACGTGGAGATCAACCGGGAAATCGTGCTGGCCCTTCTTGAACCCACTGGACTGGCCATCGATTGCGCGGAAAACGGGGCAGAGGCCGTGCGTCTGTTCAGCGCCTCCCCGGAGATCTATGACATGATTTTTATGGATCTCCAGATGCCGGAGATGGACGGCTACGAGGCCACGCGCCACATCCGCGCCCTGTCGCATCCGGCCGCCGCCGCCGTCCCCATCGTGGCCATGACCGCCAATGTCTTCCATGAAGACGTGCTACACTGCCTGGAGGCCGGCATGAACGACCACGTGGGCAAACCCCTGGATTTTGCCGTTGTCCTGGAAAAGCTGGGAAAATACCTGCCGGAAAGCTCCGGGGATTAGTTCCAGCGAATCTTGCCGCGCCGCTTCTTATACTTGCGCAGAAGCAGATAGACCGCGCCGGCGCCGCCATCCTTGGGGCGGGCCGTGCAAAAGGCCTGAACCACGCGTTTTAGAGGATCTCTGGTCAGCCAATCCCGCAGGTGCGCCCGCAGTACCCCTTGCCCGTCCGGAGAATTTCTGCCCCGCCCGGTTACCACCAGCACGGCGCGTTGCCCCTGGATATAGGCGTTGCGGATAAAATCCATGAGCGCGGCCTGTCCTTGCTCCAGGTTCATCCCGTGCAGATCAATGTGCGCCTCCGGGCTGTACTGCCCGGCCCGGAGCTTGCCCAGCGCCAGCGGGTCCAGGCCCAGGACATGCCCTTCGATATATTCCTCGCTGTACTCCAGAATAAATTCCAGACCGCCACGCAGCAAGCTTTCCCAGCTTTCCACCGCTGCTTCCCTGCGGACGCTCTCCTTGACCGCGGCCGGAATGGAACGGCCGCCTCCGGATACCGGCCGCACTCCCTGCATGGCCCGGCTGAACTCCGCCTCCTCCTCTTCATATACGTCCGGGGCAGGGTGATTTTGCCCCTGGCCGCGTTTTTTTCCGGAGGGCACGGTTCACCGCCTTTTGTCCCGCAAAGCCTCGCGCAGCCAGTCATACCAAGCCGCAAGCCCCTGTCCCTCACCCCGGCAGGAGACGGGCAGCACCCGAAGACCCTGATTGGCCGCCTTTGCAAAACGCTCCGCCCGGAGCGGATCAAAATCCACATAGGGAAGCAAATCTATCTTGTTCAAGAGCAGTACCGAAGCCAGGTGGAAAAGCAGGGGATATTTCTCCGGCTTGTCATCGCCTTCGGCCACGCTGAGCAGGGCCACCTTGTGGTCCTCTCCACAGTGAAATTCCACCGGACAGACCAGGTTGCCGACATTTTCGATGAACAGGATATCCGTGCCCCGCAAATCGAAGCGCGGCAGCACCTCGTGGATTTGCGCAGCATCCAGGTGACATCCTCCGTAGGTATTGATCTGCTCCACCCTGGCTCCGCTGGCGGCCACCCGCCGGGCGTCGTTATCTGTCTGCAAATCGCCCTCAATCACGGCCATGCGTAACTCTGGAGCCAAATCCTTCAAGGTGCGCTCCAAAAGAGAGGTCTTGCCGGCACCCGGAGAACTGATCAAGTTCAGCGCCAGCACACCGGCCTCCCTGAAGATCCCGACCAGTTCCGCCGCCCGCCGTTCGTTGCCTTCCAGCAGGGAACGTCCTACCTCTATTTCCATAAGTACTCCCCGGATTTCACCCAAGACCGCCGGCTTATTCCGCCTCCAGGCGATCCAGGTACAATTCCCGCCCGCTTTTGACCTGATGTAAAAATTCCTGGCCGCAACCAGGGCAGATGGCGAAAAGGCTCTGTTCCGGCGGGGTGAATTCCGCCCGGCAAAAAGAACAAACCAGCACCAGGGGATCTTCGGCCAGTTCCAATACCGCCCCGGCCAGACCGTTTTCTTCCGCCAGACTGTCAAAAGCCAGACGCAAAGCCGAAGGCGCCACCTGGGACAACGGGCCGTAACAAACTCGCGCCCGATATAGCCGGGTATATCCGCCCCTGGCCAGTTCTTCCCGGATAATCTCCAACAGGTTCCTGGCCAGAGAAAATTCGTGCATTGCGGAAGGATAAACAAAAATCAGGGGACTGCCAAGCGAAACGGCGGATTACGGACCACCCGCAACCCGCCGTTCCAAAACCCGCTTGCAAAGGAAGGGTACTTTTCAATAAGCAAATTACATGCCAAAATACCTGACCGGCATAAGACCTCCAAAAACAGGAAGATGGACTTCGCGGCAAGGTTTCCGCCGGAATTTAAGTACAAAAAACTGAACGCGCTCCGGCCCTCTTCACGGATATTTGAGGGAGAACATTAAAAAAACACACCGTGAGCAGGGCAAAAAAGTAAAAAAAATTATACCCGGCGCTGTTCCAGATAAGAGCGGATTTTCTCCATAGCCAAACGGATATTATCGACTGAACTGGCGTAGCTGAAACGCAAGTAACCCTCGGCCTCGCTGCCGAAATCCACCCCAGGCGCCACCGCCACCCCGGTCCGTTCCAGAATTTCATGGGCCAGGGCCAGACTGTCCCGGCCGAGATTCCTGGCATCGGCCAGGATGTAAAAAGCCCCGGAGGGCGAAGAGTTCACCCCGAAGCCCAGTCCGCGCAAGAGATCTATGATGATCCCCCGACGGCGGTCATATTCCGCCGCCATGCGCCGCGTATCCGGCCCGGCCTCACGCAAGGCGGCGATGCCGGCCCACTGGGCGATGCTCGGGGCGCAGATGAAAAAATTCTGTTGCAGGGTATTGAGCAGCGGCACCAGACCAGGAGGAACCACCAACCAGCCCAGGCGCCACCCGGTCATGGCGTAGCGCTTGGAAAAACCATCCACCACGCAGACCCGGTCGGAAAATTCCAGGGCCGAGGCCACCGGCCCGTCATAATTCAGGCCGTGATAGATTTCGTCCGAAATCAGCAGCGGCCCGGAATCCAAATCGCTTCCGGCGCATAATCCGGCCAGGGCCCGGATATCTTCCCCGGACATAATAGTCCCTGCCGGATTGGAGGGCGAATTGATCAGGATGGCCCTTGTGCGAGGGGTCAGGGCGGCCCTGACCTCCGAGGGATCAAGCTGAAAACGGTTTTCCTCCTGCACCGGAAGCGCTCTCGGAATCCCCCCGGCGTTACGGATATAGCTTTCATAACAGGCATACGCGGGGTTGCCGATGATCACCTCGTCCCCTTCCTCCAGGAGGGCCGTAAACAACATGAACATGGCCGGGGAGGAGCCGCCGGAGATGATCACCCGTTCCGGGGAAATATCCAGGCCATATTCCTGGTGGTAGTATTCGGATACCGCCTCCCGCAGCTCCCAGATGCCCAAACTGTGCGTATAGCCTGTATGTCCGTCGCGCATGGCCTTGTGCGCCGCCTCCATGACACATTCCGGGGTGGGAAAATCCGGCTGTCCGACACTGAGCATGATCACTTCCGTCCCGGTCCTTTGCATGGCCAGGGCCTTCTCCAAGACCTGCATGGCCAGAAAGGGCTTAATCTGACGGCTTATGCTGCGAGACATGGCGTTATTCTCCCAGGTGCGCGGCTTCGTCAATAATCCAGCACAGCCGGCCGCTGATCGGCCTGAGCATCTGCGCGGGCAGCACGGGTTCGCTCATGAGGTTCAAGGCTGTGGACAGCACATGGTTCTTGGCCTGCCCCTCGGCCATAAAAATGCAGCAACGGGCGTTATTCAGCAAGGGGAAGGTCATGGTGATCCGCGAACTCTTGAGACTGTGGATATATTGATCCACCACCAGGCGTTTACTCTCGCTCAGGGCGCTGGAATTGGGAAAGAGCGAACCCGTATGCCCATCGTCCCCAACCCCCAGGAGCACACAGTCAAAGCGCGGGATGCCGCCTTCTTCCAGGCCGAAATGTTCAAGCAGCAGTTTTTCATAAGATTCGGCGGCCTGCACCGGATTGTCCTCGCCTTTCATGCGGTAGTAACGCGTGACCGGAACATTGGAAAGCAGTTCCTCACGGGCCACACGGTAATTGCTGTCAGGGTGATCCGGCCCCACGCAGTGCTCATCCACCCAGTAAACCACCGTTTTTTCCCAGTCCAGGCGTTTGATCCAGGATGGCGACGAAAGAAGCCTGAACAGAGAAATTGGGGTTTTACCGCCGGAAATGGCCAGGTTGAACCGCTTGCGCTCCCGCAGAGCCTCGGCGCATTGCGCCTCAAGAAGCAATGCGGCCTGTTCCGCCATTTCCAACGGCGTTTCCGTCACCAGCAGAGACAAATGGGCTTCCCGGATCATATTGGCCTCGCGTAATTATAATATCCCGCAACATAACGCTTTCTGACGGACTTGTCACCCGCCAAAAGGATTTGTCCTTGACGCGCCATGCCGCACGGTATAAAAAATTCGCCTGTGAAAACTATCGGGGCTCCGCTCCCCGAAATCCCCTAGGCCGCCACGGGGCAACCCCGAACGCGCCCCTTTTAAGGAGTTTGCATACATGCGCAAGTTAACAAGCACCTGTGTTTTTCTGGCCCTGCTGTTCTTTGCCTGGAACGCCCAAGCCGCTGAATTAAAAGTGGGCTTTTTCGACCTGAATGCGGTGGCCCAGGCCAGTGACGCATACAAAGCCAAAAACGCCGAACTGCAGAAGGAATTTGAAAGCGAAGGCAAGACCCTGGACAAACAGAACACCGACTTGCAGAAAAAAATAAATGATTTCCAAATTCAGCAGCAGGCCTTGTCACCCGAAGCGCGGGAAGACCGGCAGATTGATCTGGCCCGGCAGAAGCGCGATCTGGACGACAAGATGAATAATTACATGCGCAAGCGCCAGGCGGCGGAAAGACGCGCCAATGACGAAATCAACCGGGTCATCGGGTACGCGGCTTCGGAATACGGAAAACGTGAAAGCTTTTCTTTTATTCTGGAACAGAACATTGCCGGCGTGGCCTGGATGAACGAATCCCTGGATGTTACCAAGCAGATCCTGACGGAATCCAACCGGGTCTGGAAGGACAAACCCAAGGAAGTCTTCGGGACCGGAACAGGCAAATAGATTTATATAAAGGGGGCTCCAGCTTCCCCGGCTATAATCCGGAGCAGGGCATGCCTGAATTCCAATTGCGTTTTATCGCCCAAGAACTGGGACTGGTCCTGCAAGGGGACGATGTGTCCATCCGCGGCATGAACACCCTGGAAGAGGCCGGCCCGCACGAACTCAGCTTTCTGGCCAACCCCAAATACACGCCCCAACTGGCTGAAACCAAGGCGGCGGCGGTCATTCTGACCCCGAAACATGCCGGAAAGGTCCGGCGCGCCCTGATCAGCGCGAATCCTTACCATGACTTTGCCCGGGCCTTAGCCCTGTTTACCCGCCGGGAAGGGACCTTCGCAGGGGTGAGCCCCTTGGCCTTCGTCCACCCGGAAGCCCTCCTGGGAGATGGCTGTACCCTTTATCCATTCGCCTATGTAGGCGCAAGGGCCATCCTGGGCGCTGGCTGCACCCTCTACCCCGGAGTCTATGTGGGAGAAGACTGCCGCTTGGGCGACGGGTGCACCCTCTACCCCAATGTGACATTAATGTCAGCGGTGGAATTGGGCAGGGAGTGCGTCCTCCACGCCGGGGCGGTGTTGGGGACTGACGGTTTCGGCTTTACCAGGATGGGAGACGGCATCCAAAAAATCCCGCAGAACGGCTTCGTACGCTTGGGGGACCGGGTGGAAATCGGGGCCAACAGCGCGGTGGATCGGGGCGCCCTCGGCCCCACCTGCATCGGCGACGACAGCAAGCTTGATAACCTGATCCAGGTCGGGCATAATGTGCGCTTGGGCAAGCGTAATCTGATAGTGGCCCAAGTGGGCATAGCAGGCAGCTCCAGCAGCGGGGACGATGTGACCATCGCCGGCCAGGCCGCTGTCTCCGGGCATCTGAGAATTGGCGCCAGAGCGGTGATCGGCCCCAGGGCCGGAGTGCCCCACGATGTGCCGGAAGACTTCAAAGGCGGCGGCACCCCCCTGATGGACGGGCAAACCTTCCTGCGCGTCCTGGCCCTGACCCCCAAACTGCCGGATCTGCACAAGACGGTGAAAAAACTGGAACAGGACGTGGATAAACTAAAGAGCGGACCAGCTTCCCAGGAGTAAACATGAGCGCGGAACCTGTCATGAACCTTTTGCAAATTATGGAATTTCTGCCGCACCGCTACCCCTTCCTCCTGGTGGACAGAGTGGTGGAACTTACCCCTGGCAAAACCATCCGGGCTTACAAAAACGTCAGCTTTAACGAGGAATTTTTTCAGGGGCATTTCCCGGGGCTGCCGGTCATGCCCGGGGTACTGATCACGGAAGCCATGGCCCAGGCCGGGGGGGTGATGATCCTGGCCGCCTTCACCCCGGAGGAACGGGAAGGCAAAATTTTTCTCTTTGCCGGCATGGATAAGGTCCGTTTCCGCAAGCCCGTCTACCCTGGCGACCGGCTGGATCTGCACTGCGAGATCCTGGGACATAAATTGCGCCTATGGAAAATGGCCGCCAAGGCCTATGTGGACGGGCAACTGGCCGCTGAGGCCGAGATCAGCGCTGGCATGGCCGACAGGAGAGACATCTGATGGCCGTATCCATTCATCCGAGCGCGCTGGTGGCCGCCGGGGCCAAACTTGGACAGGATGTGAACATCGGCCCTTACGTCTGCATTGATGACGAGGTGGAGATCGGGGACGGCACCCGCGTCGACGCCTTTGCCTGTATTAAACGCTACACCCGCCTTGGACGGAACAATCACGTTTTTTCCCATGCTGTGGTCGGTGAGATCCCGCAAGATCTCAAATTCAACCAGGAGCGTTCCAGGCTGGAGATCGGCGACGGCAACAGTATTCGCGAATTCGCCACCCTGCACCGGGGAACAGGCGAAGACGGCGTGACCCGCATAGGCGACGGCTGCCTGCTCATGGCCTATTGCCATGTCGCCCACGACTGCGTCCTGGGGTCGCAGGTGATCATGTCCAACAGCGCCACCTTGGCCGGGCATGTGGAAGTGCAGGATCATGCCACAGTGGGGGGGCTTTCAGCCGTACACCAGTTCACCCGCATCGGGCACCACGCCTTTATCGGCGGCATGACCGGCATAGGCCAGGACATACCTCCTTATATGCTGGCCTCGGGCGCCAGAGCTTCCCTGTACGGCCCCAACTTGGTGGGACTGCGCCGCCAGGGCTTTTCCAACGAAACCATCGGCGCCCTCCGCTCAGCCTACAGGCTCATCTGGCTCTCCGGCCTCCCCCGGAAGGAAGCCCTGGAAAAAGCCGCCCAGGAATACGCCGCCTTCCCCCAGGTCATGCATATTGTGGACTTTGTGCGGGAAAGCAAACGCGGCGTGCTCATGGCCGACCGCGGCCAGTGCGAGGAATAAACGCGCCGGATGGTCATGGATAGCGCCGCGCCGGATATCGGGATCATCGCCGGTTCAGGGCAATTCCCGGCCCTTGTGGCCCGTGCGGCCAAAGCCGCCGGATCCAGGGTGTTCATTTGCGGCTTTAAGGGACAGACCACCGAAGATTTACGCGCCGAGGCCGATGACTTCTCGATCATCCCGCTTGGACAGTTGGGACGTCTCATCGCCTTCTTCAAAAAACGCGGGGTGACCAAGGTCTGCATGGCCGGAGCCATAAAAAAATCCCGTTTCCTGGATATACGCCCGGACCTGCGCGCCGCCCGCGTTCTCTTCAAAGTTTCGCGCCACCACGGTGATGACGCCATCTTGCGCTCCGTCCTGGACGAACTCCAGGGCGAAGGGCTGGAAGTCCGCCAGGCCTCGGAACTGCTGCCAGAACTCCTGGGGCCGGCCGGGGCGCTCACCCACAGGAAACCCAGCTCGCAAGAATGGGAATCCATCAGGCATGGCTGGCCCATCGGCCGGATCTTGGGAGTCCACGACATCGGACAATGCCTAGTCATGACGAAAAAAATGGTGGTGGCGGTGGAGGCTCTGGAAGGCACGGATTCCGCCCTGGAAAGAGGCGCGCTCCTGGCCGGTCCTGGTTGTGTGGCCTTGAAAATGCTCAAGCCCGGACAGGACAAACGCGTGGACCTGCCGGCCATCGGCCTGCAAACTATCCAAATCCTGACGCGACACACTTATGCCTGCTTGGCCTATGAGGCCGGGAACACTCTCTTTTTTGACCGCGAGCCTAGCCTGGCCCTGGCAGATGCCCATGATCTGGCCATCGTGGGGCTGACCCCGGAAATGCTGGAGGGCTAGTGGTGATAGCCGCTACGCCGCAGGATGGAGTCCACCCGGAAAAGTTGCTCCCATAAGATCACCTGGGCCAGTTCATGGGGCAAGGTCATCGGACCCAGGCTGAGGCGTAGCGCGGCCGAGGACAAGACCACCTCTGACAAGCCCCAGGCCCCGCCGATAATAAAACAGGGCGGGGAAGAGACGTCCCGGAAAGCTTCCAGGCGACGGGCCAGGGTCTCGGAACTCAAGCCCTCTCCGCGCTCATCCAGGCAGATGAAGGTATGCCCGGCGGGCAGAGCGGCCATGATACGCTCCCCTTCCCGTTCCTTGATCATGGCCGGAGGCAGGGCGCTGTCCGCGTCCCGCAGACAGATCTCCCGGATACGCCAGGAGCGGGACAGGCGGCCGCGGTAAAATTCCGCGGCCTCTTTCCAGAAAGAGGCCTTGAGTTGGCCGATGCTGATTATGCTTGCCTTATACAAGAGAGGCTCCGGAGACAAAAATGGATGCGCGGCTCCTACTTACAGCGCTGGACCGGCTGAACCGGGATCGCCTCCTGCTTTACCCGACTGAAACCTTCTATGCAATAGGCGGCAATGCCCTTAAGGCTTCGGTAGCCGCGGAGATTTACCGTGTGAAGGAACGCGCCCGTATGAACCCTTTGCCGATAATCCTGGGCGCGCTCGAACAACTGGAAATGGTGGCCGACCAAGTGCCGGAAGCGGCAAAAAAGCTGATCCGGCGCTTCTGGCCCGGACCGTTGACCCTGCTGTTACCGGCCCTTTCAAACCTGCCCTTGCCCCTGCATGGCGGAAGCGGCAAAATCGCCGTCCGTCTCAGCGCTCATCCGGCGGCCCGCGAACTCTGCCTGAAAGCCGGTTTCCCCTTGATCTCCACCAGCGCCAACCTGAGCGGAGAAGCCCCGGCCCGCGTTCCCGAGGAGATGCCTCCAGCCCTCCTGGAGGCCGCAGGCGGATTCATTTACCAGGCGGCCCCCCGGCCGGCCGGCGGCTTGCCTTCCACCATCGTGGAAATTGCGGAGGGCAAACCCGGAAAACTGCGCCTAATCCGCCCCGGAGCCGTGCCCTTGGAGGATTTGCTCCACGAAGGTTTTACCCTGGTGGATAGGCTCTAAAGATATCCTCCTCCGGGCCGATAAGAGGGCTGAGTGCCATTAGCCAGAGGGAAAGCATGTCTGATCGCTTCCAACATAAAAACCTTTATCTTACAGCCTGCGCCCTGATCCTGGTTCTTGGCCTTTACTCGCCATCGGGCGCGGCGGATTTATCCGCCTACAGGGGCATACCCGAAAAAACACGCGAATTGTTGGATCGTGGA
This sequence comes from Desulfovibrionaceae bacterium, assembly GCA_009782775.1. Classification (GTDB taxonomy): domain Bacteria; phylum Desulfobacterota; class Desulfovibrionia; order Desulfovibrionales; family Desulfovibrionaceae; genus WRHT01. The sequence goes on from WRIL01000019.1 coordinate 16,915, forward strand.
GAAAGCTTTTGCGCGCGTTCCGGAACCTTGTCTTATATGACCAAAGACGGTTGCCTGGGCACTCTCTCCTTGTTGCGCGGCAGCCTAGAAAACAGCGAGCCGGCTTCTTACAAACCCGACGAAGACCCCATGCGCCGCTGGAATGAATTTGACAATCGGTGCAGGACTTTATTCGCTAATCTACATGACAACAAAGGCTGCCGCGACCTGGGCAAATATATTCACGGTCTTTCCCCGGAACAGGATCCGAAGGCCCAGGAGCGGACGAACCTGTCCCAGCGCGGTGCTATACTAAGCTCCCTGGAGCCGGGGCTAAAACTCGATCGCCCTAAACCCGGACGCTATCCAAGCCCTCCCAAGGCTCCGTCACACGCGGCCCAAGCCTCTCCAGCTTCCCAGGCGTTACTGCCCGCGGAAACACCTGCATCCCAGCCCGCACCGGCGGTAGAACCGGCCCCGCCGGCCTTGGCTCCGGAACCGCCGGTCCTCGTGGACACAAAAACAACAGCCCCCCCCGGTACAGCGAAAATACCGGCCGCGCCTGAAAACGTTCCTCCGGCTTTCATTCCTGCGCCCGGCATATCGGAAACGCCGGCTCTGCCAGGAACAGACGCGCTTCCACCCGCCTCCACTTCGCCAAGCCCGGCCTCGCCAGCGCCTGAGGCCGCAAAGACGCCCGCCCTGCCTGGGGCATCCGGAATGTCGGGCGCGCCTGAAACACCCAGCATTTCGGCATTGCCAGGAACAGATGAAGTCCCGCCTTCCTTGACCCGGACGATGCCCGAAATCCCTGGAATGCCTGCTCCACCGTCTCCGGCACCTGGAACGCTTTTCCAGTCGGGCGCGGCAACCTCTCCGCAAGGCGGCACGGCTTTCAGCCCCGGCCCGGAAGCCTCCATGCTCCCGGCACAAAATCCGGCGCCTCCGGCCATTGAAGGCGCACGCAATCTTGACGCCCCAAGCGCGTTCTCCACGATGGAGCCCCCAACTGTTGTCCCGTATAGCCCGGACAGCGGAATCCCATCCTGGCCGACAACAATTCCGTCCATGACCCTGGAAACTTTGCCGCCGATACCGCTCGCCGGCCGGGTAAATTCGGGCGGCGCTCCCCAGACCGTCGACAATATGCCGAATTCCACGGAAGAGCGGCAATCCGCCCTATCAGCGGCGGCTGCCGCCACCGGCAACAACGGCCAGGCAACGCCGGCGGCTTCAGGGAGCCCGGATTCCTTCGCCGACATCATCCCCAACTTTGTGCCGCCGCCGCCGCCTGTTCCGACACAGAACACGCCCATGCCCGCCGGTCAGTCCGTACGCTAAACCGCGCCGCCCCTCCCACGCCTTAAAACATCCCTCGCATAATCCACCACCAAAAAGGGGTAACACTGAGCGCCCCGATAATGCTGAAGGCGACCACCAGTCCGCTCAGCCTGGGATTGAGATTGAACTGGCTGGCCATGAGACTGGCGGTGACATGCGCGCCCATGCCGGCCTGCAACACGCTGACTTGCGCGATGAGCCCCTGGGTTCCCGCCAGCAGGGCCAGAACCAGGATCACCGTTGGAGAAAGAATAAGCTTGAAGAGAAGGGCCGCAGCTATTGGCTCGGAGTATTGCCTCCCTCCCCCGAATTCCAGTTGCAATCCTATGGAAAACATGGCCATGGGGGCGACCGTGGGAATAATCTTGTCCAGCAGAGGGTTCAAAAATGAAATATCCGCAAATGAGGGCAGGATCAGGGCACAGATAATGGCCAGGCTGGGCGGAAAAGTAAATATGCGCCGCAGAAAATCCTGGGGGCGCACCTTCCGCCCCTCGCCATGCATGGCCGCATTCAGGACGACAATGGTCCCGACGGTGCAGAAGAGGATAAAGCAGGACATATCATAAACAATGGGCACAACCATGCCTTCCAATCCATAAAAGGCGGTGACCAGCGGAAAACCCATAAAAGCCGTATTGCCCAAGCCGGCTCCCAGCAACAGAACCACCCTGGCGGCGTTATCGAGTTTTTTCACCCTGGCGTACAGGCCGGTGTAAAGCCAGGCCAGAACCCAAAGCAAGAAAGGGGCGATAACCGGCAGGATCATGCCGATGCCCCACTCAATATAGGGAATCAGGCGCAAAGCCATGGCCGGAATGGCCACATAGAGCACCCATACATTTATTGTCCTGAAAGCGTCAGGAGGGAGCAGGCCCAAACGACGCGCGATCTTGCCAAAGCCGAGGCAGAGAAAGATCAGGATAAAATTTTCCATAGCTCCTAAAGAAACCCGCTATTTTTTCAGACGTCCGGCCAAAAACTCGGACATGTGTTCAATTCTCAGTTTGTTACCGCGCCTTTCCTCGCCGCCGCGCAACTGTATGACGCAACCCGGACAGTCGGTAACCAGAACTCCCGCGCCGTTAGCCTCATAGGCGCTCAGTTTGTGATCCAGGATCCGGGCGGATATTTCCGGGAAAACGACGGAATAAGTCCCGCCGAAGCCGCAACAGACCTCTTCTTCCTCGGTGGCCTTGTAAGAGGCTCCCTCGGCCAGCAAAGCTCTGGGCTGTTCCCGCACTCCCAGTCCCCGGCACTGATGGCAAGAAGCGTGGTACATGACCAGATCGTCGGTTTTCTTCAGGTCCGCCGCGCCCACCTCCAAAACATCCCGGACAAAAGAGCTGAAATCACGGAACCTGGCGGTGAACTGCCCGGCCGAAAAAGCCATTCCGGGCACGCCGTCCAGGATCGCGGCGTAGTTGTGTTTAATATATGAAGCGCAGGAGGCGCAGAGGCTGAGCACATAGTCATAACCGGCGGCAAAGGCCCGGACATTGCGCAGGGCCACTTCCTCCGCCGCCCGGCGTTCACCCATAGTCCGCACCGGCAGACCGCAACAGCTCTGATCCATGGGAAAATCCACCACGCATCCCTTGTAGACCAAAAGTTCCACCGCGGACCGGAGCTGTTCCGGATATATGAAATCCTGGGCGCAACCCGCAAAAATGCCCACCCGGTATTTGCCCTTGGCCGGCAGGGAATTTTTCAGCTTTTTCCATTCATCCCTGAACGGGGTGCGGGCAATGGCCGGCAAGGCGCGAAAACCCTGGCCGGCCATGAAGATCTGCGGCAGGTGCCGGATAAAGGGCGTGCCGGCGGTGGCCGGACGTTGCGCCCACTTGCCGAAACGCAACAGGCTATGAAAGAGTTTACGGTTGGCCAGCACCTTGCCGAGCAGGGAGGACGGCTGGATGGCGCCTTCCTCCTCGTTCAGGCGGGCCCGGATCTCCTGGATGATCAGCGGCAGATCTATGCCGGCGGCGCAAACATCCTTGCAAGCCTCGCAATTAATGCAATTCTGGACCAGATTCCTGGCCTTGTCCCGGCCGTGGAAGAAATAGGTCAGGATAAGGCCGATGGCTCCAACGTAAATATGTCCCATCCTGTGCCCGCCCACCAGACGGAAAACCGGGCAAACATTGGCGCAGGCCCCGCAGCGCACACAGTCCAAGGCCGGGGCGCACACCGGGTCTTTCGCAAGGGCGCCGCGCCCATTATCCAGAAACACCACATGCGTAATCTGCCGGCCGTCAGGATTCACGGCGCATTCGCCGGCTCCGGCCATCCAGGAGACATAGCTGGTGATTGGTTGAGCCGTGGCGTTTCGCGGCAACACCTTGATCACGCGCAAGGCTTCATGCAGGGTAGGGGCGAGTTTATCCAGGCCGCAGATGGATACCCGCACCCTGGGCAGGGTGGCGACAAGCCTGCCGTTGCCCTCATTGGTGCAGATGGCTACGGCGCCGTTTTCCGCCACGGCGAAGTTGGCCCCGGTGATGCCCATATCCGCCGCGGCGAACTTGGAGCGCAAGGCCCGGCGGGATACCCTCACCAGCCCGGCTATCTCGCTGTCCTGCTTCCGTCCGGTGGCCTCGCTGAAGGTATCGGCCACCTGGTGGCGCGAAACATGGATGGCCGGCATGACCATGTGGGACGGTCCTTCGTGGCGCAACTGAATGATAAATTCGCCCAGATCCGTTTCCACCACCTCCAGGCCTTCGGCCTCCAGGGCTT
>WRIL01000019.1:21073-36421 GCA_009782775.1 Desulfovibrionaceae bacterium
CACCCGGTATTTGCCCTTGGCCGGCAGGGAATTTTTCAGCTTTTTCCATTCATCCCTGAACGGGGTGCGGGCAATGGCCGGCAAGGCGCGAAAACCCTGGCCGGCCATGAAGATCTGCGGCAGATGCCGGATAAAGGGCGTGCCGGCGGTGGCCGGGCGTTGCGCCCACTTGCCGAAACGCAACAGGCTATGGAAGAGTTTACGGTTGGCCAGCACCTTGCCGAGCAGGGAGGACGGCTGGATGGCGCCTTCCTCCTCGTTCAGGCGGGCCCGGATCTCCTGTATGATCACCGGCAGATCTATGCCGGCGGCGCAAACATCCTTGCAAGCCTCGCAATTGATGCAATTCTGGACCAAATTCATGGCCTTGTCCCGGCCGTGGAAGACATAGGTCAGGATAAGGCCGATGGCTCCAACGTAAATATGTCCCATCCTGTGCCCGCCCACCAGACGGAAAACCGGGCAAACATTGGCGCAGGCCCCGCAACGCACACAGTCCAGGGCCGGGGCGCACACCGGGTCTTTCGCAAGGGCGCCGCGCCCATTATCCAGAAACACCACATGCGTAATCTGCCGGCCATCAGGATTCAAGGCGCATTCGCCGGCTCCGGCCATCCAAGAGACGTAGCTGGTGATTGGTTGAGCCGTGGCGTTGCGCGGCAACACCTTGATCACGCGCAAGGCTTCATGCAGGGTGGGTGTGAGTTTATCCAGGCCGCAGATGGATACCCGCACTCTGGGCAGTGTGGCGACAAGCCTGCCGTTGCCCTCATTGGTGCAGATAGCCACGGCGCCATTTTCCGCCACGGCGAAGTTGGCCCCGGTGATGCCCATATCCGCCGCGGCGAACTTGGAGCGCAAGGCCCGGCGGGATACTCTTACCAGCCCGGCTATCTCGCTGTCCTGCTTCCGGCCGGTGGCCTCGCTGAAGGTATCGGCCACCTGGTGGCGCGAAACATGGATGGCCGGCATGACCATGTGGGACGGTCCTTCGTGGCGCAACTGAATGATGAATTCGCCCAGATCCGTTTCCACCACCTCCAGCCCCTCGGTCTCCAGGGCTTTATTGATGTGAATCTCTTCCCCGGTCATGGACTTGGATTTGACGACCCTTTTAACCCGGTTCTCCCTGGCGATGCGGCAAATGATCTCGTTGGCCTCAGCGCCTGTGCCCGCCCTGTGCACCTTCACCCCTTTCTTTTCAGCCTGAACTTTAAATTGCTCATAAAGCTCATCATAGCGTCCGCGGACCTCGGCCTTGGCCCGGGAGATCTCCGCGATCAGCTCTTTTTCGTTCATCTCCGCGAAAACGGCCTCGCGGCTGACCCGGTAGGCTACGGCATAATTGTCCAGAGTCTGGCGCAGAAGCTCGTCATCCAAGGCTTCCCGCAGATCCTTGCGGTAATCTTTCATGGTTTTGGCGTTTTGCATCTCAGGCCTCCGTCAGGGCCACATGCAGCTCAAGAGGCCCGTGGGCGCCGATGGTGAGCACCCGCTCAATATCGGCGGTACGGCTGGCGCCGGAGATAAAGGAGGTGAACATGCTCCCCTTGTCCATCACCTTGCGCAAAAAATCCTCGGCGTCATAGAGATCACGGACCAATTTGGCCTTGGGCAGGGACAGCACGCAGATCTCGCTGATCATGGTGGCCAGGCGCGCATCCTCGTTATCCGAGGCCAGCACCGCCGTGGCCGTTTCGGCGATGCCCATGTCAGCGGCCAGCACCCCCACATCAATGCCGGAAATATAGGCGCGCAGCCCATCGCGCAGCGCCGTGACTCCCTTCTCCTTGCCGGCCTTCTCAAAGGCGGCAAAGCGCTGTTTGCTCAGGCCCGGAGCGGCGATCATCTTCTTGTCCGCCTTGCTGAAAGATCCTGGCCGCACCCCCTCGCCCACATGGATGATTTCGCAAAAATCTTTTTTGACGCACTCCTCCAGGGCGTAGGTCAGCACCTCCTGAAAGTCCCGCAATTCCAAGACCTTTATAGCTACTGCCTCGGCTTTTTCCCTAAACAGCCGCAAGAGGCCGTCTTCTTCAACTGTCATGCAGTCTCCTCCGCCATCAGGCGGTTTTTTAAAACGGTGTTGGCCGTGAAGGCCACGATGGGCGGGAGGAAAAACGCCCGCCCGGACGCCACGTAAAAGGGCGCTGATTATAATGCCGATATGCAAGAAATCAAAGGCTTTTAACATAAATAACACCAAGAAAAAATCTATGGATTTTCTTGAAAGACTGGGACGGGAATCCGGCCCGGCCAGCCGCAAAACACCTTTACAGGCCCGCCCCGGGTGACATAAGCTGTAACAGTATTTGGGCATCCTTCAAGGACAGACATGAAAACAGCGCTTCCGGCAATCTGCGCGCTCTTGCTGTGCTCCACCTTATATCCGGCCAGGGCTGAGGCTGAAGCCCTCAAGGTGGTGGCCACGAATTTTCCCGCCTATGACTTCGCGCGTGAAATCGCCGGAGAGCGGGCGCGGGTGCTTATGCTTCTGCCGCCAGGGGGGGAAAGCCACTCTTTCGAACCTGCCCCCAGAGATATCATCGCCATCCGGAACTGTGACCTCTTCATCCATACAGGAGGAAATTCCGACAGGTGGACGGAGAAGATCCTGGCCTCTCTGGATACCGGAGGAATACGCGTCCTCAAAATGATCGAACTGGTCAACCCTCTGGAAGAGGAGGTGACCGAGGGCATGGATACGGGGAGATCCGCTTCCGGAGGCCATGAGACGGACGTACCGGAATACGACGAACATGTCTGGACCGCGCCCCTGAACGCCTGCCTGATCGTCCAGGCCCTGGCCCGCGCCTTTGCCGAACTTGATCCGGAGCATGCCGCTTGCTACCAGGATAACAGCGCGGCCTACCTGCAAAAACTGCGGGCTCTGGACGCCGAACTGCGCGCCCTGACCGCGAACGCGGCCAGAAGAACAGTCATTTTCGCGGATCGTTTCCCTTTCCGCTACCTGGCGGCTGCCTACGACCTTCGCTATTACGCCGCCTTTCCCGGCTGTTCCGCGGAAACAGATGCCGGCGCGGCTACTGTGGCCTTTCTGATCAACAAGATTAAGACTGAAAAAATTCCAGTGGTTTTTCACATGGAATTTTCCAACGAAAAAATGGCCGACGCCATCAGCGAGGACACCGGCGCAAAAAAATTGCTGCTGCATGCCTGCCACAATATCTCCAAGGCCGATTTCGAAAGCGGAGCCGGCTATCTTTCCATAATGCGGCGCAACGCGGCCAAGCTGAAAGAGGCGCTTTGGTGATATGACACTGATCGCCTGCCAGGACGCCGCCTTCGCCTATGAAGGCATGGTCGCCGCCGATGGCCTGAATTTCTCGGTGGCCGCCGGGGATTATCTGTGCGTGCTCGGAGAAAACGGCGCCGGTAAAACCACCCTGGCTAGGGGGCTGCTTGGCCTTATTCCGCCCAAACAGGGGCGGATTATTCGGGGGGAAGGGTTCGCCCCCACGGACATCGGCTATTTGCCCCAACAGTTGGAAGCGCGTAAGGACTTTCCGGCCGGAGTTCTGGAAATCGCCCTGTCCGGCCTCCTGGCCCGGCGCGGCCTTCGTCCCTTTTATAGCCGCGATGACAGGGCGAAAGCGGAAGCGAACCTACGGCGCTTAGGGGTGGCGGACCTGAAAAACCACTGCTTCCCGGAACTGTCCAGCGGACAGCAACGCAGGGTGCTCCTGGCCCGCGCCCTGGGGGCCATGCGAAAAATGCTGCTGCTGGATGAACCGACGGCCGGGCTGGACCCCATAGCCGCCAGGGAATTTTACAAGCTCGCCCAAGAGGTCAACCATTCCGGCGTGGCCGTAATCATGGTCTCCCATGATCTCAGGAATGTGGCCGCCTATGCCAGCCATATCCTGCATCTGCAACGTAAACAGATTTTCTTCGGAAGCATGGAAGACTATCGCCGCACGGATATGGGCCGGAATTTCCCGGAAGGGGAAAAGCATGTTTGAACTCCTGGCGGAGATGTTTTCTTACACCTTTATGGCGCGGGCCATCCTCGTCGGCCTGCTCGTCTCTCTTTGCTCCGCCCTGCTGGGCGTGAGCCTGGTGCTGAAACGCTATTCCATGATTGGAGACGGGCTTGCCCATGTGGGCTTCGGAGCGCTGGCCCTGGCCACGGCCATGCACGCCGCCCCCCTACTGGTTAGCGTGCCGGTGGTCGTTCTGGCCGCCTTCCTGCTGCTACGGGTTAACGAACAGAGCAAGCTTAAGGGTGACGCGGCCATCGCGCTCATCTCCACCAGTTCCATGGCCATAGGCGTACTGGTAATCTCCATGACCACCGGAATGAACGCCGATGTCCACAACTACCTGTTCGGCTCCATCCTGGCCATGAGCCGGGGGGATGTCTATCTGAGCATGGCCCTCTCCTTTGCCGTGCTGCTCCTCTTCGCGCTCTTTTACAACAAAATTTTCGCGGTGACCTTTGACGAAACCTTCGCCAGGGCCAGCGGCATCCGGGCCGGAGCTTACAACATGCTCATCGCCCTGCTCACGGCCCTGGTCATCGTCCTGGGCATGCGCATGATGGGCGCGCTTCTAATCACCAGCCTGATCATCTTCCCGGCGCTCACCTCCATGCGGCTGTGCAAAAAATTCAAAAGCGTGATCTTTTGCTCGGCCTGCGTTTCGACCCTCTGCCTCCTCTGCGGCCTAATCCTTTCCTATGTTTACGGCACACCCGCCGGGGCAAGCGTGGTCGCCGCCAACATCCTGGCCTTCGCCATCTTCTGCATCCTGGGTTCGCTTAAGGCAAGAATCACGGCCTGAGCACAAAAACTTCTTTACATTTTCAGCGCAATTTATATGTTTTACCAGCAACCCACCCGCAGGAGGCTTTTGTGCGTAGCGATCAAATGAAAGCAGGAATCACTCGTCTGCCTCACCGCTCTTTGTTCAAGGCAGCCGGCTTGACAGACGAGGAACTGGACAGGCCGATCATCGGCATCGTCAATTCCCAGAACGATCTCATCCCCGGACATCTGCATCTGGGGATCATCACCGAGGCGGTCAAGGCCGGGGTACGCATGGCCGGGGGGACTCCCCTGGCCTTTCCGGCCATCGGCGTCTGCGACGGCATTGCCATGGGGCACGACGGCATGCGCTATTCCCTGATCAGCCGGGAACATATCGCCGATTCAGTAGAAATCATGGCCATGGCCCACCCTTTTGACGCTCTGGTCTTTGTGCCCAACTGCGACAAGATCGTGCCCGGCATGCTTATGGCCGCCCTGCGCCTGAATATCCCCAGCATTTTTATCAGCGGCGGACCAATGTTGCCCGGTCTTGCGGGCGGCCGCAAAGTCACCCTTTCCAATACCTTTGAGGCCGTGGGGGAAGCCCGCGTGGGCCGGCTGGACGCCGCCCAAATCAAGGAACTTGAGGACAATTCCTGCCCCGGCTGCGGATCCTGCGCAGGCATGTTCACGGCCAATTCCATGAACTGCATGACCGAGGCCATCGGTCTGGGGCTGCCGGGTAACGGAACCATCCCGGCCGTGCACGCCGGCCGCGTCCGCCTGGCCAAACAGGCCGGCATGAAAATTATGCAACTGCTGAACAGAAATATCCGCCCCCGGGACATCGTGACCCGCGAGGCCCTGCATAACGCCCTGAGCGCGGATATGGCCCTGGGCTGTTCCACCAACACCGTGCTGCATCTGCCAGCCATCGCCCACGAGGCCGGCCTGTCCCTGAACCCGCGCGACATTGACGCCATCAGCAAGGCCACTCCGCACTTGGTAAAACTCAGCCCGGCCGGGCAGGACACCCTGGCGGATTTGGAACGGGCCGGAGGCGTGCCGGCAGTGCTGAAACTCCTGCTGGACTACGGCCTCTTGAAAAAAGACTGCCTGACCGTCACCGGCGCGACTCTGGAAGAGAATCTGCGCGGCGTAAGCGCTCGCGACCCGGAAGTCATCCGCGGCAAAGACCGGGCTTATTCCCAGGATGGAGGGCTGGCCATGCTCTGGGGCAACTTGGCCCCGGACGGGGCTGTGGTCAAAAAAGCGGCGGTGCTGCCGGAAATGATGACCCACCAGGGACCGGCCAGGGTATTCGACAGCGAGGAAGACTGCCTTACAGCCCTTCTGGGGGACAAAATCCGGCCCGGCGATGTGATCGTGGTGCGCTACGAAGGCCCCAAGGGCGGTCCGGGCATGCGGGAGATGCTTACCCCCACCTCCGCCCTGGCCGGCATGGGACTGGACAAGAGCGTGGCCCTGATTACCGACGGGCGCTTTTCCGGGGCTTCCAGAGGGGCTTCCATCGGGCATGTTTCGCCGGAAGCGGCCAGCGGTGGGCTGATTGCCCTGATCCGGGAAGGCGACCGGATCAGCATTGATATTCCCAACAACCGCCTGGAACTGCTGGTGGAGGAAAAAACCCTGGACGAGCGCCGCGCCGCCTGGAAGCCTCTTATCAAACCCGTACCTGACGGATACCTGAAACGCTACCGCCGGCTGGTCACTTCCGCCAATACCGGCGCCGTCTTCGCTGAAGAAAAATAATCGCGGCAAACCCGGCGGGCATACTGGCCCAGCACGGAGCCGCAACCAAGGAGGGTTAGGTCCATGGAGCTCACGGGAGCGCAGATATTGCTTGAAAGCTTAAAACGGGAAGGGGTGGAGCTGATTTTCGGATATCCAGGCGGCGCGGTCATCGAAATTTATGACGCGCTGTTTCATAGCGACCTACGCCACATTCTTGTGCGGCATGAGCAGGGCGCAGCGCATGCCGCGGACGGATACGCCAGGGCTTCGGGCAAGACCGGGGTATGCCTGGTCACCTCCGGCCCCGGCGCCACCAACGCCGTTACCGGCATCGCCACCGCCAACAGCGATTCCATTCCCATGGTGGTGCTGACGGGGCAGGTCGCCACCCACCTCATCGGCAACGACGCCTTCCAGGAAGTGGATACCGTGGGCATTACCCGGCCGTGCACCAAGCACAACTATATAGTCAAGGATATAAAGACCCTGGCCTACACCATCAGAGAGGCCTTTTACCTGGCTCGTTCCGGAAGGCCCGGCCCGGTGCTGGTGGATCTCCCGAAAAACGTCATGGCCGCGAGGCATGAATTTACCTGGCCGGAAACCGTGGGCGAAATGCGCAGCTACAATCCCACCCAGGAACCCAACCTGAAGCAGTTGCGCCTGGCCGTGCGCCGGGCCATTCTGCCGGCCAAGCGTCCCCTGATTCTATCCGGCGGCGGAGTCATAAGGGCGGACGCCTGCGCGGAACTGGCGGAAATCGCCATGCAGTACCAGATTCCGGTGGTTTCCACCATGATGGGACTGGGAAGCTTTCCCGGCAACCACCCTCTATGGCTGGGCATGCTGGGAATGCACGGCACGGTGGCGGCCAACAAGGCCGCCCTGGAGGCCGACACCATCATCGCCGTGGGCACCCGCTTCGCCGACCGGGTTACGGGCAAACTGTCCGCCTTTGACCGGGACAGCGGCACCATCGTGCATATTGATATTGACCCCACCTCCATCAAAAAAAACGTCAACGTCAAATACCCGATCGTGGCCGATTGCCGCAAGGCCGTGCTCAAGCTGAGGGAAGAGCTGGCCGCCGCCGCCGGGGAACAGAACTGGAGCGAGGAGCATAAGGACTGGCTGGACACGCTGGAGACCTACAAGAAGGATTTTCCCCTTTCCTACGCTAAAAACGGAGAAATCAAGCCGCAGCAGGTGATTGAGGCCATATCGGCCATCGCCGGGGGCGACGACACCATCATCACCACGGAAGTGGGCCAGCACCAGATGTGGACATCGCAGTTTTACTGTTTTACCAGGCCGCGCACCCTGCTCTCTTCCGGCGGTCTAGGCACCATGGGCTACGGTCTGCCCGCCGCCATGGGAGCGCAACTGGCCCGTCCCGACAAAAAGGTCGTCTGCATCGCCGGGGACGGATCCATACAGATGAACAGCCAGGAATTCGCCACTATCGTGGCCAACCGCCTGCCCGTGAAGGTGGTCATCATCAATAACGGCTACCTGGGCATGGTGCGGCAATGGCAGGAATTATTCTTTAAACGGAATTACTCTTACACCAACATGGAGGCCCAGCCCGATTTCGTGAAACTGGCCGATGCTTACGGGGCCGAGGGTTACCGTGTTTCCGAGGCTTCCGAGCTTGAGCCGGTGCTGAAAAAAGCGCTGTTCTCGCCCAATCCGGCCATCGTGGACGTGCGAGTGGCACGCGAAGAAAACGTTTACCCCATGGTTCCCGTTGGCGCGGCCCTGGACAACATGATTGTGCTGTAGGAGGGAATCATGCGACACCTGCTTTCCGTTCTCGTGTACAATGAACCGGGCGTACTCTCCCGCGTGGTTGGCCTTTTCAGCGGCCGCGGCTTCAACATCACCTCGCTGAACGTCGCCCCCATTCTGGACCTGGACGCCAACAAAACCGCTCCCGCCACCAAGGGCAAGGCGCAGCTCATCAAGGAGGCAAATGTCTCCCTGATTACCATCACCACCTCCGGGGACGCGCAGATCATGGAGCAGATCATCAAGCAACTGCACAAGCTCATCCCGGTAATCAAGGTGATGAATTTCGAGGGTATTGACACCGTCCAGCGCGAAATGATGCTCCTCAAGGTGAACGCCTTCGGCGACAGGCGCGAAGAGATCCTGCGCATCGCCGACATCTTCCGTTGCAAGGTGGTGGATGTGGGACTTACGGACATCACCCTGGAAGTCACCGGCGACTATGAAAAGGTCGAGGCCATCATCGGTCTGTATAAAAAGTTCGGCATCAAGGATCTGGCCAGGGCCGGAACCATGGCCATGCGCCGCAGCATGCAGCGCGAAGGCGACCGGACGCGCTGACCTCACGCGCTTCGCGAGAAAAGAGCATCCGGGACTTGACCGGCGCAAATCCCGGGCGTATGTGAGTGTCCGTCATTTTCCGGCGCCTGAGGCGTAGCGCAACATATATCAAATTCCGCCGGATACGGCCTTGCCGGGGGCGGATAACAAGGAGCGGCAAATGAAGGTTTACTACGAAAAAGATGCGGATATCGGAACCCTCAAGGGAAAAACCATCGCCATCATCGGCTACGGCAGCCAGGGGCACGCCCACGCGCAGAACCTCCGGGATTCCGGACTTGCGGTGGTCGTGGGACAGCGTCCCGGCGGACCCAACTACGATCTGGCCAAAGAAAACGGCTTTGCCCCCATGTCCGCCGCCGAGGCCGCGGCCAAGGCCGACCTCGTCATGATCCTGCTCCAGGATCAATTCCAGGCGGGCGTCTATGAACGGGAGATCAAACCCCACCTGGCCAGCGGAAAATCCCTGCTCTTCGCCCACGGTTTCAACATCCACTTCCAGCAGATCCTTCCGCCCAAGGATGTGGATGTCTTTCTCATCGCCCCCAAAGGACCGGGGCACCTGGTGCGCCGCACCTATACGGAAGGCGGCGGCGTTCCCTGCCTGGTGGCCATCCACCAGGACGCCTCCGGCAAGGCCCTAGCCAAGGCCCTGGCCTATGCCAAGGGCATCGGCGGAGCGCGTTCAGGCGTGATTGAGACCAGCTTCCGGGAAGAAACGGAAACCGACCTTTTCGGCGAGCAGGCCGTGCTCTGCGGCGGCCTTACCGCCCTGATCCAGGCCGGATACGAGACCCTGGTAGAGGCGGGCTATGCCCCGGAAATGGCCTACTTTGAATGCCTGCACGAGGTCAAGCTTATCGTGGACCTGATCTATGAAGGCGGTCTTGCCGCCATGCGCCGTTCCATCAGCGACACCGCCGAGTACGGCGACTATGTGACCGGCCCGCGCATCATCACGGAGGAGACCAAGAAGGAGATGAAGAAGGTGCTGCACGAGATCCAGAACGGCGTCTTTGCCAGCAAATTCATCCTGGAAAACCAGGCGAACATGGCCAGTTTCAAGGCCATGCGCCGCTTGCAGGCTCAGCATCCCATTGAGCTCGTAGGTGCGGATCTGCGCAAGATGATGCCCTGGCTAAAGAAAAAATAGCCCAGGCCGGGGATCACCTACGGTTTTTCAAGACGCTCCAAAGGGTGACCGAGCCCAGAACCACCGCTCCGCCAAGCAGGGCATAAGGGCCGGGGCGCTCGCCCACCCCGATGAAGACCCAGATCGGGTTCAGAATAGGCTCCAGGGCGGTGATCAGCACCATTTCCAGGGCCGTGGCCCCCCGGCTGGCCAAACTGAAAAGGTAGTAAGGCAGACCGAACTGGAAAACCCCGGCCAAGGCCAGGAGAAGCAGGTCTTCGACCGGCGGCCAGGGGGCGCGCCAGACCGCGAGGCCGAGCGCGGCCAGGATCAGGTTGCCGTAAAGCATGCTCAGACCCTTCTCCCCATCCGGCTCGCGGCGCAGGGCCATGCTCAAACCGGCGTAAGACAGGCCGGAAAAAATAGCCACCAGGTTACCAGTCATCCCTTCCATTGACAGGGCATCCATAAAAAACAGGCCCATGCCGCAAAAAGTCATGGCGATGAAGAGCCAATCTCCGGCCCTGGTCTTTTCCCGCAAAAGCAGCGGCGCTGCCAAAGCCACCCATACCGGGGCGCTGTATTGCAGCAAGATGGCGTTGGCGGCGGTGGTCAATTTGGTGGAAGTAACGAAGCTGATGGAAATAAGGACCAGGCAGACTGCCCCGGCAAGCTGTGGCCGGCTGGGCAGACGCGGGGTCAGGTGTTTGCGGTTCAGGACCAGCAGGGTGAAAAATGCAAAGAAGCTGCGCAGGGAGGCTATGCCCAAGGGCGTCCAATCCACGCTTTTGATGATCAGGCCGGAACTGCTCCAAAGCGTGGCGGTCAGGGCTAGTAAAAGCAGGCTTTTAGCGCGTAGGGTCATAGAGCTTTCTCTGAGGGTCAGGACATAACCGAAAAAAAAAACCCTAGCAAGGACATTTGCCCTGGATCGCCCTTTATGATACAAGTAAACGAATAAAGGCGGGAAACATGCCTGAAAAATATCCCTTCGAATTTATTGTGGACGAACATTTTTTCAAGAGCAACCAGCGCAGCAAGACAGTCATGCTGATTGTAAATGACTCGGACACGCACATCGTCCATCTTGAAGGTTATGACAAACTTCCCAACGGGCGTTACCGTCTCCTGGCCAGCAACCCGAAGCCGGGCGAGGAAAATTATACCGCTGTTCTCCGGGTCTATACCGGCAAAAGTACTTGACCCCGCAACGCCTGATCCAAACCCTCAGTCTTGGCCTGTTTCTCTGGCTGCTGGGGACAGCCGCCTGGCCTCCGGCCGAAACCATCTTGCCCCGTGACCTATACCTACGCCTGGATCCTCTGGCCGCCCTGCTCCTGCCCCTGACCCAACGCGAAATCATCGTCTCCCTGCTACCCGGCCTGGCGGCGCTCTTCCTGACCCTCCTGGCCGGACGGATCTTTTGCGGCTACTTTTGTCCCATGGGCATCACCCTGGATCTGGTTCGCTATCTGGGACGCCGCTTACAGAGGCGAAAAAAAACGCCCGCCGCGTTTGCCAAGCCGCCTTCAGCAGACATAGCCAAACAAAAAATCAAATACCTGGTCCTGATCCTGATGCTGAGCGCGGCTCTGCTGGGGGTCAACCTGGCCTTCTGGGGTTCGCCCGTCGCCTTAATCACCAGGTTCTACGCCCTGCTCCTGCATCCCTTGCTGCTCCTGGCCGCCGAAACCGGGCTGCGCTCCGCGCAACACCCGGCCTTGTCCGGCCTCATGGACATAGGGGGCTTGGGCTACCTGGACGTCTCTCCGCGCCGCTTCGCCAGCATGTATTTTCTGCTGCTCTTTTTCGGCCTGCTCTTCGGGCTGGAACAAATACGCCCGCGTTTCTGGTGCCGCTTTATCTGCCCGGCCGGCGCCCTGCTGGGAATTTTCAGCCGCCTCCCGCTCTGGAGACGAAATGCCAAGGAATGCGCGCATTGCGGACGCTGCCTGGGAGAGTGTCCGGGGGGAGCCATTACTCTGGACGGAGAAGCCACCCTGCACTCCGAATGCCTGGCCTGCCTTACATGCAGCCGCGTTTGCCCCCATTCGCGCAGCAGCTTTAATGTGGCCGCGCCCAGGCTCTCCGCCGCCCGGCAAAACGCTCCCGCGATTCTGCCCGACCGCCGAAGCTTCATCCTGATGGCCGGAGGCGGCGCGCTCCTGGCCGGGATACAGTACTCCGGCGTACGTTCATTGCTACTCCCGCCCGACCTGGGCTTCCATCCGGCCCCCACGCTAATCCGCCCTCCCGGAGCCCTGCCGGAAAAAGATTTCCTCGCCCACTGCCTGCGTTGCGGAGCCTGCATGAAGGTTTGCCCGAGCAACGGCCTCCAGCCCGCCGGCCTGGAGGCCGGGCCAGAAGGACTGTTCAGCCCGCTGCTCATGCCCCGGCGCGGCCCTTGTGAGCCGGAATGCAACGCCTGTGGCCTAATCTGCCCCACCGGGGCCATCCATAGGCTCCCCCTGAAGGAAAAACAGTGGGCCAAGGTGGGAACGGCCGTGCTGCTGACCCAGCGCTGCCTGGCCTGGGGCGAAAACCGCCGCTGCGTGGTCTGCCAGGAAGTCTGCCCCTACGGGGCCGTGAGGCTGGCGCAAAAAGACGATGCCGCTGTGCCGATGCCGCAGATCCGGAATGAGCGCTGCTTTGGTTGCGGTTACTGCGAGCGGCATTGCCCGGTGCGCCTGCCGGCCATCGTGGTGGAACCGCTGAATGCCCTGCGCCTGGGCAACGGCGGCTTCAGAAACGCTGCCCTGGAAGCCGGCTTGGTTCTTTCCCTGGAGACCGTCCCCCCGGATGAAGACCCGGATGCCCCACCTCCGGGCTTCCTGTAATTCCCTTCCCAGCGCTTGCCTTTTTCACAAAATGTATTTAGAAATTTTCTACACTTTTGCGAGGCTCTTTTTTGCGCCGCGGCGCGGAACTTATCTGGAGCATGCATGAAAGTCCTTGTTTTTGCCGGAACCCGTCCTGAAGCCATCAAAATGGCGCCGGTCGTCATGGCCTTGCAAAACGCTCCAGAGGTGGAGAGTGTTCTGTGCACGACAGGCCAGCATAAAGAGATGCTGACGCAGGCGTTTGCCGATTTCGCCATCATCCCGCACGCGGATCTCGCGGTCATGACCGCGGGACAAAGCCTGAGCGGACTGTCTTCAATATTGTTTCAAAAAATAGATGCGTTTCTGGAGGAGATCGCGCCTGACTGGGTGTTGGTGCAAGGGGACACCACCACTGTCATGGTGGCGGCCCTTTGCGCTTTTCACAGAAAAATCCGCGTGGGGCATGTGGAAGCGGGTTTGCGCAGCCATCATAAATACTCCCCTTTTCCGGAAGAAATAAACCGCAGGATAGCAAGCGTGGCCGCGGATCTGCATTTCGCGCCAACGGATATCGCGCGGGATAATTTACTAAGGGAGGGCGTTCCATCAACCTCTATCACGGTGACCGGCAATACTGTCGTGGATGCGCTTTTGTGGATGCGAAAAAAGGTGAAACAGGAAAACGGATTGTTGCCTGAAGATGTGAAACAGGCCCTGGGCCGCCGAAAGCATATGGTTCTGGTTACAGGGCATCGGCGGGAAAATTTCGGCAAAGGCTTTGAGGCTATCTGCCTGGCCTTGCGGATGCTGGCGGATGTCCACCCTGATGTCCTGTTTCTTTACCCCGTGCATCTTAATCCGCAGGTACAGGAGCCGGTGCGCCGCCTGCTTTCGGATCATCCGGGCATTTTTCTCACAGCGCCTTTTTCCTATAAGCCTTTTGTACGCTTGATGGAAAAAGCAACCCTTATCCTCACGGATTCCGGCGGCATTCAGGAAGAAGCCACCATTCTTGGGAAACCCGTACTAGTCATGCGCGAAACAACGGAAAGGCCGGAAGGCGTTACGGCCGGGGCTGCCCAACTGGTCGGCGCCGATACCGATAATATCGTGCATGGCGTGTCGGCATTGCTTGCATCGCCTGCCTTGCGTCAAAAGATGGCTTCCGCCGGGACGAATTTATATGGAGACGGCAATGCGGCAATACGTATAGTCCGTTCAATTGTCGCGGCTTCTTGATAAAAACGCCCAATGACGGTTACTCGGTTGGCTGGACAACGGAAAAAGGTCGGGAGCGGCGCGTCGTGGCTGACTTTGGGGAGTTTCGTATCCGCAAAAAAGGCTGAAAACCGCTTACTACAAGGGAATTCATTTCCAGGGGTTTATAATGCCCACCCCTGTCCGGCTGAAATGCCTCTCGTTGCGCGTCACTATGGTCAGGTTATGCTCCATGGCCGTAGCCGCAAGCAAAATGTCCACACCGGCGTTATGCGCCTGCACGCTTAACTCCCCCCACCTTTTGGCTATGTGTATATCAACAAGCAGCACCCTCTGACCGTAAAGCAACAGCAATTTTTCCAGCCATTGCTTCAGTCGCCTGGCAAACTCCTCATTCCGCTTGTCCTGTTGCGCTATTCCCCTGGCTATTTCCCCTATGCTGATCACACTAACGAAAAGCTCTTTATCGGTTTTGCCCGAAAACCATTGAGTTACACCCGGGTTTCGATCTTTTCTCCGTAATTCAGACAATACCATCGTATCAAGGAGGTACATCAGAACTCGACCTCTCTGAGGGTGAGGTCAAGCTGTTCATGATTTTCAACTATAACCGTATTTTTTTCTTCAGTTGGCATGGATAACAAGAAATCCGCAAATCCATTATTCGCCGGCTCTTTCTGGGTAAGCAAATCGTACTGGTCAACAGCGAGCACTACGACAACCGGAATGCCTCTCCTGGTAACGACTTGAGGAGCGCCTTGGAGAGCGCTGTCCACAACTTTAGAAAACTTGTTTTTCGCATCTTGAAGGGGCCATTGGGTCTGCATATTCACCTCCATGCGCGCAATTATCGGGCTAGATGTTCAGTCTAGCTTAATGTGCCTAAAATGACAAGTGAAATGGCAGAAACAGTAATTCTTAACGGCTTTTTCACTTGTTCCCGGATCCGCGAAGTTCGCCCACGAACTCCAGCAGATCTTTGGCCTTGCGCATAAGGCCCTGCAACTCCTCGTCGGTTTTGGTTATAAGCCCGTCGTTGCTCTTGGAGATATTGTGCACCTCGTCCACCAGGGAGGTGACCGCCTGGCTGGAGGCGGACTGCGCCTCCACCGCCTTGGCGATGGATTGCGCCTGGGCGGTGGTTTCCTTGACGATATCCCGCACTTCCGTGAGAGCGGCGACGGTGTCCTCGGACATCTTGTTGACCTTGTCAATGGCGGTCACCGCCTCCGCCATGCCGGACATGTTGACCTTGGCGAGATCCTGGATGGAGGTGATGGAACCGCGCACCTCCAGGGTGGCC
>WRIL01000020.1 GCA_009782775.1 Desulfovibrionaceae bacterium
CGCCACCTTTGTGCTGCATCCCAGGCTTAAGCACTCCAGGGTCATGGTTTGGGAATTTTACGGTTCCTCCATGCACAACGCCGCCCTGGCCATCAATGATCTCATTGCCTTGCGCGTACTGTTCGCGGCAAAAGGCGGGCTGGTCAAACTTACCAAGCTCGAGGAATTCGGCAGTAAATACGTCCAAGCCATTGAATATAAAAAAAAATCTTTGAAACATGAGGGAGATCCCATATCGGTGCTCATCCTTCAACTGGACAGCGATGACCAGGACGCCCTGAACTGGGCCGTGGGAGAAGCGGAAAAAACGGCCGCCGGCTATGCCGGGGTGGACGCCTTTCTGGCCAAGGATGAAAATGAGGCGGAGCTGTTTTGGGAAGACCGCCATAAACTCCCGGCCATCGCCAAGCGCACCTCTGGTTTCAAAATCAACGAGGATGTGGTCATTCCCCTGGCCGCCCTGCCGGACTTCGCCCTCTTTCTGGAAGATCTCAACCTGGAATACATGGCCAGAGCCTACCGCCGGGCCTTGCAGGAGATCGGTCTTTTACGCGGTCTGGCCGAGGATGACCGGGAGTTCAACCGCGAATTCACCTACGCCTCACGCCTGATCAAGGGCGAGAGGACGGCGGAAGGGCAGGAACAGGGCGAACTTACCGAACAGGGCCTGCGGTTGCATGTCGTGCTCTACCTTAACAAATTGCGGGGCATGTACCCGCAGTTGGCCGAAAAAATCCTGCGCATCGAAGAAAAGATGCTTAAATCCCAAGTCGTGGCGGCCAGCCACATGCATGCAGGAGACGGCAATTGTCATGTGAACCTGCCGGTCAATTCCGGGGATGTGGACATGGTGGCGGAGGCCGGCGAAGCCGCCTTCCGGGTCATGGCCAAGGCCAAAGAGTTGGGGGGGGCGGTTACGGGCGAACACGGCGTGGGCATCACCAAGATCGCCTTCCTGGACAACGAGCGTCTGGCCGAGCTGCGGGAATTCAAGGCCCTGGTGGACCCGCACAACATCATCAACCCGGCCAAACTGACCCAGAAAGAACTGCCGGTCAGTCCTTTTACCTTTTCCTTCAACCGCCTGATCGAGGACTTGAACCAAAGCGGCCTGCCGGAAAAAGAACGGCTGATCGAACTCTTGACCATGGTGCAGATCTGCACGCGCTGCGGCAAATGCAAGGACGTCTGCGCCGGGTATTACCCGGAAGAGGATCTGCTCTACAATCCGCGCAACCGGAATATGTCCCTGGGGGCTCTGCTGGAGGCCGTTTACTACTCCCAGGTGAACAGCGGGGTGATTGACCGGGAACTGCTGAAAGAACTGCGCGAGATGATGGAATTTTGCACCGGATGTAACAAATGCCTGGCGGTTTGCCCGGTGCGGATCAATTCCCAGGAAGTAACCCTGACCCTGCGCGCCTTTCTTGAAAAAGAGGGCGAGGGCGGTCATCCCTTCAAAAACCGGGTAATCGCCTATCTGGCCGAGGATTTGCCGGCGCGTTTCCCCCGTTTTGCCAAGGCCGCCTCCCTGGGGCAACGCATGGCCAATCGCACGCTTCCCCTGGTGCCTTCTTCCCTGCGCGCCCGCCTCTATAACCCGTTATTTTCCGGACCAGGCCCTCTCACAGGATACAGAAACATCTTTGAAAGCCTGAAACTGGAGCGAGGTTCGCTCTTTGCTCCCAAGGAAGAGACCAAGGGCACGGCCCTATATTTTCCGGGTTGCGCCGGAAGCATGTTTTACCGCGCCATCGGAATCTCCGGCGCGGCTTTGCTCCTCAAGGCCGGTTGGGCCGTATTCCTGCCGCCGGAGGCCATCTGCTGCGGCTATCCGGCCTTGTCCGCCGGGCTCCAGGATATCTTCAGGGGCAACCAGCAAACAAACATGGAGACCCTAGGCGCCTGGACAAAAAAGGCCACCCGGCTCGGCTACCCTATAAGCCGTATACTGACCGCCTGCGGCACCTGCCGGGACGGCCTGGAGCGTTACGCCCTGGAAAAGCTTCCAGACGTAACCTTCACTGAAGGCGAGTCGCCCCTGGCGGATGTCTTTCAATTCCTCAGCCGAAACATGCCGGATAAGGATGCGTCCCATTCCGCTTCCGCCAAGGCCGGGTTGATCTACCATGTCCCCTGCCACGCCGAATGGTCCGGGGCGGCTAAAAACAAGGCCGCCGAAATCTATGCCGAAGCCCTGAACCGGCACAGCGGGCGAAAAACGCTTATCAGCCGTCACTGTTGCGCTGAATCCGGAGTGGGGGCGGTCATCTCCCCCCTGGAGCACAATATCCTGCGCCGGCGTAAAGCCGCCGACCTACGGGAGGCCATGACTCTGACCGAGGACGAAGCCCCGGTGCTGGTGGGCTGCCCATCTTGCAAGATGGGGGTGATCCGCACCCTCATGGGGCTCAAGCAAAAACGCCCGGTACTGCACACCTTGGAATTTCTGGCCGGGGAAGCCTTCGGCCAGGACTGGCGGCGGCGCGTGCGCAAGCTCCTCTCCGGAGCGACGGCTGCCGGCGACGGTCTGCGCCTAGTGGACATGGAAGGGAGCGGCGCAATCGCCCCCGGCCAGGACCAGGATGAAGAAAAAGAGGAAGATGAGCAGGCTTGAAATACCTTTGTTTTGACTACGGACAAAAACGCACCGGGGTGGCGGTCAGCGGCCCGGACGGCGCTCTGGTCTTGCCCCTGGAGGCTATCCTGTGCGATAAACGGAAGGCGCTCCTGGACGCGGCCCAGACCTTGCTGGACGTCGAAAAACCCGAAGCTCTGGTGGTAGGACTGCCCCTGCGCCGTGACGGAAGCGAGGGACTGACCGCAAGACAGGCACGCAATTTCGGGCGCAGTCTGCAAAGGCGCAGCGGGTTGCCGCTGTTTTACATGGACGAAAGCTATAGTTCCGCCGAGGCGGCAAGCCAGATAAAAGGCTCGGGCCGGAGGTTCCGTCCCGGAGACGGACGGGTGGACAGCCTGGCGGCGTCCGTAATATTGAAGTCTTTTCTGCGCGAGTTGAACAATAAAGGAACTATCTTGCCATGAAACGCTTTTTCATAATGTTTTTTCTCTTCCTGCTGGCCCTGGGCGGCGGATTCGGATTTTACGCCTACCACGCGACGAAACACTTTCTGGAAACCCCTGCCAATGTGACTCTGGGCATCGAAGAAAACTTCTTCCACCTGGTAGTGGAGCCGGGCAACACCTTTGATCAGGTGGCCAGCAAACTCAAAGCCAAAGGGGCCATCAGTGACGCGATAAAGTTCAAACTCCTGGGACGCTGGAAGCAGGTCACCGGCCAGGTCAAGGCCGGCGAATTTGAATTCAGTACCGGCTGGAAGCCGGAACAGGTTCTGGATCAGCTAATCAGCGGGAAATCCCTCCTGCACCGGGTGACCATTCCCGAAGGACTGCCCTGGTGGGAAGTGGGACGTATTCTGGAAACCAACGGCTTTGTCAAATTCACGGATTTCGAAGCCTGCGTGAAAGATACGCGCCTCATGCGGCGCTACGGCATCCCCCTGGCCACGGCGGAAGGCTTTCTATTTCCGGAAACCTACATGCTTAACAAAAGCCTGGCCCCTACCCGTCAACAGGCTGAAATTGCCGTGACCACGATGATCCAACACTTTTGGGCCTCCACCGCCGAAATCTGGACTGAAGCCGCCAAGGCCGCGAATCTGAAAGAAACAGACGGGGTGGAAGTCACCGCCTCGGGGCAGATCATTGCCGCCTTTGTTCCCCTTTATGCCCGCAAGTTTCCCGAAGAAATCAAACGCCTAATCACCCTGGCCTCCCTCGTGGAAAAAGAAAGCGCCTTGTCCGACGAACGCCCGCTGGTCAGCGGAGTGTATGTGAACCGCCTGCGCATCAACATGCCCCTGCAATGCGACCCGACGATCATTTACGGCCTGGGACCAGGCTTCAAAGGGCCAATACTGCGCAGCCACCTCAGGGATGGAGGGAACCTTTATAATACATACCGAATATACGGGCTCCCGCCCAGCCCCATCTGTTCTCCAGGCCTACAGGCCATGCGCGCGGCCTTCAGACCAGCGGAGCACAAGTACCTGTACTTCGTGGCTACCGGCCGGCCCGACGGCCGGCATGTTTTTTCCACCACCCTGGCCGACCACAACAAGGCCGTGCAGGACTACCGCCGGGAAGTGGGAAATTAGGGATCGGGGACGCGGAAGATTGCGTACCACTGGAAAGGTCTTGGAATGCGTAAAAGCGCGCTTCTTCATATAGGCAAAGTACCTGTTGGCGGAGGCAGCCCGGTGGCGGTGCAGAGCATGACCAACACCGACACCCGGGACCCGGCCGCCACCTTGGGGCAACTCGCCCGCCTGGCCGAAGCCGGCTGCGAAATCGCCCGGCTGGCCGTGCCGGACGAAGCCGCGGCCGCGGCCCTGAAAAAAATTTGCCCTTCCAGTCCCCTGCCCCTGGTGGCGGACATACATTTCGACCACCGCCTGGCCCTGGCAGCCATCGAGGCCGGAGTGGACGGACTGCGCATCAACCCCGGCAACATCGGGGGCCGGGCAGCGGTACGGGACGTGGCCAAGGCCGCGGCCGAACGCGGCGCGCCCATCCGCATCGGGGTAAATTCCGGATCCGTGGAAAAAGACCTGTTGGCCCGTTTCGGCGGACCCACTCCCGAAGCCATGGTGGAGAGCGCCGTGCGCCATGCGCTCCTGCTGGAGGAGCATAATTTTTCGGCCATAAAAATCTCCTTAAAATCCTCTTCGGTTACTGATACAATTACCGCTTACCGCCTGATGGCCAAGAAACGGGATTATCCGCTGCATATCGGCGTCACCGAGGCCGGGACCCTGGTCAGGGGGGCAGTCAAATCCTCCGTGGGCCTGGGAATTTTGCTGCATGAAGGCCTGGGCGACACCCTGCGCGTCTCCCTTACCCACGACCCGGTCCGCGAGGTGGAGGTGGGCTACCTCATCCTGCGCAGCCTGGGTCTGCGGGCGCGTGGACCGGAGATCATCTCCTGTCCCACCTGCGGACGCGCGGAAATTGACCTCATCGGCCTGGTCCAGGCCGTGGAGGAACGCCTGGCCGGACGGACCGAAGTCTTAAAGGTGGCGGTCATGGGCTGCGTGGTCAATGGACCGGGCGAAGCCAGAGAAGCGGACGTGGGACTAGCCGGCGGCCGGGGCAAAGGCGTAATCTTCCGCAGGGGGCAAAAGACCCGCAGTGTCATCGGCGATACCACAGCGCTCCTGGGCGCGCTCATGGAAGAAATAGAGCGCTTTGCATCTGAAATGCGCGAATCCGGGCCGCAGGCCCATTAAAAACAAAGGACTCAGTATGTTCTGGAGCCGTTTTTTCCTTCCCACCCTGAAAGAGGCTCCGGCGGAGGCGGAGGTGGTGAGCCACAAGCTGATGATCCGGGCCGGAATGATCCGCAAGCTGACCAGTGGAGTTTACAATTACCTGCCCTACGGGCTTATGGCCATCAACAAGGTATGCGCGGTGGTGCGGGAAGAAATGAATCGGGCCGGGGCGGTGGAGCTGTTCATGCCCACGGTGCAGCCGGCGGACCTATGGCGGGAATCCGGGCGCTGGGAACATTACGGCAAGGAACTGCTGCGTTTTACGGATCGCCACCAGCGGGAATGTTGCCTGGGTCCCACCCACGAGGAAGTAATTACCGACCTGGTGCGCCGGGAAGTGCGCTCTTACCGGCAGCTACCCCTGAACCTATACCAAATCCAGACCAAATTCCGCGATGAGATCCGCCCGCGCTTCGGGCTGATGCGCGGCCGGGAATTCCTCATGAAAGACGGTTATTCCTTTGACCGGGATACGAGCGGAGCGGATAAGAGCTACCAGGCCATGTATGAGGCCTACGCCCAATCCTTCACCCGGCTGGGACTGCGTTTCCGGGTGGTGGAGGCCGATTCCGGGGCCATCGGCGGCAAATTTTCCCATGAGTTCATGGTCCTGGCCCAAACCGGCGAGGATGTCATAGCCGCCTGCTCCGCCTGTTCTTACGCGGCCAACCTGGAACGGGCCGAGGTCATGCCTTCAGGCCGCAAAGCTGCGGACAAGGTTTCTCTTCTGGAAGAGATCTCCACTCCCGGCGCGCATACCGTAGAAGAGGTCTGCGCCTTTTTGGACATAGCGGCCAAGGATCTTTTGAAAACCGTACTCTTCAAGGCGGACGGCCGCACTGTGGCCGCCCTGGTGCGAGGCGACCGGGAAGTCAATGAAGTCAAAATCAAAAACCACCTAAATGCCTCCGTTCTGGAATTGCTCAATCCGGAAGAAGTGCTGACCGTGAGCGGCGCGCCAGCAGGTTTTGCCGGCCCGGCCGGACTGAAGGCGGATCACCTGCTGGCGGATTACGAACTAGCGGAAAAAAACGACTGGATCGCCGGAGGCAACAAGGCCGATACCCATGTGCGCCACCTGGATTTACAACGGGACGCCGGGGTGAAAACCTATATGGATTTGCGCCTAGTCACGGAAGAGGATCCTTGCCCGCGCTGCGGCGGCAGGCTGGAACTGCCCCGCGGCATCGAGGTGGGGCATGTCTTCAAGCTGGGAACCAAGTATTCCGAGGCCATGAAAGCCGTTTACCTGGACGAGAACGGGGCGGAAAAAACCATTGTCATGGGCACCTACGGTATAGGGATGAGCCGGGTGGTCGCGGCCTGCATTGAGCAGAACCATGACGCGGACGGAATGATCCTGCCGCCGGCCATCGCCCCCTTTGAGGTGCACCTGCTGGCCCTGGACGGATCGGCGCTGGACAAGGCCACGGAACTGCACGACTGGATCCGGCGGAACACAGGCCTGGAAGTCCTGCTGGACGACCGGGAGGAGAGGCCGGGGGTCAAGTTCAAGGATGCGGACCTCCTGGGCGCGCCCATGCAGATCCTCCTGGGGGCCAAATCCCTGGGCCGGGGGGTGGTGGAGGTGAAAAACCGCCGCAACGGGGCCAGGGAGGAATGGCCCATAGAAAAT
Source organism: Desulfovibrionaceae bacterium (assembly GCA_009782775.1). GTDB lineage: Bacteria > Desulfobacterota > Desulfovibrionia > Desulfovibrionales > Desulfovibrionaceae > WRHT01. The sequence goes on from WRIL01000020.1 coordinate 6,988, forward strand.
TTCGCCGCGGCCTTTACGGCCTGGAAAGACAAAATCCTGCATGAATGGAAAATTTGAAAGCGCCGGGAGAACACGTCTGGATACCGTCTATACGGTGAGCGCGCTGACCGAATCCGTCAAGCGGATGTTGGAAAACGGCTTTCCCTTTGTCTGGGTGCGCGGTCAAATCTCCAACCTGTCCCGCCCCGGATCCGGGCATCTATATTTTTCCTTACAAGATGAAGAGGCTTCCCTGGCCGTGGTCTGGTTTAAAAACCAGCAACGCGAAGTGGAGCGTTTCGACCCCCTGACCGGAGAGCTTTACGATGACGGCCCCCGCCCGGGGGCGGCCCTGTCCCTGGAAAACGGCCAGGAGGTGCTTTGCGCCGGACGCCTCAGCCTGTATGCCCCCAGGGGAACGTATCAACTGGTGGCGGAATTGGTGCGCGAGGCCGGCAAGAGCCGCCGGCAAATGGAATACGAACTGCTCCAGGCGGAATTCGCCCGCAAGGGCTATTTTGACCCACGGCGCAAACGCCCCCTGCCGGTCCATCCACGCCGGGTGGGGCTGGTCACTTCCCCGCACGGAGCGGCGGTGCATGACTTTTTGCGCCTGGCCTGGAGGCGCGGTTTGCCGGCGGAGATCCGCATTTACCCAAGCCTGGTGCAGGGCGGAAACGCTCCGGCGGAACTGGCCGGAGCCATGCGTCTGGCGCAGGATTGGGCCGAAACCATGGTACTGCTGCGCGGCGGCGGCTCACAGGAAGATTTGTGGGCCTTCAATTCCCGCGAGGTGGTCGAAGCGATATTTGCCTCGCCCGTTCCGGTGCTCTGCGGGGTAGGACACGAAGTGGACGTCACCCTGGCGGACCTGGTGGCGGATTTACGGGCCGCCACCCCCAGCCATGCGGCCTACCTGCTTTTTAAGGACCGGCGGGAACTAACCCAGACTGTGGACGAAGCGGATCTGGCCTTACGTGGCGCCCTGGCCGCAAGGCTGCGCCTGTTCAGTGAAAATTTGGCCTTAAGGGAAAAAAGCCTGCGCCTGCTCTCGCCCATCAGACGCCTGGAACGGGACGCAATCCTGTTGCGGGCTGAAGAAGAGCGTCTGAAGGCCTCCATGCGGGCCAAATTGGAGCAGGCATCTTCGCGCCTGGCTTTGTACGGGGATGCCGCAAGGCTAAAACGAGCCTGGGACGCGATCCTGGAACGCGCCCGCGCCTGCCTGGAGCAGGCCCTCCTGCGCCTGGACGCCCTGGACCCCCACCTGCCGTTAAACCGTGGTTATGCCCTGGTACGCGGAGAGGGCGGGGATTTTTTGCGCGGAAGGAAAGAGGCCGCTCCGGGAGAAAAACTGGAAGTGCTGTTCCATGACGGGACAGTGCCGGTAAGGGTGGAAAAATAATATGCGTTTACGCCTTTTTAGGACTTTGGCCCTGGCCTTCTGCCTGCTGTTCTGGAGCGCGTCCGGAGAGGGCGCTTCAAAAAACACTTCCGGTTTACGGGTGACGCACCCTGAGGAAATTACCGTTGGCGACCCTTTTACCCTGAAAGTCAGCGGCCTGGACGAGCTTAAAGAACCACAGCTTCTCTGGTTGGACAAAAAGATTCCCCTCCAGGGACTGGAGCGGCAGGGAGAACTATTGCTGCCCACACCACTTTCCGCCCAGGGCAAACCCACCCTGACGCTGCTTTCCGGTGGCGTCAAAGTCTATTCAGCGGATCTTCGGACGCGCTCCAAAGAGTTCGGTTCACAGCAACTTACGGTGGATCCCCGTTATGTCCATCCCCCCGAAAAAGAAAAGGACAGGATCGAACGTGAACGGGCCAAAATGCGGGAGATCTACGCCCGGATCACCCCGGAGCAATACCTGCGGCTGCCTCTGGAGCGTCCGGCGCCCGGAGCGATCACCGGCGAATTCGGCGTCAGCCGCATATTCAATAACGAGCCGCGCAACCGCCACCTGGGGGTGGATTTCCGCGGCGCCGAGGGGAGCGAGGCGCGGGCCGTCTCCTTCGGCAAGGTGGCCCTCGCCGCTTCCCATTATTACTCCGGCAACACCGTAGTCCTGGATCACGGCCTGGGGGTTTACAGCGTCTATATGCACCTTTCGGCCATCAAGGTTAAGCCGGGACAAATCGCCCGGCCCGGACAGACGATCGGACTAGTGGGCAGCACCGGGCGGGTAACCGGCCCACATCTGCACCTGAGCCTGGTGATCCTGGGCGAGGCCCAGAACGCCGAGGTCTGCATGGCCGAGCCGCGCTCTTCACAAAACCGGAAAGAGTAGATAATGAAAAAAAAGCCAACGGATCGGAGCGGAGCATGCCTGAGAAGAAACCCATGGAATTCGAAGAACAACTGAACCGCCTGCGCGAAATCACGGATCAGTTGGAAAAAGGCCAGCCCAGCCTGGAACGCGGGCTCTCCCTGTATAAGGAGGGAGTGGGCTTGGCCAGGGACTGCCGCCGGATCCTGGAAGAAGCCGAACATGCCGTGCATCTCTATGCCGAAGACGGACTTAAAGATTTTGTACGCGCTGACGAAGAGCGGGAGGCTCAGGAGACGGACCTTGGACTTTAAGGACAGCCTGCGCCAAAAATCCGCTCTGGTGGAGGAATACCTATCTTCCTGCCTGGCCGGCCTGGACATGCCCGCCGGGCTGCGTGAAGCCATGAACTACAGCCTGCTGGCCGGTGGGAAGCGCCTGCGCCCGGCCCTCTGCCTCAGCGGGGCCGGTCTTTTCGGCCTCACAGCTACAGCGGCCTTGCCCTTTGCCGCCGCCCTGGAGTGCATACACAGCTACTCGCTGATCCACGACGACCTTCCGGCCATGGACGATGACGACCTGCGCCGGGGCAAACCTTCCAATCATAAACAGTTCGGAGAAGCCACGGCCATCCTGGCCGGGGACGGACTCCTGACCGATGCCTTTTTCTTCATGGCCTCCGTCGGCCTGCCCAGCGGCGTACGCCCGGAACTACCGGCCGAAAGAACACTCCGGGCCATACAGGCTGTGGCCCTGGCCGCCGGATCACCTGGAATGGTCGGCGGGCAGTATCTGGATATGCTTTACACCGCCACCCCTCAAATGACTCTGGAGCAACTCCGAAAGATGCAGGCGGCCAAAACCGGGGCGCTGATCGCCGTTTCCCTGCTGAGTGGGGCCATCCTGGCCGGAGCCGACGCGGAAGATTTGACCAGGGTGGAAAATTACGGGCGTTGCCTGGGAATGGCCTTTCAGATTGTTGATGACATCTTGGATGAGACCGGGGACGAGGCCGCCCTGGGCAAACCCGTGGGGAGCGATGCCTCCAGAGGCAAAATTACCTACCCCTCCCTGCTGGGTCTTGAACAAAGCCGCCTCCTGGCTGAAGAAGCCGGCGCCCGCGCCCTCGAACACATCCGTGATTTTTCTGGGGAAGAGGCCTTATTCTTGCGCGATCTCGTGGAATACGTCTTACAAAGGTCATCCTGATGCTCCCTGAAGAAACGGATTTAAACCCGCTGATCCTGCCGGAGATCCTGCAACTGGAGGATGTGGCCGCGCTGGCGGAAGAACAGTTGCCCCAGCTGGCCGAGGAACTGCGGGAAAAAATCCTGCACAGCGTCTCACGCACCGGCGGGCATCTGGCTTCTTCCCTGGGAGTAGTGGAGCTGACCATCGCCATCCTGCGCCTGTTCAATCCCGATCGCGATCGCATCCTATGGGATGTCGGACACCAGGCCTATGCTTACAAAATCCTGACCGGACGGGGGGATCGCTTCCACACCTTGCGGCAGCACAAGGGCATCAGCGGATTCCCCAGGCGGGACGAAAGCCCTTATGACCATTTCGGGGTAGGGCATGCCTCTACCTCCATTTCCGCCGCCCTGGGCATGGTCACGGCCAGGGAGATACAGGGCGGAGGCCAGCATGTACTGGCGGTCATCGGCGACGGCGCCATGACCGGCGGTATGGTCTACGAAGCCATGAACCACGCCGGGGCCATGAACAAAAGGCTGATCGTCATCCTCAATGACAACAAGATGTCCATCTCCGGGAATGTGGGCGCGCTCTCCTACTTTATGAGCCGCAAACTCTCCTCGCGCTGGATGCGCAGAGTCAAGCGCGAGGTCTCCGACCTTCTGCAATCTCTGCCCGGAGTAGGGGAAGAGGTCTTCGGCCTGCTCAGGCAAAGCAAGAAAAGCCTCAAATCCTTCTTTACTCCGGGTATCTTGTTTGAAGCCCTGAATTTCAGCTACCTGGGGCCGGTGGACGGGCATGACCTGCAAAAATTACAGGAGGCCCTGCGCCTGGCCAGGGCCAGCGACACGCCCATCCTGGTGCATGTGCTCACCCGCAAGGGCAAGGGCTATCACCTGGCGGAATCAGATCCTCTGAACTACCACGGCGTGGGAGGCTTCGATCCCATGACCGGCAATGTGCAGGCACCAGGCGCCGGTGATGAATCTTTAAGCTATACCGAAGTTTTTTCCACTGCCCTCTGCGATCTCGCCACCCAAGATACGCGCGTTATCGCCATCACCGCGGCCATGCGCGAGGGAACGGGCCTGACCCGTTTCAGCAAGCGCTTTCCTTCCCGCTTTGTGGACGTGGGCATCTGCGAACAGCACGCCGTCACCTATGCCGCCGGCCTGGCCGTACAGGGAATGAAGCCGGTGGTGGCCGTTTATTCCACTTTCCTGCAACGCGCCTATGACCAGGTGGTGCACGATGTGGCCCTGCAGAACCTGCCGGTGGTCTTCGCCCTGGACCGGGCCGGGCTGGTGGGCGAAGACGGCCCCACGCACCACGGGGTCTTTGACATCGCCTACCTGAGGCATATCCCCAATATGCACATTCTGTCGCCAAGGGGCAGACGCAGCCTGCAAAACGCCCTGGCCACGGCCATGGCCCTGGAAAGGCCGGTGGCGGTGCGTTACCCGCGCGGGCAATGCCCTTTTTTTGAAGACCAGGAGCAGTTCAAAATTCTGCCCATGGGAGAGGGGGCGTTCTTACGCCAAGGGGACGCCCCCCTGGCGGTCATCTCCGTCGGCGGCACAGCGCACCGGGCCTGGGCAGCCCTGGAAGAAATTCTGCAGGAAGGCGGCCCGTCCATAGCCCTCTTTGATCCCATCTGGCTGAAGCCAATGCCGGAAGAACAAATTCTGGATTTGGCCCGGCGCAGCTCCACCCTGGTGGTGCTGGAAGAACACGCCCTGGCCGGCGGCTTCGGATCCGCCGTGCTGGAACTCCTGGCCAGAGAGGACCTGCTGGGACGCTGCCGGGTATTGTGCCAGGGTATCCCGGATGCTTTTGTGGAACACGGATCGGCGGAAATCTTGCGCGAACGCCTCGGTCTGGACAAGGACGGCTTAAAAAAGCTGATTCTCGCGCATCTGTGAGGACGGAACATGGGTTTCCTGAAAAACAGCGTAAGTTTTACCCGCTATCAAATCCTGGACGACCTCCCGCGAAACTTTACGGCGGAGCTGCCGGACAAGCTGCGGCAATTCGCCTTCAAGGACATTGACGACCTTCCCCAGGAACGCGCCTGGGGCTGGGTCTGTTTCGAAAACATGCTGGACACTGAATGGCGGGAATCCAGGCCCCAGAAAGGGGCGGAGCATCTGACCTTCTCCCTGCGCCTGGATACCCGGCGAGTCCCGCCGGCGGTCCTAAAAAAACATTTTGCCCTGGCCCTGCGGGAAGAAGAAGGCAGAATCCACGCCCAGGGCAAAAGTTATGTGTCCAGGGAGCGCCGCAAAGAGATCCGGGAACGGGTGCTTTTTGAGCTGAACCGGCGTTTTCTGCCCATCCCCGCCGAGTTCGGAGTGATCTGGAACCTCAGCGCCAGGCGACTTTTCATTGCCACCATCGCGAACAAGGCGCTGGATCTCTTTGAGGAGTACTTTCTGCACAGCTTCGGCCTGCGCCTGGAGCGACTCACTCCTTACGGCCTCGCCGCCGCCATGCTCCAGGAAAAAGAGCTGGACCGGCTGAATGTTCTTGAACCGACAAATTTCAGGAAATAAAAATGAACGACTTTGCGGGACAGACGCTGGAACAGATGCTGGGGCAGGATTTTCTGACCTGGCTTTGGTACCGGGGGGAAACCTCCGGTAGCTTCAAGGGCCCCTCCGGCGAAGAATTTTCAGTGCTGATGGAGAGGCGGGTAGTGGTGCAGGGAGGGGAAGGCGAACTCATGGAAACCGCCAGCGTCTCCGGGCCAGCCTCGGAACTGCGCGAGGCCAGGTTGGGGCTGGTCACCGGCAAAAAAGTCATCCGCGCTCTGCTGCGCCTGGAAAAATCCGCAGATGAAGTCTGGCTGACGACCCTCAAGGCCGAGGATTTCTCCCTGGGCTCTTTCAGAACCCCCAGGATATCCGCCCCGGAAAAAGACGAAGACCCCGAGGCCGCCTTTTTTGAAAAGGTCTTTCTCCTGGAAAAAGGGCTGGAATTTCTGGACGCGCTCTACCGCGTCTTTTTGGATCTGCGCCTCGGCCCGGCCTGGAAAAACGAAGTGGATGCCATCCGGGCCTGGATGCGGACCTCCATCTCTGAAAATGGAGAGGACGCGGAGCAGACCGCGTCTTGAAGTTATGGGGCGTTGCGGTTGGCTGATCCGGCGTCTGGCCAAAAAACTGCTCTGGCTGCTGGCGGTGTTCTGGGGCATCACCCTGGTCAGTTTCTGGGTAATCCATTTGGCGCCCGGTTCACCCACGGATCTTGAGACCACCCTCAACCCTTTGGCCGACTCCGGGGCGCGTAAAAAGCTGGAAGCCATCTACGGCCTGGATCAGCCTTTGCACACCCAATATGCCGCCTGGTTGGGCAGGTTGGTCCGCCTGGACTTCGGCCTTTCCATGAGCAGCGACCGCCGCCCGGTTCTGGATAAAATCTCCGAGCGTATGCCCCTGACCATCGGCATGAATGTCGCCGCCCTCACGCTCACCCTGCTGATATCCATGCCCATCGGCATCCTGGCGGCCTCCCGGCCCGGAGGCCTTTTTGACCGATCCAGCTCCATCTTGGTGTATATCGGCTTTGCCATGCCCGGCTTCTGGCTGGCCATGCTCCTGATGCTCCAGTTCTCCATCCATTGGCGCATTCTGCCCATTTCCGGCCTGACCTCCCTGGATTACGCCCAACTGAGCTCCTGGGGCAAAATCAAGGATCTGGCCGCCCACCTGGCGCTACCGATCTTCATTTACACCTTCGGAAACCTGGCCGGCATGTCCCGCTACCTGCGCTCCTCCATGCTGGAGGCTCTGCGCCAGGATTACATCCGCACGGCCAGAGCCAAGGGGCTGCCGGAACGGACGGTCATCTTCCGCCATGCCCTGCGTAACGCCCTGCTTCCGGTAATCACCCTGCTGGGATTATCCATGCCCGGCCTCATCGGCGGGAGCGTAATCATCGAATCCATATTCGCCCTGCCGGGCCTAGGACAATTATTTTACGAAGCGGTCATGGCCAGGGATTACCAACTGATCATGGGCAACCTGGTCCTGGGGGCGGTCCTGACCCTGGGAGGCAACCTGCTGGCGGATCTCTGCTATGCTCTGGCCGACCCGCGCATCCGTAGCGGGGGCGCTGATTTACGAGGGCAAGGCTGATGCGCGGCCGTCCACTTTTGGGCTTCAGTATGCTTCTGGTCCTGGGCATGGCCGTTTGCGCCGTCTTCGCTCCTTGGCTCGCCCCTTTTGACCCGGAAGAACTGCACCTGGGGAGCAAACTCCTCCCGCCGACGGCGGAATTCTGGTTGGGAACAGACGCCCTTGGCCGGGATGTCTTTTCACGCCTGCTCTATGGGGCCAGGATCTCCCTCTGGGTAGGCTTTGTCTCGGTGGGCATCTCCGTGGCCGTGGGTGTGGCCCTGGGGCTGGCGGCCGGTTTTTTCCGCGGCCTGGTGGATGAAGTGATCATGCGCTTTGTGGATGTCATGCTCTGCTTCCCTTCCTTTTTTTTGATCCTGGCGGTGGTAGCCTTTTTGGACGCCAACCTGTTCAACATCATGGTCATTATCGGCCTGACCTCCTGGATGGGGGTGGCCAGGTTGGTCCGGGCCGAAACCTTGAGCCTGCGCGAACGCGATTTCGTGGCCGCGGCCCGGCTGGCCGGGGCCGGCTCCGCGCGCATCCTTTTCGTCCATATCCTGCCCAACGCCTTGGGGCCGGTGCTGGTCTCCGCCACCCTGGGCGTGGCCGGAGCCATCCTCACGGAATCCTCCCTTTCCTTTCTCGGTTTGGGAGTGCAGGCCCCCATAGCCAGTTGGGGAAATATGCTCCTGGAGGGCAAACAGACCATCGAAATCGCCTGGTGGCTTTCGCTATTCCCCGGCCTGTCCATCCTGCTGACCGTGCTGGGCTATAACCTGCTGGGCGAAAACCTGCGCCGTCTGCTGGAACCCGGAGGGGCAAGGTGAAAATTTTTTGCCTGGATTCACCGTATGCGGCTTCTCTCAAGGCCTTGGGGCACGAAGTGCTGGCCCCGAAGCTGCCCGCCGGCATCGTTTATCTGCCGGGCGTCCTGCGGCGTCATAAATTCACCCCGGAACTTTTCATCCAGCATGAACGTCTGGGAGCACGCCTGCTTTGCGGCGGACTGGAAGAACTGCCCTGCCCTTCGGTTTTCGTCAGCATCGACGCGCACCTGAACCTCTATTGGCACAAATATTACGCCAGGCTTTTTGATCTGGTGCTCACCCCGCACCTCTCCATTTATGCCGCCTTGCCCGCAGATCAAAGACCAGCCCAGGTAAGGCGCTTCGGCCCCATAGGCTACGCCAGACCTTTCGTGCCTCATGCCCAAAGGGCGCATGAACTTACTTTTGTCGGCCTCCTGACCGAGCACCGGCCCGCCCGCGCGGCCATGCTGGAACTTTTATCCAAAAAATTCGCCCTGTACCGGCCGGAGGGGGGGCTGCCCCATTCCGCCATGCTGGATCTGTTTATGGATACCCGCCTGGTTCCCAATGAGGCGATCAGCCGGGAGGTGAACTTCCGCCTCTTTGAGGCGGCCTCCTGCGGCGCCATGGTCCTGAGCCAGGATGTCGGCGAAGACCAGGACGCGCACTTCGAGCCTGGCCTGGAGTGCGAAATTTACACCCACAGCCTGGAACTTACCGAAAAAATCCACTTTTATCGCCGCAATCCCCAGTCTGCGGAAAAAATCGCCCTGGCCGGCTGGAAACGTGTGCAAAGCGCGCATCTGCCGGAATTTCGGGCCAAACAGATGCTGGAAGAAGGCCTGGGAGGACGCTCCAGGGCCACGGGGGGCCGGGCCGGGTATCTTTTCTGGCTGACCCTGCTGCAAACGGCCCGCGCCGGACTATTCAAAGAATCCGCCGCCTGGTTCACCTCCCGCCTGAACGAACTCAACCCGGACCTGCCGGACTGGACGAGCGTGCGTCTGGCCTGGCGGCTGCTCCTGTTCCTGGAAGGCGCGTCCCCGGACAATCCCCTGTATGACAAAGATTTCGCCGCTCGCAACCAAAACCAAACCCAGGATCTGGCCGCCACCCTGCTGCGGGAAGAATTTCCCTCTTCTCCGGAGGCGGATCTCATCGGGGCCATGGCTTCCCTGGCCCTCAAGCGCCAAGACCTGGCCAGACTCTTCTGGCTGCGCCGCCTGAAAGCTCTGGATATAGCCCTTCCGGCCGCGGCGGTGGTAAGCTCCGGCGCACTGCGCGAACCCTATGATCATTACCTGGCCTGGGGAAAACTCCTTTCCATCCTGGGGCCGAAGGCGGATGTGGGTTTCAACTTCACTCACGGACGCGGACAGATTCCCCTGTGCGCCTTTGAATGCCTGCTCATGGCCAAAGAAACGGCCCCTCCCAAACGCAGGGAATGGCTGCGGGAAATACATGCCCTATCCGCCGATATCCCGGCCTTCGCTTTCTGGGACATGGGTTTTCTGGCGGAACTCTCCCTGCTGAACCAAAGGGACTGGCGGCCGCAACTGGATTACGGCTTGAGCGCCCTGAACAACTACCGGCAGGAAACCGCCATTTACGAACTGGCCGAGGCCCGGCAAAAAGCCTTGCAACGGGATGAGGGCAGCGCTTTCTATTCCGAGCTTGAGAGCTATCCCGCTTCCGGATATATTCTTGCTGCCCTGCGCGGTACGAAATGAGGACGGAAAAGCATGTTGGACTATTTGCGCATCCAGGATCTGGCCCTGATTGAAGACGTGGCCCTGGAATTCTGCCCCGGAGTCAATGTGCTCACCGGGGAAACCGGTGCGGGCAAAAGTTTTATCCTGAAGGCCATTGATTTCATCACCGGCGACCGGCTCACCTCCGCCCTGGTGCGTCCTGGCAAAGAAAAAGCCTCGGCCGAGGCGATCTTCACCTTGCCGACGGAGGGCGAAGTCTTCATCAGGCGGGAGCTATTGGCCGAAAATGGCCGCAGTCGCCTGTTCATCAACGACAAGCTCGCTTCCCAGGAAAACCTGCGCGATCTAAAACCCGCGCTGATCCTGCACACCAGCCAGCAGGGGCAGCAAAAGCTCCTTCTGCCAGCCTACCAGGGGCGGATGCTGGACGAATTTATGAACCGGCCGGAATTGACGGCCCAGTTGGACGAAATTCTGCGCAAGCTGGACGGGTTGGCCCGGCGCCGTGCGGAACAGGAGGAGCGTCTGCGGGAGTTGGATGGACGGCGGGAGCTTCTGGAATTCCAGCAACAGGAAATTGACAAGGTACGCCCCCAGGAAGGAGAAGAAGAGACCCTGGAGGGAAAACGCCACGAAGCGCGTCGCGCCGCCGGGCGGGAAATGGCCGTGGATCAGGCCCTATCCGCCCTGCATGGAGAAAGGGGCGAAGACGGCCTCCTGGGCTCCCTGACCGCCCTGGAACGCGCCCTAGCCCAAATTGCCGGCCTGGATCCTCTTTTTTCGCCGGACCACGAACAGCTACGGGAAGTACGGGCATTTCTGGCGGATCTTTCCTCACGTCTGCGCAAGACGGCCCAAACCGGAAAATCCAGCGGGAGCAGCGAAGACATTGAAAGCCGCCTCTTCGCCCTGGCCCAACTGAAGCGAAAACTGCGCCGCACTCTGCCGGAAATCCTGGCCCTGCGCCGGGAAAACGACGACAACCTGGCCTTTCTGGACAACTGCAAACTGGATCTGAAGCAGCTTGGCCGGGAAGAAAACACCCTGGCCGACGCCCTGGCGGCCCTCCTTGTCGCGCTCAATCCAGCCCGGCGGCAGGCCGCCGCCGAACTAAAACTGGCCCTGGAAACGGAACTGCGCGGCCTGGGCTTTTCCGAGGCCGTGCAGGTGGACTTCGCCTTTACCGCCAGAGAGCTCTTTCCAGGCCGGGAGGACTGCCGGGAAGAACAGGCGCGTATACTATGGAAGCCCAATCCGGGGCAACCTGCCCAGCCCCTGGACAAAATCGCCTCCGGCGGCGAGCTCTCCAGGGTGCTCCTGGGGCTAGTCAGCCTGCTGGCCAGGCGGATGCGGGATAACCCGGCCCTGATCTTCGATGAAGTGGACTCCGGGGTCGGCGGAATCACCCTGAACAAGGTGGCGGAAAAATTGCGCCGCCTAGGTGAAGAACGCCAGATTATCCTGATTACCCACTGGCCGGGTCTGGCCGCCACCGCCGGACGGCATTTCCAGGTCAGCAAAGAGGTACGGGAGGGAGAAACCTACACCCTCTGCCGCCGCCTGGACAAACCGGAAGTGCTGGAAGAACTGGCCCGCATGGGCGGAGGCGGCGGCCAAGGTCTGGCCTTGGCCAGGGAATTACTCGAAGGACGGCCTTACTAGATGCTCCAAAGGGAGGTTGCAAGTGCAAATCATCAATGCCGACATAGTCATTGTTGGAGCTGGAGGAGCGGGCATCCGCGCGGCCATTGAGGCGGCGGAAGTCCGTCCTGACTTTAACATCGCGCTGATTTCCAAAGTCTATCCCATGCGCAGCCATACGGTGGCCGCAGAAGGCGGCGCGGCGGCGGTCTGGCAGGAAGCCGACAGCTTCGATCTGCATTTCCACGACACGGTCTCCGGCGGAGATTGGCTGTGCGAACAGGATGTGGTGGACTATTTCGTGCAAAACTGCCCACGCGAGATGATTCAGCTTGAGCAGTGGGGCTGCCCGTGGAGCCGTAACCCGGACGGAAGCATCGGCGTACGCCGTTTCGGCGGCATGACGGCCGCCAGGACCTGGTTCGCGGCCGACCGGAGCGGTTTTCATATTATGCACACCCTGTTTCAAACCTGCCTGAAATACCCGCAGATTCGCCGCCTGGACGAATATTTCGTGCTGGATCTGCTGGAAGATAACGGACGCGCGGCCGGAGTGACGGCCCTGGATATGATGGAAGGCGAAATCGTCCAGGTGCGCGCCGGGGCGGTGATCTTCGCCACCGGCGGCGCTGGACGCCTTTACCGCTACAACACCAATGCCGGCATTGTCACCGGCGAGGGCATGGCTATCGCCTACCGTCACGGAGTGCCGTTGCGCGACATGGAATTTGTGCAGCACCATCCAACCGGGCTTCCCGGTTCAGGCCTGCTGATCACCGAAGCCAGCCGCGGCGAGGGCGGTATCCTGGTAAACAAGGACGGTTACCGCTATTTGCAGGATTACGGCCTGGGGCCGGAAACCCCGCCGGGCAAACCGGAAAACAAGTTTATGGAACTGGGGCCGCGAGATAAAATCTCCCAGGCCTTCTGGCATGAACAGCGCGCCGGGCGCACCATTTCCACCCCGCATGGAGAGGTGGTCTATCTGGATATCCGCCACCTAAGCCGGGAAAAAATTCTCGAACGCCTGCCTTTGATCCGCGAACTGACCATGGAATTTATGGGACTTGACCCCATTCACACCCCCATTCCGGTACGCCCCACAGCCCATTATACCATGGGGGGCATCGCCGCGGACGCGCAGTGCGAAACCGCCATCAAGGGTCTCTTCGCGGCCGGCGAATGCTCTTCCGTGGGCTTGCACGGGGCCAACCGGCTGGGCTCCAACTCCCTTGCCGAATTACTGGTCTTTGGCCGGATAGCCGGACAGGCGGCCTCGGAACGCGCCGGGAAAAACATCAGATTCAAGGATGCAGCCCTCAACGCCCAAGCCAAGGACGTGGAAGACTGGTTCGGCGGCCTGTTCAAACGCAAGGGCAAAGAAAAATGGGCGGCCATCCGGGACGAAATGGGGCTGTCCATGGAAGAAGGCTGCGGCATCTACCGTACCGGGGAAATGATGCAGGCAACCATAGACAAGCTGGCCGAACTCAAAGAACGCGTAAAACGGGTGAAGGTTGCGGATTCCGGCGCGGTCTTCAACACGGATGTGCTGAACCTGATTGAAGTCAGCCAGGGGCTGGAAGTGGCGGAAACCATTGCCCACTCCGCCATCCAGCGCCGGGAATCGCGCGGGGCGCATCAACGCCTGGATGAAGGCTGCACGGAACGGGATGATGAAAACTTTCTCAGGCATTCCCTGGCCTATTACAATAAGGATGGAGCGCCCCGCACCGAATACGGCCCGGTAAAGATCACCAGATCCGAGCCGGCCAGACGCGTTTACGGAGCCGAAGGCGCTTCCCGAAAGCCCAACAAGGAGAAGGGCAATGACTGAAAACGGAAAAATGACCTTGCGCATCCAGCGCTACAACCCGGAAAAGGACGACGAGCCGCATTACGAGGCTTATGAAATACCCTGGAATGCCCAGACGACCCTTCTGGACGGACTGAAATACATCAAGGACAACCAGGACCCGGACCTCTCTTTCCGCAGCTCCTGCCGCATGGCGGTTTGCGGCTCCTGCGGCGTGATGATCAACGGAGTGCCCAAACTGGCCTGCAAAGCCTTTCTGCGCGCCTATCCGCTGGGGGCAAGCATTGAGCCCATGGCGAATTTTCCGGTGGAAAAGGATTTGGTGGTGGATTTGACGGATTTCCTGGAATACATCCAGGCGCTGAAGCCATACATCCTGGGCAATGCGCGCAAACCGGAGGATGGGCCGAACCGCCAGACCCCGGAAGAACTGGCCAGATACTACAAGTTCTCCCTGTGCATCAACTGCGGGCTGTGCTATGCCGCCTGCCCGCAATTCGCCATGAACGCCGCCTTTGCCGGCCCCGGAGCCGTCACCCTCGCCCACCGCTATAACCTTGATTCGCGAGACCAGGGCCGGAGCGAGCGCCTGAAGCTCCTGAACTCCAAACACGGCGTCTGGGGCTGCACCTTTGTGGGCTATTGCTCTGAAGTCTGCCCCACACGGGTGGACCCGGCGGCGGCCCTGCAACAGTGCAAGGCGCAAAGCGCCCTGCATTTCGCGGCTTCCGTGCTGGACTGCGCGAAGAACAAGGAGGCCTGTCATGGCGAGCAAACGTAAACCTTACATCCGGGAAACCCGGGCCGACTGGTGGAAGAAGAATGCCCACTACCGTTTTTACATGCTGCGTGAAGGCACGGCGGTGTTCACCATCTGGGTGAGCCTCCTGTTTTTCATCTTGCTGGTTTCCCCCGCGTCCTTCACCCGCCTGACAGGCAACCCGCTGGTGATTGTCATAAACATCGCGGCCCTGGCGGCTTCCATCCTGCACAGCAAAACCTGGTTTGAACTCACCCCCAGGGCCCTGACCCTGGCGGCGGACAAAACCGCCAATCTGACGCGCCTGCTCTGGGGCGCGGCCATCGGCTTCACCATCCTGGTCCTGATTCTGTCTTTCATTTAGGGAAATAGGAGAAAGATACATGCGAGAAAACAAACGCAACCTGGAGCCGGTTTTCTGGAGCCTGTTCGGGGCGGGCGGCGCCTTGGGCGCTATCTGCGCCCCGGCGCTGATTCTTTCCCTCATGCTGCTGACCGGCCTGGGTCTGACCCAACAGGACGGCCTGTTTTACCGGTTTATGGGCAGCGCCTTCGGACGTTTCTTTCTTTTCGTCTTTGTATCCATGACGGCCTGGAGCGGCCTGCACCGCATCACGCATACCCTGCACGATTTGAAAATACACGCGATCTCGGTGCAGGGGCTATGTTACGGCGTAGCCGCGAGCCTCACCGCCCTCAGCCTGATCTTTCTCCTGGCGGGGTGATTTATTCGCCGCTACGGATGGCGGCGTAGGGCTCCAGACGGGTCGCGGCCAGGGCCGGGTACAGCGCCGTCAGGACGGCTATGACTACGGCCAGAACCATGACTGCGAATATATCGCGTAACGCCGCGCCCCCTAAGGACCAGTCCAGGGGAGTCGCGAAAGCAATAATCCCGGTATGGACGCCCAAAAGGCCGACACCCGCCACGCCCGCGCCGAACGCCGCCCCGACGCTTGCCAACAGGGCCGCTTCCCCCATGATCAGCCTGAAGACAAAAGAATTCCTGGCTCCCATAGCTTTCAGCAGGCCGAATTCCCGCCGCCGCTCATGGGCCGTCAAGGCGAACATGGCCCCGGTTACCAGGAGAGCGCCGAGGATGACCAAAAGCGTCGCCATGCCGAAGCCTCCGCCATCAAGAAGCCCGTACAACTGATTATTGATGGTTTTGAACATCTCCGGGCGGGGAAGGATTTCAATCCCGGCGATATTGACCTCCAGCCTGTTGGCCATGATATCCAGCGACACCCCTTGGCGCAGCCTGAGCAGCAACCAGGAGGGTTCCGCCGCGATTTCAGATCCCGGCCTGGGAATAAAAAGCGCCGTATCCATAAAGGAACCTGTCGGCAGCAGGCGGCCGCCCGCGCTTTGGGCGTCCGCCGCCGGTAGATCGCCGGGGAGTTCGTCCGCCTTTACCTTGGAGCCCAGCATCAGACCGCTGTCCTGTCCAGGGAATTGTTCCACGCTCCGTTTGTCCAGCCAGGGCCGCACAAAAAAATCCGTGGCCGGATCAAAACCGATGACGACCGCCTGGGTTTCCCCCGTCGTGGCAATCCCCAGGCGTTTTTGCGGAGTGACCGCCTCCAGTTCGGAAAAACTCCCGAGCTGTTCAAGGGCCGCGACCGGCACCACGCCTTGGACGGGTGGCCCCTTGCTCAGGTAAATATGCCCTCTTTCCTTGCTTCCCGTGGGGACAACGGCCAGATCCGGCCCGAGCATCCGGCGGCTGTTTTCCAATTCCCGCCAGAGACCGCCGGCCATAAAAAAAGTGAAAAGCTCCATAAGCACCGCGATGGCGACGGCGGCGATGATAATGGCGCTGTAGGCTTTACGGCCTTTCAGGTTTTTCAGCGCAAGACGCAGCATCTTGTCTCGTACCGTTCTTTACCAGACCGGACGCCGGCCCTCGTCACGCGCGCGCCTTCCACGCAGCCGGAGCCACAGCAAGACGGAAAGCGCCGCCAGAGACACGCCGCCGATCCCGCAAATGATGAGCAGAGGCGAAATATCCCGGCCTTGCTCCGGCATATCCAAAGACACGTCCGTATAAGAGAGCAGACCGAAGGTTGTGCCGGCGAGCAAAACCGGCGGGTTGGAGGAGAGCACATGAATCGTATGCGGAAAGGCGTTATCCAGGCCGGCATTGACGTCCATCCAGGACAGCCCTTTATCCGCGCTCCGGTAGATGCCGCCCCAAGCCCCGGCGTACACCAGGTTCGCCTGGGACGGATCCGCGGCCAAAGAAAAAATATGGATGTTCAGCAGGGAGCTTTCCTGCCAACTCTGCCCTCCATCCTGCGAGCGAAACACGCCTCCGCTGGCCTCGCCGACGTAAACATCCGTCGGCGTAGCCGGGTGGTAGGCGCCGGCAAGCACAACATCGGGATTTTCAGGATCAACATGCAGGGCCGTGATGCTCAGGCTGCTTAAACCCTCATTGACATCCTTCCAGGAAACTCCGCTGTTGCCGCTTTTGAAAACACCGGCTCCGCCTGTGCCGGCATAAAGATATTGCGGGTCTTGGGGGTTAATCGCAATGGTGTTGACATTGACCGTCCGCTTGAAGCCGGAGGACATGTGCCAGAACCTGCCGGCATTGGTGCTGATGGCCACGCCCCCAAGAATGCCCAGATAAACGAGGTTGGGATTCAAAGGGTTGATGGCGATACAGCGGACGGAGGTATTGGGCAGGCCATCGTTCATGGACTGCCAGCTCTGCCCGCCGTCGGAACTTTTGAAGAGGCCCAGCCCGTCATAGCCCACATACAATTCCTTGCTGTTATACCGGCTTATCGCCACGGCGCTGGGGGGAATATCCCGGGGCAGGGCCTCGCCCAAGCTATCCCAGGAAGCTCCTCCGTCAAGGCTCTTCAGCAGGCCCAGAGAGGTCGCAGCATACAGGGTTGAAGCCCGCGCGGGATCGCTGACCAGGGAAACAACATGGGTCTTGTCCAGGGCGATCTTATGCCACGCGTCTGTCTCGGCCAAGGCCGGGAGAGAGAAAAATTGGCAAAAGGCCGCCAGGACGATAATGCGTGTTATGCTATTCATGGATGTATAATCTTCCACTCCCGTTTAATTCGCACCAGGTCCATGCGCACCTCGGCCGTGTACGGTCCGAAGGCCATGGGCACAAAAATCCTGGCCTCCACAAAGGCCGTATCCTGCTCTATGGTTTCCCCGGCGATCTCCAGACGCATGTCCGGAGAATACATGTTCACCCGGTCAATAAATTGGTTGAAGGAATCGTGGTAATGCCGGAGGCTCACCAGAGCGTAGGCTTTTTCATAGTCCTGAAGCTTCAGGGCCGCGAAATATCGCTCGATCACCTGCCGGGGAGAAACCGGCGGCAGCCCGATGTTGTCATAATAATAACGAACTCCGGCCGCGCCCGCCGAAACCAGAAACAGCGCCAGAAGCAGCGCGAAAGCCTTTTTTTTCATCGTCATGCCGCTATTGCCCTCTACTGGCCGCGCCCGCCGGAGCGACTTCCGCCCCTTCGTACGGGATCAGCCGCCCGCCCTTCAAGGTGTACGCTTTGCCCAGATCCACATAATCCAGGGCGTGGGTCGCCATGACTATGGTCGTGCCCTGCCGGTTAATATCTTGAAATAAACGCATAATTTCGGATTCGGTCTTCTCGTCCAGATCTCCGGTAGGTTCGTCCGCCAGCAGAACGGGAGGGCTGTTGATCATGGCCCTGGCGATGGCCGCCCGGCGTTGCTGCCCGCCGGAAAGCTGGAAAGGATACAACTCCTCCTTGCCGCCCACACCCACCATATCCAGCAGCGACAAGGCGAATTTCCTGTCTTCCAGGTTGGGGCTGCGACCGCTGAAGGCAATGGGCAGAAGGATATTGTCCAGCATGTTCAGGGACGGCATCAGGCTGGGAAACTGAAAGATAAAGCCGAGTTTACGGTTGCGCAGGGAGGCCAGTTCCGGCTCGGAGAGCTTCCAGATATCCAGGCCGTCGATAAAGGCGCGCCCCTCGTCCGGCCTGGTCAGGCCGCCCATGGCGCTGAGCAGCGTGGTCTTGCCGCCGCCGGAGCGTCCGGTAATCACGGCGAAACCACCGTTTTCAACGCGCCAATCAAGCCCGTCCAGCACGGTCGCGTCCTTATAGCGCTTACTGAGCGCTTCTATCCGGATCATTATCGGCTATTCTCCTCTTCTGATGGCTTCGTAAGGTTCAGTCTGGCTGATGCGCCAGGCGGGATAGAGCCCACCCAGGCCGCCAGTGATCAGGGCCGCGAGCAGGATGAGACCGGCGGCCTTAAAAAAATATGGGGGATCCGGCCACATGTACAGGCTGCCAATCAGCTCCGCCATCCGGTCCCGACCGAGGCGGACCGCGACAAAGCCAAGCAGGACGCCGAGCAGCCCCCCAGCCCCGGAAATGCACACCGCCTCCAGGAGCACGAGCCGGAAAATGAAATTCTTTCTAGCACCCATGGCCATGAGCAGACCGATCTCCCGCATCCTTTGCCGCACCGACAAGAAAAACAGGCTGCCCGCAAGACTAAGCGCCAAAGCGCAGAAAACGCCGCCCGCCGCCAGAAGGACGTTCACCAGGCTATGCAGTTGCCGGCTGTAGGAGGAGATCAATTGATTGGCCGTAAACACCTTTACCTCAGGGATGCTTTGCTCGATCGCCAGAGCGGCGGCGGCCTGCTCCGCCCCTTTTTCCAACTTTATGAAAATGGCGGAAATCTGATCCCTTTTAACGGGCAGGGGATAAAGCGGCGAATCATTGGTCATCTGGTAGGCCGTATCCATAGTCAAAAAAACCGTATAATCCGCGCCCAGCCCGGTCGGTTCCAAAATTGTGCCCACGGTGAAAGGTTTACCCATAAAGACCAGGCGCTGGCCGATGGCCTTGGCCGGAGTGCCTACCACCGCCGAAATGACTTTGGCGCCCACGATAATCTGGTTATTCCGCAAAGGGGCTCCGAGTTTTTGCAAGACCCATGGGGCGATGGTAAAATCCCGTTGCGGATCAAACCCCACCAGGGAAACCTCCGAGTCGCAACAAGGGGCGCTCAGGCTGCGCAGAAAAATCTGGGCGCAGGTCCGCTCCACCCCCGGCGCGGCCCGCACCCTATCTTCAAGAGCGGCCGGCATGTAAAAGATGGTTGGACTACCGGCAATCAGGGCCGCTTCGGCTTCATCCCTGGCTTCGGCCGGCACGGCCACAAGATCCGCTCCCAGGCGTTCCAGGGCGGTTTGCAGGGTATGGCTGATCCCCTTGGAAAGCGCCACCGCCACAAAGAGCGTGGCGCAGGCCAGAAAAATACTGCCGATCATCACCCAGACGCGGAAGCGTTTACGTTTCAGCGTCTGCAGGGCCAGATAAAAAATTTGCCGCATGTCCGCCCTGATTTCTTCTTACCAGCCTGGCACATCGGCATCCATCATCCAGAAATACTGGGGATACCGGAAATGCAGAGACAACCATTTGTTGTCATAACGCCTGGAAAATTCTTTTATCGTGACCGGCGGCCGGGAGAAGGCTTCTCCGAAATCTTCCTTGTGGCAGGAGGCGCAGCTCCAGGCGGGCGTCGTGCTCCCTGTATGGTGCGTGTAAGTCGCCAGGGTCAGACAGAGGATCAGGCCGGTGAGGACCAGGGGCCATTTAATCCATATACTGCGCCTCTCCCGCCGATCTATGCAGGGCAAAAGAAGCAACCCCAGAATTACGGCCAGGGGAATCCAGAAGACTCCGAGCATTTCCTGGCTGTCCTGAAAATAGCGGGTCACCTGGAAAAATACGAAAAAGAGCCAGTCCGGCTGGGGAAAAGGCGAGGTGGTAATGGGATCCGCGAAGTCCGGCTTCTGAATGCCGAAAGCCGCCAATAAGCCGAGCAAAAGCGACGCTCCGGCAGCCGCCACGAAGTTCCAGGACGTTACAATCCGGATTTGCCCATGGCGGCGCATGACCAGGAAATGCGCGGCCAGAGCCGCGCCTGTCAGCAAAGGAAGAAGCGCAATGTGCAGGACGAACCAGCGGGCGACAGGCACCGCTCCGCCCGGAGTATCGGATGAAATAAGCCAGTCCAGCGCGCCGGAAAAGAGCGGCAGATCCTCCAGCCAGTTCCCCATGGTCAAGGCCGCCCAATAGGCCCGGAAATCCCAAGGCAAAAGATAACCGGTCACCACAAAAGCCACGATCAGCGGCAAAAGCAGGATGCCGGAAAGCCAAGTCAGGGTCCGCGGCTTCCGGTAAGCCCCGCTCCAGATCATATGCAAAATATGAACCGCCAGCAAAAGCGCCAAGGCCGGCGCTCCCCAGCGGTGCAGCGAGCGCAGAAAAACGCCCGACGAAAGTTCATTTTCAATAAAGACTACGCTTCTCCAGGCCTCCACCGGAGACGGCTGGTAAAACAGGGCAAGGTAAAGGCCCGAGAGCGCCTGTAGCAGAAAAACAAACAGGATGAGACCGCCCAAGCCGCCCCACCGCGATATTTTTTGTTCCATGTTAACGCCGCCCCGCATTTCCGGCGGCCGGGGGCATGCCCCCGGCCGCGCTCCTTGGTTATCTCTTATCAGCCTTCAACAATAAACCAGCCGCGCATTTCCAGATGCAACGGACCGCAGAAATAAGAGCAGAACATGGCGAATTTGCCTTCCTTGTCGGCGACAAATTCAAAGACCACGGACTTGCCCTGCGGCACGCCCCAGTTGGTTTGCAGGCCGTATTCGTTGATGATGAAACCATGTACCGGGGCCGGGTCATTGGTCAGTCCCGTGGCCTGGTCGATATTGGTCAGGATGAAGCGCACCTTATCGCCCTTCTTGACCGTGACTGTGTCGGGTTTGAAGCCGTAGCTGAATTCCTGTATGCGGACTTCGACCACGCCGTCCGGGCGCTTGCTGACGCCGGGAGCGCCCTTGTCTTCAGGAATCAGCCTGGCCACGACATTGGGATCCCGGTGCGGAGGCCAGAGGGAGTCGTGTCCTTCCTTCGGCAGAGGAGCCTTCAGGTAGCCGAGCACCGCGTCCGCCTTGATAATCTTGGCGTTATGCGGCTCCGGCACTGTGGCCGCCCTGGCGATCACCTCTTCAGTGGCGAGGTCGATCAATTCCACGTTAGTGGGATCCTGGTTGGAAATGGAGCCCGCGAACAGCCCGGTGGAATACTTGTTGAACACGGCGATATACTTGCTGTCGGGCGTAATTTGCAGATGGCCAGGACGGTAATGGACGGGAATCTTTTTCACCAACTCCATTTTTTCCACGTCAACCTTGGCCACGGCATTGTCCACGAACAGAGTGGTATAGGCCCATTTGCCGTCATTGGTGAACACGGTATGCAGGGGACCGGGGGCCGCGCTCTTCGCGAAGCCGGGAACGGCCGGGGTCAGATCGATTTCCTTGATGACTTCCATCTTGCTGATATCGATGACCGGGATATTGCCGGAAAGCTTGCCGGCCACAAAGGCGTATTTTCCGTCCATGGTCAGGTCAATGCCGTGCGGATTCTTGCCGGCGGGAATGAACTTGACCCGCTTGAAGGCATCCGTCTCTATGACATGCACGCCTGAACGGTAATAGTCCGTGGCCAGACAGTATTTGCCGTCGTGGGTGACCAGCAGGTAGTCCGGGGCCGATTCCTGTCCGTCGGACACGTCAATGACCTCCACCTTGCCGCTGGCGATATCGATCTTGGCCATTTTACCGGACAGTTCACCGGTGGCGAAAAGGGTTTTGCCGTCCGGGGTCAGGGCGATGTGGTGCGGTCCGAAGGGGCCGGGGATATTGATCTTGCGGATCAATTCCTGGGTGGAGATATCCACGATGCCCACGGCGGAATCGCCTTTATCGTTGATAAAGACGTACTTGCCGTCCGGGGTGCCGTTGGTTCCCGGCTTGTTGCTGCCGGAAAACACGGGTTCGTGGGTATCCACCCCTATGGGAATAAGCTTGAAAGTCTGCAGGCTGGGCAGGCCGATGACCTGCAAGGTTCCGGAAATGCCGCCGGAAGCGAAGATGACCCAGTCATCCTTGGCCTGCTGGGCGGCCAAGGCGCTACCCGCCGTGCCCATGACGAGTAGCAGCCCGAGGGCGCCAATGAACGACCGTATGCCTTTGCCTTTTAAATTCATAATCTTTCCTCCTCCTCTGGTTCCATATACATTAAAAAAGAACGCTCCAAACACAATACCCGAAAACTGCGCGGCGGCGCCGACCCGTTCCTCCTTTGCCGCTGCCTCAGCGGCGGAAAGCTATTTCTTGCGCGCGAGGAAGGCGGATATGGCATGCCTTTCTTCATCGCTCAGGGGAACTTTCGACATTATGGTAGTCTGACTGACGATCTGCGGGGTGATAATAACCCGTTCAATATATACCCGGTTGACCCGCGCCCCCACCTGTGTCAGGTCCGGGGCCATAAATCCTCCCTTGCCATGCATGCTGTGGCATAAAACGCAGAATCTGTTGAAGAGATCCTCTCCCTCCGCCAATTGTTGTTCCTGGATGGGCGGCAGATCCATGTGCAGATCCGAATCTTCCACCACCGCCAGCATGGTCAGCGCGACAATGGACAGTATGGCGAAAACCCCCAGGGCGAGGGAACGTGGCCTTTTGCTGAGCCGGGTTTCTTCCCCCCGGTCCAAAAAGGGCCACAGGAGGAGAAAAAGCGTCGCCAGCGCGGGGACGACAACGGTGCCAACAACAATGAACGATCCCTTAAAATATTTCAGCAGTTGGAAGAGAAAGAGAAAATACCATTCCGGACGCGGCACATAGGCGGAATCGCTGGGATCGGCGATTTCCTCAAGGGGCATCTGCCAGAGCAGGGCCAGGAGGGCCAGGACGAGCAGCGCCCCAAAGGCGACCAGGGCCTCCATGAACATATGATTAGGATAGAAGGGGTAAGAATTCTTGCCCGGATCAACTGAGGAGGAAGTTTTATTCACAGACATGTTCGACCACCTCAGAGGGGATGGGAGATGCCCTGGCGCCGCACCATGAAGAAATGCGCCGCCAGAAAAAGGATCAACAAACCCGGCAAAAACATGACATGGATCACGAAAAAGCGCGTCAGGGTGAGCATGCCGACCTCGCTGCCGCCGCGTAGGGCGTCGGCCAGGAAACCTCCTGCCAAGGGGACGCCTTCCAGGATGTTCAGTCCCACGGTGGTAGCCCAGTAGGCCTTTTGATCCCAGGGCAACAGATATCCGGTAAAGCCCAGCCCCATGACAATGAACAGAAGGAATACTCCGGCCACCCAGTTGAGTTCGCGCGGATTTTTATAGGACTTGGTGAAGAACACGCGCAGCATGTGCAAAAATACCATGAGCACGGCGGCGCTGGCCCCCACCCGGTGCAGGTTGCTCACAAAACCGCCGAAAGCCACTTCATTTTTGATATAGCTGACACTGGCGTAAGCGTGATCCGGGGAAGGAACATAATAAAGCATCAAAAACGCGCCGGTCAGAATTTGCATGAGGATGACAAGAAAGCTGATCCCCCCGAAACAGTAAATAAAGGCCGAGCGCGTTTTCAGCGGGTTGGCGTGGTCCGGAACCGGATGATCCGCAATTTTTCTGAGCAGGGGAGTGAGGTCGAGCCGCTGATCTATGAACTGATAAATTTTGCCCACAGCTATGCCTCCCGGATAAAAATGCTTCCGTCTTCAACCTTGGAAGCAAGCTGCGTCAAGGGACGGGGCGGCGGACCTTCCAAGACCCGGCCCTGGAGATCAAAGACCCCGCCGTGGCAGGGGCAGCGGAATTGATTGGCCGTGGCATCCCAATCCACGCCGCAGCCCAGGTGGGGGCAACGATTGGAAATGACGGTGAACGCGCCGTCGCCGTTTTGCACGATAAAGGCCATTTTCCGCGTCGCCACCGTGGTCCAGCCATCTTTACGCTCATACTGGTAAGTCACCTTGGTGGGGCGACTGTCTTTCAATTCCGCCAGCGCGATAAGGGGAATCCAGTCTTCATGCCTGTCCCGCCCACGCGTCGGCGACAAGGAAAAACCCAACAGGGGAATGCCCAGGCCCAGGCCGAAGAACGCGACCACGGCCTTGATCCCGTTGGCGAGAAATCCTCGTCTTGAACTGGTTGTTTGTTTCTCACACAGACTCATGAACGCCTTCCTCCTATCCCCGTACTTAGACACATCATAAACTCTGTGCAGTTTAAATGTCAAAACGTTCTTCACGATAATCACCTTTCTAATCTAAGCCCTTGTTTTCCCCGATAGATTCCCTTAGTTTGAAATACTTTCCGGTGGACGCGCATGATCAATTACCTCAAAGTCTTCGGGCTTTCCCTCTTCCTGCACTCCCTGGCCCTGGGGCTGCTCCTGGCGGCAGGCGGCAGGCAGACGGGGTCCGGCGTTTACCCGAGACTGGACCTCGCCCGGCTGGAAATCAGCTCCCTTCCTGACAATGCCGGCCTGAAAACAGAGACCGCCCGGCCTGAAAGGGAATCAGCCGGCCTGTACGCGGACGAACCTGACGAGCAGGAGGCCATCGCTGAGAAGGACTCGCCGCCCAGGACGCGAGCCGTTCCCTTGCCCGGCGGACAGACCGGGCGGACAGACCAGGACGCCCGATACGGAAACAACGCGCACATCGCCCCAGGCGCGGCCGCCGGCGAAACGGAAACCGGCCTGTACCTGGAGACGCAATTTCAAAACATCCTGCAATACGTCCGCCGTCACCTGATTTACCCTGAACGGGCCAGACGCCTGGGCTGGAGCGGCACGGCCACCGTCACCTTCGTCATTACCCAGGACGGCGGAGTGGAAGAGCTGGCCCTGCGCGAAAGCAGCGGGCAGGCCGTGCTGGACCGGGCCGCCAGGGAGGCCGTGCTGGCCGCCGTTCCCTTTCCCCCTCCGCCGGTCCGGGCGCGCATCGTCCTGCCCATTGCCTTTAAGCTGAATTGAAGCGGATGGAGCGGATTGCGACGGAAGCCCGAGACTAAACATCTAATATATATTTCGCTATGGCCGATATGCTTTTTAGGCGAGACCGCTTTTATCCAGAGGCTATATGACTATTAACGGGTTACTAAATTCCCTGGGTTCGCTGGCCGATTTTAGGACGACCGAATTGCCCAAGGGCAATACTGTTGAGGAACAAACATCCCCGCCGGCAAGCCGGAAGACGGCCGGGGTGTCCTCAAACAATCCCATGCTCAGGAATTTCGTTTCTTCTGAACGCGGTTTTTCGCGCTATGTCGAGGGAACCCTTGCAAATTTCGGGATAAATAAATCTATAGAAGTCAGTAAGCAAGGCAACACCTTCTTTGCCATTATGCAGACGACAACGGCCGAATATGAAAATGCCAAGACCTTAGGCGAAAAGCATGTTGCCTTGAAGCGGGCGGATAAGGGGCTCATTTCCCACCAGACGAACCAAGTCTGGGAAAACGCGGAAAAAACGCACCTCAAGCGGAATGAAGACGATATCGAAAAGAGAGCTAAGGGGGCTATGGCTCCAAAGGATGCCGCCGGGAACTTGACCAACAGCGCCCCGGACAGCGGAACCCATACAGCCGAAATACATATCCCGTCCGGCACAGAGACTGTTTCCGATATGCCGGAGCCCACACCTCAAATCATAGCTCCTTCCATTCCCGCGCCATCCAATCCGGCAGGCGGCATAGCGCCTTACCCCGGCGATGCAAGCAGGGCTTGAAACGTAAATTTGGAGACTTGAAGATATAGTCAGGTTGGCGGATTAGATTTCATGGCATAAAAATTACTTGCAAAGTGTTTGGGTTCATATATAGAAATTTATCTGAATATCGCGGTATTTAAGGAGAAGATGGTATGAATTTTGCTCTCTCTCTCTCTCTCTCTCTTAACACCGTCCCATAACGCGCACGCATCCAAGCGTAGCGTGGTTTTTCAAGTTAGAGCATTCTGATGAAGAATGCTCTATATTTTGGGGATTGCCTCGATGTACTGCGCAATTTATCTTATGAAAGCGTTGACCTGATTTATCTTGACCCGCCATTCAATTCAAAAGCTGATTACAATATTCTCTATAAAAACCCTGCCGGTGATAAAAGTAAATCGCAAATTGAAGTATTTCAAGATACTTGGCACTGGAATGAACAGTCTGAGCAAGAATTTACCAATATTTTGAAACAAAAAAATACTGATGTTTCCGCGCTACTCACCGCTATGAGAAGTTTTCTTGGTGTAAATGATATGATGGCTTATCTTGTTATGATGACAGGCCGTTTGTTGGAATTGTACAGAATTTTGAAGCCAACCGGCAGTTTATACTTACACTGTGATCCGACAGCTAGTCATTATTTGAAAATTGTAATGGATTCTGTGTTCGGGAAAGAGAATTATAAAAACTGTATAAGCTGGAAAAGGAGCGGAAGAAGATCAAGTATAAGTAAAAGTTATAGACGCGCACATGATGAACTACTTTTTTACAAGAGATCAGATAGCTTTTATTTTAATATTCAATATGAAGAATTTGATGAAACATTATTAAAAGCGTATAACAAATGCGATGCTAGAGGAGATTATCAATCAGTACCACTGATGGCAAGTGGCATACGCAAAGGGGAAACAGGACAAATTTGGCGTGGATATGATCCCAATATTCGTGGTAGGTCTGGAATGCACTGGCTTACCACCCATGATAAACTTGAAAAATATGTGAAACAAGGCTTGGTAGAGTTTCCAACTAAAGAAAATGGAGTGCCGCGGTTGAAATACTACCTCGATCAAAACAAAGGCATTCCTCTTTCTGATTTTTGGGATGACATAAGTTTGATCCATTCAATGGGATCAGAATCTCTTGGGTACCCCACCCAAAAGCCTCTTGCCTTGCTGGAGCGCATTATTCAAGCCAGTAGCAATGAAGGCGACATCGTCTTAGACCCTTTCTGTGGTTGTGGCACGGCTGTTCACGCCGCACAAAAACTTAACCGCCGTTGGATAGGCATAGATATTACCCATCTTGCCATAAGCCTCATTGAAAAACGTTTGCGGGATGCTTTTCCGGATGTGCAGTATGATGTACATGGTACTCCAAAAGACATTGAAGGCGCATATGATCTTGCAATGCGTGGCAAATATCAGTTTGAATGGTGGGCCTGTTCGCTTGTAAATGCTCAACCATATAAAGATAAAAAGAAAGGCGCGGATGGCGGTATAGATGGTATTATCTATTTTCAGGATGAACACAATGCCCAGCCGAAAAAAATCATTGTTTCAGTGAAAGGCGGAAAAAATATAGATGTAAAAATGATCCGCGAACTTGCCCACGTTATTGATAAAGAAAAAGCCGAAATAGGGCTTTTTGTTGCCCTTGAAAAACCGACAAAACCTATGAAAACAGAGGCGATAGCGAAAGGACTTTACTCCTGCCCGCATAATGGAAAACAATATCCCAAAATACAAATCCTCACCATTAGGGGCTTGCTAGAAGGAACGGAAAGGCCGGAGTACACCGATTTGCAAAGTGGGAGCCTGACTTTTAAAAAAGCAGAACGCGCCAAAATTGCAGGCCCTAGTCAGGCGACATTATTATAATAATATCTTCAAGCATATAATTCCTCACAATACGCATTTTTGTTTCAAGTTTTTCATTGTTTTCTATAATATTCCCCTTGATTTCAATAGCAATTCGCATGATTATATTAAAACAGTATAATCATGTGGGATGATATTTATGTTCTCAAAAAATTGATATTGACGTAAGCTTAAAAGTGACCTAATTTTCAATTCAAGACAAAATGTTTATACTGTTCAAGATGTACAATACGATAAATGGGTTAAAATTTGGGGTGAACATGCCTACATTCCTTTGAACAAAAATGGAAATGAAGACACAAGCCTGATAACTGACGATCTACAAACACAAGATGAAGAACGCAGGAAGGCAATTTTGAAAGAAGATGAGGCGCGTGGGGATGTGGCCCTCATTGAAGCCTATGAAGCTGGATGCTTAACCTGCGGAATTGCGGCCATGCCGGACGACGGCAGATCGTTCTTAGGGGAAAAAACTTGGCGAAAAATTCAAAATTTTACGGCTATGCGGGACGAGTTGCCGAGGCCCGGAAAAAAGCCCAAATATTGATTATGCTGTTTTCATAAAAATTAAGAACTTGAAACTGGGGCACTACCGAAGTATGTCCATAAGCATAAAAACCCTAGGCCACCTTTCTCCTGAACATGGCGTAGGCAATGGCCGTGCTGCCGGCGATAATGGCCAGCATGGGCCATATGCTCTGCCAGAGCACATGGATGCCCGCGTCTTTCAGG
>WRIL01000021.1 GCA_009782775.1 Desulfovibrionaceae bacterium
CGATGCTGATGATGACGCGGACGCCGATGCGGACGCGGACGCCGATGCTGATGATGACGCGGACGCCGATGCTGATGATGACGCGGACGCCGATGCTGATGATGACGCGGACGCCGATGCGGACGCGGATGCCGATGCTGATGATGACGCGGACGCCGATGCGGACGCGGACGCCGATGCGGACGCGGATGCCGATGCTGATGATGACGCGGACGCCGATGCTGATGATGACGCGGACGCCGATGCGGACGCGGACGCCGATGCCGACACGGAAGAAGACTTCTATGCGCCGGCTGAAAAGGCTGACGGGCACGAAAAGATCGGCGACTGGGATATGGCGAATGACGGCAAGACTGACGTTATGGGGTCCACCGGCTGGATGTCCAGTGACCACGCGAGCCAGGGCTGGCAGAACTACCTCTACGACACGCTGACCATTGATACCGCGGGTATGCTTGTCAATGGCTCAAAGAACTATCTGACCGGCAACGCTGAGGACGGGTACCAAGTCCTGGTGAGCGGCTATGGACATAGCTACATTGATTATACCAGCGGCAAGCACGGGTGGACTATGGATCTGCCGCCCATGCCCGAAGGCGCCAGCAATACCCTCCTGCATATGAAGGATTGCGGCGAGTTCACCACCGGCAGTACCGCCGCGGGCTTCAAGGGTCAGGACGAACTCGTCATCCTGGAGATGTTCGGTGTCCCGCAGGGTGTTACTAAGGTGGACGCCAATAACTTAATTGATGCCATCCTCAAGGACATTGGCATAGAGACTACCGATCAGTTCAAGAATCACAGTCTCGCCGCCTCGGGCAGCGAAAAGAACGGCTTCCATAGCTACAACGACTACGACTGGAACCTCATCTCCACAAGAGTGGACGCAGGCAGCGGCGGCAGCATCCAGTTCGGATACTCCTTCGTCTCCGGCGATACCAAGCATGGCGACGATGCCAGCTTCTGGTTCCTGCGCGATCCCGTGACTAACGAAATCGTGACCAGCGGGATGCTGGGCCAGGGCAATCCGCCTACCTCGGGCATCTGCCTCATTGACCTCGAAGCCCTGCAAAACCATCCCGGTTATAGCGGCGGCGAACTCGTCCTGGTCATCGGCCTGATGAACGTGGGCGAGTACTATAGCCCGCAGAGCGTGGGCAATCCGCATCTGTTGCTCACCGACGTGGTGCAGTATGCGGATAGCCCGAGCGCCCCGGACTTCAAGGGCGACTTCATCCCCGATGACTCCGCCACCCTGGCCTCGGTGACCATTGACGGCGTGAAGTACGAGTTTGACCAGGATACTAGGCAGCACGAGATCGAGATTCCGGGGCAGGGCACGCTCATCGTCGCTGATGACGGAAGCTTCCGCTTCTACACCGAAGACGGCAAGGAAACCTCGGATGTCTTCTGGCGCGGCGAGTACGAGCTTGACGACGGCAGCACCAGGAGCTTTGGCCTGGACGGCACGCTGACCGCTGACCTAATGGGCGTGGTCGACCACGGCGCCGCGCTGCCGGGCGCGGATCCGCTCGGGATCATGGGCGCGCACGCGTTCCTTGACCACGAGGGTCTCCCGGACATCCTCACCGAACCTCACCCGGACGAGCACTTGATCTTCGCCACCTCAGCGGATGAACTCATGCATGGCGGCGACCACGACATCTTTGTCTGGCAGCATTCAGCCATGGGCGGACAGGACGAGATCATGGACTTCAACTTGGGAGAGGATAAGCTCTTCTTCGAGGATATGTTCAGCCTCAGCAGCGGGGAGGACATGGAAGAGCAGATCAGCAACATGCTCAGCGATGGTGAACTGCTCCTGAGCATCTCCGACAACAGCCACCTGGAACTGTCCTACAATCACGGCGGCGACCATCAGACAGTACTCATTGACCTGGTTAATCCTCTGGACAACGCCACGTTTAATAGTCTGCAAAATGACGATGCCGCGACCAAGGCCCAGCTCTTGCAGCAGATCTTGCAAGCCAGCCTGGGTTAACCCTTAAAAAGCTTGCCGGCCGCCCGTAAAGGGGCGGCCGGCGATTACGCGGCCCCGGCAAAGGCGGAAAAACCGCCTTTGCCGGGGTTTTTCAGCATCGCCGCGCTGTTGCGCTACATGGGCAGGATCCCCCTTCGCTTGGCCGGGCAATATTAAGCGGGTGGAAAGGACTTGTTTTTTGAAAATTTCTTGATAAACTGATGAATTTTTAGTAAACTTTTCCAAAGGCTCAAAGGGGTGGGTATTATTCTCTTTTAATAAGACCTCTCCATGGGCCGGCTGGCGTAAGCAGACCCTCCAAGTAAAAGACACTTCTCTCAAGCGGCTGAATCAGTAGAAGGAGAATCGCATGGCCGACATATTATCCATTCCGGCTTCCGGAGCGTTTATCCACCAGATGACCAGCGGCGAAGAGGTCGCCTTGGGCTTCTCCCCTGAAACTACCACCCTGGATCTTGCCAAAGAAGGCAACGATCTGCTGATGAATTTTGAGAGCGGTTCAAGCATTGTCCTGAAAGATTTTTTCACCTTCATGGACGCTACCCTGGACTTTGGCGGGGCGCGGCTGGACGCGGAATCCTTCATCGCCTCCTTTGCCCCGGATCTGGCCACGGCCGCCGGTGAAGGCTCCACAGGCCGTCTGGGCGCTTATTCCGATGACGCGGGCAACCTTATTGACGGCGTTGACCGTCTCGGAGTCCAGGGCCGCCCGGACTGGGGCGGGGGAACCGCCAGGGCCGAGTCTGCCGTGGAGGGCGAAAGTTCTACTCCTGCCGCTCCCGCGCCCAGGGAGGTATCCATATCGATCTCCACCGCCGACATAAATGAAGGCGACGGCACAATAAGCTTTGGAATCCAGTTAAGTCTCCCGCCTACGGGGACCACCCCCACCATAGTGGAGGTGACGACCTTCAACTCCGTGACCGGCGAGACAACGACCCATTATGTGACGGTGGACGCGAACGGTTATGGTGTCCTGACCATTGCCAACGACAACACGGAAGATATATATCTTGACCCGTCGCATGTGACCTTGACGGTTGTGGGCGTTACCGGGGGCAATTACGATAAGGTGACCGTTGGGCAGAGCGCGACGGCACAGGTGTTGGACACCATCGACACGACCACGGCGGAGATTGCCACAGTCGTACCTGACGGTAACGGCGGTGTGACCGTGACCGTGCAGCTGACCAACCCGATCAGCGACAACCCGGCCCCGCAGACGGACGTGCCCATCCAGGTGGTGGTAAACGGGGTGACCCAGACCGTGATTATCCCGGCGGGTTCGACCAGTTCATCGATCACCTTTGACAACGTGCTTGATTCCAGCCCGTACGCTGGCGTGGAGCAAGAGGTCGCCATCAGCCTGGGTGTGTCTGACCCCAATGCCGGTAATTTTGAGGCCTTGGCGGCCCAGGGGGACGGCGCGGACTTCAGCTTTAACCTTCCCCAACCCCCGTCGGAAGTGCCTCTGACCGTTTCGGTCGCGGACGGGGTGGAGGGCAGCGAGACGGTTCCGGCAACGGTGAACCTTGGAGAGCCGCCGGCTGAAGCCGGAACGATCACCCTTACGGTGACGGATCCGGATGGCAACGTCATCGGGACGGTGACCGTAAACCTGGAGCCAGGCAAGAGCGAATATGTGGTGGATGTTCCGCACGGCAACGAAGATGACGTGTATAAGGATGCTTCCGAGATCACCGTGACCGTGTCCGTTGAGGGCGGCGGCTATGCCCTGCCCGTGGTTGACGCTTCTGACAGCGCGCATATTGAGGATACCATAGACACGACCTATGTGAGCGTCACGGCCGTGGATACGGTGGAAGGCGCTGAACATGTGCAGTTTAACGTGTCTATGAGCAATCCCCCGCAGGAAGGGCATCCCTGCACGGTAATCGTGACCGTCGACGGCCAGGACTACAGCGTGGCTATCGGCGCGGACGGCGCAGGCACGCTTCTTGTGGACAATCCCAATACCGAAGACATCTATTTGGACGCCTCCAGCATGACGGCGACGGTCAAGGAAGTTATCGGCGGCAATTATGAAGACGTGGGTGGCATCGGGGCAAGCGCCACCGCCAATATCGCCGACACCATCGACACGACCACGGCGGAGATTTTTGAGGTCGTACCTGACGGCAACGGCGGGGTGACCGTGACCGTGCAGCTGACCAACCCGATCAGCGACAACCCGGCCCCGCAGACAGACGTGCCCATCCAAGTGGTGGTAAACGGGGTGACCCAGACCGTGGTAATCCCGGCGGGTTCGACCAGTTCATCGATCACCTTTGACAACGTGCTTGATTCCAGCCCGTACGCAGGGGCGGAGCAGGAGGTCGCCATCAGCCTGGGGGTGAGTGATCCCAATGCCGGTAATTTTGAGGCCTTGGCGGCCCAGGGCGACGGCGCGGACTTCAGCTTTAACCTGCCCCAGCCCCCGTCGGAAGTGTTTTTGGCCATTTCGGTCGCGGACGGGGTGGAAGGCAGCGATACGGTTCCGGCGACCATCAACCTGGGATCTCCCCCGGCTGAAGCCGGGACGATAACCCTGACCGTAACCGATCCTGGCGGCAACGCCATAGGGACGGTGACCGTAAACCTGGAGCCAGGCAAGAGCGAATACACGGTGGATGTTCCGCACGGCAACGCCGAAGACATCTACCTGGACGCTTCGGAAATCACCGTGACCGCCTCGGTTGAGGGCGGCGGCTATGCCTTGCCGGTGGCCGGGGCCTCTGACACCGCCAATATCGCCGACACCATCGACACGACCACGGCGGAGATTTTTGCGGTCGTACCTGACGGGAACGGCGGGGTGACCGTGACCGTGCAGCTGACCAACCCGATCAGCGACAACCCGGCCCCGCAGACGGACGTGCCCATCCAGGTGGTGGTAAACGGGGTGACCCAGACCGTGGTAATCCCGGCGGGATCGACCAGTTCATCGATCACCTTTGACAATGTGCTTGATTCCAGCCCGTACGCTGGCGCGGAGCAGGAGGTCGCCATCAGCCTGGGTGTGTCTGACCCCAATGCCGGTAATTTTGAGGCCCTGGCGGCCCAGGGCGATGGCGCGGACTTCAGCTTTAACCTGCCCCAGCCTCCGTCGGAAGTGTTTCTGGCCATTTCGGTCGCGGACGGGATTGAGGGTGGCGATACGGTTCCGGCGACCATCAACCTGGGCGTCGCGCCCA
Source organism: Desulfovibrionaceae bacterium (assembly GCA_009782775.1). Classification (GTDB taxonomy): domain Bacteria; phylum Desulfobacterota; class Desulfovibrionia; order Desulfovibrionales; family Desulfovibrionaceae; genus WRHT01. The sequence goes on from WRIL01000021.1 coordinate 5,197, forward strand.
CCGAGGCGGGCGTTATAACCCTGACCGTAACCGATCCTGGCGGCAACGCCATAGGGACGGTGACCGTAAACCTGGAGCCAGGCCAGAGCGAATATGTGGTGGACGTGCCACACGGCAACGCCGAAGACATCTACCTGGACGCCTCGGAAATCACCGTGACCGCCACGGTTGAGGGCGGCGGCTATGCCCTGCCGGTGGCCGGAGCCTCTGACACCGCCAATATCGCCGACACCATCGACACGACCACGGCGGAGATCGCCCTGGGCACGGATGAGAGCGGCCAACTGGTCGTCACTATCAGCCTGACCAACGAGGACGGCCTGGATACCTCTCCCGGCGAAGGGCAGACCACCACGGTGAACTTTACCGTCAACGGGCAGACGTACTCCGCCGATATTAGCGGCAAGGACACCTCCGTGTCGGTATCCTTGCCCGGCGCGCTTAATTACGCGGGCAACAGCACTATTACCGTGAACGCGCAGGTTACCGGCTTCACCTCCACTACGGGCGAATTTGAGGCCAAGTCTTTCGGATCTGAGTTAAGTTCTTTCCCGTGCGTGCCTGTCGCGCCCACCGTTGAGCTGGCCGGCGCGGTTCCTCGTGTATCTGAAGCCTATCTTCCCGGAGGCACGCAGGAAGGCAAGGGCAGCGGCCATGTGGCCGAAGTGCAGTACCGCGTGGATTTGGGCGGCGGCGATGCCGAGACCTTCACCATTGGCGGCAACTCCTTCACGGTGAATGCCCAGGGGCAGCTCGTCGGCGATTTCTCGTCCATCAGCGTGGCCAATGGTGAAGTGACCGGCGGATCCTTCAACCCGCAAACCGGCCTTCTCAGCCTGACCTATCAACTGACGGAAGCCTATGAAGGACACCAGGCCAAGAGTGGTTCATCGGGCGAGGACAAGAGCGATGTCGCGCTGGATGTGGTGCGGCTAGAGGTCAGCGTGCTCACCCAAGTGGGCGTCTCCAACACCGTCACCGGCACGGTGGGCATTATTGATGACGCGCCTGTGCGCTTTACGCCCATTGCCGCGGATGTGCCGGACGGAGATGGAGCTTCGATTGTCGGCGATCTCAATGCCCTCTGGGGCGCTGACGGGCAGCACGCGGATACCCCGGCCGCCTTCGCCCCCGCCGGCCCGTCGATCACCCTGGGCGGCGAGCGATGCTGGGACACCGGCCACACCTCTGACGGCAACCCGGTTTACTACAAGCTGGCGGACAACGGCGCCACCATAGAAGGCGTCACCTACCAGAACGGCGTGTTCACCACCGTTTTCGCCGCGCATCTGGATGCCGAAAGCAACAGCTACAGCTTCGAGATGTATGGTTCGCTCAACGTCGTGCAAGAAATGATCTTTGCGGATATGGGGGCGGCGGAAGCCGGCAACAAGAGCGGGGGGTATATCTGCTCCGGCGGGAATTACGGGTTCATGTTCAGCACACCCCCGGCGGATCAGATCCTGGCCAAGATCACGGCCTCAAGCACGATCAACACCAGCACCAACGGCATCGGCACAGGCAACCAGTTCTTTTCCAAGGGAGATTGGGCGCAATTGGAGTTTCCCAGGGAACAAAGCGTGGTCGCCATTAGTGAAGGCAAGGGCGGCGGGCCGCTTGAAGGCACTTGGAAGGCCTACGACGCCGCCGGGAATGTGGTGGCCACCGGAAGCTTCCACTGTGACGCTCTGGGGACAACCCAGATTGAGCCTGGCGCGCTCTTCACGGAGATACGCCTGGACTTCGCCGGCAACTCCAAGGGCACCATCGCCGAAATAGGCTGCAACATGGAGCTTCTCGACCATTACCCCGAGCTGAACCTGCCCGTGCAGATCATGGACGGCGACGGCGACACCGCCTCTTCCAGCATCACCATCACTCTCTCCAACCCGGCGGATGCCGATCCCTCGTTCTTTGAACAGGGTGACGCCTCCGCCTCCCCGGACGGGGCCGGGCAATTCGCGGCTTTCTCCGCGTCCATGCCGCTGGATGACGATCAAGATCCTTTGCTGGGCGGCACCCCGGATGTTTCCCTGAGCAGGGAAGAAAACATTCCGCTTTCGGAGGAACATGCCGAGGATAACCAGTCCGGGTTGATCATCTATGCCTCCTCCGGCGATGAGGTCATGCAGAGCAGCGGCGGCGGCGATACCTTTGTCTGGACCCAGGAGTCCCTTGGCGGGGTTGACCATGTCATGGACTTCAGCCTGGGCGATGACAAGCTTTTCTTCGAGGACATGTTCGATCATGGCAGTGACCAGGATACAGGAGAGCAGATCGGCCAGATGCTTGACGACGGGCAACTCCTGTTCTCCATCACCCACGAGAGCCAGGTGGCATTGACCTATAATGGTGGCGACAATGAGCAAGTCGTGCATCTCAGTCTGGCCGATCCCCTGGATAGCGAGATGGTCGAGGATCTGCACAACGATGACGATACGGCCAAGGCTCAGCTCCTGCAACAGATCCTGCAAGTCAGCATGTAGCGCGGGCGTGAAACTTACGGCCGGCCACCTCGCGGCGGTCGGCCGTTTAATTTTTCCGTCGACATTAATGCCCGCCGCTTAAGCTTCGCCCGTCAGGCCTTTTTCCAACTCCCGCAGTTCCTTCCGGAAAGCATCGTCGCGCACGCGCAGGCTCGGACTGTGGCGCAGGAAGAAAATCAGTTCCCCGGCCTCTTGCCGTTGCCCTTGGTCCATGCGCAGGCGGGCGAGCTCCAGGTAAGTCTGGGGTAGCTCCCCCAGGCTAAGGGCCTGGTGGATGAATTGCCCGGCCCTTGAGTATTCGCGTTTTTGCCGGGCAATGAAGGCTCGGGTGATCCAGAGCAGGGGGGCATCGGCAAAGCGGGTCGCCGCCCGGCAGAGGGTGACCTCGGCCTTTTCCCATTTCTGTTTCAGGGCCAGTTCCCTGGACAGATCCAGGTAGGCCTGGAGGCCGGCGTCCTCTGGAAGATCCGGCATGAAGAGGGGCAGGGATTTTTCCCTCATGGCCTCTTCCACCGCCGGCGCGAAACGGGTGAGACGGCGGTCTTTTTTACTGGGCAGGACGGCCTGCTCGTAAAAGGCCGCCAGGCGTTTGCCTCCTTGGTCCGGGGTTACGCTGGCCCGGCCCCGGAGCACCTTGCGCTCAAAATCCTGCTGCGAACGGTAGTAGTAGTGGTTGATCCAGGCGCGTTCACGGTTGAGCGGGGCAAAGGCTTCTTCCGCCGGGACGGGCAGGTGGCTTTCGCCCACGCAGAAGGTTCCGGGCCGGAGGAAGAAGGTATGCGGGTTTTTAGCCGAAAGGGCCTGCCTGGGGTCCACCAGGCTTTTGAAGTGCAGTTCCGCTCCTGGGCGGGCCAGGCTTTCGGTGTAGTTGTTTATGACCAGCCCGGAAGGCCGGGAGAGGTGTCCGTTGGACCCGAAGATGCGCCAGTTCAAGACCAGCCCGGCGTAGGGTTCGAATTCTGAGAGGAAGGCGCGCAGGTCGGCATGGCGTTGGACCTGGATGAATTCATCCAGGTCAATGAAGCCAATCCAGCGGCATTCCGGCCCATAATGGCGCAGACAATGGTCGTAGCTGGGCATTTGTTGTCCCTGCCCCTCCACTTCCACCAGGGTGATCCGCCCTTGGGCCAGGTAGGCTTGCAGGGCCGGGAGGGAGCGCAGGGGCAGGGCGCTCATGTTGTCATAAATATAAAAATGCTCCACCCCGCGCAGACTGTGGTAACAGAGCCATTCCTCGATGAAAAATTCCTCGTCCTTGGCGATGCAGCACAGGGCCAAATAGTGCTTCACAGGCTCTCTCTTCCCCTGGAGCTTCGGCCCAGGAGTTCTTTGGCCACGGCCAGCTTATGGTTGAAGTCGGCGTCATCGGTACGCACGGTAGAAGCGTGCAGGAGAAAGGTCAGTACGGCCTTGCCTTTGGAGGCGTGTCCGCCCTGGATGAAGAGATCGAGCAGTTCTTCATAGCATTGGGGGATCTCGTTCAGGCTCATGGCCTTGCGCAGAAAGCGCAGGGCCGGTTCGCGCCGCCCCTGCCGCCTGGCCAGGTTCGCCCTGAGTGTCCAGAGTTCGGCCCGCCCGGCATGGCGCAGACTGGCTCTGCACAAGAGCAGTTCGGCTTCACTGAAGCGCCGGTCCTGGGCGCACAGTCCGGCCAGACGGGTGTAGGTCTCCAGTTCGCTCTCGTCCGGGGGCTGAGGAAAGGCGTCTTCAGCCGGAATCAGGGCCGGGGAGCTTCCCCGCGCGAGGCGCTCTTCCAGGGCCGGCAGGAAACGTAGCGCGGCCGTATCTTTTTCCTGTTTTTCCGCCAGTAGGCGCTGGAAATCGGTATAATCAACCGTGGGCTTGGAGGAAGGCACGTCCGATCGTCCGCGGCGGATGCGCTGTTCTACGTCCTGCTGGGATTTGAGCAGGTAGTGGTTGACGCAGGCCCGATCCCAGGAGATGGGGGCCAGGGAAGCCCCAGGGGGCAGGGGGCGGAAATGTTCGTTGACCGCCCTTTCTCCGCGGCAGGGGAAAAAGGCGTGGGCGGTATTCACATTGGCGGTTTTTTCCGGCTGCACCAGGCTTTTGACATGGAAATGCAGATGGTGTGCTTTAATGAAACGCTCCTGGTAATTGCGCAGCACCAAGCCTGACGGGCGGCTGATGAAACCGCTGGAGCCGAAGCATTTCCAGTTCAGGGTCAGGCAGGAAAAATCCTCGTACTCAGACAGGAGCCGGCGCAAATCATCGGTTTCCAGCGGGCACAGGAATTCGTCCAGATCAATGAAGGCCAGCCATTTGCAGAGCGGGCCGTAGTTTTGCAGACAGTGGGCATAAGCCGGAAGCTGCATGGCCCGGCCAGCGATGCTGTTCAGGGTAAGGCCGCCGGCGTCGATGAATTTGCGGATAAAGGGATTTTCATCCAGGGGCCTGGCGCTCATGTTGTCATAAACAAAAAAGTGTTCCACCCCGATAAGTTGGTGATAGGTGAACCATTCCTCCAGAAATGGGTCTTCGTCTTTGAGGATGCAGCAAACCGCCAGGTAATGCGCTGGATGAACCATGCCCTGCAATAGCATGCCCGGCTGGTAAAAGTAAATTACTCGTCTGGGGCGCGTGTTAGGGTGGTTTAATTAGTAAAAAAGGTTTGACAGTAAGGCGTTTTAAGATGATAGTTTAAAGGCTTAATCTCCGCGAGGGACAAGTTATGTTGCCGCTGATTTTGCTTGTGGACGACAACCTGACCAATCTTAAATATGCCGGTCTTCAACTGGCCGATGCTTCCTATACGATAAAACTGGCCAAATCCGGGGAGCAGGCCTTGAAAATCGCCCTGATGAGCGCGCCGGATTTGATTTTGCTGGATATTGAAATGCCGGGGATGGACGGTTTTGAAACCTTGGCTCGCATGCGCAAGTACGAGCGCCTCGCCCGGGTGCCGGTCATTTTCCTTACCGGGAAACAGGACAGCGCCTCTGAGGTCAAGGCCCTGCAAATGGGGGCCTGCGATTTCATCACCAAGCCCTTTACCAAGAAGGTTCTCCAGCACAGGGTTGATTTGCATTTGCGTCTTTCCGGCTATCAGCGCCACCTGGAAGACCGGGTGCGAGACCTGGAAGATAGCTTGGCCTATTCTTTCGCTGAACTTATCGAATGCCGGGATACCGATACCGGTGGGCATGTGCAGCGCACCAGCGGCTATGTCTCCGTTATAGGCCAGGGTCTCTTGGAGAGAAAGCTTTTCACGGACGAACTGCAGCCCGGTGAACTGGACATGATTGTCCGGGCCGCGCCCCTGCATGACATAGGCAAGATCGGCATCAGCGATCGGGTGTTGCTCAAACCGTCCAGGCTGACTCCTGATGAATACGCCGTTATGCGGGACCATTCCCTCATAGGGGCTAATATTTTGGAGGCCATGTTCCAGCGCAGTTCAACCCAGCGCTACCTGATTTACGCCAAAAAAATTGCTGAAAGCCATCACGAGCGCTATGACGGCCTGGGTTATCCCCACGGTTTGCGCCGCGAGGCCATTCCCCTGTGCGCCAGGATCATGTCGCTGGCGGATGTTTACGATGCCTTGGTGGCTGACCGGGTCTATCGCAAGGCCATGAGCCATGAGGAGGCCTGCCGGATCATTCTTGAAGGCAAGGGCAAGCATTTTGACCCGCACATTGTGGAGATCTTTGAGGATAACCACGAGCGTTTCGCCGTTATACGGGAGCATTCTTGAAACCGATGCAACAAATTTTGCTTGTTGACGATCAATCGTTCAGCCGCATGGAAATTTACGAATACCTTGAAGGTAGGCATGATGTCATCATGGCCGAGACCGGGGGGCAGGCCCTGGAAAAAGCCTTGCGTCAGCCCCTGGATCTGATCCTGCTGGAGGTGAAGCTGCCGGACATGGACGGTTTTGAACTCTTGTCCAGACTGCGGAAAATACCGGCTCTGTCTTGGATTCCGGTTATTTTTCTGACCGGGTGCGGCGATGAGGAGATGGAAGTCATGGCTCTGGAATCCGGGGCGGCGGATTTTATAGTCAAACCCGTTGAAGAGGATGTGCTATTGCACAGAATCGGCTTGCATCTGCAAATGACGCAGTACCAGCGGGATATTGAACATGTGCTGGCCTCGCTGGAAGACAACATCATCATTTCCTTCGCCGACCTTATCGAAACCCGGGGGAAAAATATCAACAACCATGACCGTAAGGTCGGCCAGATCATGCAGATCATCTGCCGTGAACTGATGGATGCCGGAGAATTCGCCGGCGAGTTGGACGAAGAGCGCATACGGAACATGGTGCGAGCCGCGCCCTTGCACGACATAGGCAAAATAGGCATCAGCGATACGATTTTGCTCAAGCCAGGCAAGCTCAGCGACGAGGAATTCGTAGCGGTAAAAGAGCATACGGCCATCGGGGGCAGGGTCTTGCGCAGACTCTATGAGCATAACCGGTTCCAGGAGCATTTGCTCTGCGCCGCCGTTATGGCCGAAAACCACCATGAGCGTTATGACGGCCGGGGTTATCCACATGGGCTGCACGGCGATGATATCCCCTTGAGCGCCAGGATTATGGCGGTGGCTAATGTTTATGCCTCGTTGATCTCGGATTCCGTTTTCCGCCCGGCCTTGAGCCATGACGAGGCTTGCGCCAGTATTATGGCCGGTCGTGGGACGGAATTTGACCCCAGGGTGCTGGACGCCTTCGGACACGTTATAGATGAAATAAAAGCCCTGGTTTGACCAAGCCCGCAGCCCCGGCCATCGCCAGTCAGCCTGGAAGCGCTTGCGGCGCGTTTTGCAATGGAGTCTGCAATAATGGATAAAAAAAACTCCGGGCCGGCACTGGAACAGGGCCTGAAACGGGAAAACGCCCGCCTGAAAGAAAAGCTGTCCGCCATGAAGCGCAGCCTGATCGAGGCTCAGAGCCGCATATCCGGAATGGAGCAGCCCAAGTCGGAAGCCGAGGTCGTCGAACATATCTGGCGTATCCTTGATGAAATGCCGCTGCCCTGTACCCTGCGCAATGCCCGCGGCGCGCTTATCCGTTGCAACCGGGCGATGCGGGAGCTTGTGGGTTTGGATAACGCCGGTGAATTTCTGGAAAAACCCCAAAATTTCGCGCCCAAGTTCCAGCCCTGTGGACAGAGCAGCGCGGACAAGGCCGCAGCCATGATCCGCAAAGCCCTGCGCTCCGGGTATGCGGAATTTGACTGGGAACACTGCGATGTTAACGGCGTGCGAATCCCCGCCTGGGTCATCCTGTCTTCCATTGTCTGGGGGAAGCAGACCCTGCTCTTCGCCTACATCCACGATTTGCGCCCCATCAAGGTCAGCGCGGACAGGGCCTGGTCGGAGGAACAATACTCCCGGGCCATGCTCGACGCCATGCCCCTGGCCTGTTTTTTTTGGGAAGAGGGGGAGGTCGTCGAATGTAACCAGGAGGCGCTCAGGCAGTTCAAAGCCGTCTCCAAGCGAGCTTTTCTCAAGAATTTTTTCAGCGAGTGTATGCCTGAAACCCAGCCGGACGGAATGAACAGCCGGGAGGGAGTCTTGCGCTTTGTCCACGAAACCATGGATAAAGGGCATCTGGAGCGTGAATGGATGCACCGCACGATGGATGGCCAGCTTTACCCCTCGGAAGTTTCCCTGGTGCGGGTCAGGTGGAAGGATGGCTTCCGGGTGGTGGTTTATATCCGTAACTTGGCGGAGATCAAGAACAAGGAGCGTCAGCTTCAGGAAATGAACCAGCGCGCCCAGGAGCTGGAGGTGCAGGCCAAGGCGGCGGAACTGCTCTCCAAGGGCAAGAGCGAATTTTTGGCCAAGATGAGCCACGAGATCCGCACCCCCCTGAACGCCATTATCGGCTATTGCGAAGTAGCCATGCAAAAAGATATGCCGCCGGAAACCCTGGACAGCCTGGACAAAATTTACAGCGCCGGGCGCACCCTCCTCAGCATGGTCAACGACATCCTGGATATTTCCAAGATTGAGTCCGGCAGCTTTGAAATGGTGGAAACAGAGTATGATGTCTCCTCCATGATCAATGACACCATCAACATCAATATGGTGCGCATCGGCACCAAGCCCGTGGTTTTCAATCTGGAGGTGGATGAAAGGCTGCCCCGCAGATTATTCGGCGATGAGCTCCGGATCAAACAAGTTCTTAACAACCTGCTCAGCAATGCCTTCAAGTTTACCAAGGCCGGGTCAGTGGCCCTGGAAATACGCCTGGACCAGGGACAGATGGATGTAAGAAGCGCGATAAGGCCGGGCGCGGCCATCCTGGTGTGCTTTGTGGTGCGGGATACCGGTCGGGGCATTCTCAAAAAGGATTTGGAAAAGATCTTCGCCCCATACAGCCAGGTGGACGTTTACGCCAACCGCATGATTGAGGGCACCGGCCTGGGCCTGGCTATCTGCCGGAACCTCAGCGCCATGATGGGCGGCACGATCTCCGTGGAGAGCGAGCACGGACAGGGCAGCGCCTTTACGCTCGTCCTGCCGCAGTTGGTGAGGGATGCCGAAGCTATAGGACCTGAGACGGCCGCCGCCTTGAGTCACTTCCGTCTTGGGGCTAGCCGGAACCGCCGGCGGAAGTTTAAAAAGATCCTCATGCCCTATGCCCGGGCCCTGGTGGTGGACGACCTGGAAACCAACCTGGAGGTGGTCAAAGGGTTGCTCGCGCCCTACAAAATTGCCGTGGATACGGCCTTGGGAGGCCAGGAGGCCATAGATTTGATCCGTTCCGCCCCTGGCCGCTACCAATTGGTTTTTATGGATCACCGCATGCCCGGCATGGATGGAGTGGAGGCGGTGCGCATCATCCGCGATGAGATAGGCGGCGACTATGCCCGCAATGTTCCCATTGTAGCCTTGACGGCCAATGCCCTGATCGGCGACCGGGACATGTTTTTGCGGAACGGCTTTCAGGCCTTTTTGGCCAAGCCCATTGACAGCTTCAAGCTGGACGAGATTTTGAACGTCTGGGTGAGGGATGCGGAGCAGGAAGAGGAGCTTTTGAAAAAAAAGAATGTGGCGCTGGAGGTGGAAGAGTCCCCCTACGAATCCATGGCGACGCCTTTCAACTTGGCCGGTATGCATGTGAACGGGCTGGATCTAGGCAAGGGTATGGAGCGTTTTGACGGGGATGAGCGGCTCTATTTGCAATTGCTCCGTTCCTATATCGCCAATACCTCGGAAATTATGAAAAAACTCGGCCAGGTGCGTCGTGAATCCATAGCCGAATATGCGATCGCGGTACACGGACTCAAGGGTAGCAGCTACTCTTTGTGCGCCTTTGAGGTCGGATTTATGGCTGAGCACCTGGAAAAGGCGGCCAATAAAGGCGATTGGGCCTATATCAGCGCGCACAACGCCTATTTTTTGGATAAACTGGGTAAGCTCCTGGGTGAAATGGAGGCGCTCTGCCATTACCGGGAAAACGAACCCGCGAAGGACGATCGTCCGCGCCGGCCTGAGCCGGATCCGGCTTTGATCGAAAAAATACTGGCCGCCAGCCGGGAGTATGACTATGAGGCCATGGAAAATATTCTGATTCAAATGGAACGTTACAGTTATGACCAGAGGAATGATCTGGTGCTTTGGCTGCGAAAACAGACGGATGACCTTGAATATGAGAAGATCAGCGAGTATCTGGACACGCTTCAGGATACCGCCGACCTGGAAAAAAGGTAGCCTGGGGTGCGTATCTATATAGCCGCTTCCTGGAAGCACCAGCATGCGGTAGGCATGTTGACCGCCAGATTGGAGGAGCGCGGGCATGAAGTCCTTTCCTGGTTGCGGGAGGGCCGTCCGGAAGAGGCTTTTTTATCCCAGCGGGAACTGGCCGCCTTCATCCGCTCCGAAGAAGGCCGGCGTATTTTTGAATTCTGCGCCGCTTCGGCGGTAGGCGCGGACCTGCTCATTTACCTGGGGCCTTCGGGTTGTGACGCCTGGGCCGAAGTGGGCGCGGCCTATGGCGCGCAAGTCCCCATTTTCGGCCTCCTGGCCAAGTCCGAAGAGGTCGGGCTGATGCGCCACATGGTCAGGAGCTGGTTCAGCTCCGTGGAAGATATGCTGGCAGCTTTGGAATCTGTGCTGTAATGTAGTGTATTTATTGGATAAAAAAAATATATCTTGCATTTTTTTTTGAAACTGTTTACGCCTGCCTCAAAAGCCGTGTGGCCTTCGTGCCGCGCGAGGAGGTGCTATGACCCGTAAAGATCGCACCGAAGGCATTTTTAGCCGCCGCGAGGTGCTGGATGAAGGCGAGCGCAGGCAATTTTACCTGATTCAGCTCAAAAATTTGCTTTCTTACGCCTACCGTTACTCCGAAGATGTCAAGAAGCGCTTTGACCGCGCCCAGTTCAATGTGGAAAGGTTCAAGGCCCTGGGCGATCTCAAGCAGATACCCATTTTGAAGAAAAAAGAGCTGATTTTTCTGCAATCCATGGGGCCGCGCCTGGGGGGCCTCTTGACCAAGGATTTGGGCGAGCTCAAGCGTATCTTTCTTTCTCCCGGCCCCATTTTTGATCCCGAGGACCGCTCGGACGATTACTGGGGCTACACGGAAGCTTTTTACTCTGTGGGTTTCCGCCCCAACGACGTGGCCCAGATCACCCTGAATTACCATCTTTCACCGGCCGGGCTGATGTTTGAGGAACCCTTGCGCAACTTGGGCTGCGCGGTCATACCGGCCGGTCCGGGCAATGCGGCCACGCAACTGGAAGTAATGCAAAAGTTGCGGGTTTCCGGTTATGTGGGGTCGCCGAGTTACCTGTTGCACCTGGCCCAGAAGGCGGAAGAAAAGGGGCTGAACCTGCGCAAGGATTTGTTTCTGGAGGTGGCCTTTGTCACCGGAGAGAAATTTTCCGAAAAAATGCGTTCCCACCTGGAAAAAAAGTTCGATATTATCATGCGTCAGGGTTACGGCACGGCGGATGTGGGTTGCGTGGGCTACGAGTGTTTTCATAAGAACGGGCTGCACATCGCCAGCCGGGCCTATGTTGAGATCTGCCACCCGGACACGGGCATTCCGCTGAAAGACGGCGAGGTGGGTGAAATCGTGGTGACCGCCTTTAATGAAACCTACCCGCTCATTCGCCTGGCCACCGGGGATTTGTCCTACCTGGATCGTCAACCGTGCGCCTGCGGGCGCACCAGCCCGCGCCTGGGCGCCATTGTGGGCCGGGTGGATACCACCGCCCGGATCAAGGGCATGTTTGTATATCCGCATCAGGTGGAGCAGGTGATGGCCCGCTTTGAAGAGATCAAACGCTGGCAAATTGAGGTGACCAATCCGGGCGGCATTGACGAAATGACCCTGTTTGTTGAAGTGACCAGTTTTGAACGCGCCGATGAACTTTTGCACGCGTTCAGGGAACGCATCAAACTCAGACCGGAGCTGAAAATCCTCGTTCCCGGCTCTCTGCCGCAACAGATCCGCCTTATTGAGGATAAACGTGTGTGGGATTAAAGGAGGTCTCACTTTTATGACTACCTCAGGCTGAGCTGAAAATTTTCATTCTCGACTCTCTGCCGCAACAGATCCGCCTTATTGAGGGTAAACGTGTGTGGGATTAAAGGAGGTCTCACTTTTATGATTACCTCAGGCCGGAGCTGAAAATCTTCGTTCTCGACTCTCTGCCGCAACAGATCCGCCTATTGAGGGTAAACGTGTGTGGGATTAAAGGGGATCTCACTTTTATGACTACCTCAGGCCGGAGCTGAAAAATCCTCGCTCCCGGCTTTCTGCCGCAACAGATCCGCCTTATTTGAGGATAAACGTGTGTGGGATTAAAGGGGGTCTCACTTTTATGACTACTAAATACAAAATCGTCATGGGGTTCGTCAGCATGATAATCATCATTCTGGCGGTGTCCGTTATCGGGTACCGACATCTTGCCGGCGCCATGTTCGGGATCTCCGAATATCGCAGATACACGCGAATGGATGTGCGTACCGTTGACGCCGTAACAGCTCTCAATGCGGCCGGCACCGGGGCGGGCCTGTACTTGGCTTACTACAATGACGCGTTCATGATATCGGCCATGAAAGCCATGGACAGGCTGGATGCGGATATAACCACAGCCATGCAAGATATGAAGGATCCGCATGTTATTGATACGGCGGAAGGCATCCGCAAAAATGGGGCCATCTACAAGAACGGGCTTGGGGACTCCATGGCCGCGGTCAACGCGATGCTTGGGGAGTACCGGAGCAAGGTGCTTCCCAGCCACGCGACCATGAGGGAGGTGTTCGATTTCGCGGCTGATGCCGCGTACCGGGTCAGCAACCTGGATTTGCTGACAGCCATTGGAAAAGCGAAAAGTGAATACTCCGATATGCTCTTCGCCTTGGGGCGCTTTGTTCATACGCGTGGTGATGAAGACATCAAGGAGGTTTTGGAAAGCATCGCTCGTTTGGAACCCATGCTGGCGGACATGAGAGGGCTCATCCTCACGCCGTCGGTCCGTGAAGCTCACAACCGGCTTATGGATGCGGGAAAGGCCATGTTCGCGGCCATTGCCGCCATGCATGAATCGGGAATGAAGGCCAACGATTTTATTACCAGGATTCGTGAGGTCCGCAACACTATGTCCGGGGATCTCGTGGCCATGGGCAAGGCTTTCGATGAGCAGATGGGAACCTATGGCGAGGAGCTGGTCGTGGAAACCGGCGATGCCCAGGGGGTGTTGCTGGTCGGCGGCGTGGTCGGCGTGCTGGTGGGGGTGCTGTTGGCCGTGTTGATCATTTGGGGCCTGATTCGCATCCTGGCCGACCTTTCCGCCTATGCCGAAGCCGTGGCCCAAGGCGATTTGACCCACCGGATCGATACGAAAGAAAAGGGCGAAATCGGCGCGATGATCGCCGCCCTGCGGCATATTCCGGCTAGGTTGGAAAAACTGATCGCCGAAAGTCACTCTATGGCCGACAAGATCCTGATAGGGCAATATCGGGATCGGTACGATGCCAAGCTCTTCCCCGGCGTCTTCAAGGACCTGGTTCACTCCATCAACACGGTGAGCGACGCCTACACCAAGATCCTGGACGAGCTTCCCCTGGCCATCTTCAGCGCCGACCTTGACTATAAGATGACTTATCTCAACAGGCTGACCCAAGCCGTTCTCGGCGGAGAACCGCTCGGCCAGACCTGCGGCAGTTGCCTCAAGACCGCCATATGCAACACGCCTGACTGTCTCGCCAATAGGGCCATAAAAAATGGACAGGCGGTCAACGGCGAAGTGGCGGTTTTTCCAGCGGGCGGTTCCAAGCTGGAACTTTCCGTCCATGCGATTCCGTTGTATGACGGCGCCGGGACTATGCGGGGCTTCATGGAAATTTGCGCGGATATAACCGAAACCAAGACCAGGCATGACACCATGAAGAAAGTGGCCGTGCAGGCCATGGAGATTTCTGACCGTGTGGCCGCCGCCTCGGAAGAACTGGCCACGCAGGTGGAGCAGAGCTCCCGCGGGGCGGAAATACAGCGTGATCGGGTGCATTCCACTGCCAGCGCCATGACCGAGATGAATTCCACCGTGCTGGAGGTCGCCAGAAATGCCGGGGAAGCCTCCGAGCAGAGTGAAGGCGCCCGCGCCAAGGCGCAGCATGGGGCCGAACTGGTCAACAAGGTCATGGACGCCATCGGCACGGTGAACGCGGTGGGGCAGAACCTGCAGAGCAATATGCAGGAACTGGGCAAGCAGGCCGAGAACATCGGCAACGTGATGAACGTCATTTCCGACATCGCGGACCAGACCAACCTGCTGGCGTTGAATGCGGCCATCGAGGCCGCCCGGGCCGGCGAGGCCGGGCGCGGCTTCGCCGTGGTCGCGGACGAAGTCAGGAAGCTTGCGGAAAAGACCATGCAGGCGACCCAGGAAGTGGGCTCTTCCATTCGCGCGGTGCAACAGTCAGTGCACGTCAACATTGAAGAAGTGGGCAAGTCCGTTGCCAGCGTGGCCGAGGCCAACAGTCTGGCTGATTCTTCCGGCGAAGCTCTCAATGAAATCGTGACCCTGGCTGCGGCCAACTCCGCGATCGTCGCCTCCATAGCCACGGCTGCGGAAGAACAGAGCGCGACTAGCGAGGAGATCAACCGGGCCATTGAAGAGGTTGACAAAATCGTTGCGGACACCACCGAGGGTATGGCGCAGGCCGCCTCTTCCGTGCACGAGCTTTCGCGCATGGCCCAGGAACTGCGGCATGTCATGGAAGGGATGAAGTAAACAACGTTGAAGCGCCCCGCGTCTGCCTTGCCGCCCCGGATCGCCTTTCGCGGTCTTTGCGGCAAGGCGGGCGCGGGATCAGATTTTTTTATCCGCGCCGATCTCCATCATGTCAGCGTGGTTAAGCAGTTCCTCCAGTTGGATATCCGCCCCAATAACGCCCACGGTATTGTCCTTGCTGTCGGTGATCACCGTGGAGACTGTGAGGATGAGCTTTTCGGTGAAGTGTGACTGGTAGAGATCGCTCACATGTAACCGGCCGTCTCTCATGGGCTGGATGAACCACTGGCGGTGCGAAAAATCGGAGCCGATGGGCAGCTCGTCGTAACGTGCCCGGTAGGCCGGGTCGGTAATGGCGGCGGAGATGAGCTGACCGTTGATGTCCGTGACATAGAGATACTGGATGAAGGGGTAGTCTTGCACGACATGGTGCATCCAGGGGTAAGTCTCCTCCGTCTTGCCGTCGGAATCGGGCTTGAATTCCGCGGCTACCCGGGTGAGCAGCTCGGCGGCCATTTCGTTGGCCACCCGCTTGAGGCGGTCGAAGTCGGAGATGAACAGCTCCGGCATAAAGCGGTGGGTCAGGCTGAGCATCTCCTTGTTGGAAAAGGAAGTGGCCCGTCCTTTTTCATAGGCGGCCATAATACGATCATAGATGCGCCCCACGGAGGGGTGGTTCTTGCTTACCCTGTTTTCGTTCTTCAGGGCCAGTTCCTGGTTGATCCAATGGGCCACCCCGGCCCGGCCGGACTTGTCGGTAATGATGATGGGCACGGGCCGGCTCAGGAGCAGTTCGGTATCAAAGATATTGTATATTTCTTCGTTTTTGCTCAGCCCGTCCACATGCACGCCGGCGCTGGTGGCGTTGAAGTCTTTGCCCACAAACGGGTAATTGTCTGGAATGCGGTAATCCAGCTCCGTGCTGAAATAGTCGGCAATCTTGCTGATCGTCCTGGTGCTGGCGGCTTCGTCATCTCCGGTGAGGGAGATGTATTCCATCACCAGGGCCTCCAGCGGGGTGTTGCCGGTGCGTTCGCCGAAACCCAAGAGCGTACAGCTTACTCCGCCGCAGCCATATAACCAGGCGGTCACGCCGTTGACCAGCGCCTTGTGGAAGTCGTTGTGTCCATGCCATTCCAGCCATTCCCCCGGCACTCCTGCCGCATGGGTGAAGGCTCCCACCAGGCGGGGGACGCCCCTAGGCAGGGAGGCCCCGGCGTATGGAGCCCCGAACCCCATGGTGTCGCAGAGGCGGATCTTCACCGGCAACCCGGATTCCCTGGACAGGTCCATGAGTTTTTCGGCTAGGGGCAGGCAGAAGCCGTAAATATCCGCCCTGGTCACGTCTTCGAAGTGGCAACGGGGGATGATGCCCCATTCCAGGGCCTGGGTCGCGATTTTCACATAGTTGTCAAAGGCCTCTTTACGGCTCCAGCCCAGTTTCAGGTAAATATGGTAGTCAGAGACGCTGGTCAGCAGCCCTACTTCGCTAAACCCCATGCTTCTGGCCAGCCTCAGGTCATTGAGATTGGCCCGGATCCAGCCGGTGATCCGCGGGAATTTGTAGTTTTTGGCCCGGCAGAGCTCAATGGCCTGGCGGTCTTTTTCGGAATACATGAAAAATTCCGCGGCCTGTATCAGCCCGCTACGTCCGCCCAGTTCGTGCAGCAGTTCAAAAATGTCGGCTATTTGCCTGGCGGTGTAGGGCGGACGGGCCTGCTGCCCATCCCGGAAGGTGGTGTCGGTGATAAACATGGGATCAGCCGGGTCGGGCATGACCAGCACATTGTCAAATGGAATACGGCCGATTTGGCTGTAAGGGAAGAGTTCCCTGTACAACTGGGGTTCCTTGCGGTTTTTCAGCTTATGGTCGTATTCCCGTTTGTTTCTGCGTAGCAGCGGCATGTCCTTCTCCTTGCAAGTTACGCCTGTGGATAAGGTGGGGGAATTTACGGAATATCTTCAAGTCCGTCATTAAGCAAGCAAAAAAAGCCTAGAGAGAATTTATGTAATTTGTATTTTTTATTGTTTTTTTTATGGATGTTTTGATTATATAGCAATAATTGTCCAAAATTGCCGACATCAAGCTTGGCTGCCGCGGGATGTATTATGACGCCAGATGCGAAGAAGGGGCTTATGGCAATGTTTGTTATGGGAAACGTAATCATGGATGCTGACAAGAAAGAGTTTGCCGCCTTGGAAGGCCGGAAGCTGGAGGTTCTCCGGGCCAACCCCAGGACGCAACTGTGCCTGATCGCCGAGGCGTATTTGCTCCGCAAAGGCAAACCCTGCGCTTGCACCATGCACTACCGTTCGGTCCTGGTCGATGGGCGGGCGGAAATCCTGCCCCCCCGGCGCGGGTGAAGATACCCGGAGGGCGGGGTTGGACTGTCTGCTGGCCCGTTTCGCCATGCAAAACCTGCCGATGGATCAAGGCGCCATGGAAAGAACCGCCATCCTGCGCATCACCCCGGAAAAAATTCGCGGCAAACGCAACCCGGCATAGGCGGTCATGCCGCCGCGCCGCAATAGTTATTATATTTTATGAGTTTTTTTGAACAATTTGAGACATCTCTGAACGTTCATTATTTCATCTTCTTCCAAGAGGCGCATCAGCCGGCCGATGAGTTGTTTTTGCCGGCGTCTGGCCTCATGGGCGTTTATGGTGGGCAACAGGCGCAGGGCTTCCTCCAGTTCCGGCGGCAAGGCCAGAGCCGGGAGTTGTTCATGGGGCAGACGCGCCAGCTCTTCGCCCAAGCTTTGCAGGGCCGCGCTCTCCCTTTTTTTTTGCGAACGGCTTTTTCCGTCTGGAGCATATTCCATTTTGCCTCCCGCAGGCGGTATAGCATTTTGGATGGCATCAGGCCAGCCCTGGCGCATTCTGAAAGAAATTGCGCATCCCGGCAATTATATTTATAATAATGACATTATGCTGAAAAATTTGCCCAAAGATTCACTCAGCCATTCCATTGTGCTGGATAACCTGGATGTTCCCGTGTGTGTGCTGGATATCGCCGGCCGGCGGATCCTGTATGTCAATCCTGATTTTGAAGCCTGTTTCGGGAGCGGGCTTGTGGGTGCCCCGGCGGGGGAACTGGAGGCGCTGCTTACGGAAAACGACGGGACCGGGGAAGATATTCTCGCTCCAACGGAGCTTTTTTGGAAAGCGTCCGAGCGGTGGTTTTCCTTCCGCCGGCATCGGGTGGTCTGGACGGATGGACTGCGGGCGCTGGTTTGCAGCGCTTGGGATATCACCGAGTGGAAAAAGCAGGAAGAGGGCATCGCCGAGCAGGCCTATACCGATTATCTCACCGGTCTGCCCAACCGCCGCGCCTGTGATCGCGAGCTTACCGTCCGGTTGGAGCGGTTTCGTGACAGCAAGGTCCAGTTTTACCTTTTCTTCATGGATCTGGATGACTTCAAGGTGGTCAACGACAGTTTCGGGCACGACTACGGCGACGGCGTGCTGCTGACTTTTGCCGAAACCCTGCGCCGGCATTTTAGCGGCCAGGATAAAATTTTTCGTCTGGGCGGCGATGAATTTGTGGTTATGGTTGATCCGGACAACAACAAGCGGGTTCCGGAATACCTGGAAAATCTGCTGGAGCGGGCCGGATATCCCTGGCCGTCCAAGGATAAGGAGTTTTATTGCACCCTGAGCATCGGGGTGGTGGAGTTTTCTTCGCTCCAGGAGAGCGTAGGCTCCATCCTGAAAAAAGCGGATCTGGCCATGTACCAGGCCAAGAAATCGGGCAAGAACAGCTATGTCTGTTTCCGCGAGGGGCTGGACCGGGAAACCCTGGAGCGCAGCGCGACCGAGGCGTTGCTCCGTAGCGCCATCAAGGATGGTTTCTCCGGTTTCGAGATATTATACCAGCCTTATTACCGGTTGGAGCCGCTCAGAAATGGAGGAGCGCGGCTTTGTATCTGCGGGGCCGAGGCCCTTTTGCGCCTGCGCGGCCTGAATAACGAACTGCTCCCCCCCCAAAATTTCATCGGCCTGGCTGAATACCTGGGCTTGATTGTCCCCATAGGCGAGCATGTGATGGCCAAGGTCGCGGGCTTGTGCCGGAGGCTAAACGAAAACGGTTATCCAGAATTCAGCATGAACATCAATCTTTCATCCGTCCAGTTAAAACATAGTGAAATGGCCATGAACATGATGGCCGTGCTGCGCGCTACCGGGGTCAACCTGAACAACATCATTGTGGCCATAAACGAAGGCGTGGCCCTGGACGAAAAGAGAAATGCCCTGGAATATTGCGCGGAATTCCGCAAGAGCGGCCTCCAGGTGGCTCTTGACGATTTCGGATCCGGCAACGCTTCTTTCATCAACATGCGCGCCTTGCCGGTGGATATCATCAAGCTGGCTCCGGGGTACCTGAGCGCCTACCCGGATGAATTCGCCGAGCATTTTATCAAATTGGCGATCTATCTTGGGAATCACTCCGGCAAGACCGTGTGCGTGACCGGGGTGGAAACCGCCGAGCATCTGGAATTTTGTCGCCATATCAAGGTGGATATGGTGCAGGGGTATTTATTCCACCGGCCGGACAGCGAGGCGAAGCTCCTGGAGCTGTTGGCAGAGGAGTCGCCGGCGAAAAACAGCTTGGAAAAAGGCGGCTCCGCCTGATGCCCGCTGACGCGCCGGAGGAATCCGGCGTCTGGATCATCGGAGTGGATGAGGCCGGGCGCGGGTGCTTGGCCGGCCCGGTGAGCGCGGCGGCTGTGCTGGCGCCGCCGGGGTATGATTTCTCAGTTTTTTCCGGGCTGGCTGATTCCAAAAAGCTCTCCTCCGGTCAGCGGGGCCGGTTGGAGCGCGCCATCAGGGAGAGCGGGCTGATTTGGGGTTTCGGGCAATCCTGGCCCGCGGAAATAGATCGGGTCAATATCCTGAACGCCACCTTCCGGGCCATGAGCCGGGCGGTTCAGTCCGCGGCTCTCCGCCTGTTCCGCCGTTTCTCCGGGCAGATCCCTTCCCCGGCGGATATGCTCCTGTATATTGACGGGCCGTTCCGTATCCCTATGGAGCAGTGGCTAGGCGCGGGGCGTGCTTTCTGGCCGGAGCCGCCGGAGCAGAGGCCGCTTGTCCGGGGCGATGCCCTTATGCCGGCCATATCCGCGGCCTCCATCCTGGCCAAGACCCAGCGGGACAGGCTGATGCTCGCCCTGCACCGGCGTTTTCCGGCTTATGGTCTGGATCGGCACAAGGGCTACGCCACAGCGCCGCATAGGGAAAAATTGGCGGAATGCGGCCCCAGTCCCCTGCATCGGAAGAGTTTTTCGATCAGCTCCGCCCGGCCTGCGGGGCAGGGAACGCTTATTTAATTAAGCTGGTGACTAGATGGATGCTAAACCGGAAATTCTGGCTCCGGCAGGGGATATGTCTTCGGCGCTGGCGGCTTTTGCCGCCGGGGCCGAAGCGGTGTATCTGGGGCTGAAGCATTTTTCCGCCAGGATGCAGGCGGATAATTTTTCCGGAACGGAGCTCGCCAAACTCATTGATCTGGCCCATGCCGAAGGGCGGAGAGTTTACCTGGCTTTGAACACCTTTTTCAAACCCGGGGAACTGGGCCAGGTGAGCCGGCTGCTCAGGCGCGTCCTGCTAGGGCCGTCCCCGGACGCCTTGATCCTGCAAGATCTGGCCGGGGTGGATTTGGCGCGGCAGGCGGGTTTCGCTGGGGAGCTGTTTTTTTCCACCCTGGCGGCGGTGACCCATCAACGGGCTTTGCAGGCGGCGGCCCTTGCGGGGGCGAGCCGGGTGGTGCTGCCGCGCGAGATTTCCCTGGATGAGATCCGCAACCTGGCTGAAAATCTGCCCGATGGGCTGGGGCTGGAGATTTTTATCCACGGGGCGCTTTGCTACAATGTCTCCGGGCGTTGCTGGTGGTCAAGCTATTTGGGAGGCAAAAGTGGTCTGCGCGGGCGTTGTGTGCAGCCCTGCCGCCGCCTTTATACCCAGGGGGGCAAGGAAGGCCGCTTTTTTTCCTGCCGCGATTTTTCCCTGGACGTGCTGGCGAAGACGGTCATGGAAGTGCCGGGAGTGCTTTCCTGGAAGATTGAAGGGCGTAAAAAGGGGGCGCATTATGTCTTTCATACGGTAAGCGCCTACAGGCTGATCCGGGATAACCCCGGAGAGTCCGCAGCCAGAAAGGAAGCGCTGTCCTTGCTGGAATTTTCTCTGGGCCGCCCTTTAAGCCGGGGTTACTTCCTGCCCCAGCGGGCGGTCACGCCCACGGCCTTCGGAGACGGGAAAGGCGGAAAGACAGGAGAGGAAAGCGGTTCAGGGCTGTTATGCGGCAAGATACAGCATGACCAGGCCGGAGGCGCGCTTTTGAAACCCCGGATGGAGCTCCTTCCCAGGGATTTGCTGCGTATCGGCTACGAAGATGCTCCCTGGCATCAGCTTCTGCCCTTGAACCGCCGTTTGCCCAAAAACGGCAGCCTGACCCTGAAGGTCTCGCGCCCCCGGCGCCCGCCCAGCGGCACACCGGTGTTCCTGGTGGACCGGCGTGAAGATGGTCTTGCCCGTCTGCTCCGGGAATGGACCGCGCGCCTGGAGGCGCGTCGGCCTAAAATCGGCGCCGAGGAACGTCTGATGGAATTCGCGCCTGCTCTGCCCGAGACTGGAGGCCGTGCTAAACGCCAGGATATTTTGCTCAGCGCGGCTCTGCCGCGCGGACGGGAAGGCAAGAGCGGCCTGCATCCAGGCGCGGTGCGGGGATTATGGCTTTCAGCCGCGGCCCTGGAGGGGCTTTCGCGCACCGTGTACGGACGTATTTCCTGGTGGCTTCCGCCGGTGATCTGGCCGGATGAAGAAGAACGCTGGCTCAGGCTCGTTCGGCGGGCCAGGCGGGGGGGAGCGAAATCCTTTGTCTGTAACGCCCCATGGCAGGTAGCCATGTTTGATGACTTGCGGGGCCTTTCTCTATGTGCCGGTCCCTTTTGCAACCTCAGCAACGGGCTTGCGGCGGCTGGCCTGAAAAAAATGGGTTTCAGTCTGGCCATTGCCAGTCCGGAATTGGGGGAGGCTGATTTCATGGCCCTGCCCGGACAGAGCCCCTTGCCCCTGGGGGTGGTGATTGGCGGTTTCTGGCCCGTGGGCATAAGCCGTTATGAGGCCGCGCCCCTGAAGACGGGGGAGCCGTGGTTCAGTCCCATGAAAGAGGGTTTCTGGAACCGGCGTTATGGGGGGAATACCTGGATTTATCCCGCCTGGCCCCTGGATTTGAGCGGCAAGATATCCCGCCTGGAACAGGCAGGCTATACCGCCTTTGTTTACATGGGAGAGCAGCCGCCCAAAAACATGGAAAAAACCGCGCGCCCCGGTGAATTCAACTGGCAGGTCGGCGTGTTGTAATAACGAAGATCCTGCGCTAGGATGTCGCTGGCTTTGATTCGCGCCGGCCTGAATGGTTCACCTGGCCGAATGGAGAAACGAGATGAGCGAATTTTCACGGATGCTGCGCCTGCCGCCGTATGTCTTCGCGGTGGTGGGGGATCTCAAGATGCAGCTGCGGCGGCAGAATATTGATATCGTTGATTTCAGCATGGGCAATCCGGATTTGCCTACCCCGCCGCATATCGTGGAAAAGCTGGCGGAAGCGGCGCAAAAATCCGTCAATCACAGGTATTCGGCTTCAGCGGGCATCCCCGGCCTGCGTAAGGCCATCAGCGATTTTTACATGCGTCGCTACGGCGTTTCCATTGATCCGGCAACCGAGGCCGTGGCCACTATCGGGGCCAAGGAGGGTCTAGCCCACCTGTCCTTGGCCATGCTTTCGCCTGGGGATGTGGTTTTTACGCCTGATCCCACCTATCCCATCCATACCTATGCCCCGATCATCGCCGGGGCGGACGTGCGGCGCATCCCCATCGCCCATGACCGGGACTTTTTTGAGGATCTGCTGACCGCCACCCGGCAGACCTGGCCGCAGCCCAAGCTGCTGGTGCTCAGCTACCCGCATAATCCCACCACCCAACTGGCCACGCCGGAATTTTTCCAGAAAGTGGTGGATTTCGCCAGGGAGCATAAAATCTGGATCGTTCACGATCTGGCCTATGCGGACCTGGGCTTTGAGGGTGACCCGCCCAGCTTTTTGCAGGCCGAAGGGGCCAAGGAAGTGGGGGTGGAGTTCTTTTCCATGTCCAAGAGCTATTCCATGGCCGGATGGCGGGTGGGTTTCTGCGTGGGCAACCGCGATCTGGTGCATGCCTTGACCCGCATCAAGAGTTACCTGGATTACGGCATCTTTCAGCCCATCCAGATTGCCTCGGCCGTGGCCCTGAACGGACCGCAGGACTGCGTGGCGGAGATCCGCGAGATCTATCGCCAGCGCCGCGACTGGCTCATCGATGGGCTTAACCGCATAGGCTGGGAGGTGCCCGCGCCCAAGGCCACCATGTTTGTCTGGGCGCGCATCCCCGAACCTTTCCGTAAAATGGGTTCCGTGGAGTTTTCCAAACTGCTCCTGCGCGAAGGGCACGTGGCGGTTTCGCCGGGTCTGGGTTTCGGGGCTGGCGGGGATGAATATGTGCGTTTCGCCCTCATTGAAAACCAGCACCGCACCAAGCAGGCCGTCCGCGGTATCAGGAAGGCCCTTTTCGGAGGCGGCAATGGCGATTGAGACATATCGGCCTCTCCCGCCTTTGCGCTTGGGGTTGGCCGGCTTCGGCACGGTGGGCGGCGGCCTGTCCCGTCTGCTGGAAGAAAACCGGGAGGAACTGCTGGCCCGTTGCGGCAGGGAAATAAGCATTCGGGCCATTTTAGTGCGCGATCCCGCCAAGGCGCGGCCTTGTCCTTTCCCGGATGGGGCGCGGATTTGCACTAAGCCGGATGATTTTGCCGGGGACGAGGAAGTGGACGTGTTGGTGGAACTCCTGGGCGGAGTGGAGCTTCCGGGCCGGCTGATCCGCGCCGCCCTGGAGGCCGGCCGGCCGGTGGTCACGGCCAACAAGGCCCTGCTGGCCGAGGCCGGGGATGATCTTTTTCGGCTGGCCGCGCATAAAGGACTGCACCTGGGTTATGAAGCCGGCGTCTGCGGCAGCATCCCGATCATCCAAGCTCTGCGCGAAGGACTGGCGGCCAACCGGCATCTGACTGTTTCCGGCATTTTGAACGGCACCAGCAACTATATTCTTTCGGCCATGACCAATGACGGGATTTCTTTTTCCCAGGCCCTGAAACAGGCGCAGGAACTGGGCTTTGCCGAGGCGGATCCCGCCCTGGATATCCAGGGGCTGGACGCGGCGCATAAGCTGGCCCTGATCATCCGCTTGGCCTGGGGAGTGCGCTATCCTTTTGTGGAATTGCCGGTGGAGGGCATCGTCGGGGTAACCCCGGAGGATATTGGTTTCGCACGGGAATTCGGATACAGTATCAAGCTTTTGGGCTATGCCGCCTTGCGGGAGCTTGCCGCCGGAGAGAGCCGTCTGGAGGCCGGGGTTTTCCCTGCGCTGGTTCCGGATGATTACCTCCTGGCGAAAGTGGATCATGCTTATAATGCCGTGCGTATTGAGGGCAACGCCGCAGGCGCGATTTTTCTGCACGGTCCTGGGGCCGGAGCCATGCCCACGGCCAGCGCTGTGGCCTCGGATTTACTGCGCATAGCTGGCGGCGGGCGGCCCAACAATACCGGTTACATCCGCCCGGAGCCGTCCAGAATTGCCATCCTGCCGCCACAGGAGGCTGTCTCCAGCTATTATATACGGCTGGTGGTTCCAGACAGGCCGGGCGTGTTGCGGGTGGTGGCCGGCGCGATGGCGGATCACCAGATTTCCGTGGCCCAGGTGATCCAGAAAGGACAGAAGGACATGGTGGTCCCCCTGGTGATCATGACCCATGACACCACAGTCAGGGCGGTGCGGGCCGCCTTGGAGCAGATTCGCTCCTGCGGCATCCTGTCCGCGGATCCGGTATTTTACCGGGTCATGTGAGCCGGCGGCTTCAGGATAAATAGTATAGTGGACAAAAGGGCTGGTAATGGCTAACGTATAGTCCCGTGGGGATGTAGCTCAATTGGGAGAGCGCAGCGTTCGCATCGCTGAGGCTGTCGGTTCAATCCCGATCATCTCCACCAAATCACAATCTCGGAAAGTCCCGCAAAGTCTGAAAAACCTTGCGGGACTTAGGTTTTATGGAAGGAGTAATCTCGGGAGTTCTCGAAAAATCCATTGATATCTCGCATATTCGGGGGTAACTTTCGGGGTAATACGGCAGGGGTAAAAATGAGTTACCCTATGCCGATGGTAAATTACCCTTTGGAGTTACCCATAAAATGCCACTTAGCGACACAACCATAAGGAATGCCAAGGCTAAACGGGGCTAATTTACTCATTTATTACTATTATTGCTCGTCCTTGTGCAGACAAATAATCAGTGTGGGTTGAATAAAAATAGCCAGAAGAGGAGGTATAGCCTACTGAAGATTTTGTTGTAGCTCCTGAATGAATGAGAAGTACTCCATTAGCTCCAATTTTAGCAGCCCGTGTTTTTAATTCTTCTATTACTCTATCCTGTGCTGCTTGTCTTGAAAATCCAACTTCACTTGTGGCTTCCAGTAATCCAATAGTTTCAAATTTTGCTGGCGGGTCAAGATAAATGTTTACTTCAGTTGGTTCAATAGCTATTCCAATATTACCTGTGATAATTGTAGAACCTGATGTACATCCGACAACAACTAAAACAATCAGGATTATCAGTAAATTTCTCATCTTCTGTTCTCCTGCGATGATATTTTCCTGAAAATCAGGCTACCTCAATATTGGCCTTTGTTCAATAAGGAATGACACCTTGTTCCATGATTTCAATTAGACGGTTGGTGATGATTTGATAAACTTCCACTCGGTCTGGATTTTGGGCATGAGTCTTCATGGTTCTGCTCCTATGTTTGTGTTGAAAAAAGATGTTCACCCGGCAGGGAAGTGACTGGGATTGAGACGGTTATTGAGGCAGGCTTGGATTTACAAGTAAATAGCGCTGTTTATCCGGGTTTATTTGCTGTGATGGCGAAAAAGGCTGTTTGGGGAGAATCAAAACCCTAGGCAAGAGGAAAAGTCATGAAAATGTATTTCATGTCCTAGAAGGCCAAAATCAGGCATTGTACAGGGTATAACAAGATGATAAATCTATTGAATCCATAGCCAAAACTCTTTGGTTTTTGAGTGTACCTGTTGAGCTAGGCTAGAGACTTAGGAGCGAGCAATTTGTTATGTTCTTTCGGGATGATAGGTTTTAAGGGTATTTAAGTATTTTCGTTAGGTTTCAGGGCGTTAAACTCTCCGAAAACAAGCATACTATGAGGTTGAATTTTATCACAACCATGTTGAGTATGAATACAAGCTTGATGCATTTAGCGGCACAGTGCTTAAAGTAGGAATTGACTATAAAAGAACTGTTGCGAGACCATAGTCTCTGAATCTGCGGTAATACGCTGAATGTGCGTTGCTGTTTTTTAGGGGCGGCTGCGGATCTTTCCAGCGGCGGCGAGGGCGCGCCTGAAATCCGCCTTGGCGAGGATTTTCGCCGGATTTTTCAGGCGATCCAGGTAAACGAAATATACCGGGGTCAGGTAAAGGGTGAGCAGTTGCGAGACGATGAGCCCGCCGACCACGGCCAGCCCCAAAGGTTGGCGGGCTTCTCCCCCGGCGCCGTAGCCCACGGCGATGGGCACGGCCCCCATCATGGCGGCCAGCGTGGTCATCATGATCGGCCTGAAGCGGGTCAGGGCCCCCCGGAGGATGGCCTCCTCCGTGTCCAGTCCGTGCAGGCGCTGCCCGGCCAGGGCGAAGTCGATCATCATGATGGCGTTCTTTTTCACGATGCCGATGAGCATGATTATGCCCACAAAACCGTAGATATCCAAATCTTTGCCGAAGATCAGCAGGGTGGCCAGGGCTCCGATCGCCGCCGAGGGCAGTCCGGAGAGGATGGTCAGGGGGTGGATGAAGCTCTCATAGAGTATGCCCAGCACGATATATATGACCACCACGGCCATGAGCAGGAGAAGCCAGATGTTGCTCAGGGAATCCTGGAAGACCTGGGCCGTGCCCTGAAAGCGGGTGGAAATGCTGGCGGGCAGTTCCAGGGCGGCCAGCCGGGTGACTTCTTCTATGGCCGGGCCGATGGAATAGCCTGGGGCCAGGTTGAAGGAAATGGTCACGGAATTCATCTGCCCGGTATGGTTTACGGTGAGCGGGCCGACGCTGGTGCGGCTTTCCACCACGGTGCGCAGGGGGATTAGCTGGCCGTTGTTGGAGCGCACATGCAGGTAATTCAGGGCATTGATGTTGCCCCGGAATTCCGGCTTCAGCTCCAGGATAACCGCGTAATCGTTGGTGGGGGCGAGGATGGTGCTCACCGTGCGGGTCCCGTAGGCATAGGCCAGGGCCTCTTCCACCTGGGACGGGGTAAGCCCCAGGGCCGCGCATCTGGCCCGGTCTATTTCCACCCGCAGTTCCGGGTTTTTCATCTGCAAATCCGAATTGACGTCAATCAGGCCGGGCAGTTCGGCCATTTTCTTTATAAAGGCGTCGGCGTTCAGGTAGAGGTTCTCCGTATCCGGGCTTTGCATGGTGAATTGGTAGAGGGCGCGGGTGGAGGCTCCAAGGCGGATGGGCGGGGGCTGGCTGACCACGGCGATGATGCCGGGGATGGCGGAGAGCCGTCCGCGTAGGCGTTGGACCACCCGCTGGATGGGTTCATGGCGCTCGGCCTTGTCTTTCAGGCGCACCTGGGCGGAAAAATAGTTCATGGAGGTCTGCGGGCCGCCCGGTCCCACGGTGACGGTCAGATGCGCCAAATCTTTTTCTTGGCGGATGATCGCGGCGGCCTTTTCCGCGTAGGCCGCGGCCTGCTCAAAGGAACTGCCCTGCAAGATTTCACAGGAAACATTGACCACCCCGGTGTCTTCAAAGGGCAGGAAGCCTTTGGGCGCGGCCACGAAGGCCACGGCGGTCATGGCGATGATGGCGAAGGAGACCAGGAGCGAGGTGAATTTATGCCGCATCACCAGGGCCAGGGTTCGCTCGTAGAGCCTGGAGGCGCTGTCGAACAGGCGTTCCATGACGCTGTAAAGTCCGCTCCGCGTTTCCTTGTGCCCCTGGGGTTTAAGAAAACGGGAGCATAGCATGGGGGTCAGGGTTAGGGCGACCACGCCGGAAACGGCGATGGCCGAGGCGATGCTGACCGCGAACTCGTGGAAAAGCCGGCCTACCAGGCCACCCATGAAAAGTACCGGGATAAAGACCGCGATGAGCGAAACGGTCATGCTCAGGATAGTGAAGCCGACTTCCTGAGAGCCGGCCAGGGCGGCTTCTTCCGGTGATTTCCCTTCTTCCAGGTGGCGGACGATGTTCTCCAGCATGACAATGGCGTCATCCACCACAAAACCCACGGACAGGGTCAGGGCCATGAGGGAAATGTTGTTCAGGGAAAAACCGTTGATATACATCACCCCGCAGGCCCCGATGATGGAAAGGGGCACGGCCAGGCTGGGGATGATGGTGGCTCTGGCGTTGCGCAGGAACAAAAAAATTACCAGGATGACCAGGACGATGGTCAGCAGCATGGTGAATTTCACGTCCCGTATGGATTCGCGGATGCTCTCCGAGCGGTCGAAGAGCGGGATCATGTCAATGGCCGGCGGAAGCTGGGCGCGCATTTCCGGCAGGATCTCCCGGATGCGGTCCACCACTTCCACGGTGTTGGCCCCCGGCTGGCGCTGAATAGCCAGGAGCATGGAGGGTTTGCCGTTATACCAGTTGCGGCGGCGGTCGTTTTCCACTCCGTCGCGCACCAGGGCTATTTCCCTGAGACGCAGGGGAGAACCGTCCCGCCAGGCCACGATCAGCGGCCGGAATTCCTCGGCCTTGAGGAGCTTGCCGGAGCTGTTCAGGGTGTATTCGCGGTGTTCCCCGCTGAGCGTGCCCACCGGCAGGTTGGTGTTGCTGCTGCTGATGGCCCTGGCCACTTCATCAATGCCGATATTCACGGCGGCCATAAGTTCCGGGTCGGCCTCCACCCGCACGGCGTATTTTTGGGAGCCGTACACGCTCACCTGGGCCACGCCCTGGAGCATGGAGATGCGCTGGGCCATGAAATTTTCCGCGTATTCGTTCACATCCGAGGCGCGCATG
>WRIL01000022.1 GCA_009782775.1 Desulfovibrionaceae bacterium
CGGAAAGCCTCGCCGGAGCGGATGTCCTGTACAACACCTATTGGGTGCGCTTTAACCGGAAGGGCCTGTTCAGCCACTCCGGAGCCGTAAGCCACACGCTGGCGTTGTTCGAGGCCGCGAAGCGAGCCGGGGTAAGGCGCGTCGTGCATGTGAGCATCACTAACGCGGACGAATCTTCGCCCCTGGAATACTTTCAGGGCAAGGGACGCCTCGAGCGGGCCTTGCGGGAATCCGGCATGTCATACGCCATCGTGCGCCCAGCCGTGATCTTCGGCCCGGAGGACATCCTCATCAACAACATCGCCTGGACGCTCCGCCGTTTTCCAGTATTCGCCATGTTCGGAGACGGCCGGTACCATATCCAGCCCATTTATGTTGACGACCTCGCGGAACTGATGATCACGCGGGGCGAAGCCGCTGATGACGGCGTGATCAACGCCTTGGGGGCGGAGGATTTTACCTACAGGGAACTGGTGACGATGATACGCGACCGCCTGGGGCTGAAACGCCCCCTCATCGGCCTTCCGCCGGGACTGTGCTACCTGGCCGCCCTGGGCATCGGCGCCTGCGTGGGCGATGTATTCGTGACCCGCGAAGAAATCAAGGGACTGATGGCGGATACGCTCCATGTCGCCGGGACTTCTCCCACCGGAAAACCCGCCTGTCGGACTGGGTCGGCATGCGCAAGAAAACCATCGGTATGCGCTACCACGGAGAAATACCGCACCGCAAGGACAGGACAAAGGCTTACCGCTGATTCGCCTCTGTCGGCGCGGCTTGACCTTTGCCCGGATTTACGCCAAAAAAAGCCACGCTGACTTGTTTTTCAGAGTGCGGAATCCGGGGAGGCTGCCTCCCCGAGAGTGGGGAACCCATGGATATTCTGGTTATTGCCGACGACCTCGCGGGCGCCAATGCCAACGGTGCCATGCTCACAGCCGCGAGTTTTCCCAGCGCCACCTGCCTGGAACCGCGGGAATGGGCGCCTGAAAACTTTGCCTCTTATTCCGCGGTGACGCTCAGCGTGGATTCCCGTCTGCTCCGCCCGGAAGAGGCCAGAGAGCGGGTGCTGGAGGCTTTGCGGATTTTCCCGGAGCGGCCCAAGCTTGTCGCCAAACGCATTGACAGCGCCCTGCGGGGCAACGTGGGGGCGGAAATCGAACATTGCCCAGGATGCGGACGCCCCCCTGACCTCCAGTTCGGTACTGGAAATCATCGCCTGGCAAACCTGCTTGCCCGCAGGCCTTATCGGGCTACAGGCCGTGCTGGCCGGGGCGGATGCCATCCTGGCGGAATGTCTGCGCCTGTGGGAGGAAGGACGGCGCATCCTGATCTGCGATGCCGTGACCGACGAAAATATCACGGCCATTGCCCAGGCTCTGGACGATACGCCCTTCCCGATCCTGGCCGTTGACCCCGGTCCTTTTACGGCGGAACTGGCCCTGGCCCGTCTTGGCGCGCCAGATCCGGACTGCGCCAAAGGGGCGTGCCCCGCGTCCCGCCCAGACCGCGTGCTGGCGGTGATCGGCAGCACCAGCGAATGGAAATCGCCAGGGGCATCCTGGCCCGCAAAGAACTGCGCATCGGCGGACTCTTCGTTTCCGGCAGCGAGGTTACGGCTGCGCTATTCCACGGCCTGCGCGGTAAAGGTTTCAGCGTACATGGCCAGGTGATACCCCTGGCCGCTTACGGCCGACTGATCCAGGGATTGTATCCAGACCTGCCGGTGGTGGCCAAGGGCGGCCTCGTGGGAGATGCAAATTCGCTCATCCAGTGCATTGAATACCTGTTTACCAGGATGTCCGGCAGAATTTTTTCATAAGCTCCGGCCATGCCAGCCCTTTTCAATGAATAGGAAATTTTATGGGCAAAATCATCTCCGCTAGGGAGGCCGCCGCCCTGGTCAAAGACGGCATGACCCTCGCCCTGAGCGGTTTTGCCGGATTCGGAGTGCCCGAGGAACTGCTCGTCGCCCTGCGTGAACGCTACCTGGAAACCCAAAGCCCGCGGGATCTTTTCCTGTTTCATGTGGCCAACATGGGGGACGGCAAGACACGCGGGGCCAACCACCTGGGACTGGAAGGGCTGATCCGCAAAATATACTGCGCCCACTTTGGCCTGGAGCCGGCCATCAACAAACTGGTCATAAAAAATAAGATCGCCGCCTATACCGTACCCCAGGGCGTGGCCACCCATCTGTTGCGGGCCATAGGCGGCGGAAAACCCGGCGTGCTTACCCATGTCGGGCTAAGAACCTATGCCGACCCGCGTCTTGAGGGCTGCAAGGCCAACGACGCGGCCAGGGCAATGGAGGATGTCGTTGAGCTGGTCAACATCGGCGGCCGTGAACATCTCTTCTATAAAGCCTTTCCCATGGACATCTGCTTCATCAAGGTCAGCTTGGGGGACACGGACGGAAACCTCTCCATGATCCACGAGGCCGCCCATACGGATCAGTACGAGATGGCCATGGCGGTGCATAACTGCGGCGGCATCGTCGTCGCCCAGGTAGAAAAGATTGTGGAGCGCGGGAGCCTGCACCCGCAGGAGGTCAGGATTCCCGGCGTGCTGGTGGACCACATCGTCCAGGGCCGCCCGGAAAACAACTTCCAATGCTGGCTCTGGCCGGAAAACCGTCCGGAGTGTTCCGGCGCGGCGCGAATCCCGCTAGATGCGCTCACCCCCGAGCCGCTGAATCCGCGCAAAATCATCGGACGGCGCGGGGCCATGGAACTCAAGGCGGGCATGTTGGTCAACCTGGGCATCGGGATACCTGATTCCGTAGCCGGAGTGGTCAATGAGGAAGGACTCGCCGAACAGATCACCCTGTCCATCGAATCCGGGGTCACAGGCGGCGTCCCCCTGCCCGGCTTGGGCATAGGCGGCGCCGTGAACCCCGTGGCCATAGTCAAACAGCCGGATATGTTCGACCTGTACGATGGCGGCGGTATAGACCTCGCCTGCCTGGGCGCGGCGGAAATCGACGCCGAAGGCAATGTGAACGTGAGCAAGTTCGCCGGGCGGATGGTCGGGCCAGGCGGCTTCGTCAACATCTCGCAGAACGCCAAGCAGGTCTGTTTTTGCGGCACCTTCACCGCCGGCAAGGCCGAATACTCCTTCAAAAACGGCCGTTTGCGCATCCTCCGGGACGCCGAAGGCATAAAATTCGTGGAAAAAGTGGAGCAAATCACCTTCAGCGGCGAATACGCCAGGGAAAAACAGCGCCATATCCTGTACCTTACGGAACGGGCCGTGTTCAAACTCACCCCGGAAGGTTTGATGCTCGCTGAAATCGCCCCCGGCGTGGACCTGGAAACACACATTCTGGCCAAGATGCGCTTCAAACCCATTATCTCCAAAAATCTGAAACTCATGGACGCGCGGATCTTCAGGGATGAGCCTATGGGGCTGCGTTTATAGGCCCTTTGTGACTTTTTGGCGTAATAGATTGACAAAAATCACCGCCAAGGGCTAGGATCTCACGGCTAAAACGGATTATATCCGGCCCGCGATTCTGCCAAGAAGGAGGATTTATGCAGAACAACCCGGTTATTTGCACCGCCGTGCGCACGGCCGTCGGATCTTTCAACGGCGCTTTATCCACAGTCTCACCCCAGGAATTGGGGGCTATCGCCATCAAGGCCGCCCTGGAACGGGCCGGAATCAAGCCCGAACAGGTGGACGAAGTGATCCTGGGTTCCGTGCTCACCGCGGCCCAAGGGCAGAATGTAGCCAGACAGGCCTCCATCAAGGCCGGCATCCCCATCACCACTCCCAGTTTTACCATCAACAAGGTCTGCGGTTCAGGACTAAAATCGGTCATCCTGGCCGCCCAGGCCGTGCAATGCGGAGATGCAGACATCATTGTGGCCGGCGGCACGGAAAGCATGACTTCCGGGGCCTATGCCCTGGAAAAGGCCCGCAACGGCTATCGCATGGGCCACGGGCAGCTTATTGACACCATGATCAAGGACGGACTGACCGATGCCTTCAATAACTACCACATGGGCATCACCGCGGAAAACCTAGCCAAGCAGTATAAACTGACTCGCCAGGAATTGGACGAATTCGCCTTGGCCTCACAGCAGAAGGCCGCCAAGGCCCAGGCCGCCGGCGACTTTGACGAGGAGATCTGCCCGGTGATCATTCCGGGGAAAAAGGGCGATGTGATCGTGAACAAGGATGAATACATCCGGACGGACGCCACCCTGGAGAGCCTGACCAAATTGAAACCGGCCTTTGATAAGGACGGCGTCGTCACCGCCGGCAACGCCTCGGGCATTAACGACGGTGCGGCGGCTATCATCGTGGCCAGCGAAAAAAAGGCCAAGGAACTGGGGCTGAAGCCCATGGTCCGCATTGCCGGCTACGGATCCGGAGGGGTTGACCCCTCGATCATGGGCGTCGGCCCGGTGCCGGCCAGCCGCAAGGCCCTGGCCAAGGCCGGCTGGGCCCTGGATCAACTGGATTACATCGAGGCCAATGAAGCCTTTGCCGCCCAATGCCTGGCCGTAGGCAAGGAATTGAAGTGGGATCCGGCCAAGGTGAATGTGCGGGGCGGGGCCATCGCCATAGGCCATCCCATCGGCGCCAGCGGCGCGCGGGTGCTGACCACCCTGCTCTATATCCTCAAACAGAAAAAAGGCCGGCGCGGTCTGGCCACCCTGTGCATCGGCGGCGGGCAGGGCGTAACCCTGCTGGTGGAACGCCTGGGAGACTGACCAGGCTGGTAAAAACAAGATTCAAGGGGCTGAGTCCCCGGACCAGGCCGGGGGGAACGGATCTTCCCCCCGGCCTCTAGCCTACATGAACGCCTTATCCTGGCCCGCGCCGCTACTGCGGCAAATTCTCATTCTTTCCGGCCTGGCCGGGATCTTCGCCTCCAGGCATTTCTGGCCCGGCCTGACTGCCTGGTTGCTCATCCTCCTGCACCAACACGTCCGTATTGCGCAATTGCGAGGGATCTGGAGCAGAACCCTCTTTTGGGGCTGCCTGGCCCTGGCCTTCGGCAGCGGCTGGTTCTACGGCCAGGCGCACTCCACGGATGCGTCAAAAGACTCCGCAGTGTCCGGCCGCCAGGCAAATAGGCAAGAAATCCGCGAACTTTGGGAAACGGCGGACAACCACCTGGAAACGCCGGCTCCCCCAAAAGCCCCTCCGGAGCCGCGCCTGCGGGCCAAAGTGCTGGAAACGCAAGGCCGGGCGGACCGCAGGCTACGCTTGATCCTGGAAATTCTCCAAACAGATCCCCCGCGTGAACTCCCCCCCGGCCGCCTGGTTTTCACTTGGCAAAACAGCCTGACCCCGGAAGGCCATGCCGGCCCGGCAGCATCCCGGACCTCGCGGAGAACCCAGCCTCCAGGCAACGGTGAAATCCTGCCCCGCCGGCCAGTGCCGTGGGATGAACTTGAATTGACCCTGCGCCCGCGAGAAATGCGCGGTCTGAGCAATTTCGGGCTCTGGAACGTGGAAGAATACTGGGACGGACAGGGAGTGCGCCTGCGGGCCTGGGCCGAAGACGCGGAACCAAGGCTGCATCTTCCGGATACTGGACGGAGAGGACCATCCCTGTGGCGCGAACAGCTCCGCCTGCTGGTCCTGGAATCCCTACCCTTGAAAGCCGGGAAAAATCATCCCCCGGAGATCCGGGACGGCGCGCGCTTGATCCCGGCCCTGCTTTTCGGGGATCAATATCTTCTGGACAGCGCAGATCTGGACCTCTTCGCCCGCTCCACCCTGGCGCACAGCCTGGCCCTTTCCGGTATGCACCTGGGCTATGCCGCCACCCTAGGCTACCTGGCCGTCAGGTTCCTCTACTTCCTGTTCCCTGGTCTGGGTCTGCACCTCCCACGTCCGCAGGCCGCGCTCCTATCCGGGGTGGCGGTCGCCCTCCTTTATCTCTGGCTGGGCGGCGTTCCGCCCTCCCTGCTGCGCGCATTCCTCATGCTGGCCTTTCTGGGCGCGCAACTCTGGCGCAAAAAAGCCGGGCACCTGGCCGACGCCCTACTGGCCGCTCTGGCCCTGATCCTCCTGGTCAACCCGGAGGCCGCCTTTGAACTCAGCCTGCAACTCTCCGCCCTGTCCCTGGCCGCCATCTGCCTAATCCTGCCTCTGGGACAACAATTGAACTCCAGACTGGCCCGTTTCCCCAAGCCCCTGCGCGGCCTGCTCCTCCTCCTGCTGACCAGCGTGGGCATCCAGATCCTTCTCGCCCCCCTGCTCGTCCGCTCCTTCGGCTTCCTGGGCCTGAGCCTGCCCCTGAACCTGATCTGGCTTCCTCTCCTGGGCTTTCTGACCCTGCCTCTCTCCTTTGCCGGACTCCTGGCCGCGGGCCTGTTCCTCCCGGAGCTGGCCGAATTGCTCTTCTTCCTGGCCTCCCTGCCCGCTGACGGACTCTTCCTTGGACTGCGCCGGCTGGACCAGGCAGACCTCCTGCCCGTCATCCTGCTACCCAGGCCGCATTGGCTTAGTATGCTAGCCTACTGGTTCCTGCTGTCCCTGATCCCGTCCCTGCTGAAAAACGTGGCCAGAGCGCGGGGACAGCCCCGCCGCCGCTTGTATCTGCATCTCCTTGCCGGTCTGCTGCTTTTGGCGGCCCCGCCACTCTGGAGGCTTTACGACAACAGCCGGGAGGTAGTGCGGCTGCGTCTTCTGGATGTGGGGCAGGGTCAGGCGGCCCTGCTGGAATGGCCAGGCGGTTCCCGCCTCCTGCTGGACGGAGGAGGATCGGCTTTCAGCGGCTTTGACGTGGGACGGGAGATTATTGCTCCCACCCTGGCGGATAACCGCCTGCCTCGCCTGGATTATATGCTTGCCTCCCATCTGGACGCGGATCACGCCCAAGGGCTGATCTTTCCCCTGCGCCGGCTACCGGTGGGCTTTTATGCCGATAACGGACAGGTTCCCAGCAAGCTCTTCAGCCGGGAACTAATCCATCTGCTGCAAGACCGAGGACTCCCCCGCCACCGCCTCCAGGCCGGAGACGTTCTACAGCTGGCCGAGGAACTCCGGCTGGAAATCCTGCATCCCGCCGGAAACCAAGCCGGAAGCAACGAAAATTCCCTGGTGGCCAGGCTGGTTTGGCGCGGGCAAGGACTGGTTATGCTCTGCGGGGATGTGGGTAAAAAGGCCCAGCGGCAAATCCTGGAATACTGGCGTGAGTCCGAAGGGATTACCCGGCTGAAGGCCCAAGTGCTCATTCTGCCTCATCACGGGTCCGCCGGCTCCCTGTTGCCGGATTTTTACCGGGCTGTCTCTCCCAACCTAGCCCTGGTCAGCGCCGGCTGGGAAAACCCCTGGCATTTACCCTCTTACCGGGTGAAAAACGCCTTGCTGGACCTGGGCATCCCCCTGCTGAGCACCGCCAGTTGCGGGCAAATTCATCTGGAATGGAAAGATCCCCTGGAAAAGCCCACCCTGGATACAGCCCGCCGGAACGGCCCCTAAAACCGAAGCCAAAAAAACTCTTGTAAGGCATGTAAAAAAGCGTAAAGAGGCGGGGTAAACGAAATACCTCGACCTTGCTCCAAGGAGGGCAGCCACTTGGAAAACCGTAACGGGCCGATCCTGGAAATGCGCGGAGTCAGCAAGGCCTATGGCTCGACCACGGCCGTGCATGACATCAACCTGCAGATTGCCAACGGCGAATTCTTGACCCTGCTGGGGCCTTCCGGATGCGGAAAAACCACCATTCTACGCCTTTTTTCCGGTTTCGAGGCCCCCACCAAAGGCGAACTCCTGCTCAACGGCAGGATGATCAACGACATTGTGCCGGAAAAACGCCAGTTGAACACGGTCTTTCAAAATTATGCCCTTTTCCCGCACATGACCGTGCGGGAAAACGTGGCCTTCGGTCTGCGCATGCAGCGGCGCCCCAAGGATGAGATCGGGCAGCGCGTGCATGAAGCACTGCGCATGGTGCACCTGGAAAACTTCGCGGATCGCCGGCCGGCCCAGCTTTCCGGCGGGCAGCAACAGCGAGTGGCCATCGCCAGGGCTGTGGTCAACAACCCCATGGTTCTCCTCCTGGACGAGCCTTTCAGCGCCCTGGACTTTAAGCTGCGCAAACAGATGCAGTTCGAGATCAAGCACTTGCAGCGCCAGCTCGGCATCACCTTTATCTTTGTCACCCATGACCAGGAAGAGGCCTTTGCCATGTCCGATCGGGTAGTGGTGATGAACGAGGGGTACATTGAGCAGATCGGCACCCCCCAGGAAATCTACGAAGAGCCGGAAAGCCTGTTCGTGGCCCGCTTCGTGGGCGAGATCAACATCCTGGAAGGGATCATTCTGGAGGCGCTGGAAAACAACTCTTACCTGGCCAAGGTGGAAGGGGTGGATTTCATCCTGCGCACCCGCCGGGAGTTTTATGTGGGAGACAAGGCGCGGGTGCTCCTGCGCCCCGAGGACCTCAAGGTTTTTCACATCCACGAAGAAGACAGTTCCGCCGGCCCACATCTCAACGGTCGGATCAACGACAGCGTATATAAAGGCGCCACGGTGGACATCTCCATCACCCTGGACAGCGGCACCCAAATCCTGGCCGCCGAGTTCTTCAACGAAGACGATGCCGACATCAGCTACAACAAGGGCGAACGGGTCACCGTAAGCTGGGTGGCCGGCTGGGAAGTGGTGCTGGACTATGACTGAGAACAGGAAACTAAAAACCATCAGCATCACCATCGTCTGCATCTGGCTGGGCGTCTTTGCCCTGCTTCCCAATATCGCCCTGCTGCTGGTCTCCTTTCTGGACCGCACGGAAACCAATTTCTTCATCCCCCTGCTGACCCTGGATAACTACGCCAAGCTCCTGGCCCCGACCTTCATCAGCGTGCTGCTCAAATCCCTGGCCCTAGCGGGCATCAGCACCCTGGCCTGCCTGGTCATCGGCTATCCCTTCGCCTATATTCTGGCCCGCACCGGCGAACGCCTCAGACCCTGGCTTTTTCTGCTGATCATCATCCCCTTCTGGACCAATTCCCTGGTGCGTACCTATTCCATATACACCATTCTGCAAAACAACGGGGTGCTCAACGCCCTCCTGAACCGCCTGGGACTGGTGGAAGGAAGTTTTTCCCTCATGTACACGAATTTCTCGGTGTTCATGGGGCTGACCTATACCTTGCTGCCTTTCATGATCCTGCCCCTGTACGCCTCAATTGAGAAACTGGATCTGCGCCTCCTGGACGCGGCCAAAGACCTGGGGGCCGGCCCGGTCCGCGCTTTCTGGCATATCACCCTGCCCCTGACCCTGCCCGGCATCGCGGCCGGAAGCATCCTGGTCTTTCTGCCTTCCCTGAGCCTTTTCTATGTGCCGGAGATCCTGGGCGGCATCAACTACCGCCTCCTGGGCTCCTTCATCCAGTACTATTTCAGCAAGGGCAACAACTGGCCTCTGGGGGCCGCCGCCAGCAGCGTGCTCACCCTGCTGCTCATCCTCCTGGCCCTCTTTTACCGTCTGGCCAGCAGACATACGGACGATGGGGGTTCGCCCGTCGCCCTGACTGGAGGCAAACGGCCCAAGGCCGGAGGCCGGGCATGAAAAAACTGCTCTATGCTTATATGGGGCTGGTCTATACCTTTCTCTACGCCCCCATTATGGTGGTCATCGTCTATTCTTTCAATGACGCCCGCCTGAGCAAGGACTGGAAAGGGTTTACCTGGAAATGGTATGAATCCCTGCTCACCAACCAGCCCCTCATCGACGCGGCGATCAATTCCCTGATCCTGGCCCTGTGCGTAGCCAGCCTGGCCACGGTCCTGGGAACCCTGGCCGCCCTCTGCCTGCACCGCTACCGCTTTCCCGGAAAAACCCTGCTCCTGGGCAACATCTACCTGCTCACCCTGTCCCCGGACATCGTAATGGGCATCTCCCTGCTCATTCTTTTCGTGGCCATGCACATCCCCCTGGGTTTCTGCAGCCTGCTCATCGGACACGTCACCATGGCCATGCCCTTTGTCACCATCACCGTGCTGGCCCGTTTGTCCGCCTTTGACGAAAACCTTCTGGAAGCGGCCAGGGACTTGGGGGCCTCCGAACTCAAAGCCCTGCTGCATGTGCTCCTGCCCCTTACCCTTCCAGGCATCGCCGCCGGCTGGCTGTTGAGTTTCACCCTGTCCATGGACGATGTGATTATCAGCGTCTTCCTCAGCGGGCCGGGCTTTGACGTGCTCCCCCTGCAAATGTATTCCCTGGTGCTGCGTTCCAGACCCAGCGTCAATGCCCTGAGCGCCGTCATGTTCTGCATGACCCTGGCGCTGATTGTCCTGTCCCAGTTTTTCGCAAATCCGCGCAGAAAAACGGCCACCGTCCAGACGCCCGACGCAAAATCCTAAAAGGAGAACCCGCACATGAAACGTTTCCTGTTTTCCCTGGCCCTCTGCCTGCTTTTGCTGTCCACAGCCCTGCCCGCGCAGGCCGCCGGCAAGCTGATCATCTATAACTGGTCCGAGTATATCCCCGATGACGTGCTGGAAGACTTCACCAAGGAAACCGGCATTGAAATCATCTATTCCACCTATGAGTCCAACGAGACCATGCACGACAAGCTCCTGGTGCAGAAAGGCCGGGGCTATGACCTGGTCTGCCCCAGTTCCTACTTCATCGAGCAGATGATCAAGGAAGGGCTCCTGCTCAAGCTGGATAAAAACCGTCTCAAGAACCTGGGCAATATCGATCCCAAGGTCATGAACCTAGTCTTTGACCCGGACAACCAGTACAGCATACCCTACATGTGGGGGACTTACGGCCTGATTTACAACAGCGCCAGGATCAAGGACGCGATCACCAGTTGGAACGACCTGCTCCGTCCGGAATTCAAAGGCCGGGTCATGCTTTATGATGATCCGCGCATGACCATGGGCGTGGCCCTCCTGGCCACCGGCTCCAACCCCAACTCCACCAGGGAGGAGGACCTCCAGGCCGCCCACAAGTTCCTGCTCAAGCTGCGCGACCCCAAAAACGTCTTTGACGTGACCGCTGCCAAAAACGTCATGGTCAACGAACAATCTTACATCGGCGGCATCTGGAACGGCGACGCCCTGGTAGCCATGGAGGAAAACGCCGACCTCCGCTTCGTTTACCCCAAAGAAGGCGCCCCCCTCTTCCTGGACAGCTTCGTCATACCCTCCGGCGCGATCAACGTGGACAACGCCCACGCCTTCATCGACTTCATGTTGCGGCCGGAAATAGCCATGCGCAGCCAGGAGGAATATCTCTACTGCACCCCGAACCTGGAAACCCTGAAACTCCTGGATAAAGAACAACTGGACAACCGCGTCCTCAACCCCACCGCCGAGGATCTGAAAAGCTGCGTCTTTGTGAGCGGCGTGGGTGAAGCCAAGGATCTCTATGCCCGCTATTGGGAAAAATTCATAACCAACGCGAAATAATCTCTTTGGGGGATCGCTGCCCTCCAAAATTATATGCTGAACTATATTTCCCAACTACCCACGGAGCGTTTTGCCGCCACCTGGCCCCGGCGGGTGGCTGTTCTTGGCTCCACCGGCTCCATCGGACGCAGTGCCCTGGCGGTTATGGAGCGCTTGCCGGATTATTTCCAGGTCGCCGCCCTGGCCGGTGGAAACAATGCGCCGCTATTGGCGGAACAGGCCATGCGCTGGCGCCCCTCCTGCCTGGCCGTGCGGGACGAACAAACCGCTCTGGCTCTGCGCGATCTTCTAGCTCCGGCGCGGGATTATCACCCGGAGATCCTCCGGGGAGCGGAAGGCTATGACCTCGCGGCCGCCCTGCCGGAAGCGGACCTGACGCTTTCCGCCCAAGCCGGAGCCGCGGGGCTCAGGGGCACATACGCCGCGGCAAGGCAAGGCAAGGTAGTGGCCCTGGCAAACAAAGAATCCCTGGTGCTGGCCGGGGAACTGATCCGGACGGAGTGCTTGCGTAGCGGAGCTTCCATCCTGCCGGTGGATTCCGAACACAATGCCGTGTTTCAGTGCCTGTGCGGACAACTGACCACGCGCCTGCCCGGCGGCCTGGAGGCCACTCCCCTGCCGGGCAGTTCCGACCCTGTTCCGGGCGTAGCCCTGCGCCGCATCATCCTGACCGCTTCCGGCGGCCCCTTCCTGGGCCTGGACCCGGCCTCGCTGGACAAAGTCACTCCCAAGGAAGCCTTAGCTCACCCCACCTGGAACATGGGGACCAAGATCAGCATTGATTCCGCGACCATGATGAACAAGGGCATGGAGTACGTGGAGGCCTGCCGGCTTTTCGGCCTGCGCCCGGACCAAGTGGAGGTGCTGATCCACCCCCAGTCGGTCATACATTCCCTGGTGGAATTCAAGGACGCCTCCCGCTTGGCCCAGCTTGGCGCGCCGGATATGCGCATCCCCATTGCCTATTGCCTGGGCTGGCCCTACCGCCTGGAAAGCGGCGGCCGGGAGCTGGACCTGGCCACCGGCCCGGACCTGACTTTTTCCACCCCCGACCCACGGCTCTTCCCGGCCCTGGATTACTGGCGCGAGGCCATGACCGGCGGACGCGGGCTCACCATTGCCCTGAACGCGGCCAACGAAGTGGCCGTAAGTCTGTTCCTGGAAGAAAAAATTTCCTTTGCCGCGATCACCCGCTTGGCCCGTATGGTGCTGGATCAATGGGACGAAAAGGCTGAACCGGCGGATTTGGAATCCGTGGCCGCTCTGGATGCCAGGGCCAGGACCATGTCCCTAGCCTGCGCTCGGAAGATAGGATAAGCCGTGACGGTAGTCACAAAAACATTCCCAGATTCTGATGGATTACTGTAAAGAATAAAAAATGAACAAAGACAATCTGATTTTCATTATCTGCTCCTACAGTTCCATGCTGCTGGGCGTGCTTTGTCCGGCGCTGGGCGAGCCTTTGCGCCACTTGCTCCCGTTCATGCTCATGATCCAGCTCCTGATCTGCTTTCTGGTCACCGCGGCCCCAAAGGCTCCGGTCCGTAACGGCGGCAAGAACGAGTTGGCCTTCTTTCTCGGCCTCAAGATGCTGATCACCCCCCTGCTCTGCTGGGGGATCTTCGCCCTGTTCCTGCCGCGCTATGCCTTGGGAGCCATTCTCCTGGGCGGGGTGTCCATCGGGGTCACCGCGCCTTTCTTCGGCCAGCTTTCCAGGGCCGACATTTCTTTCATCATCGCGGCCGTGGTAGGCAGTTGCCTGCTCCTGCCGCTGACCATGCCGGTCCTGGTGGTCAGTTACCTGTATTCCATCGGCCAGGAGGCGGGCGCGGAACTGTGGAAAACCTTTTTCCTCACCGGTTTTTCCTTATCCCTGTATATCTTTCTGCCCTTCATCCTGGCCAAGGGCATCTGGAAAGGCCGGCCGGGCCTAGCCGAGGGCATCCTGAAACGGCGCTACTGGATCTTCGTCCTTACCGTCGCCTGTTGCATGTTCGCCATTTTTTCACGCTACTCCCTGCCATTGCGCGATAACCCCATGATGGTCCTGGAAGCCTTGGGCGGCGCCCTTCTGCTGGCCGCCCTCTTCCTGATCCTCGGGATCGCCTCGGCAAGGGGAAAAGACCCAACCGAGGGTGTGGCCCGCCTCGTGAGCATGGGAACGATCAACAACGGCCTTATGCTAATTATTGCCGCCCAACTCTTCGGCCTGCCGGAAGTCCTCATCGCCGCTATGTACTCCATTCCCTTTTTTATGCTATTGTTGCCCTACCAACGTTACGCTGACTGGAGAAAAATCTGATGGACAACCCCCTGAACAATCCGGATCTGCCGCGCATCGGCGGAAAAACCTGGCCTGAATTCATCAGGCTGGTGGAGAACTTTCACGGCTATGCCGCCCCCGGCGCCCTTTTGGGCGGCATCATGGTGGAACTGGCCAGAGAGCGCCTCCTGGAGCTCCGTTCCGAACGACCCGTGCTCTTCATCGTAATGGCAGAGACCTACGCCTGTCTGCCGGACGCCGTGCAACTGCTCACCCCTTGCACCGTGGGCAACCAGCGCCTGCATGTCCTGAACCTGAACCGCTACGCCCTCTCCTTCTTTGCCAAGCCCGACGGACAGGGCGCGCGCGTCTTCGTGGACAACGCGAAACTCGGCCCCTGGCCGCATCTGCGGGATTGGTTCATGGGCATCACCGATAAAAAAGACCAAGATGAAGCCTTGCTATGCGAAGATATCCGCCAAGGCGGAGCCGAGGCCTGCTCCGTACAACTGATAAAGGCCCGCCCTGAATTTATGAGCCGGGAACGCAAAGGCCGTAACGCCATCTGCCCAATCT
Source organism: Desulfovibrionaceae bacterium (assembly GCA_009782775.1). Lineage (GTDB taxonomy): Bacteria > Desulfobacterota > Desulfovibrionia > Desulfovibrionales > Desulfovibrionaceae > WRHT01. The sequence goes on from WRIL01000022.1 coordinate 14,231, forward strand.
GCGGGGAACCGTATCCCCTGCGGGATGGAGAATCCTGCCTGGGTTGCCGGGAGAGCCTGCCCTTTGAATTGAGTTGAATTTAGGAGAACGCCCGATCTATTCTATTCCGGGTACAAAGCCTCGATCTCCCGCCTGAAGGCGGCGAAGCGGCTTTCTTCTATGGCCTTGCGGGCAGCCCGGATCAGCTCCAAAAAGTAGCTCAGGTTGTGGATGGAATTAAGGCGGAAGGCCAGTAGTTCCCCGGCGGTATACAGGTGGCGCAGGTAGGCGCGGGAGAAGATCCGGCAGGTATAGCAGGAGCAGGCCGGATCCAGGGGCGCGTCTTCTTCGGCGTAAGAGCGCCCCTTGATGTTGATCTTCCCCAGAGAAGTATAGAGCGTACCATTACGGGCATTCCTGGTAGGCAACACGCAGTCGAACATGTCCACTCCGGCGGCGATGCCGTTCACGATATCGCGCGGTGTGCCGACGCCCATGAGATAACGCGGCTTTTCCCAGGGCAGCAGGGGGGCGGTGTAGTCCAGAAGTTCATACATCATGGCCTTGGGTTCACCAACGGACAGTCCGCCGATGGCAAAACCGTCAAAGTCCAGCCCCCCCAGCTCTTCCACCGAGGCGCGGCGCAGTTCCGGAAAAAAACCGCCCTGAGTGATGGCAAAAAGCAGACTCCCGGACTCTCCCCGGGGCAAGGCCGCACGGGAGCGCAAGGCCCAACGGGTGGTCAAGGGCACAGAGCGGGCGGTGTAATCACGGCCAGTCTCGTAAGCCACACATTCATCCAGAGGCATAATCAAATCTGAACCCAGGTTGCGCTGGATGCCCACCACCTTTTCCGGGGTAAACAGATGTTTGGATCCGTCCAGGTGGGATCGGAACTCCACCCCTTCCTCGCGGATCTTGCGCAGGCCGGTCAGGGAAAAGACCTGGAAACCGCCGCTGTCCGTCAGGATGGCCCCAGGCCAAGCCATAAAGGCATGCAGTCCGCCGCAGCGGGCTACCAGTTCGTCACCGGGTCTGAGGTGCAGATGGTAGGTGTTGCCCAAAATAATCTCCGCGCCTAGGGCCAGGAGATCGTCCGGGGCCACAGCCTTGACACTGCCCACCGTGCCTACAGGCATAAAGACCGGGGTCTGCACCGGCCCGCGGGCGGTATGCAATTCGCCTCTCCGGGCCTGCCCGTCCGTTCCCAGCAGGCGAAACAAACCCGGGGCCCCCTCCAAGCTCATTACCCGAGCAAGGCTCGGCGCAGGGGCAGAACCAGGTTGTGCAGCATAATATACAAGGAAAGCGCCAGCAGGCACATATACACGGAACGCCTGAGCAAAACGACCTTAAAGCTGCGCCGGGGCGGCGCGTTTTCTCCGGCCTCCGCAGCCGCCTCCAGAACCGGCGCATCCGATGTGCCCTCCAGATCATGATGCGTATCCAAGGCCCGCTGATTCAGGCTGAAGATGGCCACCATGCCAATGAACAGACATGGCATGAGCAGCCAGCCCAGGCTGTTCTGCTCCGGGCCTAGGGCCAAGTACAGGAGCCCGAAAAAAAGATAATACCCGGTGGCAAAGGCGGAACGCAGCAGCCTCGATCCGTCATTCCTGAGATAGCCGGCCAGGGTGCTCTCCGGTCCGAAAAAACGCCTGACCACGTCATGACGGGGTTCACCGATGTAGCGGTCCCGCAGGGCTGCCAAAAAAAGCAAACCCGCCCCCAGTACGCTCAGGTAGATAAAGGGCAGGCACACCAGAAAGGCTACCGGCATCTTGGGAATGCGCCCGAACAAGAGCGAGGCCGTGATCACGAAAATAATGCTGTACAAGGCCGACCATAAATCCCGCCAGCGGATATAGGTCAGGAAGTCTTTACAGGTGGACCACTGCGGTTTCCAGAAATCCCACCACCAGGCCATCAGCGTATCCAACATAGATGCTCCCCTTGTGCACCTAGCCGCGCTTCGCGCGAGCAAAACCCGGACGATTTAGCATACCATCCACACTCACCAAGCGTCAAAAACGGCGGCGTTTTACCCGCCCAAGTAAATCTTCTTTATTTCAGGGTCATCCAGTAGCGCGGCACAGGGGCCTTCGGCGACGATTTCGCCGGTATCAAGCACATAGCCGCGATCCGCGACCTGGAGGGCAAGCCGGGCGTTCTGTTCCACAACTACTATGGTCAGGCCGCCCTCATTCAGTTTTTTCAGTGTGCGGAACATTTCGTACATAAGCTGCGGCGCCAGGCCCATGGACGGCTCATCAAGCAGGAGCAGGCGGCACTTGGTCATCAGCGCGCGGCCTACGGCGAGCATCTGCTGCTCACCGCCGGAGAGCGTGTCGCTACGCTGGTTACGCCGTTCCCCTAGGCGCGGGAAAAGTTCGAAAATGCGCTCCATATCCATGGGCACGTCCGGGTCGTTTTTGCGCGTCCAGGTGGGCAGGATGAGGTTTTCCAGCACACTCAGGTTGCCGAAGATATGGCGCCCTTCGGGCACAAGCGCTATGAGCAGCTTGGCTACGACATTATGGGGCTCGACCGTCAACAGTGACCGACCTTCGAAAAAAATATCCCCCTTGGTCAACACCGGGGCCCCTGGCGGAACCAAGCGCATGATGGCTTTAAGCGTGGTAGATTTTCCAGCGCCGTTCGCGCCGATCAGCGTGACAATCTCCCCTTCGTCCACATGGAAGGAAATACCATGCACGGCCTCGATCTTGCCATAGGAGGCGAAAATATTTTCAACGCGCAGCATCATCTTCACACCACATTGTATGTAACGGCATCAGAGGGTGCCATCTCCCAGATAGGCCCTGATGACTTCGGGATCGGCCTGGATCTGTCCGGGATTGCCTTCGGCGATAATCCTGCCGAAATTCAACACCAAAATGCGCCTGCACAGCGTCATCACCACCTTCATCTGGTGTTCGATCATCCAGATGCTGATGTTGAATTCGCTGTATATCCAGCCCACCAAGCGGATAAGCCCGTCAACGTCCGCCGAGTTAAGACCCGCCGCAGGCTCGTCAAGCAGCAGGAGTTTGGGCCTGACGGCCAGAGCCCGGGCCAATTCCACCCGGCGCTGCAAGCCGTAGGGCAGGTTTTTGGGGAATTCATCCGCGTAGAGTTTGAGTTCCATCAAATCGAGCATTTCCCGGCTGGCCTTGTCCACGCCAGCCTCAGCAGCGCAATGGCGCCTTGTGCGCAACAACGCGTCCCACAATGAATAACCGAGGCGGAAGTGCTGCGCCAGCCGGATATTGTCCAGTACGCTCATATTGTCCCACAGGCGGATATTCTGAAATGTGCGTGCGAGCCCGAGCGCGGTGACCATATTAGGTTTGAGCCCGCGCGTAGGTATGCCGCCGAAGGTGATGGCTCCTTCCGTGGGCGTGTAAAAACCGGATACAAGGTTGAACACTGTGGTCTTGCCCGCGCCGTTAGGCCCGATGAGGCCCACGAATTCCCGATCCTCAATTGCGATGTTGAAGTCCGTCAGGGCTTGCAAACCGCCGAAACGCTGCGTGAGGTTTTGTACTTCCAAAAGCGCCACGGCGTCACCTGAAGGTAAACCAGCGTCTGAGGCGCGGGAAAACGCCAGAAAGCTCACGGTTGCCCATGATGCCCTCCGGCCGGAACTGCATGAGCAGAATGAGCATCAAGGGAATAAGCACCCACTTCCATATCTGACTTAAGGTAAAATCCGCGGGCAGCACGTTGACGGTGTGCAGCAGGCTGTCCAGCGCGGGAATGCCGAAGCGCAGTCCCTCCACCAGCAGGGTGAAGAGTATAGCCGCAAGCACCGAACCGGAAAGCGAGCCCATGCCTCCCAAATACACCATGACCATGCCTTCGGTGGACTTGAGAATATTGAAAGCCTGGGCGTTCACATAGCCGAAGACGTGGGCATACAGCGCGCCGGCCACGCCGGCCAGCGCCGAAGACAACATAAAGGCCACAATCTTCATCCGATCGGTATTCACACCCATGATTTCAGCGGCCACCTCATTCTGGGCTATGGCGGGAACGCCCTTGCCATAGGTGGAGCTTACCAGCCGCCGCAGAAGCATCAGGGACACGAGCGTTCCGATAATCACCCAGATAAGCATCCAGGGGATATCCGCCACATCGCGCATGGCGTTCATCGTCCGTTTCATGCCTGAAAGCCCGCGCGAGCCTCCGATGATATCAATATTTTCCACCAGAGAAATGATGATATAGTTCGCGGCGATGGTGATGATGGCCAGATAGTCGCCACGGGTGCGGAAGGACGGCAGGGCCACCAGCAGCCCGAAGAAGGCCGCCGCAAGGCCGGAGGCCAGGAGGATGAACGGGAAAACCCAGGGGGCAAGCGTCGGCGGCAATAACGCCGCCCCGAGCATCTTGTTGGAACTGAAGCAGATGAGCGATAACACAGAGCCCACATATGCGCCCACACACATGAAGCCCCCATGCCCGCACGAGAATTCCCCCATATATCCGTTGACTAGGTTCAGGCTGCTGGCGAAAATGATGCTGATTCCCATAGACATGAGCACCGTCAACACGTAGCTGTCCAGCTTATCGTAACTCGCCGCCAGCACAAGGCCTATACAAGCCAGCGCGAGAATTATGTTCAACGTGTAACGTCGCACGCCCCTATCCTTGTTCTGATATCTCCCTCGGTATACGATCGCCGGTTAAATCTTCGTCGTCTGCGGAGCACCGAATATACCTGTGGGACGCTGCCACATGATCAGCAGCAAGACAGTGAAGGCAAAGAGATCACGGAAAGTTGACGGTAAGAAGGCGGCCACCATGATCTCCACGAAGGCCAGCAGAAACCCGCCCAAAAAAGCCCCGCGGATATCTCCTATGCCGCCAACAACCGCCGCGATAAAGGCCTTCCAGCCGACCATGGAGCCCATGTAGGGATCAAGCACCGGATACGACATGGCAAAAAGCATGCCGCCCAAACCGGCGATGCCTGAACCCATCACAAAGGTGAAGACAATCACGCGATCCAGGGCTATTCCCATGAGCGGTAGAGCAAACTTGTCCCAGGAGACCGCACGCATGGCCATGCCCATCCGTGTGCGCGTCACAATGTACTGCAACGCCACAAACACCAGCAACGCCGTGAAGATGACCCCTATCTTCAGGTTGGTCACCGCAATGCCGCCTATATTGTAAACCACCTTGTCCAGCATTTCCGGCAAGGTTCGACGGCTTGCACCCAGAAGGGCCAGATTGCCGTTTTCCAGCACCAGCCCGCACATCAGGGCGGTAATAACCACGTACAGGCGATGCGCGCCCTTGCGCCGCAAAGGACGGTAGGCGATGCGCTCCAGCGTCATTCCCACGCAGGAGGTCAGCAACATGGTCAGGGGGATGGTCAGCGACAGCGCCTGGAAATGGCTCAAACCGAAGCTGTCGCTGGCCAGCAACGCCGTAGAAACGAAAAAGGCGATATAGGCCCCCACCATGAATATGTCGCCGTGCGCGAAGTTGATTAACGAGAGCACCCCGTACACCAACGTATAACCCAAAGCGATGAGGGCGTAAAAACTCCCCCACTGCAACGCATTCACAAAATGCTGGACAATGACCATGCTAATTCGGACAAACGGATTCCGCGAAGGTAAATTCACCCTTGTCGTCAATCTGCACGATCACGGCGCACTTGACAGGATCGCCTTCCGCATCGAAGCTCATCCTGCCGGTGATGCCCTCAAAAGAGGTGATCTTGCCCATATTGTCCCTGATAAGCGCGCGCATCTTGCGCACGTCATTTTCGACCTTACCGCCGTTTTTGACGGCCTGTAGCACGATGCCGAGCGCGTCCCAAGTCAGGGCGGCCACGTCATCAGGCACATAGCCGTACTTGGCCTGATATTTGTCGATAAAGGCCTTGGTGGGGCCTTGGGCGCCGGCGGCGGCGTAATGGGTGCTGAAATACTGGCCTTTGCAGTCATTGCCGCACAAAGTCATAAGCTCGGCTGAACCCCAGGCATCCGAGCCCATGAAGGGTCCCTTGTAGCCGAGGTCGCGGGCCTGCTTGATGATCAAAGCGGCGAAACTGTAATTTTGAGGCAGGAAGATAAAATCCGGCTTGGCGGCGTTGATTTTGGTAAGTTGCGCCGAGAAGTCCTGATCTTTGGGGCCGTGTGATTCAAAAGCCACAACTGCATCCTGACCGTTGAGCTTCTCCCAAGTCAGCTTGAAATAATCGGCAAGCCCCTTGGAATAGTCGTTGGAAATCTCAAAAAGCACCGCGGCTTTTTTCGCCTTGAAGGTCTTTATGGCGAAATCGGCCGCCACTGGAGCCTGGAAGGGGTCAAGGAAGGCGGCGCGAAATACCCAGGGACGGTCCTTGGTCGTCTCGGGATTCGTGGACCAAGGAGAAATCATGGGGGTTTCGTGTTCGTCGGCGACGCCACCCGCAGGCACAGCTTGGCGTGAAGACTGCGGGCCGACAACGGCCACGACCTGATCGCGCTCAATGAGCTTCAAGGTTACGGTAACCGCGAGTTCCGGCTTGGCTTCGTTATCTTCGTAAATAAATTCAAGCGGATATTTCTGTCCGCCGACTTCAAGACCCCCTTGGGCGTTGATTTCCTCTTTCATCAATTCCGCGGCGTAGCGCGTTCCTTCGCCTACCTTGGGAATTTCACCGGTCAACTCGATAGGAAAGCCGATTTTAATGGTCTGCGCCGCCTGGACGCCAGTGTTCATCGCGAACGCCAAGACTAAGGCCAACGCCCAAACGCCGAATATGTGTGCCCGCATATATGCCTCCTCAAGGCAAAATAAGGTGAAAGGGAAAGTACTTCCCCGAAAACAACCTATCCCAAAAACAGCCAAGATGCAAACCGGCAGGCCCAAGGCGGGGAACCTCAATTTGAACGGGGCGCTGACTCCAAAAACAAATTAAGGCACTACCGACGAAAGTAGCCCTAAATTTCCATGATCTCTTTTTCTTTGGCCAGAAGCGCCTGATCCACTTTGCCCACAAAGCTGTCCGTAAGTTTTTGAATGGCCTCCTGAGCTTTTTTGCCGTCATCCTCACTGAGCCCCTTGTCTTTTTCCCGTTTTTTCAAGGCTTCATTGGCCTCGCGCCGGATGTTGCGAATGGCCACCTTGCCCTCTTCGGCATATTTTTTGGCCACCTTGACCAGTTCCTTACGGCGTTCCTCAGTCAGAGGCGGAATACTTATGCGGATGAGCTTGCCGTCATTCATGGGGGTAAGCCCTAGATTGGCGGCCAGAATGGCCTTCTCCACCGGAGCGAAGGCTTTTTTATCCCAAGGCTGGATGGTGATGGTCCGGCTGTCCGGCACGGCAACAGAGCCAATCTGGCTGATGGGCGTGGGGGTACCGTAATAATCCACTTTGATGTTCTCCACTAGGGAGGTGCCCGCCCGGCCGCCGCGCAACCCCATGAAATCCTTGTCCATGACGGCCAAGGCTTTCTGCATCCGCTCTTCTGCCGATTTTTTGATTGCTTCCATGCGCTTATTCTCCTTGCACTATGGTGCCCACTTCTTCGCCCAGAAGCAGCCGCCGTATATCCCCGTTGAACATACCGCACACGATGATGGGTATGTTGTTCTCCATGGCCAGGGAAATGGCCGTAGTATCCATTATGCCCAGGCGTCTGGCAATGGCCTCGCTGTAAGAAATTCGGCTGTACTTGACCGCGTCCGAATACTTAACCGGATCCTTGTCATACACCCCGTCCACCTTGGTGGCCTTGATCAGGGCCTCACACTTGAGTTCCATGCCGCGCAGGGCCGCAGCGGTATCGGTGGTGAAATAGGGGTTGCCGGTTCCAGCGGCGCATATGACTACCCGCCCTTTTTCCAGATGGCGATCCGCCCGGCGGCGGATATACGGCTCGCAAATTTCCTGCATGGTGATGGCGGAAAGTACCCTAGTGGCATGCCCCAGCTTTTCCAGCGAATCCTGGACCGCCACGGCGTTCAACACCGTGGCCAACATGCCCATATAGTCCGCCGAAGCCCGCTCCATTCCCTGCGTTGCCCCGGCCATGCCCCGGAAAATATTCCCGCCGCCGATGACCACGGCCAGCTGCACCCCGTACCTCAGAACCTCACCTATCTCCGCGCACAGGGAAGAAACCGTGGCCGGGTCAATGCCGAAATGCCCGGACCCGGCCAGGGCCTCGCCGCTGAGTTTGAGCAAAACCCGCTTATACCGCAAATTAGCCATCACGCCTCCCTTTTGCGAAATTCCACCCAGTTTACTCCAGGCCGGAGGAACAGACAACTTTTTTACAGGACAGCGCCCTTAGGCGGACTCAAAAGGATCTTTGCGGAAAACGCGATCAGGAACCCAGCCCCAAATGCTCCCGCAACAAGGCTAGGGCGGGTTCGTCCGTCAGCTCGAACTGGACGGGGGTCAGGATGGCCCAGCCTTGTTCCAACTCGTATTTATCCGTGCCCGGAAGCACCTGATCCGGGGGGACGACGCCTTCCATCCACCAGTAAGGGTGCCCCCACGGGTCCCGGCGCTCATCATATGAATCGTTCCATTTGGCCCCGCTTTGAGGACAACAGCGCACTCCCCGGCACTCGCTCAGGGGACAGTCCGGCAAGTTCAGGCTGATTACCCGGTAAGGCCGCAACCCTGCCCAGGGGATGCGCGGAATCATCTCCACCGCGAAGCGCGCGTAATCCTCCAACTCCGACATGGAGGCCTTGCGGGAATTATGCGAAACCGCCAGGGCGGAACAGCCCATGAAGGCCCCTTCGGAAGCCGCGGACAAGGTTCCAGAATAAAGGATATCCGGACCAACATTGCTGCCCGCGTTCATGCCGGAAACCAGGAGATCCGGTTTTTGATCCACCAGCCTGGAAAGCCCCAGTTTGACGCAATCCACCGGGGTGCCGGACACGGCGATGCCGCTAAAACCTTCCTCCTCCACCTGCCGGATGCGTAGGGGGTGATGCACCGTAAGGGCATGGCCGGAAGCGGATCGTTCCTCCAGAGGGGCGACCACCCGCACCCGGTGTCCGGCCCGCAGAAGTTCCCGGTAGAGAACACGCAGACCGGGGGCGAAAATGCCGTCATCATTGGTCAGGACTACAAACATGCTCACCTCGCGGCGGAATTTTGCATTGGATTTAGCACCTGCCGGAGGGCCTGTCAAAAACGCCGGCTAGAATTTTACCTTGTCAGGAAAGACTTTTGCCTGTATGGAGCGGTCAAAATCAATCCGGAGAAAAATAATGACCCGCTTTTTCATCCCCCTGACCTTGTTATGCCTGTTCCTGGGTTCCGCAGCATGCCAGGACGGGCGAAACGCCGGAGAATCGCGCCTAGCCGTGATCAATACCGACGGAGTTTTTCAGCATAGCCAGCTGGCACAGAAAGGAGTGATCTTCATCACTTCGCAACGCGCCATTCTGGACGAGGAGCTGGCAAAAATCCAGGTTGAAATCACGAAAAACGCCGACAACCAGGAACTGGAAGGACGCCTGCGGACGGAAATGATCCGGATGGAACGGGAATTTGACCTGGTTCAGATGGAAACGGCCGCCCGCATCAATGACCTTTTCGCCCAAATCCTGGAAGAATACCGCCAACGCCGCAACCTGGAGATAATCCTGCCCATGCAGGTGGCCCTCTCTTACCAGCCCGGCGCGGACATCACCTCCGAAATCGCAACCCTGATGGATCAACAGAACCTGGAATTCAGCCCGCCGGCCAAGAGCTCGGATCCGGCAACCCCGGATGCAGATCCGGCTCCCCTAGGCGCATCCCCAGAAAGCAAATAATTTTCTGTTGACCTTGCCCGGACAATCTGTATAAATACAGAGCACTCGCGCTATTCCCCGGTAGCTCAGCTGGCAGAGCGGGTGACTGTTAATCACTAGGTCCGCGGTTCAATCCCGTGCCGGGGAGCCAAAAATGACAAGGGTTTTCGGATAACACCGTAAACCCTTTTTCTTTGTACCCTCGGTTTTGTCCCGTGTTTTGGGATTACGGAGCATGAAACGGCGTGAAGTTTTCTGAGGACATAAGCAAAAGAAAACCCCGCCTCCAGGGTAGAAGAAACCAGCGGTTTAACGCCGATTACGGCGGAGTGCATCTTTTCACAGCGAATTACAGCACATCTCGAATGCGATCCGCTATGATTGGCTGTATTATGCTGTAATCGGATATTTGAGATTGGGGCAGGATATGCAAGGTGACGTCACCTCGCTTCCAGCCCTCCGGGGTTCACTTATTCGCTGTAGGCTCAACGAAATGCCGCTCGTCATAGTTTGTAATCTTGCGGCCCGTCCGCGAAGCTAAAAGTTGTTACTTCAACAATGTCGATGAAAAATACTTTGAAAATAGGGTTATCGATCGACCCAAAGCGGCTCTTAAGCTTGGGATTTCCGTCAAAGACGCGGGCTTTGAGGGCGAGGTCGTCCACAAAGATCGCCTTGCCGTATATTGACATGACAGGGTTAAAGTTCGCAGGATACGTGCAAAACGATACGTTCGGATTGGCCTGCAATTGCGCGTACACCTGCTTTTCGCTGCTAGTGCAGAAGTACGCCTTATTGCCTGCTGTGAACAGGCAATCGAATTGTGGAATTGACCCGCTTAAAAAATTCTGCCCGACACTTCTTTGATTCATCCACTCAAGAACGGCCACAGGGTCAATTTTCGTCTCTTCCAATCCAAACATTTCAAGCCATAGGATTCTAGGGTTAGTATTCCCTCTTTTTTGGTATTGTGGACTTTCAGCCCCGTGCTCCCAGTGCTCTTCGTACGCCTGCCCTTTGCCAACTATTCTGATGTAGTCTTGTAAATGCTGTATCTCTCCATATATGATGACCCTTCCTGTTTTCACCCCATCAAGTAAGAGTGATAAAAAATTGCTTTTTCTAAGCTCTTTTTCTTCTTCGTCTTTGTCGTCACAAAAAATGCCATAAAAAGAGGAAATACCAATAAGCTCATATTCCTTTGCCTTTTCATTCATTTCCGACCAAGTGGCAAAAATCATCAACCCCTCTCCGTTGTCCTCTTGTTCTCCCGCCCCGGCCCCCAGAGGTAGAGGCTTTTCGCCCGGGTTAATTACGCCAAGGCTAGAGGCGGGAAATTTGGTCAGTCTCTGATCGCTCTCAATCCGTCCAAATACTCCGCCCACTCCGCCATCATGCGCCGCCGCTCCGGCAGGTATTCGGCGTAATTGTAAGCCGCGCGGATGCTGTTGCGTTCCCCGTGGGCAAGCTGGCGCTCTATCCAGTCCCGATTGTAGCCTTGCTCGTTCAGCAGGGTGGAGGCCATGCTTCTGAAGCCGTGGACGGTCATTTGTCCCTGGGTGTACCCAAGCCGCCGCAGTCCGGCCAGCAGGGTCACATCGCTTATGGGGGCGGAATTTGCCCGCATGGACGGAAACAGGAAACGTCCGTTGCCGGTGTACAGTCGCAAGTCTTCCAGGATGCTTATCACCTGCCGGGCAAGGGGTACGATATGGACCTGTCGCATTTTCATCCGGCCGGCGGGTATGCGCCATTCCGCCCCGGCAAGGTCAAACTCCGCCCACTCCGCCCGGCGTAGCTCCCCAGGCCGCACGAAAACATATGGGGCCATGCGCAGCGCCGCCCGGACAATGACGTTACCCGTGTAGGCGTCTATATCGCGGAGCAATGCGCCTATGGCCTTCGGATCTATGATGCTCGCCAGGTTCGACGATTTTACCGGCACAAGCGCCCCTCGAAGGTCTGCGGCGGTGTCCCGCTCGGCCCGGCCTGTGGCGATGGCGTAGCGGAATATCCGGCTGCAATTCTGCAAGGCCCTATGTGCTACATCGGGAATCCCTTTTGCCTCGACCTCTCGCAATGCCTTGAGCAGTTCCGGCGCGGTCACCTGGTTGATTGGCCGCCCTCCAATGATGGGGAAAATATAATTTTCCAGGCGCCGGAGAATTTTTTCCGCATGTGTGTCCACCCAGAAGCCTTTGTTTTTGATGAACCACTCGCGGGCCACTATTTCAAAGGTATTCTCCATTTCACCCTTCACAGCGGCCTTAACGGCCTGTTTACGGGCGCTGGGGTCAATGCCATGCGCTATGAGTCCTTTGGCCTCATTTCTGCGCGCACGGGCTTCCTGGAGGGTAACAGCTGGATACACCCCCAAGGATAAAAGTTTTTCTCTGCTCTCGTAGCGGTACTTGAACCGCCACCACTTGCTCCCGGCAGGGGTAACAATGACGAACAACCCGCCCCCGTCATAAAGTTTATACGGTTTATTGCCGGGTTTGGCGTTTCGGATGGTGATATCAGTCAGCGGCATAGGGGGGTAACTCCACATAAGGCTGCAAAAATGTGCTAGGGCAACCGTAGAAAGGGCTTCACCTTTGGGGGGGTAGCTCTTTTGGGGTAATAGTTTTTGCAACCCCTCTATTACCCCTGAAACTTACCCCAAATTTATCCCGGTTGTCAACGAACTTTGATGAACTTGCTTGAACAAGCAATCTCTGAAAATCAAAGCCCGCTGAGGTTTTTGTGAACTTCAGCGGACTTTGTTGGAAGGCTTGGTGGCGGAGCAGAGGGGACTTGAACCCCCGGCCTCCGGCGTGACAGGCCGGCGTTATAACCAACTTAACTACTGCTCCGGGTTGACGCCGCAAGGCGCTCTCCTGTTTAATTCCGTAAAAGTAGTTCTCCGTCAAGCAAAATTTTGCTTCAAAGTCTGCGAGGCCAGACCCAGCCTTTCCCGTACCCGTTCCAGTCCCAGGATCTCCATGATGGCATAAAGAGGCGGGGTTTTTTCCGAACCGGTCAAGGCCAGGCGGGCCAGCATAAAAACGGGTTTGGGCTTCAGTCCGGCGGCCTCGGCCAAGCCGCGCATGCCGGTTTCCCAGGTTTCCTGCTCCGGCAGGGCGGCCGCCAGGAGATTCCGCATGGCCTCCAGTAGCCGAGCTCCCTGGTCCGGGGTTTGGGCGTATTTCAAGAGCTGTTCCCTCTGGGCGATCTTGAAGACCGCATCGAAGAAAAAGCCGTTGTTCACAAAGATATCCGCCAGTTTCCGGTTGCGCTCCGGCTCCAGGGCAAAGACTTTTTGGGCGTATTCTGGATTGCTCTCCAGCTCCCGGTTGAAGGCGGCGAGATCCACCTCTCTGGAGGATTCCGGCCCGGCGTCCGGGGTCTGTTCCAGGGCGGCCAGGTAGTCCGCGCAGGCCCGGCGCATGGCTTCCGGATTTAAACGGGCAAGGTAGTGGCCGTTGATGAAGTCAAGGAGTTGCGCGTCCACCACCGGGCCGGTGCGCGGCAGGTTACGCACGCTGAACAGGCGGACGAACTCCTCAAAGGGGTAGAGGTCTTTTTCTTCCGGATGGGGCCAGAGCAGGCGGGTCAGGAAATTGCGAAAACCTTCGGACAGATAGCCCTGGGCCTGAAACCAGCGCAACGAGGTGTCGCCGCTGCGTTTGGAGAGCTTACGGCGCTGGGCGTCGCGCAGGATGACCGTGTGCAGGAAGCGGGGAATATCCCAGCCGAAGGCCCGGTACAGGGCGATATGCTTGGGGGTGGAGGAAATCCATTCTTCGCCCCGGATGACCGTGGTCACCCGCATGAAATGGTCGTCCACCAAGGCGGCCAAGTGATAGGTGGGATAGCCGTCGGCCTTAAGCAGGATGGGATCGTCCACCCGGTCCGCCTCAAAGGAAATGGGGCCGCGTACCTCGTCCACAAAAGAGATGGGTCCGTCCTCGGGGGCACGGAAGCGGATGACGCTTTTTTCCCCGTCGGCCAGCCGGGCGCGGACCTCTGCCTGAGGCAGCGCCAGGCAGTGCCGGTCATAGCGGGGGTTATGGCCGGCGGCCATTTGTTCCTGGCGCAGTTTTTCCAGGCGTTCCGGAGAGCAGAAGCAGTAATAAGCCTTCTCCCGTTGCGCCAGGTGTTCGGCGGCCAGACGATAGAGGGGCAGACGCTCGCTCTGCCGGTATGGGCCGTAGCCGCCAGGCCGGTTCGGGCCTTCGTCAGGCGGGGTTTCCAGCCAGTCCAGGGACGCCATGATGGCTTCCTCGGCCCCGGTAACCAGTCTGGCCCTGTCCGTATCTTCGATACGCACAATAAAGATGCCGCCGGTTTTGTCGGCCAGAGCCCGGTTCAGCACCGTTTGCATGGCCGTGCCGATGTGGGGAAAACCAGTAGGGCTGGGAGCGATGCGCAAGACCTCCGCCCCGGCGGGCAGGGAGCGGGGGGGAAACAAGGCCTCGGCCTCGTCCAGGGAACGCAGATCATGGATGGACATGGTAAATTATTCCTTTGGCTACTGTGGTTTTATGAGCATACTTAAAAAGAAGGGCTTTGAACAGAGCCGCGCGAAGGGATGCGGAATGTCAGCGCGGGCATTGACGGCCGGCCCCGAATGGCATAATGGTTTTTTTCCGTCCCCATCGTCTAGCCGGCCCAGGACAACGGCCTCTCACGCCGTCAACGGGGGTTCAAATCCCCCTGGGGACGCCAAATCAATCTCTCATAGAGAGTCAAAAAGGCTGAAAAGCATGTGATAATACAAGCTTTCAGCCTTTTCGTTTGGTTCATAAAAGTTCAGCCATTCAAAAATCGTGCGCCCACAACCGGGCATGAATGAGGTTTTTTGACCTGGAACGCGAAAATGTCAAGCAGGCGCTCCGCTATGCCGCTCTCATGGTTTCCGGCCGTGAAGCCGTTCTTGCCAGCGCATGAAGTTTATAAAAACCTGTATGCCATACAGGCCGTCATCACGGTTACTCCAGCGGTAAAGAAATAATTTTTAGATTTGATTACGCTGGAAACGAAAACCAATATAATAACTATCCAGGAAACCAGGTGAAGATTAAAGCCGGTAATTGCCAGCGCTACGATCAGGGATACGAAAGATCCTATTATTCCGGATAATAGTAAAAAAACATTGCTGACTTGCCCCATTAGCTTGCGTATCAAAAATAAAAAACACAATATAATGAACGTAAACAGTATAGTCGCAATAATTGTCGCAATAACATTAAGAAAAATGTTCATGCGCGCACTTCCGCCAGACCGGCGACCGCTTTCGCGAGGTCCGCATCTTCTTCCGGCTTCAGGCCGCTTATGCCGATGCCGCCGAGAATGGATCCATGCAAGTCTGTAATTGGCTGCCCGCCTGGGAGCGGGGTTAGGAGCGGATCGCAAAAATCCCGCGCCGTGAAACCTTCGTTGACTAGACGCTGCTTGAAAGATGCGGTGTCGCTGCCCATCCGGACGGCTGTGTACGCCTTTTGCTGGGCGATATTGATAGATCGCAGGGGGGCGCCGTCCATCCTGCAAAAGGCAAGAAGGGCGCCGTACGAGTCGCAGACC
The DNA here is from genome assembly GCA_009782775.1 of Desulfovibrionaceae bacterium. Classification (GTDB taxonomy): domain Bacteria; phylum Desulfobacterota; class Desulfovibrionia; order Desulfovibrionales; family Desulfovibrionaceae; genus WRHT01. The sequence goes on from WRIL01000022.1 coordinate 29,542, forward strand.
GAAACACATACCGGGCGGCCGTTGAACTTGCTTTTGGCGGAATCAATGGCGCGGGCAACGGCAAGTTGGGCCTTTTCCAAGTTTAAGTTTTGCACAGGCTCTCCCTTTTGGCGGTTTATATACAAAACAAAAGGACCTTTGCCAAGAAAATCGGTTTTCAGATACAGGCAGTTTGAATTTATGAAAATTTTGCATTATATAGCGGCAGCTGTGACTAATTATGTATTAGCGCATGATGCTCCACCGAACGAAAAAGGAGTGCGGCATGAAAAAAATTTCTTTGATTTTGGCGTTAGCTGTGGCTTTGGCAGCGCCGTCGGCTCTGGCGTCCGTATCAACTTCGTTTTCTGCGCCCACAGAGGATTCCATACGGCTTATGGAAGCATCTAGGAAAGTTCAAGAAAAAGCGGCCGCAGGCGCCTCGCAGGAGGAAATCGCAGCGGCAGCGGAAGAAGTGAAAAAAATTTATGACGAAATAAGGGCGAAAGAGGAGGCCGAGATTGCCAGGCTCAAACAGCTTGGCGAAAACGGCGAGTAAGGGTGCGCACGCGGACTCCTGCCCGCGCTGCTCAAGACCGCCGATGAGAAAGTATTGTCTTTTGCTGGTCAAAGACGAGCGGGAATCCACGCGGGAGTATTGAGGCGTCTATAGCGGGGTTGGGCGGTTGAAGAACCAAGCCCAGGCGGAAACCCCCAGCCCCACAGCCGCGACCGCGGCGCTGGCGAAAAAGAGGATCCAGAAGAAGGTAAGGAGCAGACTGCCTTTATGTTTGCCGTTTTTTCTGGTTTCCTGGATTTTGTCCAGGGGAAGGAGCAGTCCTTCCAGGGCGCGGATCCGTTCCAGGGCGGCTTCCAGTTGGGACTTTAACCAGCTTTCCCGCTCCTGGGCGCTTTGCAGTTCCCGGTTCAGGACTTCCAGGACGCCGCGCAACGGCTGCTCCGGGGAATTGGTTTCAGGTATTTTTAGGCCGCCGTCGCTCTTCAGTTCCCCAAAAACACGCATCAGTTCCGCGACATCAACTTGCGGTTGCCCGACCGCATTTTGGGAAACACTCAAACGCCCGGCGGATATGTAGCGTTTGAGCGTGCTTCTGTCCTTGCCTACTGCCCGAGCCGCCGCGGAAATGGTCAGCTGCGCCATGATTTAACCGCCTTATGCGCCAGTATGCCACACCAGAAATGGGGCGTATTCGGGAGGCGCATCCTTAGTGGAGTATCTTGATGGTGTATATTGTTGTATGCGCCATGTCAAGCCTGGGGCAACATGGTGTCCGCCGGCCCGTTCACGGGTCTGCGTGCCGTAAAAACCGGCGAGGCTGAAAAACAAATAACGGGGTTCCGCCCCGCCGGGGGGTCGGGCACAATCCGGGGGTTTTGGCCG
>WRIL01000023.1 GCA_009782775.1 Desulfovibrionaceae bacterium
GTCAGAATTTGCAGCAAGATGACAAGAAAGCTGATCCCCCCGAAACAGTAAATAAAGGCCGAGCGCGTTTTCAGCGGGTTAGCGTGGTCCGGAACCGGATGATCCGCAATTTTTTTGAGCAGGGGCGTAAGGTTGAGCCGCTGATCCATGAACTGATAAATTTTGCCCACAGCTATGCCTCCCGGATAAAAATGCTTCCGTCTTCAACCTTGGAGACAAGCCGCGTCAGGGGGCGTGGCGGCGGGCCTTCCAAGACCCGGCCCTGAAGATCAAAGACCCCGCCGTGGCAGGGGCAGCGGAATTGATTGGCCGTGGCATCCCAGTCCACACCGCAGCCCAGGTGGGAGCAACGGTTGGAGATGACGGTGAACGCGCCGTCGCCGTTTTGCACTACAAAAACCATTTTCCGCGTCGCCGCCGTGGTCCAGCCGTCTTTGCGCTCATACTGGTAAGTCACCTTGGTGGGACGGCTGTCTTTCAATTCCGTAAGCTCAATGAGGGGAATCCAATCCTCATGCTTCTCCCCTCTACGCGCCGGCGACAAGAAAAAGCCCAATAGGGGAACGCCCAGGCCCAGGCCGAAGAGCGCGGCCACGGCCTTGATCCCGCCGGCGAGAAACCCGCGCCTGGAGCGGTCTCTTTGTTCTTCACACAGACTCATGAACGCCTTCCTCCAATCTGGATATTCCCTTTTTAAACTCTTGTTTTCCCCAATAAATTCCCTTAGCTTGAGATCCTTTCCGGTAGGCGCGCATGATCAATTATCTCAAAGTCTTCGGGCTTTCCCTCTTTCTGCACTCCCTGGCCCTGGGGCTGCTCCTGGGGACAGGCGGCAGGCAGGCGGGTTCCGGCGTTTATCCGAACCTGGACCTTGCCCGGATGGAAATCAGCTCCTCGCCTGACAATACCGGACGAGAAACAGAACACTCCCGGCCTGAAAAGGAATCAGCCGGCCTGTCCGCGGCCGGACCTGACGAACAGGAGGCCATACCTGAAAAGGACGCGCCGCCCAGGAGGCGATCCCTCCCCCCGCCCGGCGAACAGACCGGGCGGACAGCCCAGGAGGTCCGATACGGAAAAGACGCGCACATCGCCCCAGACGCGGCTCCCGGCGATGCCGGCGCAACGGAAACCGGCCTGTACCTGGAAACGCAATTTCAAAACATCCTGCAATACGTCCGCCGTCACCTGATTTACCCTGAACAGGCCAGACGCCTGGGCTGGAGCGGCACGGCCACCGTCGCCTTCGTCATTACCCAGGACGGCTGGGTGGAAGACCTGTCCCTGCGCGAAAGCAGCGGACGGGCCGTGCTGGACAAAGCCGCCAGAGAAGCCGTGTTGGCCGCCGCGCCCTTGCCGCCTCCGCCGGTCCGGACGCGCGTTGTCCTGCCCATTGCCTTTAAGCTGAATTGAAGAGGGCCGGCTGCCATACAAAACACTTATGCGTCTTATGCGATACGACGTATTTTGCGCGATTATGCCACATTTTAATAATATCTATATATGTAGTCATATAGCATACATCAATTTTTCCAATTCAAAAATCCATAAAAGATATTTGTTAAAATTTATATCAATAATAAAAAAAAATTCAAACGATTTTTTTATTAATTGATATAATAACTAAATTTATTGTTATTTTGTTTAAATAACACTATTTGCTTGAATGGCAGGCTATTTTCGCCAGATATAAGAAATCTTGCAGACGTTTTGGCGAATGGCGCGGACTGCGATGGCAACCCAAGTCCAAGAGTAAACATCTAATATATGTTTAGTTGTGGCCGATATGCTTTTGGGGCGAGACCGCTCTTCCCCAGAGGCTATATGACTATTAACGGGTTACGAAATTCCCTGGGCTTGCTTGCCGGTTTCAGGACGGCCGAATTGCCCCAGGGAAATACTGTTGAGGAACAAACATCCCAGCCGGCAAGCCGGAAGACAGCCGGGATGTCCTCAAACAATCCCATGTTCAGGAACTTCGTTTCTTCTGAACGCGGTATTTCGCGCTATGTCGAGGGAGCCCTTGCAAATTTCGGGACAAATAAATCTATAAAAACCAGCAAGCAAGGCAATGCCTTCTTTGCCATTATGCAGGCGGCAAAGACCGGATATGAAAATGCCCACACCTCAGGGGAGAAGTATGTCGCCCTGAAGCGGACGGATAAGGGGCTCGTTTCCTACCAGGCGAACCAAGTCTGGGAAAATGCGGAAACAACGCACCTCAAGCGGAATGAAGACGATATCGAAAAGAGAGCCAAGGAAGCTATGGATCCAAAGGACACCGCCGGGAACACGACCGGCAGCGCCCCGGACAGCGCCCATACAGCCGAAATACATATCCCGTCCGGCACGGAGACTGTTTCCGGTATGCCGGAGCCCACATCTCAAATCATAGCTCCTTCCATTCCCGCGCCATCCAATCCGGCAGGCGGTATAGCGCCTTCGGTGGATATCGTAGTGTAGCGAAAAGCCGCCCTCATCTAAAATGGGGGGAAATATCGCCAGGAAATTATGTCCATAAGCGTAAAAACCCTAGGCCACCTTTCTCCTGAACATGGCGTAGGCAATGGCCGTGCTGCCGGCGATAATGGCCAGCATGGGCCATATGCTCTGCCAGAGCACATGGATGCCCGCGTCTTTCAGGTAAATCTGCTTGGTGATCTCGGTAAAATGCCGCACAGGGTTGATCATGGTCACCTGTTGCAGCCAGAGCGGCATGTTTTCCACCGGGCTTATATACCCTGAAAGCAATATGGCCGGCATCATGAACAGGAACACGCCTATGAAGGCCTGCTGCTGGGTATTGCAGAGCGAGGAGATAAGCAGGCCCACGCCCACCAACGAAAGGCCGTACAGGACAATCATGCAGTAAAAAAGCGGAATGGAGCCGGCAAAGGGGATACGGTAAAAAAACATCCCGGCCGCCAGCACTATGCTGCCCTGTACGGTGGCCACAATGACCGCCGGAACCGCCTTGCCCACAAAAATCTGCCAGGTGCTCAAGGGCGAGACCAGAAGCTGCTCCAGGGTACCCTGTTCACGCTCGCGGGCCACGGAAAGGGCGGTGACGATCAGGACGCCGACGGTGGTAATCAGGGCCACCAGCGAGGGCAGCACGAACCATTTATAATCAAGGTTGGGATTATACCAGTCGCGAAACGCCGGATCGATCTCAACCAGGACCTCTCCGCCAAGCCCGTCCAGCAGTTCCCGCTGGTACTGCCCCAACACGCTCTGCACATAATTAAAGGCAATCTGCGCGCCGTTGGATCTGCGGCCGTCCAGCAACACCTGTATCTGGGCCTCCTGCCCGGCCTCGACGCTCCTGGAAAAATCCTCCGGAAAACGCATCACCAGCAGCGCTTTCTGGTTATCAATCACCTCCGCTATGTCCCGCGCCCTGCGCAGAATGAGCAGCTCCGAAAAGGCGCTGCTTTCAGCCAGGCGCTGCGTAAGTTCCAACGCGTGCCTTCCGGAATCCTCGCTGTAAATTCCCAGGGCGGCGTTGGTTATTTCCAGGGTGGCGGCAAAGGGAAACAAAAGACTTTGGATGATCACGGGCGCGATCATGCTCATGCGCGCTTTTTTATCACGAAAAATCATGAGCAGTTCTTTCAGGACAAGCGTGAACACCCGGCCGCGCATGATTAGCTACTCCAGCCCGATCTTGGTCTTTAACGCCGCGAGTCCTATGAACAGCGCGCCGGTGGCCAGCAGGAAGGCCGCGTTGCTCAGGAGGACGAAAGAGACGTTTCCGGCGAGAAACAGGGTATGCATGGCGCTTACATAGTACCTGGCGGGTATGACGTAAGTTATGGCCCTGACCGCCAGGGGCATGCTGTCAATTTCAAAGACAAATCCGGAAAGCATGATCGAAGGCAGAAAAGCCGATACCAGGGCTACCTGCGCCGCGTTGAACTGGTTGCGCATAATGGTGGAAATCAGCAGGCCCATGCCCAGGGTGTTGGCCATAAAAAGCGTGCTCAGGCCGAACAGGACGATCACCGATCCCCTGAAGGGCACCTGGAAGACGGCAACGCTGAAAAACAGGCAGACCACGAGCGCGAACATGCCCAGAAAGTAATAGGGGATCAGCTTTGAAAGCAGAAATTCCGCCCTGGTGACCTGGGTTGAAAGCAGGGCCTCCATGGTGCCGCGCTCCCACTCGCGCGCGATGACCAATGAGGTCAGGATGGCCCCCACCACCGTGATGATAATGGTTATGGCCCCTGGCATGATGAAATTGCGGCTTACCATATCGCGGTTGAACCAGCAGTTTACATTGATATTGAAGAGGTTCCGGGGCTCGATCCCCAAATCCCGCGCCAGATTCTCACGCCATACCCGCAAGACCCCCTGGACATAGCCATGCACGAAATTGGCGGTATTGGGCTCGCTCCCGTCGGCAATAACCTGGAGGGAGATTTTTTCGCCGCCGGCCAGCCTGCGCGAGAAATCTGCCGGAATAACCACCAGGCCGCGCAGTTTCCCGGCCTGCATCAATTCATCCAGCTCCGCGCGCCGATCGCTGACCCGCGCCTCAATAAAACCACTGGCCGAAAAGGCATAGGCCAAACGCCGCGCCTGCGGCCCGGCATCTTCCAGGACTATGCCCACGCGCAACGCGCCGGAGTCAAAATTGATGCCGTAGCCATAGACGACCATCAAGATCAGCGGAATGACAAAGGCAATGAGCACGCTTCCGGGATCGCGGATGATCTGAAAAAACTCCTTGCGGCAAAGGGCCAGAAGCCGCCCGCGGGAAAAGCCTTCAGGCCGCATCGCTTTTCTCATCATACTCCTCAACCAGCCGGATAAAGGCATCTTCCATGCCGGGGCACGGCCTGGAAGTGGTTCCCGCCCGTTCCTTCAGGGTATCGGGCGGACCGGCGGCGATAATCCTGCCCTGGTAGACCAGCCCGATACGATCGCAATATTCCGCTTCATCCATGAAATGGGTGGTGACCATCACGGTCACCCCCTTTTCAACCATGCCGTTTATGTGCATCCAGAATTCGCGCCGGGTAAGCGGATCAACGCCGGAGGTAGGCTCGTCCAGAAACAGGATGTCCGGCCTGTGCATGAGGGCGCAGGCCAGGGCCAGACGCTGCTTGAAGCCCAGGGGAAGCAGTTCCGTCTGCTGGCCCAGAAGGGGCTTGAGGCCGAAGGTTTCAATCATTTCATCCACCCTGGCGGCCTGTTCCCTCCCGGAAAGCCCATAAACCCCGGAAAAAAAGATCAGGTTCTGCATGACGGAAAGGCCGCCATAGAGCGAAAATTTCTGGGCCATATAACCGATGCGCTCGCGCACCCCGGCCGGGTGTTTCTGCAAATCCATGCCCAAGACCAGGGCCTTGCCGGAACTTGGCCTTAAAAGACCGCACATCATTTTGAAAGTGGTGGATTTACCGGCCCCGTTGGGACCGAGCAGGCCGAAGATTTCGCCCCGGCGCACGGCGAAATCAACATGATCCGCAGCCGTGAAGTTCCCGAAGGCCTTGGTCAAGGATACGGCCTCAATCACGGGCGCGGTATCGCCGGAAACAGGCCGGGCCATCAGATTCGCAAGGACAGGACGCCGGGCGGGCACACCCCCGAGCAGATCGATAAAGGCGTCTTCAAAACGCGGTGTGGCGGGAAGCATATCCCCCGGAGAAAATCCCAGCGCCTCCAGCGTATCCGCGCCGGATGCGCCGGACGCGTCCCGGCGCAAAATGAGCCGCAGATGATCTCCCTGTATGACGCAGTCGCTGACCTGCGGCATGGACAGAGCCTTTTGCGGCAGGGCGCGTTTGTTTCCGGCCCGGCTTCGCAGAAGAAAACACCGCCCCTCCATGCTTCGGGACAATGCTCGCGGCTCTCCGCTGTAAAGGAGCCTCCCCTGGTTAAGCAAAAGCACCTCCCGGCATTGCTCCGCCTCGTCCAAATAGGAGGTGCTCCATAAAATAAGCAGGCCTTCGCCGGCAAGCTCATGCACCATGCCCCAGAGTTCGCGGCGCGATATAGGGTCCACGCCCACGCCCGGCTCGTCCAGCAAAAGCACCTGGGGATGCCCCAGCAAGGAGCAGGCCAGTCCCAATTTCTGCTTCATGCCCCCGGAAAGTTTTCCGGCCAGACGGCCGGTAAAGGAGGTCAGCCCGGTGAAACGCAAGAGACGCCTGAAGGCTTCCTGGCGTTCCTGCCCTTCCACCGCGCGCAAGGAAGCATACAGGTCAAGATTCTGCTGCACGGTCAAGTCTTCATAAAGCCCGAAACGCTGGGGCATGTAGCCGAGGATGGCGCGCAGCCCGGCCTTCCGCGTCAACGGATCCAGGCCGGCAACCGAGACGCGGCCGCCACTCGGCTCAAGAAGCCCGGCCAGAATGCGCATGAGCGTAGTCTTTCCGGCCCCGTCCGGCCCCACCAGCCCGGTCACCCCTCCCGGACGGATCACCATGCTAAGGGGCAGCAAGGCCGGAGAAAATTCTCCGGCGAAACTTTTTTCCAACCGGTCCAGGACAATCGCCCTTTCCACACCGGGCTGATTCAGAGCAGACATAGGCCTGCCTTTAACCGGGAAGCCTGGCGGTTATGGGCATGCCCTGGCGCAAGGCGTCATCCGGGTCGTTTATGAGAATGCGCAGGCGATAGACCAGATCCGGACGCAATTCGGGAGTTTGCACCTGTTTCGGGGTAAACTCGGCGGAGGGGGAGACAAAACCTATGGTGCCCCGGTATGGTTTGCCAGGGCGTCCGTCTATGTAAACATCAACTTGGGCGCCGGGAACCGCCAGATGCAGTCCGGCCCCGCTCACATAGGCTCTGGCCCAGACCGGCCGGGTAAGGGAGAGCACATAGACCGTGCTTCCGGGCGCCAGCATGGTTCCCGGCTCCACCGCGCGGGTAAGCACGACTCCGTCCGCAGGGCTGATCAAAACGGTATCGCTGAGATTAAGCCTGCTCTGTTCCAGGGCGGCTTCGGCCTGCATCAGGGCCGCCCTGGCCGCGTCAATTTGCTGTACGCGGTTGCCCGCCTCGTACATGCGCAATTTTTCAAGGGCGGCCTGCAGTGAGGAACGGGCGCTGTCACGGGCCGTTCTGGCGTTATCCACATCGTTCGCCGATACCGCCCGCTCCGGCAGGAGGGCCTGCTGGCGCTGGTAAAACTTTTCGGCATAATCAAGGGCCAGGCGTCGGGCCTGGACCTCGGAGCGCACCTGGGCGATCTCTTCATCGCGGAAACCGGCCTCCAGTAGCGAAAGCTGGGCTTTTTGCATTTCCACGTCAGCCTCGGCCTGGGCCAGGGCGTTTTCATAGGGCCGCGCATCAAGCCGCCCCAAGACCTGACCGGCGGATATGCCGTCGCCCTCCTCCACCGCCAGTGACGCCAGACGCCCGCCCACGCGCAAACTGAGGTTCACCGTGCGTATATCCACATTGCCGTAAATAGTACGGGCATCGTTATGTTCCATGCCGAAAAAGCGCGGCCAGAGTATCAAAAGAATCGCGACAACCAGCAAAAGCAAAATAAGCGGAAAGAATTTTTTCTTCACGGCCATTACCCGCTTAACTTTGCTTTCGTGCATTTTTTCTCCCCGTACCGACCAGTTGGTATAGTATGCTTTATCGTTTGCTGAAAGTAAAGAGAAAAATCCGCCGATTTTTTTCAATAAAGCGGACTTTACAGCCGGAAAAAGAAGCCGTGGGCTTCGCCGAATTTGGTGGTAGCCCATATTTCCCCGCAAGCCGTGCTGGCCTTACCCCGTCAGGTATCCCAAGTTTAGGTTAGTGGTTCCATGCTGGCGCTTTGCGCCGCTTTCATGTTTGCGCCCGGCTTCCCGAAACCTGTTATTCGAGCAGTTTTACATTTTCAAAATTACGTTGTTACCAAATTGCTATTAGTCAGCCTTATTACCGTAACATGCTTTCTGATAGATATTAAGCCAACATCCTGACCTACTTATATGAGACAGCTTCTAGAATTGGAATTATGACTCAGCGTTGTTTTATTGATGGCTTAATCATTTTCACTCAACACTTCCACAGGAGAATTCAATCATGGACAAAGAAATAATCAACGTCGACCGACGCCGAATGCTGATTGGATTGTCAGCGCTGACGGCCTGCTGCGCTCTTCCGGTTTTCAACAGCCTGCCGGTTTTCGCGCAAAGTGCTGACAAGTTACGTGCCGCTGTGGGATCAGTTCCCGACTACACCCATTTTTACGTCGCCGACGCGTTGAACTTGTGGAGTCAGCATGGACTGGCAGGAACCCAGTCCATGTTTCCTGCAGGCCGCATTGCGCTGGACGCAATGTTTTCAGGCAACGCTGATATCGCGTCCAGCGCGGAAACGCCGGCCATATTCGCGGCTGTGAATGGACTGCCGATTCAAATTATCGCCACAGTCGCCAGATACCAGTCATTCAACCTGATTGCCGGTCCAAAAATAAAGGATTTAAACGACCTCGCGGGCAAACGTATCGCATATATGCATGGGACCAATACGCATTTCTATTTGGTCAGCCTCATCAAGAGCAGGAATCTCGCCTGGAGCGATATCGTCCCCATCAACATGGCTTCCGCGACTATGGTGCCGTCGCTGGTCAACGGCGACGTGGATGGTTTTGTCTGGTCCGAGCCTTTGATCTCCGAAGCCCTCAAACAAGGCCCGCAATTCCATCGCCTGCACGCGGAGGGTGTCTACTCCGTCAATTGTTGTGTCAGTGCGTTGCGTGCAACGGTCGAGAAGCAACCGGACATGCTCGCCAAAGCCCTGAGGGCGCTCATGGATGCCGACAAAATCATGAAGACTGAAGAGTCCAAAGCCCAAAAGATAATGTCGGATGTGTTGAAGCTTGATCCGGCAGCAGCCGCTGCCCTCTGGCCCGGTATAACCTTTGAGGTTGCCATGGATAAGCAACGGCTTATCCCCGTTCTTGAACAGCAGGCGCAATGGGCGATAGAAAACAAGCTGACCAAAGATGGAGCTGCACTCCCCGATTTCGCAGCCATTGTGACTGACGAAATCTACCGGAAGGCAAAAACCAACTGATATGTACACGTCACCACACAACAATCGTGTTGCGGTTGGCCAGATTGCGTTCGAGCGCCGAGATCTCGCGTTTGGGTATGCCAGAACGGATGAGAGCAATGCAGTCATCGACGACTTAAACCTAAAGATAGCGCCATCTGATATGGCTTTATCGCCTCACAGAAAACACGTTGAGGTTGAGCAGATTGCGATCGAGTGCCGTAACCTCACGTTTGCGTATGACAGAACGGAGAGCAACGCAGTCATCGCTGACTTAAACCTGACGGTAACAAATGGGGAAATCCTTTGTGTTCTCGGCGCGAGCGGTTGCGGCAAAACATCCCTTCTTAACCTGGTTGCCGGTTTTCTTACGCCACAGCATGGCACGGTCGTGGTCAACGGAGTGCCCGTGTCAGGTCCAGGGCCGGATCGAGGCGTCGTTTTCCAGGAATATTCTTTGTTCCCTTGGCTCACAGCACTCGGCAACGTCGAATTCAGCTTGGCGATGCAAGGCATGAGTCGGAAAGCGCGTAGACAGGCCGCGATAGCTAAGTTGAATCTGGTTGGGCTTGAGCATGCCATCGATCGGTATCCATTCGAACTGTCCGGCGGCATGAAACAACGGGTCGCGATTGCGCGAACCCTCGCTGCCAATCCGCAAGTTCTCCTCATGGACGAACCATTCGCCGCGCTTGATGCGCTGACACGCTCATCTTTGCAGGAAGAACTCCTCACCATTTATCACAAGACGAAAACAACAATCATTTTCGTGACACACAATATTGCCGAGGCCATCAAGCTAGGGGATCGCCTGATCGTGCTTGGCCCTGGCGGCAAAATTCTCGAAAGCATTGAAAACGGGAGGCCGTCGCGGGTGGATCCGGCGTATGGGGAGAGTTATAGACGACTTGCGAGGGCTCTTAACGTCGAGGATGCCGAATGATAAGCCAGTTACGACAAAAATCCGTTGTAGCTTTCCGAGGCTTCATTGGCTTTGTGTTCTTCCTGTGCGCTTGGGAGGCGACAAGTCGTAGCCCAATTGGAAATTTGGTATTGTTTCCACCCCCCAGTTCGGCGATCCAGGTCCTCTTCGACATGATGTCGAGTGGGGAGTTGACCAAGCACATTGTGGCGAGTGGTCGCCGCGTACTCCTTGGTTTTCTCGCAGGTGCGTTTCCTGCCGTGCTGCTCGGCATTCTGACCGGCCATTCGTCAGCTTGGTCTAGCTACCTCAATCCTTTGCTTCATACCTTTCGTTCTATCCCGCCTCTAGCTCTTGTACCGTTCGGAGTCTTTTGGTTCGGCATCGGCGAAACGTCAAAGGTCGCTCTTGTGGCCTGGGCCGTGTTCTTTCCAATTTGGGTGAATACGGACGCTGGTATCCACAATATTAGCCCACTGTTGACGAGAGCTGCTGCATGCCTGGGCGCTAGAGGCTGGCGAATGCTTTTTTTGGTCCATCTGCCCAGTGCGCTCCCGTACATTCTCACAGGACTTAAGGTCAGCCTGTCTGTCGGGATCGCGACGCTCGTTGCGGCAGAACTCGCTGGCGCGATATTTGGGGTCGGTTACCTCATCCAAGTTTCCCAACAAATCTTCCGTGTGGATGTCATGCTCGTCGGACTCATTGCACTTGGTGTGGGGAACTGTTTGCTTATAGCAGTTCTTAATTGGATTATCGCGCGCTTAGCTCCGTGGTATGGGGCAGAACAACTCTCTTTAAAACATTGAACCCTATTCGGGGACGTAGTAGCATGCACAGCGAGCTTTATTCTCAACTTTTTGAGATGGTTCCCGCTGGCGTGAGTGATTCCAATCCTCTAATGGAGGCAGCTTGATGAAAATTTCAATTATTGCTGATACGCACAATGGCAAAGAAGCATCAACCTACCAACATGCCAGAGATCCGGAATATTCCGTCGTTGAGGCAGTGGAACGATTTGTAGACTACGCGATGAAGAGTGGTGCGGACGTGTTGCTTGAACTGGGCGACCGCATTGACGATATGGATCACGACACGGACATGGCAGTCGCCCAGGAACTGGCACAAGCGTTCAAGCGTTTTTCACGCGAGCGGGTTCATATCATGGGCAATCACGATGCCAACAATCTGAGCAAGGAAGAAAATGAAGAAATCTTCGATTGTTCATTCGACAGTCGTGTCGTTGATCTGGGCGAGTTCCGCCTGATTGCCTGGCAGCCGCGAGTGCATCTCGATTACGAGCGTGGCCATTTCTCTCAAGTCCCGGGGGATTTAATCTGGCTGGTATGCGCGCTGATGGAAGATGAGCGCCCCGCAGTAATTGCCACGCATTTATCGCTTGCGGGACATGCGCAGTTCGGAAATTTCTACCATCACTTTCAGCCCGCGTATTCAACCTACCCGGAGCACGAGGCAATACGCGCTGCCGTGGAGAAAACCGGACGAGCCGCCCTCTGGGTTTCCGGACATTCGCACTGGAATACCTGGAGCAATATCTGCGGCATCCATCACCTTACGATCCAGTCGTTATCGGAAAGATTCACAACCTACCCGAAGACGGCGGAATCCCATGCAGACTTAGTCATTGAAAACGGGCAGTTTACGCTGGAAGTCTACGGCAACGACCCGTTCTACATACGCTTGCCATTCAAAAAATCAGGCGAACAATTCTGGCTGCCGCCGGTAGTGCGTCGGTAGCGGCGAGGCTGGGACCTTAAGGACCTGCTGCCAGCAATTTTAGCGTGGATGTGGAAATGCTGAAATTTATACATATCACCGACACTCATTTGCCAGGGGCAAATGTATTGCTTTAGTGAAATAGGCTGGAAAAACGGACGCCATAGGCCCTCCGGGTTCGGCATGACGTATGGCATTCTTTTTTCCAGCCTATCTCATATCAACCGCGCTTCATTTCAGCGACAAGCCCTACAAGGCCGTCCGTTTGGACGGCTAGTTCGGCGATATCCCGTGAGGCCGCTCCCATGCTCGTACGAGTTGCGTCCGCAATGGTGTTGATTTCCACAATGCTGCGGTTGACACGCTCGCTTGCCTCGGCCTGATGCTCGCAGGCCGTGACAATGCCTTCCACCTGTCTGGCCATATCGTCGGCCATGGTGACGATTTCCTGCAGAGCCGCGCCGGACTGCGTTGCAAGCTCCGTGGCCTGTTCTATGTTGGCCGCGGTCATGCTCACCTGTTCCATGCTTATGTCCATGCTTTTATAGATGGCGTTAACGGATTGGCTGACATCCCCGGTGGAGGCCATAGTTTTTTCCGCCAGCTTGCGTACTTCGTCCGCCACCACGGCAAAGCCGCGCCCGGCTTCCCCGGCTCTAGCCGCTTCAATGGCGGCGTTCAGGGCGAGCAGGTTCGTCTGGTCGGCTATATCGGAAATCACGTTCATGATCTGGCTGATGGACTTGGCGTGCGTACTGAGTTCCGTCATATCGTCCTTGAGGGCGAGGGAATTTTTCTGCAATCCGTTGATGCTGTCGATGACGCCTTCCACTATTTTTTCGCCTTGGGTGGCTTTTTCCCTGGTCTGGATGGAAAAATCCTTGGTGTTCGCGGCGTTTGTGGCCACTTCCTCGGCCGTTACGCTCATCTCTTCCATGGCGCTGGTGCTGGCCGTTATGTACTCTGCCTGTTTGCCGGCGTCGTCTTCCGCCTGCCGTATGCATTCCGTCAAGTCAACGGAGGTGTGGCTAATGATCTTGACGGCACTGTCAAGCCGTTCCGCGGCGTTCAGAATTTCTTCATGGTTTTTTTTGGCTTCCTCGCCGGCGGCTTCCGCTTCAACTTTGGCGTCATGGGCCTGCCGCGCCTGTTCTTTCGCTTGCGCGCTGATGGTTTCCGCCTCGCTGATGCGCTCTTTCAGCGTACTCACCATCCTTTGCAAAGCACCGACAAGCAGCCAGACTTCGTCCCGGCTTTGCGCCGCCGCAAGCGGCGCGTCAAGCTTGCCGTCCGCCACCTGCACCGCGTAGTCGGTCGCCCTGCGTATGGGCAGGGCAATCTTCCCGCCCAGCATGCTAGCCAGCAGGGCAAGCGCCAGGGCGACGCCCGCCACGCACGCGGAGGCTATCATCACGGCCTGCTGTTTGTCCTCTATCCACTCAAACAGGGATTCGCCGATGAACCACATGCCTATGATGTCGCCGTTAATGTCCTTTGCCGGCCAGTATATGGTCGTATGCGGCACACCGAAGAAATTGAACTTGCGGTGAACTGGCTCGCCCTTTTTGAGCACCCTGTCCGTAAGCTCCGAGTCTTCAGGCGTCGTCCCGATGGCGCGCTTGCCATTAGCGTCCTTGATGGTGGTCATGACGCAGGTATTGCCGCTGAAAAGCGCGCATTCCAGCCCGGTGAGCCTTTTCATGGAGTCTATGTGCGCTTCCGTGCCCAAGGAGACGGCGAGGCTCAGCACGCCTATCAGGGCCTTGTTCGGCGCGTAGATGGGCGCGTCGCAACGGATGCTGAAGGGTATCACGGCGTTCGGCTCAAAAAGAACGCCCACCTTGACGATGCCGCTGATTGCCGCCTGCATGGTGGAGCGATTGCTGATGTCGTCCCCTGCCCTGTCCGAGTGGCCGCGGGCCACCACTATGCCCTTGGCGTCGGTGACGGTTACAGCGTCAAGGGCGAGCTGCTGCACGGACTGCGCTGCTATGAATCGTGCGTTCGCCGCGTCCCCCGCCTGCAACGCCGTTATGAGCTGGGGCATGGTGGTCAGCATTTTCGCGGCTTGCAGCACGCGCTGCTCATCTTGCTCCTGCAGGCGCGAGACAACGATCTGCATGGATCGTATTTCACCCTCCATCCGCCTGTCGAGCAGCCGGTCGAAACAAAAGAAGGTGGTGTAAAGCGCGACCGCAGAAGAGACGATAACGGCCCCCGCCGAAATGAGCATTATTTTTCGAGAGATGGAAAATTTCATGCGGACTCCTTCATATCAGCTTATCATAACATTGTTCGGGTGTGAACAGGGAACACATGTCCCATAATTATTCCCTCTATGAGTTCGGAACAGCATAATTCAAAGGAACTAAACAAAAATCCCATAAATCCCCCGCACAGCCGTCTTGCCGCGCCCGGCGAAACAGGGTATAAGGCCGCGCATCCGGACTGTTTCGGCCTCAAAAATAAAACTGGAAGATACGATGTCACGAAAAAACGGCAAAGCTCTGTATTTGGCGGCCCTGCTGCTTTTTGCGTCCGGGGTGGCCTATCTTGCGGTTTCCGGCTTCAGCGGCGGCACGGTCTATTTCATTGACGTGGCCGAAGCCCTGAACCTGCCTGCGAATAAGCCCCAGGCCGTGCGGCTTTTCGGCAAAGTCAGGGGCGAAGGGCTGAACAGGCTGCAAGACCGGGTGGGCGTACGTTTTCAACTGGAAGACCAAAACCTGGCTGACCAGACCCTCTGGGTCACCTACCAGGGGGCGATACCGGATGCCTTCGCCCCAGGCGCGGAAGTCATTGTTGAAGGCCTTTATCATGGAGGACAGGCGAACCTGGACGCCCACAAGCTGATGACCCAGTGCCCCTCCAAGTACAAAAAGAAGGAAAACTGAATGTACATCCTGGGTTTCTTACTGCTGACAACGGCCTTTTTATGCTCTGTTTTAGTCTCCGGAGCCCTGGTGATGGACGCCGGATTCCGGTGGAGACGCAAAAACCTCCTCCCGTTGACGGAAAAGGCCGTCAGCCTCACCGCCGGCCTTCTCCTGGCCGCCTCGATGATCCTGCTGGCCGCCCTTGTCGGACACGATTTTTCCCTTGAGTATGTGGCCCGTTATTCCGACCGTTTCCTGCCCCTTTTCTACCGGCTCACCGCCTTCTGGGCCGGGCAGGAGGGGTCGCTTCTCTTCTGGGCCTTGGGCTCCGCGGCTTTCGGCCTGATCTTTCTATATTCTGAAGCCTACGCCTCCTTGCTGCCGAAAACCAGGACCTGGTTCTGGATATTCTTCCTGGGCATCCAGGCCTTTTTCCTGTTGCTGCTGATCTGCTGGAGCAATCCTTTCATCATCCTTGACCCTCCGGTCCCGGACGGCCGTGGGCTTAACCCGCTCCTGCAGAACCCCGGCATGATCTTTCACCCGCCCCTGCTCTTTCTGGGCTACGCCGGCTTCACCGTGCCTGCCTGCCTGGCCCTGGCCCAGACCCAGAGCGACGGACGGCCTGAAGAAAAAAGCTGGTTCGTCATCTGCCGGCCCTTTACCCTGTCCGCCTGGGTGCTCCTGAGCGCCGGGATTATCCTGGGGGCTTGGTGGGCCTACATGGAACTCGGCTGGGGCGGCTACTGGGCCTGGGACCCGGTAGAAAACGCCTCGCTCATCCCCTGGCTGGCGGGCACGGCCCTGCTGCACAGCTCGGTGCTGGAAGCACGCAGCGGACACATGGCCCGCCTGAATGTCTGCCTGATCGGGCTTACCCTTGTCTCCGCCTTTCTGGCCACCTACATCGTGCGCAGCGGCGTGGTGCAATCGTTGCACGCCTTCCCGGATGAAGGGGTGGGAGCGCCCCTGTTCGTCTTTGTCTGCGCGAGCCTCCTCTGCACCGTACTGGCCACGGCCTCGGTTCCCGCAAACCGGACGGACAACGCTCCCCTGCCCGGACGCAGCCTGCCTCTCCTCGTGGTCTGCATGTTCCTTCTGGGCCTGGCCCTGATCATCCTACTGGCCACCCTCTGGCCGGTAATCAGCACCATCCCGGCCGCACTTTCCAGCGGAGCCGCTTCCCCGGCCAGCGGCCTGAGCGCGGAGGCCTATAACCGCGCCTGCCTTCCCCTCTTTGCCCTGCTGGTGCTGCTCCTGGTGTTCTGCCCCTGGATCCGCATAAACTGGCGCGGCAACCTGAAAATCCTCCTGGGACTGGGGACGGCGGTGATCTGCGGCCTCTTGCTCTTCCGCCACTTGACCGCCCCGTATATCGCGTGGGAAGGACCGCGCAGCCTGACCTCCCCCTTGGCCGCGGCCGCGGCCGCGGCCTTTATGCTCAGCCTGGCCCTCCTGCTCTGGAAAGAGCGCCTTTACCGCCGCCCGGCTTCCTTCGCGGCCCATGCCGTACACTTGGGACTGGCGCTGATGGCCTTGGGGGTGGCTTTTTCCGGACCCTGCAAAACCGAAGCCGTCCGTACCCTGCAAATCGGGCAGAGCCTTGAGCTGGGCGGCTACCGTTTTACCTTGGAAAACCTGTATACCGGAGAAGCCCCGGATTACCACTTCTATGAGGCGGAAATACGGGTGCGACAGAAAAATGCCGACCTCGGCCTGCTGGCCCCCCAGCACCGGCAGTACGCCAAATATCCGGGGCAGAACTTCTTGGAGTCGGACACCTATTTCAGCCTGGGGACAGAGCTTTACGCTTCCCTGCTGGGAGTGGACGAAGAAAGAGGGACGGCGGATCTGCGCCTCTCCCTCAACCCGCTGATCAACTGGATCTGGGTCGGCGGAACCCTGCTCTCCCTGGCCCCCATTGCCGGTCTGCTCCTGAGCCGACGCGGGAAAAGAACGGAAGAATAGCCCGGCATGCTGCTGCGCCTGGAAAATATCGCCAAATTTTACGGGGAAAGGCCGGTAATCCGGGGGGCCAGCCTGGAACTCGCGGCCGGGCGCACCCTGCTCCTGACCGGGGGCAACGGCGCCGGAAAAACCACCCTGCTGAAGATCATGGCCGGACTGATCCGGCCGGATTCCGGCCGCCTGACCCTGGAATTGGCGGAAGGGGAACAGGTGGGCTACCTGGGACACCGTACCTGCATTTACCCGGAGCTGAGCGGCCTGGAAAACCTGTTCTTCTGGGCGCGCCTGCACGGGCTTAAGCCTGGACGCGCGGCCCTGCTGGAACTTATGGAACGCCTGGGACTCCTGCCCTTTGCCGATGAACGGGCCGGAATTTACTCCAGGGGCATGGCCCAGCGCC
The DNA here is from genome assembly GCA_009782775.1 of Desulfovibrionaceae bacterium. GTDB lineage: Bacteria > Desulfobacterota > Desulfovibrionia > Desulfovibrionales > Desulfovibrionaceae > WRHT01. The sequence continues at coordinate 16,916 of WRIL01000023.1, forward strand.
TGAACCTGGCCCGCGTCCTGCTCTTCCGTCCGGCCTTGCTGCTTCTGGACGAGCCCGCCACCGGGCTGGACACGCGCTCCCGGCAAACCCTGGAAGAGGAGATCGCCAGGGCCGGCAAGGCCGGGGCGGGCATTGTCTGGATCAGCCACCGGCCGGAAGAGGACGCGGCCATGGCCGACGAGGTGGCCCTGCTGGAAAACGGACGTCTCTCCCTCAGACCCGCAAAGGCGGCGGCATGATCCGTCCGGCCCTGATCCTGGCCCGCAAGGATCTTACCCTGCTCTGCCTCCGGGGGAACGGCCTGAGCCAGGCCCTGCTCCTGGGACTCCTGCTGATCTTCATCTTCAGCCTGGCCCGCGGTCTGGCCGAGCTTTTTTCCGCCCAGACGGCGGCCACCGTTTTCTGGGTCTCCACCCTCTTCTGCCAGGTGCTCATCTTCAACGCCCTCTATGCCCTGGAAGAAGACAACGGACAACGCCAGGTTCTGCTGCTCATTCCGGCCCCGGTCCAAAGCATCTGGCTGGGCAAGGCCCTGGCCGGGCTTGCGCTCCTCCTGGCCGCCCAGGCGGTCTTCGTCCCGGCTGTGCTGATCTTTCTGGATCAGGGACTTGAAGGGCGGACGGAGTGGGCTCCTGGTCTGCTGATCCTGGCGGATCTCGGCCTGGCCGCGGCCGGTTCCCTCCTGGGGGCCATCGCCCAAGGGCGGGCGGCCAAAGAATCCCTACTCAGCCTGATCCTCTTTCCCCTGCTCCTCCCTCTCCTGCTGGCGGCCATACGCCTGGGGGCGGGGATACTTTCCGAACCGCCGGCCCAGGAAGACCTCGCAAGCTGGTTCAGAATCCTCATCGGCTTTGACTGCCTGTTCGCCGCCGCCGGCCTAGTTCTTTTTCCCTTCATCTATAACGCCCAGGAATGACGATCATGCCGCGAATATCCCCCCTTGCCCTTATGGCCCTTCTGGGCGGCCTGCTCATGGCCGCATCCCATCCGGTCATCCTGCTTTACGCCCCCCTGGAAGAACAGATGGGGATAATTCAGAAAATTTTTTACCTGCACCTACCCCTGGCCTGGTGGGGGCTATTCAGCTTCTTCCTGGTCTTTATCGCCAGTCTGCTTTTCCTCATCCGGCGCGACTATTTCTGGGATACCCTGGCCGAGGCCGGGGCCGAGGCCGGCCTGGTCCTGGCCGCGCTAACCCTGGTCACCGGCATGATCTGGGCGCGCGTCTCCTGGAACACCTGGTGGACCTGGGACCCGCGCCTGAGCACCACCCTGATCCTCTCTTTCATTTACGCCGGCTATATGCTCACCCGGGGCCTGGATTTCTCGCGGGAACGGCGGGCCTTGATTTCCGCAGCCCTGGGCATTGTGGCCTTTCTGGATGTGCCCCTGGTCTTTTTTTCCGCGAAGCTCTGGCCGCAGACCATGCACCCGCAGGTAGTCACCGGGCCCAAGGCCGGCGGCCTGGAACCAGAAATGAAACTGACCCTCTTTTTCTGCCTCGCGGCTTTCGGAGTTTTCTGGGCCGCGCTGCTCATCCTGCGCTGCCGCCTGGGCCTTGCGGCAAACCGCCTGGAGGGACTGCGCGCCCGCCTGGCCCTGAAAGAAAATACCCCCAAGGAGCAAGATCATGGATAAACTGACCTGGCTGGCCTGCGCCTTTACCCTGGTCTGCTTCGGACTCGGAGCTTACCTGGCCGCCTTGGGTCTGCGCCTGCGCAGGCTGGAACGGCAGATCCGGCGTCTGGAACAGGCCGGGGATTAGCAGGGCCAGCAAACTTGAATTTTCCCACGCACCGCTGAGCACCCCCGGATAATTACGGAAACGCCCACGCCGCGCTTTCTTTTGACGCCCGCCATCCGCGATGATATAAGAATCCGCCAACAAAAATTCCAAGGAAAAATTTATGTCCATATCCATGCTATCCGGGAGACTGCTCCCAGCCTTGCTGATCTTGGGGCTGACGGCCATGTTCGTCAGTTCCGCCGGGTACTTCCTGAGCGGCCCTTCGCTCATCAAGAAAAATATCAGCCGGACGCCGGTGCAGCCCGGACCGGCTGCCGCCTCTGAGGCCGGCATGGGCGGCGCCATGAACGCCGACTTTATGGAACGTATCTCCGACCTAATGGGCAAGCTGAAAGAAAACCCCAATGACTTCGACACCCGGATGGAGCTGGCGGAAATGTTCATGATGGCGAAGGAAGTCTCCGGCGCGGCCATACACCTGCAAAAGGCCGTGGAACTCAGGCCGGACAGCCAGGAGGCGCACCACAAGCTGGGCGCGATACTCTACGGCCTGGGGCGTTACGAAGAATCGGCCCGAAGCCTGGAAAAAGCCCTGGCTCTGGAGGAAGACGCGGGATGCCTGTTCAATCTGGGCCTGATCTATATGCAACACCTGGACAAAGCCGTGGAAGGCCGGGCGCTTCTGGAGCGCGCCGCCGCCGCCCCCGATGCCTCCCCGGATTTGCTGAACCATGTCAAGGATATCTTGAAAGAACAGGGCAAATAGGCAGTAACCGGGCTATTATCAGGCTTGCCAGAGGTTATCTTGTGGTTTATTTTAGCAGACTAACTTGGAGATTTCCATGAGCATTCCCCTGACCAAGGCCCTGACCTTCGATGATGTGTTGCTCCTGCCCGGATACTCTGAACACACCCCCGACGAAGTCTCGGTCGCTTCCTTTCTGACCCCGGACATCCCCCTGAACATACCGCTCGTTTCTTCGGCCATGGATACAGTGACCGAGGCGGCTCTGGCCGTTTCCATGGCTCGCAACGGCGGCATTGGCATAATCCACAAAAATATGGGCATTGAGGCGCAAAAACACGAGGTGGAGAAGGTCAAAAAATCCGAAAGCGGCATGATCAACGACCCGGTCACCGTGAGGCCCAAAGACAATGTGGCCAAGGCCCTGGAACTCATGCGCTCTTACAGGGTTTCCGGCCTGCCGGTGGTGCGCGGCGAAAAACTGGTTGGCATACTCACCAACCGGGACGTGCGTTTTGTCAAGGATTTGGAAAACACCACGGTCAAAGAAGTGATGACCAGCCGCCGCCTGATCACCGTGCCCGTGGGCACCACCCTGGAAGAAGCCAAGGAGCTTCTGCACGCCAACCGCATCGAAAAACTCCTGGTGGTGGATGAGGATAAACGTCTGCGTGGACTCATCACCATGAAAGACATTGAAAAGGTGCGCCAATACCCCAATTCCTGCAAGGACGCCCACGGCCGCCTGCGAGTAGGCGCAGCCGTGGGCGTGGGCCGGAACTGCCTGCCCAGAGCCGAAGCCCTGCTCGCCGCCGGGGCGGACGTGCTGGCGCTGGATTCGGCCCACGGACACTCCGGCAACGTCCTCCGGGCCATCCAGGACATCAAATCCGCCTTCCCCCTCTGCCGGCTCATCGCCGGCAATGTGGCCACTTATGAAGGCGCAAAGGCCGTGCTGAAGGCTGGGGCGGATGCCGTAAAGGTAGGCATCGGCCCTGGTTCCATCTGCACCACTAGGGTGGTGGCCGGGGTGGGCGTACCCCAGATCACCGCCATTACCGAATCCGCCAGGGCGGCCAGAGAGCTGGATCGCTGCCTCATAGCCGACGGCGGCATCAAGTATTCCGGCGACATCGTCAAGGCCTTGGCCGTGGGGGCACAAACCGTGATGATCGGCAGCCTTTTCGCCGGCAGCGAGGAAAGCCCCGGTGAAACCATCCTCTACCAGGGACGCACCTACAAGATATACCGGGGCATGGGGTCCATTGACGCCATGCGCGCCGGTAGCGCGGACCGCTACGCTCAGGGCGACCAGAGCGACAGCAGAAAATTCGTGCCCGAGGGCATTGTGGGACGCGTGCCTTACAAAGGGCCGCTCTCGGAGACCATCTACCAGATGGTCGGCGGGTTGCGCGCCGGCATGGGCTATGTGGGGGCGCTTTCAATTCCAGAACTGCAGAGCAAGGCCGTCCTGACGCAAATATCCCAGGCCGGATTGCGCGAAAGCCATGTGCATGATGTCATTATCACCAAAGAAGCCCCCAATTACCAGATGGATAACGGCTAACCCCGCCTGAAAGCTATGTTCGGCATCAGTTCTTTTGAATTTCTGGTGATCCTGCTGGTGGGCGTGGTGGCGCTGGGGCCTGAAAAACTACCCAAGCTCCTCCGGCTGATCGCCGGCCTGACTTCGGAACTACGCCGTATGACCGTGGATCTGCAAAGAAGCATCAACCTGGAAAACACGCTGACAGGGCCGGTTTCCTTAAAAAAACAAGCCGAAGACCTATTTTTCGGCAAACCCGCCCCCAAGGCCAAGCCCACTGAAACGGAAACCGAAAAGCCGGAAGCGGCCCCTGAGGAAACTCCGGCGTCCCGCCAGACCGAAGGAGACACCCCTGCTTCGGACATCGTGGAGGAAGCAAGCGCCTCCCCAAGTGAACATGCCATAGAGGAAGAAGCCGGTGAGAAAGCCCCGGAAGCGGTCCAGCCCCTGGAAGCGACCGTGTTTAAGGCGGACGGGGCCACCACATGAGCGCGGAAAACCAGGAAACTTCTCCTCCCGTCCAGGAAAAGCCCCAATCCCTGATGGATCATTTCCGGGAACTGCGCGGGCGACTCATCCGGATCTTTGTAAGCATCATCGCCGGTTTTCTGATCTGCTGGGGGTTTTCCGAGCGTCTGGCCGACCTGCTCTACCTGCCCCTAGTGCGCGTCCTGCCCGCAGACGGCGATATGCCGAGCAGCATCATTTTCACCGGCATCGCCGAAGCCTTCTTCACCCACCTGAAACTGGCCCTAGTGGCCGGCATCTTTGTGGTCAGCCCCTATATTTTCTACCAAATCTGGTCTTTCATCGCCCCAGGGCTATATACCGAAGAAAAAAGATTCGTCCTGCCGGTGGCCGTCTGTTCCGCCATCTGCTTCATCCTGGGGGCGCTCTTCTGCTACCTGGTGGTTTTTCCCAATGCCTTCAGTTTTTTCATGACTTACTCCCAAGGACCATTCAAGGCCATGCCGGGCATGGAGGAATATTTCGACTTCACCACCCAGCTCATCCTGGCCTTCGGCCTAGTCTTTGAACTGCCAGTATTCAGCTTTTTCCTGGCCCGCTTCGGTCTGGTCACAGCCAAATCCATGCGCGCCTTCCGCCGCTATTTTGTCGTAGTAGCCTTAATCATCGGCGCCGTGCTCACCCCGCCCGATGTGCTCTCCCAAATACTCATGGCCTGCCCGATGATCCTGCTCTACGAGGTCAGCATCCTCATTGCCGCCGCTGTCGCCCGGAAAAAGACCGCCCCGGTCACCGACGAGCCGGAAACCGCCCCGGTTCCGGCCGCCCAACCCCAACCCCCGGACCCTGGAGTTTCATGAACGCCCGTACCGCAAAACTTGAACGCCTTACCAAGGAAACCAGCATCCACCTCGAACTGAACCTGGACGGCCAGGGGGTAACCGAGACGCACACAGGCTTTGGCCTGGCAGATCACTTGCTGGAACTCATCGCCTTCTGGGCCGGTTTCGACCTTAAGCTGAACTGCGACGGCGACTTGCGCGTGGACGCCCACCACAGCGTGGAAGACGCCGGTCTCTGCCTGGGGCAGGCCATCCTGGAAGCCTTGGGCGACCGCCAGGGCATCGTCCGTTCGGCCTCGGCCCGCGTGCCCATGGACGAATCCCTGGCCGAAATCAGCCTGGATCTCTCCGGGCGACCCTTCCTGGTCTGCCGGGGAGCGGAGTTGCTCCCTCCGGTCATAGCCGGGGAAGAAAACGACCTCTGGCGCGAATTTTTCAGGGCCCTGGCCACGGGCGCGCACATGAACCTGCACCTGGACTTCCGCTATGGTCAAAACGGACATCACCTTCTGGAATCAGCAGCCAAGGGTCTGGGGCTGGCCTTGCGTGAGGCCGTCCGCCGCGAGCGAAGTGGGGTGACCAGCACCAAAGGCAGCCTGGATTGAAGCCCGGTCTCCCATACCTCTTAATTTGCGCCCTGCTTGCCTGGGCCTGTTCGCCGGTGGAGGAAAGGGTTATCCCGGAAGGCTCGCTACGCATCGCCCTGGCCCCTTTCAGCCAGCCTAAAACCATCGCGGATCTCCTGGCCGGAACCCTACCCCCGGAGGTCGCGAGCGTGGACCCGGATCTTCTGGCCCGCCTGGATCGGAATTTCGACCTCCTCCTGGCCGCTCACAGCGACCGGGAATTCATGGACCGGGACGGGAGTGAAGCCTGCTTCAGACAAGTCCCCGGGAAAAACACTAGGGCGGCCTTTCGTCACTGGCAGCGCGTGGGCGGCTGCCTCAAAGCCGACCTGCTCATCGTGCCCCAGCTTATCGCCTGGCAGGAAGAACCGGCCTCGGCCACCCTGGATATTTTTTTACTGGATATAGTAAACAGCGCCCTGCTGGCCCGCTCCCGCTATGATGCCCGGCAGACTTCCATGCTGCGCGAAACGCCCGCGGAAGCCTCGAAGGCCGAGCATTCAGCCGTGGAACGCCTGGGGCTTGAAGCCATATACAAGGCCATCAGGAATTTCGGGCTATGAACCTGCGGAGGATAAAACCATGAATCTCAATGATTTATGCGTACGTTTCAACATCCTGTTCTGCGTGGCGAGCGGCTCGCTGGTCTTCTGGGGCTATAACATGGCTTACACCTCCGCTACCACCCTGGCCCTGATCTCCCTGCCGGTATGTCTGGCTTCCGCCTTCGGATGGCATTGCGCCAAAACCGGGCGGCCGCTCCTTTGGGCCATGATCCTTGCCGGGGCCATGATCCCCTTGAGCGTCTGGATATACCTCCGAACGGAACAAATCTTCCTATGCTTCCCAGGCCTGCTGGGGCTGGGCAACCTCTGCATGCTGCCGTTCCTGAAAAAACGGTCCGGGGAGGCCTCATGATTGTCTTCCCGGCCATTGACCTCAAGGACGGTCAGTGCGTGCGCCTGCGCCAAGGCCGGGCCGAAGATAAAACGGTTTTCTCCTCCGAGCCTCTGACCATGGCCGGGCACTGGCTGGCCCAGGGCGCGTCCTGGCTGCACGTGGTGGACCTGGACGGAGCTTTCCAAGGACGCCCGGTCAACCTGGAACTTATATCCTCTATATGCGCCCTGCCCTTGTCGGTCCAGGTGGGCGGAGGCATCCGCACGGAAGAAAGCGCCCGCTTATATCTTGAATCCGGGGTGACCCGCCTGATCCTGGGAACCCTGGCCCTGGAAGACCCTGCCCTTTTCCGCCGGATTTGCGCCCTTTTTCCAGGACGCATCGGCGTCTCTCTGGACGCGCGGGGCGGACGGCTCATGACCAGGGGCTGGACCAACGATGCCGGGCTGGAAGCCCTGGAAATATTGCCGCGCCTGGCCGACCATGGTTGCGCCTTTATAATTTACACGGATATTGAACGCGACGGTATGCAAAGCGGGCTGAACCTTAAATGGATCGAAAAAATCTGCGCGGCATCTCCCCTGCCGATCATCGCCGCCGGTGGAGTCACCGCCCTGGCCGACATCCGCGACCTGTACGGTCTGCACCTCAAAGGCGGGCTGGAAGGGGCGATAACCGGCCGGGCCATCTATGAAGGCACCCTTAAACTGCACGAAGCCCTGGCCTGGATCGAGGCCCAGCGCAGAATGGGCAATCCGGGCGCGCCGGTATGAAGCCGCGCCCAGGCTTGGCCCTTGCAGGCATTGCCCTTGCCCCGTCATTCTGCTATTGCTGACCGGCAGACAACAAATCGCCAACCGGAGAATACCATGGCCAAAAAGCCCGCCCCGGCGCCGGAAGACGCCAGACAAGAAGCCCTGAACACCGCCCTGACCACCATTGAACGCAAATACGGGCAAGGCTCGGTCATGCGTCTGTCCGATGACGTCCATGTGCAGATCCCGGTCATCCCCACCGGATCCATCGGCCTGGACTTGGCCCTGGGCGTGGGCGGCATTCCCCGTGGGCGAGTTTCGGAAATCTACGGTCCGGAATCATCCGGCAAAACCACCCTGGCCCTGCATGTCATCGCCGAGGCTCAAAAACTCGGCGGAACCTGCGCCTTCGTGGACGCGGAACATGCCCTGGACGTGAAATACGCCAAACGCCTGGGCGTCAGAACCGAGGATCTGCTCATCTCCCAGCCGGACTTCGGAGAGCAGGCCCTGGACATCGCCGACATGCTGGTGCGTTCCTCGGCGGTGGATTTAGTGGTCGTTGATTCCGTGGCCGCCCTCATCCCTCAGGCCGAATTGGAAGGCACCATGGGCGAAATGCAGGTGGGCGGCCAAGCCAGGCTCATGTCTCACGCCCTGCGCAAACTCACCGGGACCATCCACAAATCCAAGACCGCAGTCATCTTCATCAACCAGATCCGCATGAAAATCGGCGGCATGCCCGGCGGCTACGGCAATCCTGAAACCACCAGCGGCGGCAATGCCCTGAAATTTTACGCCTCCATCCGCCTGGATATCCGTAAAATCCAGACCCTGAAAGACAAGGAAGAGGTCTTTGGAAACCGAGTACGGGTCAAGGTGGTCAAAAACAAGGTGGCTCCGCCCTTCCGCGAGGCCGTCTTTGATGTGCTTTACGGCCAGGGACTCTCCCGCACCAGCGAAATCCTGGATATGGGAGTGGAGGCCGGCATAGTGGATAAAAGCGGCGCCTGGTTCGCCTTCAACGGCGAACGCCTGGGACAGGGCCGGGAAAACGCGCGCGCCCTGCTGGACGAAAATCCGGAACTGCGCAAAACCATTGAAGACGCCCTTCTGGCCCACTTGGGCGTATACCCTGAGGCGCTCCAAGGCAAGGCCGATGTCGGAGATTTCCCTCCGCCGGATGACGAATGATTACACCCAAACGCGGCACCAACGAACTTCGCCGGCTCTTCCTGCGCTATTTCCAGGAAAGAGGACACCAGGCGGAGCGATCCTCTTCCCTGGTTCCCCATGACGACCCGAGCCTGCTCTTTACCAACGCCGGCATGGTCCAGTTCAAACAAGTTTTCCAGGGTCTGGAAAAACGCGCCCGCCCGAGAGCGGTAACGGCTCAAAAATGCCTGCGTGTAGGCGGCAAACACAACGACCTGGAAAATGTCGGCCGCACGGCCAGGCATCACACTTTTTTCGAGATGCTCGGCAATTTTTCCTTCGGCGACTATTTCAAGGCCGAGGCCATCCAGTTCGCCTGGGAGCTGGTCACCGGGGAGCTGGGGCTCTCACCCGACAAGCTCTATATAACCATATACAAGGATGACGACGAAGCGGCGAACCTCTGGCTCAAGCACAGCTCCGTACCCCAGGAGCGCATCCTGCGCATGGACGAAAAGGATAATTTCTGGAGCATGGGCGATACCGGACCCTGCGGCCCATGTTCGGAAATTCTAATTGACCAGGGCGAACAGTTGAGTTGCGGCCCGGACTGCGGAATCGGCCGCTGCGACTGTGATCGCTTCCTGGAAATATGGAACTTGGTTTTCATGCAATATAACCAGATCGCCCCCGGACAGCGCGAACCGCTGCCCAAGCCGAGCATCGACACCGGCATGGGGCTGGAGAGGATCAGCGCGGTCTGCCAGGGGGTCTATTCCAACTACGATGGAGACCTTTTTCAGGAACTCATCGGCTTCACCGCCTTACTTGCCGGGGCGAAGTACAGCCACAGCGCCCCGGACAGCAATGACACGGACACAGCCCTGCGCGTCATTGCCGACCACAGCCGGGCCGCGGCCTTCATGCTGGCCGACGGCATCATGCCCTCCAACGAAGGGCGCGGCTATATCCTGCGCCGCTTAATCCGCCGGGCCTTCCGTTTCGGCCGCCTCCTGGATCTTTCCGGACCCTTCCTGCACCAGACCGCCTTGAAGGTCACGGAAATCATGGGTGAGGATTTTCCGGAGCTGAATTCCTCGCGCCCCTTTATGACCAAGGTTATTCTGGAGGAAGAGGAACGCTTTGAAAAAACCCTGGACAAGGGACTGTCCCTCCTGGAAAACGAACTGGACGGCCTGGCCGCCACCGGCACGCAAATCCTTTCCGGAGAGCTGGCTTTCAAGCTCTATGACACCTTCGGCTTCCCGCCGGACATCATCAACGATGTAGCCGGAAAACGCGCCATCCGCATGGACGAAGCCGGTTTCAACGCCCTGATGCTGGAACAGAAAAAAAGGGCCAGGGCCGCCTGGAAAGGTTCCGGAGAAACCGACCCGGCCGCCGGTTTTGCCGGCCTCCTGGAAGAAGGCCTGCGTTCTGAATTTGTCGGTTATTCTTCCCTAACCGCCCAAAGCCGGGTCATCGCCCTGCTGAATGCCCAAGGAGAACGCGTGGAAGAACTGCGCGCCAATGATTCCGGCTGGCTGGCCTGCGCCCGCACACCTTTTTACGGGGCTTCCGGCGGCCAGACAGGGGATACCGGGGTTATCCGCGCCTCTGGCGCTCTGGCCCAGGTGCTGGACAGCCTGAGACCCTCCCCGGACCTGACCATGCACAAGGTAGAACTGCGCGAGGGGAACCTGCGTCTGGACGCGGAGGCGGACTTGGCCGTGGATAAAGAAAGCCGCCTGGCCGCGGCCCGTAACCACACCTGCACCCACCTCCTGCACACGGCCTTGCGGGCCGCGCTCGGAAGCCATGTGCGCCAAGCCGGATCTCTGGTAACCCCGGATCGTCTGCGCTTTGACTTCACGCACATGGCCGCCCTCACCGAAGAAGAACTGCTGGAGGTGGAAACCAGGGTCAACCGCGCCATCCTGGCCGATCTCCAGGTGAACTCCCGCGAAGGCTCCTATGCCGAGGCCGTACGGGCCGGCGCCCTGGCTCTTTTCGGCGAAAAATACGGCGATTTGGTACGTAGCGTCCACATAGAGGACGAATCCGCGGAACTCTGCGGCGGAACCCATCTTGCGCGCACCGGGGAGGCCGGTTTTTTCGCCCTGCTCTCCGAGAACGGTGTGGCCGCCGGGGTGCGGCGCATTGAAGGAGCCTCCGGCTGGAAGGCTCTGGAACTTTACCGCGCCCAGCGCCGGGAAAACCGCGCCCTGGCCGCCCTGTTCAAGTCCAGGCCTGGAGAATTGCTCGATAAGGCCAAAACCTTGCAGGAAGAGGCGCGCAATCTGCGCAAGAACCTGGAAAAGGCCGGCGCGGAAACCGGCCCGGCCGGAGACAGCCTTAAGCAAATCCACAGCATCGGCGGGCTGGAGGTACTGACCGCGCATACCCAGGCCACGAACATCAAAGCCCTGCGCGAGCTTTCCGACCAGGCGCGGGGCAGAATCACCTCCGGCATAACTTGCCTGGCCGCCGAGGAAAACGGCAAAATAAATCTCATCCTCAGCGTCTCCAGGGATCTGCACCATCGATTCACCGCCCCGGATCTCATCCGGGACATCGCCCCGGAAATAGGCGGCTCCGGCGGCGGACGCCCGGATTTGGCCCAGGCCGGCGGCAATAATCCCGCTGGACTTGAAGCCGCCTTCGCCAAACTCTTGAAAATTATCAGCTAATATCACGCCTTTTCCTCATATTTCCCTTCCCTTGGCCGATAAGTCCTGTAAACCGGCCCGCCATCCGCTATCCTGGCTTGGATATTGCATAATTCCGGCCGACCCAAGGTAACTGAAAAAATTTTCCCAGGGTATAAAGTTTAGATCAAAGCTCACGATAAGCTAAGTGAACATGGGTGGAAAAGCCGCAAGGAAGCGGCAAGCATAACGCGACGCCCGGAACGAACAATATTCATGGAGGAATATATGTCCCTGAACATAAACCACAACTTGATGGCGATGAACGCCGCCCGTAACCTCAGCAACTCCTATAACATGCTGGCTACCTCGGTCCGCAGGCTGTCTTCCGGTCTGCGCGTTGGCACAGCCGCCGACGACGCCGCCGGCCTGGCCATTCGTGAACTCATGCGCGCGGAAATCGCCTCCCTGAACCAGGGCGCGCGTAACGCCGCAGATGCCATTTCTCTGATCCAGACCGCTGACGGCGCTCTGGGAGTCATTGACGAAAAGCTCATCCGTATGAAGGAATTGGCCGAACAAGCCGCCACCGGCACCTATAACTCCGACCAGCGTTTGATGCTTGAGTCCGAATACCAGGCCATGGCATCGGAAATTACCCGAATCGCCAATGCCACTTCATTCAACGGCGTGCATCTGCTCAACGGAAAGCTTTCCGGCTTCACACACAACGGCTCCGGCATGGAGTCGACCGGCAAGCTGAAGGTCCACTTCGGTACCGGCAACGATTGCAGTGAAGACTATTACTATGTACGCATCGGTATCGCCACTGCTTCCGCCCTGGGTCTGGGCAATCAGTCGGACACCGCGAGGTCCATAGCCGGACACGCCATATCCACCCAGTCGCTGGCGCAGGCGGCCCTGACCGCCATCAACGCGGCCATCATCTCCAAGGATAAGATCCGCGCCTCCCTGGGCGCCCTGCAGAACCGTCTGGAAAACACGGTCGCCAGCATGCAGATCCAGGCCGAGAACATCCAGGCCGCCGAAGCGCAGATCTCCGATGTGGACGTGGCCACGGAAATGACCGAGTTCGTCCGCGCCCAGGTACTCAGCCAAGCCGCCGTAGCCATGCTCGCCCAGGCCAACTCCCTGTCGCAGATGGCCTTGCGTCTCATTGGCTGATTACAGCCCTTGGGGAAGGGGAGATTACAGGCAAAAACCTCCGGGCCGCGCTCAAGCGCCGGCCGGCTTTCTTTTACGCCTCCGGGGCAAATTGCTACGCCC
>WRIL01000024.1 GCA_009782775.1 Desulfovibrionaceae bacterium
CGGCGGATGGAATAAATGCGTTCATGACCGAATACTCCTTGTGTGAAATTGCCCTGGACAAAACAAAACAATGAAATATACTTTTTCTATTATTCATTGCTGTATGTCCTGAAACAAAAATGCGCCTCTTTGGACTGTATAGTACAAAGAGGCGCGTGGCCTGCTCACAGCACAGGAGCGCAAAGGCTCTCTTCTGATGTGCGAAAACACTATATCAAAGATTCTTCAGTTTGTCCACATGCCTTTTTTCGTATCCGGAAGAATGAATATGAATCCTCTATACGCTATCTCTGTTGAAGCCCCCGCCGGAGGCATCTCCGTCATCGCCCGCAACAAGAAAAGGCCGGGAGAAAGGGCGGAAGGGTCAAGGGCGCGGAGCGGCCCGGAGGGCTTTACCCTTGACGCTTCTCGCCGCTCCCGGCAAAACTGCGGGCGCGATGGACGGAACGGGTTATGTTGCCTTGTCCCGTAAGTCATCAAGATACTCGGCCCACTCATCCATCATCTTCCGGCGTTCCGGCAGGTATTCGGCTCGATTGTAAGCCGCGCGGATTTTGTTTTTCGGCACATGGGCAAGTTGGCGTTCTATCACGTCCGGGGAATAACCCTGTTCATTGAGCAAGGTAGAGGCCATAGCCCGGAAGCCGTGGGCGCACATTTCCTCTTTTGGGTAGCCCATGCGGCGCAAGGCCGCGATAAAGGCCGCATCGCTGATAGCCTTTTCAGGGGAGCGCAAGCCAGGGAACATCAATCGTCCATCTCCTGTAGCTTCATGGAGGTTGTGCAGAATATCGAGAGCCTGACGGCTGAGAGGCACAAGCAAATCCAGGCGCATTTTCATACGCTTGGCCGGGATACGCCAAAGTTTTTCCGTAAAATCCACTTCTCCCCATTCACCCAAGCGGATTTCACCGGGCCGCAAAAAGGTCAGGGCCAAAAGTTGCAAGCCGCATTTGACCACAAAGGTTCCCTGAAAATCGTCAATGGCGCGTAAAAGCCCGCCAATATCATCCGGCTTGGTGAGGGCGGCGCGGGGTGTATGTGATCTGGTTTTCAGCGCCCCGCGCAAATCGGCGGCGGTGTCGCGCTCGGCCCGTCCTGTGGCGATGGCATAACGAAAAACAAGAGAACAGATGCTTCTTACCCGGTGGGCTTGGTCAACGGCTCCGCGTACTTCGATTTTTCGCAAAACGGCCAGGAGTTCCGGCGGGGTGATTTCGCCGATGGGCCGCGTTTCCAGATAGGGAAAAATATTTTTATCGATGCGTTCCAGAACATCCCTGGCGTACCCGTCCGTCCAGACGGGTTTCTGGTTTTCATGCCATTCCCGCGCCACGGCTCCAAAAGTAATTTGGGCGCTTCTTGCCCTGATCTTTTTTTCCGCTGACGGGTCGATACCCCCACTGAGCATTTTTTTCGCGTCAGTGCAGGATTCTCTTGCTTCCTTCAGGGAAAGCAGGGGGTATGTGCCAAGGGTCAGCAATTTTTCCCGCCCCTGGAAGCGGTATTTCAAGCGCCAGCTTTTGGCCCCGCTTGGAGCGATGAAAAGGAACAGGCCGTTGCCGTCAAAGAGCTTTTGCGGTGTAGCCGTGGGTTTTGCGGCGCGTATGGCGGTATCGGTCAGGGGCATGGGGGTATCACCTCCCGCTTGGGATTTATACCCCCATGAATACCCCCGAAAAGGCGAGGTGTCTATGGATAAAATCAGCCCGACTCGGACAGCCGATTAAGCAAAAATTCTTTATTATCAATGCTTATTTGACTGTATCGAATCGGGCTGGATAATCTTCTGGCGGAGAGGGGGAGATTCGAACTCCCGGTACCTTTTGAGTACACACGATTTCCAGTCGTGCACCTTCGGCCAGCTCGGTCACCTCTCCAAAGTTCCAGCCCCCGCCGGGGCGGGGCCGTCCGGGCGGACCTTGTGTGCTTAACAAAAGCCGAGAGGCTTGGCAAGAACAATGGAGAAACGGAGCGCGGCCCTTTGGAAACCTGATGATTAATGGTGCTTGGGGGCTACGCCCCCAAGCGGGAATTGGGGCGGCTGCCCCAAAAACAAATGGATGTCCGGGGCCAGGCCGGTAAAAATCTGTTGGATTTTCAACACCATTTCTATATACTGTAAAAAATTTCAGCCAGTTTATATATGATGAGCGCACCCGATAGCAAACCCGGACTGCCCGATGCCAAAGACCTGGAGGCCCTGCGCAAGCGCTTCGCGAACACTGATTTGAACAACCCCGGCACCGCGGCCCTGTTCAATTATGCGCTGGAAAGACTTCCCTCCGACGGTTCCACTACGCGCAAGCCCGGCCAATCCGATATCCCGGAAAACATCATTCCCCTGGACCCCATCAACATTGTGCAGATGGAAGTGCACATGCCGCCCTTACCCGCAGTACTTGGAGAATTACAGGAAGTCACCTCCAAGCGCTTTGTTTCAGCCTCGGACGTGGGCGCCGTGGTAAGCAAAGATCCCAGCCTGACCGCCTGGCTGCTCAAATTGGTCAACAGCCCCTTCTTCGGCTTTTCCAATAAAGTGGATACGGTCACTAGAGCCATCACCCTTCTGGGTATTGAACAGTTCAAAACCATGGCCATGGGCAGCATGATCCACTCCCTGACCAACCAAATCCCGCCCAAAACCATTAACCTGGACATCTTCTGGCGGCATAGCGTCGGGACGGCCCTGGCCGCCCAAAACCTTTGGAAACTGCTCAAGCGTGATGAGCCGGAACGTCTTTTCGTAGCCGGATTATTGCACGACTGTGGTCTGCTGGCCCTGGCCTACGCCGCTCCCAAAACCTTTATCGCCTTGAGCCAGGCCGTCAGCAACTCCACCAAGCCCCGTTACCAGGCGGAACAGGAACTCATGGGATTCAACCATGCCCGCCTCGGCGGCATGCTCATGCACCGCTGGAACATGCCCTTGAAACTGATCATGGCCATACTCCACCACCACCAGGTGGAAGACCCGGTTCGCCAACCCGAGGCGGCGGTGGTGCACCTAGCCGATGTGGTGGCCAGAGCTACGGCCGACGACAACGAAGACTGCGTTATCCCCACCATTGATCCGGTAGTCTGGAACAGCCTAGGACTCAAAGGCACGAACCTGACCCTGGTGGCCGACTCCATGCTGGAACGCCTCAGCGAGATGTGTGAAATGCTGAAAAATTGACGAAGCGCGAATGTTGACCATCACTGACTGTTCCGTGCTGAAAGCCGCCCCTTTGGGCGATAGACAAGCCTCCAAATTTTTTCTCCTGCGGCTGAACGCCCCCGGATGGACCGCAGAGGAATGGCGTCCCGGACAATTTGTCATGGTCAGGCCCGTTGCCTGGGAAAGCGACCTGCCCCTGCCCCGCCCCTTTTCCATCTGTGAGGTAAATAAGGAAGAGCTCGGCCTGTTTTTCCAGGTCATGGGCAAAGGCACGGCCAGATTGGGCACGCTGCGGGCCGGGGATACAGTGCGGGTGCTGGGACCGCTGGGCAACTTTTTCGCCATGGAGGCTGACCGCCCCACGCTGATGCTGGCCGGGGGCATGGGGCTCGCCCCCTTTCTGGGTTATGCCCACAGGCACCCCAAACCCCAGAATCTGAGTTTGCTCTTCGGGCACCGCCCGGCCCTGGATTCTTACCCCTTTGAGCGCCTGCGCGGCTTGGGACTGCTAAAAAATTACCATGAGCAAAAACCTGGGGATTTACGGATTTTTTTGCAGGCCGTGGACGAAAGCATCCAGGATAACGCCCGCCGGAACGGGCTGATTCTGGCCTGCGGCCCCATGCCCTTTCTGCGGGCCGTTCGCGATATGGGGAAAAAATACGGAGCCTCTATCCAGATCTCCATGGAAAACCGCATGGCCTGTGGCATAGGTGCCTGCCAAGCCTGCGTGGTCAAACCATTTGTGGAAGGCGGGAGCGCGGATCGCCCGCTTCCTCCGGTCTTCCGGCAGGGACTGCCTGTGCCCGTGTGCACATGCGGGCCGGTATTCTGGGCGGATACCGTGGATTTGGACTGAACTGGTCCGGGGGAAAAAATACATGGACAGTGGTCCTGACAAACTGGCAATAGCCATACCTTGGGCCAGAGGGCTGCTGGGACTGCGCAATCCCGTGCTGGCCGCTTCCGGAACCTTCGGTTACGGCGTTGAATACATGCCTTACGGCGATTTAGCCAAACTGGGGGCTTTTGTTACCAAGGGCATATCCCTGCGCCCCATGCCGGGCAATCCCCTGCCGCGGGTGGCGGAAACCCCCTGCGGCCTGCTCAATTCCATCGGTTTGCAAAACTGCGGGGTGGAGCGTTTCATCAGCGAATACCTCCCCTGCCTGCCGGACAAAGGCGTAAAGGTCATCGCCAATATTTACGCCCATAACCTGGAAGAATTCGCGGAACTGGCCGGCATCCTGAGCGCGGAAACCAAACTGGCCGCCCTGGAAGTGAACATTTCCTGCCCCAACGTAGAGGCCGGCGGACTTCTCTTCGGTCAAGACCCCCAAAGCGCTGGGCAGGTGACCGCGGCTGTGAAGAAACGCTCCGGCACCCTGCCGGTGATCGTCAAGCTCACCCCCAATGTGACTGATATCTCTGAAATTGCCAAGGCCTGCGCCGACAGCGGCGCGGATATGATCTCCTGCGTCAACACCCTGTCGGCCATGGCCGTGGATGTGCGCAGTCGCAAGCCGCTCCTGGGCAAGGGTATCGGCGGCCTGTCTGGGGCCGCCATCAAGCCGGTAGCTCTGCGTTGCGTCTGGCAGGTCGCCCGGGCGGTATCCATCCCGGTCATCGGCATAGGTGGAATCAATACCGCCGAGGATATCCTGGAATTCATCCTGGTGGGAGCCTGGGCCGTGCAGGTAGGCACCGCCAATTTTTCCGGGCCGGACATGATCTTCCGCCTGCCCACGGAACTGGCCTCACGCATGGATGAACTGGGCATCGCCAGCCTGGAATCCTTCCGCGGCAGCCTGCAAATGTAGTATCTGAGGCCCGCCCCGCCAGCGGCATGAGCTCCTCAGATCTCAATATTCCGTCGGGGAGCGGAGAGGCTCCGTCTCTTCGCAAAGCGCCACACGGGAATTCATGTCCACCAGTTGCTGTTCCAGGCCGTACAGTTCTTCCAACAGATTGTCGGCCCTACCGCGCAGATGGTGAAATTCTTTGAGCAATTCCGTGGCCTGCCTGGAATCGGCATATATGTCCGGCCTAGCCAGGAGCTGTTCCACTTCCTGCTGGCGGGCCAGAGCGCTTTCCAGTTCTTTTTCCCCGGCGGCATAGGCTTGTTGCAGGGGCTTCAATTCTCTGCCGAGCTGCTGGCGGCGGGCAGCTTGTTCGCGTTTCAGGCGTTTTTGTTCTTCCCTGGACGGCACGGGGCGCTCCACCGGAGTTTTCAACTGCTTGCGCACGGCGCTGTATCCGGCGTAGCCCTCCGGGTGTTCCAGCAGACCGCCAGGCGTCAATTCCCAAACCTTGGTGGTCACGTTTTGCAATAGGTAGCGGTCATGAGCCACCAACAAAAGGCTCCCCTGGAAGTCGGATAGGGCTTCCGCCAGGGCTTCACGGCTTTCCAAATCCAGGTGGTTGGTTGGTTCGTCCAGGACAAGGAAATTGCAGCGTGCCAGAAACAGGCAGGAGAGGAGCAGACGGCTTTTTTCTCCTCCGGACAAGGAGCCCACCTGGCGCTCAAAGTAATTCCGACCCAGGAGAAAAAGACCCAGAACGCTCATAAGTTCTTCTTCGCTGGAGCGCGGGTCGGACAAGCGACGGATTTCTCCAAGCACCGAACCGGACGGACGCAGGGTGTCCAACTGGTGCTGGCTGAAATATCCCAAGCGCACGGCCGAGCCCAGGATCAGGCTGCCGCTTTCCTTGTCCAGGCGGGAAACCATGAGTTTGAGCAGGGTGGATTTGCCGCAACCATTGGGACCGACTAGGGCGATCTTTTCCCCCCGGTACAGGTTGAAGTTCAGGCTGTCCCAGAGCCGCCGCCCGTCCGGGAAGACAAAACGTAAACCGGCCACGGAGAGCACGGTGCGATCACTCTGGGAGGCTTCCGGCCAGCTAAAATCCAGTTCCCGCCGCTTGGGAGGGGGAGCCAGCCCTTCCAGTTCTTTTTCCATGCGCTTGGCCATCTTTTGCCGGGAAGCCGCCTGACGGGCCTTGGTGGCCTTGGCTTTGAAGCGGCGCACAAAATCCATTTTCCTTTCAATTTCATCATGCAGGCGGTTGGCCTCCCGTTCACGCTGGGATTCAAATTCCTCCTGCAGGGCGATGAAATGGCTGAAGCTGCCTTTGCGGAACATCGGCCTGCCCGCGCCCAAGTAAAGGAGGTGGCTGCCGACCTTATCCATAAAAATGCGGTCATGGGCCACAAAGACCAGGACGCCCTGATAATTCTGTATAAAGTCTTCCAGCCATTCCACTGCATCCAAGTCCAGGTGGTTGGTGGGCTCGTCCAGAAGCAGGATATCCGCGCCGGCAGTCAACGCCCTGGCAAGTTTGGCCCGTTCGCGCCAGCCGCCGGAGAGATGCCGCAGGGGAAGGCTGAATTCATCTTCCGTAAACCCTAGGCCGGATAGGGTTTCCCTAGCCCGCTGTTCCGGGTTGTAACCATATTGGTATTCCAGCTCGTTCTGGCGGAGTCCCAGACGGGCCAAGGCCGGCGCGTCCTTAGCCCGGACAGCCACAGCCCACGCCTCCCAGAACACTCCCCAATCCGGCAACACTTCCAACACAAAGGAGAGCAGGGACAAATCCAGCAGATCCCCGGCCAATTCCTGCTCCACATAACCCAAGCGGCAAGCCTTGGGCAGAACGATCCGGCCAGCATCCAGGCTTTCAGCGCCGGCCAGCAGACGCAGCAAGGTTGATTTGCCGCATCCGTTAGGGCCGCAAACGCAAAGATGCAGGCCGGAGGGTATGTCCAGGGAAAAATCGCTGAAAATATTCAGCCCGCCGAAGGCCTTACTGATATTCTGAATGGACAGGCGCATGGGGAAAGGAAAAAAGGGGACAGGAACGAAGTGCGCCTACGGACGTTCGCTGACAAAAAATTCAGCGCGCCGGTTGAGACTCATGGTTTCCTGGTCGGAACCCCGGGCCTCGGGCTGCCTTTTGCCGAAACTGATCGTGCCGAGGCTGGCTGGAGACACCCCCTGACTGACAAGGAAGCGCATGGCGGCCTGGGCCCGGCGCTCGCCCAAGGCCAAGTTATAGACATCGCTCCCTCTCTCGTCCCCATGTCCAGCGATGACTACATAAAAACGCGGATTGGACTTGATTCTGGTAGCCTTCTGGCGCAGCACCTCTCTGGCGTCATTGGTCAGTTGAGCGCTGTCAAAGTAAAAATAAATTTTCGCGGCATTGATGGACATGGCATCCTGAAAATCCCGGCTTGTCCAGCCGGTCAAATCCGGAGTCCTTAGGCCATAGGCGGCTCCGGAAAAAACAGCCGCAACCCCGGCTTCTTCAGGGAGGGAACCGGACGGGGCTCCGGAGGCCTGCGTCAGGTAGGGCTTGGGGGTGATCTGGGGGGAGGGCGGCTTAAAGCCCACCTCTCCTGGATGGGAAGAAAAAGAGCAACCTGCGCCCGCAGTCACGCAAACCAGCATGACCCAGAAAGCAGACAGGCGCAGGCCGCTCTTCATAAGCGCATAAACCAAAAACTATTTGACCGAGGTCTTGAATTCAACGCGCCGGTTCTGGCTCCAAGCGGCCTCGTTATTGCCGGCCACCGCCGGATACATCTGTCCGTAGCTGATCACGGAAATCTGCGAGGGCTGAACACCCTGCATCACTACATAGTCGTAAACGGCCTTGGCCCGGCGTTCACCCAAGGCCAAGTTGTAATTTTCCGTGCCGCGGTTATCGCAGTAGCCTTCGATTTTAGCATTCAGGGTCGGGTAGCGCTTCAGCAGATCCGCCTTGACCTTCAGGGCGGCCTGGGACGCGCTACTCAGATCGTAACGATCAAAGGCAAAGTAAATGTTTGTGCTCTCGATAACCTTGATGGCGTCCGCCATGGCGGCGGGGAGCGCACTGGCATCAGCGTGCGCGGCTGGGGCACGGCCGGCCGCCGGGGGTAGCGGTTCGTCCACCGAGATGCCGCAACCCGAAATGACGAAGGCGGCGCCAACGATGAGCAACATAAGTGACAAGCGGGCAAGTTTAAGCATAGATTCCTCCTACTAAGGAACATCTTTTGGAAAACAGCGACAACAGCACAGACCGACAAAACCGTTCGGCCTAGCCAACCCTTATTTACGGCAGTTTAAAGCTATACCGCACTTTGTCAAGAAAAAGCAAGAAAAAGCCATATTTTTTTCCGGCATGGACTGAGAAAATCTGTCGCCCGCTTCTGCAAAAATGCCACCCTGACCGACAGATGCTTATTTTACAGGGACTTTAAAGAAATAATTTTTATTTAATGACAAAAAAGTCTAGAATTTTTATTGATTTTTAATTTTATCCAGTCTAGGATGTGCGGGAAAAATAACGTAGTTAAATATGCCCTCATCAGGGGAGCCGTCATTATGCCGCAAGTAGCCGCCCGCATTTCATCAGACCAGGAAAAATGGCTTAAAGACTATTTCAGAACCAAAAGCGCCGGAGCGGAATTCATTCTGCCCTGGGCAGTGGACACCTTTTTTAGATCCATCAATACCATCCGCGGCAGCTTCACCCCCGGAGAACTAAAAACCATCGTGGACGCACACCGGGAGATCAAGCTCACCCCGGACCATACCCGCCTTTCCTATCTTCTGCTGCGTGTTCTGGACGCATGTGACGTCAACCTGATCCACACCAAGCACGGCGCCAGCAAAACCAGCCTGGAGGCCAAACTGAAACGCCTGGATGACACCCAGGCCACCGCGGTCATGGTCTGGGCCTCGGCCTTCTGGGTCAGCCGCAACTGTTCGGCTGAAAGCCTGGACGAATACATCAAATCCTATTGAACGCGATCTCCCAGGACTATATCTGCCTCCGTTGCGCCGACCAAGGCAGAACCTGTTGCTCCCCCGGCATCTTCCCGGAAATGGTCTATTTCCCCGTGTCCGAGACTGAAGCATCGCGTCTGCCTGAAGGCGCGGAAAAGTTCCTACGGCGCGAAGCCAACGCCCCAAACTTCATCCAGACCATGAACCGGCTGTTTCCCCGGCAATCCCAAAGGACGCTGGAACTCTTCCCTCCCCAGGGGGAACACCTAACCGTGGCCCTGGACGCGGCCGGGGTCTGCGCCTTCCTGGACAAAAACGGCTGCTGGCTGCCCGTCCAGGACCGCCCTTGGTACTGCCGGCTTTTCCCTTTCTGGGTGATTAACCGCCAGATCCACTGTTTTCAGGATCAGGCCTGTCTGGCCATCAAGGAAAATTCCAGCCTTACCCCTCTTTTCCGCCTCTTCGGAGTGACCCGGAACGAAATCCTGGAATTCCACACCCGTTTAAGCCGGGATTGGGGATTCGCATGAGAGCCTGCCGGTTGAAGATTTTGCACTTATGGTATATGGGCAGGTCTGGAGAGAAAAAGAACCATGAAACGCTTTCTGTTGGTGTTTTTTCTGTTGCTGTTTCTCCTGGGCGCCTTAGGGGCGGTGGGCGGCGCGGGGCTGGTCTTCTGGGTCTCGCGCGATCTGCCGAGCTATACGCAGATTTCGGATTACCGCCCGCCGCAGGCCACCACGGTTTACGCCCGCGACGGCAGCATCCTAGGCTATTTTTATGATGAAAAACGTTTTCTGGTGCACCTCTCGGAAATGCCTCCCATGCTTCCCAAGGCCTTTCTGGCCGCGGAAGACGCCAGTTTTTACGAACACAACGGCATAAACCCCAAGGCCATTGCCCGGGCCTTTATCCAGAACCTGATAAGCGGCGGCATCACCGGGGGCGGCAGCACCATAACCCAGCAATTGGTCAAGCGTTTGTTGCTCTCCTCCGAACGCAGCTACATCCGCAAGCTCAAGGAGGCCATCCTGGCCTACCGGCTGGAACGCTACCTGAGTAAAGACGACATCCTGAACATCTACCTGAACCAAATTTTTTTCGGACACAGCTCCTACGGGGTGGAGGCCGCCGCCCGCACCTACTTCGGCAAGCATGCGAGCGAACTGAACCTGGCCGAATGCGCGGTGCTGGCCGCCTTGCCACAGGCACCGTCGCACACCAATCCCTTCACCAACCCCCTAGCCACCAGGGACCGCCAGCGCTATGTGTTGCGCCGCATGGTCGTGGAAGAGTTCATCACCCAGGAAGAACACGACGCGGCCCTGGCCTTCCCCATGATCTACCGGAGCATGCCGGATCCTTCCTGGAAACTGGGGGCCTGGTACCTGGAAGAGGTCCGGCGCACCCTGATCAGCTTTTTCCAGGAACAGAACATCCTAGATCTGGGGTTGCCCATGGAGCGCTCCGGGCGTGACGCCCTGTACAATTCAGGCCTGCATATCCATACCTCCATGGAACCTATGCATCAAAAAGCGGCGGAACTGGCCCTGCGCCAAGGGCTCTTGGACACCAGCAAGCGTCACGGCTGGCTTGGCCCGCTGGATCGCCTTCCTCCCGACGAATTCGAAAACTTCCTGGAAAAAAACATCTTCGTCCCCCAGGACCTGGATAACGCCGGTTGGACCAGAGCCCTGGTCACCAGGGTCGATCCCAAGGGAGCGGAAGTCCGCCTGGGTTCGCTAAAGGGTTTCATCGATGCCAAATGGACGACCTGGTGCCGTGAGCCCAACCCGGATCTGGCCCCGGAAGATCCCGGCCAGGTCCGCGCCCCGAACCAGGTCCTCAATATGGGCGATGTGGTCTGGGTATCCGCAGTGGGGGCAAACGGCGAACTTAACCCGGTGGGGGCGCCAGCCTCCTCCGCTCCCAACGGAATCCCGGCCTATGATTCCCGAAAGGTCACCTTCAATACTCCCATCCAGCTCTGCCTGGAACAATACCCGGCGGTGAACGGGGCTCTGGTTTCGGAAGAAGTGGGCAACGGCGACATCGTGGCCCTGGTAGGCGGCTATGAATACAGCGTGCATGACCAATATAACCGGGCCACCCAGGCCATACGCCAACCGGGCTCGGCCTTCAAGCCCGTGGTTTACTCGGCGGCCCTGGATAACGGCTTCACCGCCGCCAGCATCATCGATGATTCCCCGTTCATCAGCGAACGCAGCCTGGAAGAAAATGCCGCCCTATGGCGTCCGGCCAACTACAGCGGCGTCTTTTACGGCCCCACCCTGCTGCGCACGGCCCTGGTGCGCTCCCGCAATGTCTGCACCATAAAGGTTGCCCAGCGCCTAGGAACCTCGGTGATTGTCGAGCGGGCGCGTTCTCTGGGCATTGAGGGCAATATCCAACAGGATCTCTCCATCAGCCTTGGCTCCCACGCCATCACCCCCCTAGTCCTGAACGAAGTCTATACCGCCTTCGCCGGCGGCGGAGAGCGCAGCCGACCCCGCCTCATCCAGCGCATCACCGACAGCTGGGGGCAGAACATCGTCATCTTTGTGCCGGAAAAAATCTATGCCGTCAGCCCGCACAACGCCTTCCTCATCGCCAATATTCTCAAGGATATCACCGTGGACGGCACGGCACGCCGGGCCAGATTCCTGAGCCGGACCTTCAGCGGCAAAACCGGAACCACCAACGAGGAACGTGACGCCTGGTTCGTGGGTTTCTCCCCCTCCCTGGTCACCACGGTTTACACCGGCTATGACACGCCCAAGCCCATGGGCAAGTTCGAAACCGGCTCACGGGTAGCTGTGCCCATTTTCGCCGGCTACCGGCAGGAAGTAGAAAAATTCTACCCGGAAGAGGATTTTCCCATCCCGCCGGGCATCAGAATCCTCAATATTGACGCGCAAAACGGCTTTTTGTCCGGGCCTCTGTCGGAAGGCACCTATAATCTGCCCTTCATCACCGGCACGGAACCCACCATCGTTTCCGGAGCGCCTCGGCAACGCGGCGACGACGATACGCGGGGGGCGGAGGAAATATTTCAGCAATAGGCCGCGGGGCGTCCCGCCGGTAACGCACGCGGCCAACCCATCTTGGAGGTCATCATGTTCAATAAAGTAATCTTGGTCGGCAGACTGGGAGCGGATCCGGAAATACGCTACAGCGCCTCCGGTTCTCCAGTGACCAAAATGCGCGTCGCCACCGACGAATCCTACACGGATCGCGAAAGCGGCACCCCGGTAAAACGCACGGAATGGCATACCGTGGTGGTTTTCCAACGCCAAGCGGAAAACTGCAAAAATTTCCTGTCCAAAGGGAGCCTTGTTTGCGTGGAAGGCAGCCTGCAAACCCGCAAGTGGCAAGATCAGCAGGGCGCGGATCACTATTCCACCGAGGTCAAGGCAATCCGGGTGCGTTTCCTGGACCGTAAGGGAGATTCAGGGGACCACGCCCATGACGGCCTGGAAGACGAAGGATACGGCGGACATCGCCAGGGCGGACATCGCCAGGGCGGACATCGCCAGGGCGGACGATCCGAGCGCGAGCAGCAGCACGGACCGGCTGAAGACCTGGGATCGCCATTCCCTTCCGGCGCTTCCGACAGCTTCCCTTCCACCGGCAGCGGCATGGACGATGTGCCTTTTTGAAAAAAGGAGAACAACTTTATGAGCGGATATTTTCTTGACGAGGAAGGCAAACTCCTGGTGCAGACGGCCAGGGAATTCGCGGAAAAGGAACTGAAACCCAGAGTGGCGGAATGTGACCGTAGCGGAGAGTTCCCCCTGGACCTATACCAACGGGCCGCGAATTTGGGGCTGAGCTATCTGGAAATGCCGGAGCAATATGGCGGACCTGGTGTGAATTACCTCACCGTCGCGGCCATCTATGAAGAAATCGGGCGCATTGACGCAGGTTTCGGCATAAGCATGGCCGCCTCCACCCTAGGCTATAAGCCCATCTTGCTTGGCGGCAGCCCGGAACAAAACAAGCTCTTTGTGGACGCGATCATGGACGGCAAATTCGCCGCCTTTGGCCTGACCGAGCCCAATGCCGGGTCTGACACGAGTTCGATCAGCACCACGGCCATCCGCAAAGGCGACGAATATATCCTCAATGGCAGCAAATGCTTCATTACCAACGGCGGAGTCGCGGACCTCTATACCGTCTTCGCCACCACCGATCCGTCCAGGGGCATACGCGGCCTTACCTGCTTCATTGTGAAAAAAGACACTCCTGGCTTCAGCAGCGGCAAAGAAGAAAATAAAATGGGCATCCGCCTGAGCAACACCACTGAATTAATCTTCCGGGATGCGCGCATCCCGGCTTCGAACCTAGTTGGGCGCGAGGGTGGCGGCTTCAAACTGGCCATGAAGACCCTAGATTTGGCCCGTTGCGCCATCGGCCCCTTTGCCGTGGGCATCGCCCAAAGAGCCCTGGAAGAGTCCGTGGCCTACGCCAAGAGCCGCATGCAGTTCGGCAAACCCATCGCCTCCCTGCAGGCCATCCAGTTCATGTTGGCCGACATGGCCATCCGCACGGAAACCGCCAGGCAGATGGCCGCGCATGCCCTGACCCTGGCCCAACTGGACCAGCCATACGGACTGGAAGGGGCCATAGCCAAGTGCTACTCCGCCGACATCGCCGTGCAGAACGCCCTGGACGCAATCCAGATCATGGGAGGATACGGCTACAGCCGCGATTTCCCGGTTGAAAAACTCCTGCGTGACGCCAAAATTTTCCAGATCTTCGAGGGTACAAACCAGATCCAGCGCGCGGTCATTGCCTCGCATGTTACACGGTAGACCTCTTTGAATCAGGAACTGGACAAGGCTGCGGCCTTACCGGCCCATATCGGCATAATCATGGACGGTAATGGCCGCTGGGCCGAGCAACGCGGGCTGTCCCGCGGCGAAGGGCACAGGGCCGGGGCCGAGGCCGTGCGCCGGGTGGTCACCGCCGCCCGCGAACTGGGGACCCGGCATCTTACCTTGTACAGTTTTTCCAGGGAAAACTGGAGCCGCCCGCAGACGGAAATCACCCTGCTCTTCGGCCTGCTCACGGATTTTCTGGGCCGGGAGTTATCCACCCTGCAAAAACATGACATCCGTCTGGGCCTCTTCGGCGAGATCGCGGATCTGCCCCTGCCAGCCCGCAAGGCCTTGGAGCATGTCCTGGACAAGACCAGGAACAACGAATCAATGCTGCTCAACTTGGCCCTGAATTATTCCGGACGCGAGGAAATAATCCTGGCCTGCCGGAAATACTTTCAAGCCGGTGGAAGGCCGGAAGATCTGACCCCAAGGGCTCTCTCTTCCCACCTTTACAGCGCCGGTCAGCCGGACCCGGATTTGATCATAAGGACCAGTGGGGAATACCGGGTGAGCAACTTTCTGCTATTCCAGAGCGCGTACAGCGAATACCACTTCACCGAAACCCTCTGGCCGGACTTTGAAAAAAAACACCTGCTGGAAGCCTTGCGCAGCTATTCCGGACGCGTCCGGCGTTTCGGCAACATATGAAGATAACCATGCTTGGACCTGCCCATAAAACAAGAATCCTCACCGCCATGATCCTGGCGGCAATCCTGCTGGGTTGCCTAGCCGCCGGAGGCTGGCCCCTACGCCTCCTGCTGTGTGGGGTGTCGCTCCTGGCCATGTGGGAGCTATACCAAATATTCTGGCCAGGCTGGGGCAACGCCGCCGGCAAAGCCGCCGGGATGATCTGCGGGGGAATCATTACCCTTGGCACCGGTTGTTCAGGCTGGGGCGGCCTCCTGGCCCTGCTCGGCCTAGTGACCATCCTGGCGGCTCTGCGTTTCACCATCCGTTACGGGCAAGGGAAAGGCGGAACCCTGAGAGAGGAACTTCCCCTGCTCTTCGGCATCATGTATATCCCCATGTCCTTGCAGTTCGCCCTAGGGTTGAACATGGTCGAACAAATCCTGGCGCTACTGGCCGCGGCGGCTTCGGATATAGGGGCCTATTACGCGGGAAGCCTCCTGGGCAGGCATAAAATCTGCCCCGCGATCAGTCCTCACAAAAGCTGGGAAGGCTTTGCCGGGGGTCTGCTATTGAACGCCGCGACCGTGGCCCTGTACGGGAGCCTTGCTCCCCTGCCGCCGGAGCTGTCCGGCATCGCGCCCTGGCAATGGTTTTTGGCCGGGGTTATCTTCAGCCTACTGGCCCAGTTCGGGGATTTTTTCGAATCCGCCCTAAAGCGGGAAGCCGGGGTGAAAGACTCTAGCCGCCTCCTGCCCGGACACGGCGGGCTCCTGGATCGTCTGGACAGCATTGTCCTGGTGCTGCCGGCTTACGTCCTGCTTAAATGGCTTTGGCTATAGCCTCCTTCAAAACAAATTTCGCCGATATCAATCTCTTCCAGGCATTCAAGTAGAGCGGTATATTGCTCCGGAGCGCAGAACAGTCTCAGGATGCAAGCCTCACGGTCAATAACGGAAATACAGGCCAAGTTATCCCTGGCTTCCAGCAGGTAACGGAAGAGGCGAGTCCGAGAGCGGGGCAGACGCAGGTAAAGACTGACGGAGCGACCGGAGGCGGGAGAGGAACCTTTACTCAACGATGGAGTGGTCGCTGTAAGCTTTGGCGATGCTGTCGAAGAGGTCGGAGATTCGCAGGAAGGTATCCACAATATCCGGATCAAAGTGATTGCCCCGGCCCTCGACGATGATGGCGGACGCCTTTTCGTGCGGCATGGATTCTTTATAGACCCGTTTGGAGATCAGGGCGTCATAAACATCGGCGATAGCCATCATGCGAGCCGCCAGAGGGATATCCTCACCGGCGACCTGACTCGGGTAGCCTTTGCCGTCCCATTTTTCATGGTGCATGTACGCGATGTCACGGGCGATATCCAGGAAAAGTTCCGGGGTTTCCAGCTCTTTCTGCGCGGCCACAATGGTATCGCGCCCGTAGATGGTATGCTTTTTCATCTCTTCAAACTCTTCCGGAGTGAGGCGGTCGGGTTTTAGCAAGATCCGGTCCGGCACGCCCACCTTGCCGATGTCGTGCAGGGGAGCCGATTTATAGATCATGGTAATGACGCGCTCGGTCAGGATGTCCTTGAATTTGGTATGATCCTTGAGGTGGTCGGCCAAGGCGTGCAAATAGAGTTGCGTGCGCCTTATGTGCAACCCGGTTTCATTATCCCTGGTTTCCGACATGGCGGCCATGGCGGTGATCAACGAGTCTTGCATACCGGCCAGTTGCCGGGTGCGGACTTCCACCTCGGCCTCCAGCTCCTCGTTATGCCTGGCCAGCTTGCTGCGGGCCTCATGCAGGGCCAAGTGGGTAGCCACGCGGGCCATGAGAATAGGCGGGCTGATGGGTTTTGTGATATAGTCCACCGCGCCCAAGGCGAAACCTTGGGTCTCGTCTTCTTCCTGGGACTTGGCCGTGAGAAAAATCACCGGCACATTACGAGTGGCCTGGTTGCTTTTCAATTCCTTACATACGGCATAACCGTCCATGCCGGGCATCATGATATCCAGGAGCACGAGATCCGGAGGCTCTTTGGTGGCAATTTGCAAGGCCTTGGCGCCGTTGGTGGCTACCTTGTTCTTATAGAGATCGCCCAGAAGGGAGGTCAGCAGGGTAATATTGTCCGCGGTATCGTCAACGATGAGTACTACCGGGCGATTGTCAGTCTGGTTCACGTTTTTTCCAATAATTTCAGGCTTGACGTTCATGCCCACGCTCGCGCTTATATGACAAGATGGCGCAATATACACAAATGTGTCGCCAGAAGCAATGTTTTATTATTGGCTTGCCCGCCGCCTTA
The DNA here is from genome assembly GCA_009782775.1 of Desulfovibrionaceae bacterium. GTDB lineage: Bacteria > Desulfobacterota > Desulfovibrionia > Desulfovibrionales > Desulfovibrionaceae > WRHT01. Next base: position 16,747 of record WRIL01000024.1, read on the forward strand.
TTCCACCAAGCGTCCGAGCCTGGACCAGCGGGGGCCGGAGTCCACGAAACCGGAACTGCCTGCGTCGCCCGCCTTGTCGCCCCAGGACCAGTACACGCGCCAAGCTCTACCATGGATGAAATCACGCGGCACAAAACCCCAGAAACGGGAATCCAGGGAATCATTTCGGTTGTCGCCCAAGGCAAAGTAATGATCCTCAGGCACGGTTATGGGGGCAAAGTTATGCGGGTTGCCCTGGACGAAGACCCCCGGATGCACGACTCCCGGCCTGAATAAAAGCGATCCGGAAAGACGGACGTAAGATTCGTCCAGGGCTTCGCCGTTGCGGTAGATCCTGTTGTCCCTGGCCTCAATGACGTCCCCGGGCAAACCGATGACGCGCTTGATATAATCTATCCGGGCATTGTCCGGGTTGGGGTCGGGAAAGGTGAACACGACAATGTCGCCGACAGCCGGGTCGCCCAGGCGGAAAATTACCCGATCCGTAAAGGGAATCTTGACGTTGTAGCTCAGCCGGCTGACCAGGATCTTGTCGCCAATAAGCAAGGTGTTGAGCATGGACCCGGAAGGAATCTGATAGGCCTGCACCACAAAAAAACGAATCAGCATGGCCAGGCAAAAGGCCAGAACCAAGGCTTCTCCGTATTCACGCCAGACAGGTTTTCTGGTCATTATTCATCCCCCACGCGCAAGGCCGCCAGAAAAGCCTCCTGGGGCAGCTCCACATTACCCATGCGCTTCATGCGCTTCTTGCCTTCTTTTTGTCTTTCCAAAAGTTTGCGCTTGCGGGTGATATCCCCGCCATAACACTTGGCCGTGACGTTTTTGCCCACCGGGGCGTTGCGCTCCCTGGCGATTATCTTGCCGCCCACGGCGGCCTGGATAATCACCTCAAAAAGCTGCTTGGGAATGGTGCGCTTCAACTTCAGGGCCAAAGCCCGGCCGTGGGCATAGGCCTTTTCCCGGTGAATGATCACGGCCAGGGCATCCACGGGATCGCCATTGATCAGGATATCCAGGCGCACCAGATCTCCGGACCGGTAGTCTATAAGCTCATATTCCATGGAGGCGTACCCTCTGGAACAGGATTTCAGCCGGTCAAAAAAATCAAAGACGATCTCGGCAAAGGGCATCTCATAGCTTACAATTACCCGGCTGCCGGTCAGGTAGCGCAGATCCTTCTGCCGGCCGCGCTTTTCCTCGCACAGTTTCAGGATATTACCCACATATTCATGGGGCACATGCACGTCCAGGCGCATGAACGGCTCGTAAAAGGCGGCGATGCGCCCGGGATCGGGGAGTTTCACCGGATTATCCACCCAAAGGGTCCGCCCATCGGTGCTCTCCACCTTGTAAACCACTGAGGGGGCGGTGGCAATGAGCTCCACCTGGAATTCGCGCTCCAGGCGCTCCTGGATGATCTCCATGTGCAGAAGCCCCAGAAAACCGCAACGGAAGCCGAAGCCCAAGGCCTGGGAGGTTTCCGCCTCAAAGGAAAAAGCCGCATCGTTGAGCTGGAGCTTTTCCAGGGCGGATTTCAATTCCTCATAGGCGTCGTTGTCCGTGGGGTAAAGCCCGCAGAAGACCATGGGCTTGACCTCTTTGAAGCCCGGAACAGGCGATTCCGCAGGCCGGGCGGCCAGAGTGACCGTGTCCCCCACCCGAGCATCGCCGAGTTGCTTGATATTGGCGCATAAAAAACCCACTTCCCCGGCGGAAAAAGACTCGATATCCACCACCTCCGGGGAAAAAGCGCCCAGGCGCAACACTTCGTACTCCACGCCAGTGGAAAACAGGCGGATGCGCTCGCCCCTGCGCAACCTCCCCTCCATCACCCGGAAGAGAACCACCACCCCCTGGTAAGGATCATACCAGGAATCAAAAATCAGGGCCTTGAGCGGAGCCTCGGGATCGCCACCGGGCGGCGGCAGACGGCGGATCACCTCCTCTAGGGCCTCTTCCACCCCCAAGCCGGTCTTGGCGCTCACTTCCAGGGCTTCAGCGCAGTCCAGGCCGATGGCTTCCTCGATCTCCAGCTTCACACGCCCCACGTCCGCGCTGGGCAGATCGATCTTGTTGAGCACCGGGATGATCTCATGGTTATAGTCCAGGGCCAAGTAAACATTAGCCAGGGTCTGCGCCTCCACTCCCTGGGTGGCGTCCACCACCAGCAAGGCGCCGTCGCAGGCCGCCAGCGAACGGGAAACCTCGTAGTTAAAGTCCACATGCCCCGGAGTGTCAATAAGATTGAGGATATATTCCCGGCCGTCCTTGGCCCGGTAAGGAATACGCACGGTCTGCGCCTTGATGGTGATGCCGCGCTCCCGCTCCAGATCCATGCGATCCAGGTACTGATCGCGCTTGCTGCGCGCGGAGACCAGGCCGGTCAAATCCAGAATGCGGTCCGCCAGGGTGGATTTGCCGTGGTCAATGTGCGCGATGATGCAAAAATTGCGGATGCTTGCCTGCATAAGCATAGTTCAAAAAGCCCCGCGCCAATCCTTTGCCCTGGGAGGACAGGGGCGGCACGGGGCATTGTTGTTGGGGCGAATGATGGGGCTTGAACCCACAACCCCCAGAGCCACAATCTGGTGCTCTGCCAATTGAGCTACATCCGCCGTGAACGTGAGTTATCTGCCTTTACACGCTTGGCCGGGCAAGGTCAAGAGAAGTTGCCGGACCGGCGGACGGTAGTCCCCCAATTTGCTTTTTGGGGGCTGCCGCCCCAATCCCAGCTTGGAGACGCAACCCCCAAACCCCGTTAATCATCAAGCCGCCAAAGAAACCACGTTCTTTGGGCAGGCGGCCTGGAACAGCCATAAGATTTCCCGTAGTTGTAGCACGGAATCGCTATTCATACATTTTTATCCACTTTTTTTCAGAGTTGGGCGTTGACCGCTTTGGGCGGGGCGGGTAAAACATTTACTGTGACAGAGCCCACGGAAAAGTATGTACATCGCAATAAGTGAATCGGCAGCGAAATATATCCGCAGCGAAGGCGGCGCGGTTCTGCTGTACCCCGAACGGCGCGGAACCAGCCATTGCCGAGGCTGCAGCAATTGCGAGATCTGTACCCTTGTGGTGCCTGCCGTGCGCCTGGGAGTTCCGCAAGAAACTGACCTGGACAAATTTCACTTCCTGGATCAGGATGGGTACAAGATATGGGTGCACAAGAAGCTGCGGCCAAAAGGCGATCGCCCCATCCTCATCGACAGCTTCCGGCTGCCGCTTTCTAAGCCGCGTTTGGTTCTTAAGCACTCAGCCTATGCGCCTGCGGCGCAATCGTGATTTCCCGTTTCCGGCCCGCAATACAAAAGAAGCCCTGCTCCGGTTTTCCGGTGGTGCCTCAGTTTGCAAATTATAACCAGCTATTTTGGTAAGTTGTAATTCAAACTGGGGCATTATCGGTTTTCCAATTAGCTTGCCAAAAAAATCAAAAAAGCATATAAGACTTCGCTCTTAATAAATCCATCTTCTCCGGCAGGCCCGCCATGCGGGTTCACGGTCGCCCGGGGTGCCGGCGGAAAACCGCCGGGAACGGCTCGGCCGCGGAGAAGAGTAACTAACCCCAAGGAGTATCTCTATGCCTTACGTCAGCATGAAGCAGATGCTGGAGACCGGAGTGCATTTCGGCCACCAGACCCGCCGCTGGAACCCCAAGATGAAGCCCTATATTTACGGGGCGCGCAACGGCATCCATATCATTGACTTGCAGCAGACCGTCAAATTGTACCGCACGGCCCATGACAAAGTGGCGGACACCGTGGCCGCAGGCGGTAAAGTTATCTTCATCGGCACCAAGCGCCAAGCCCAGGAGGCCATCTCCTCGGAGGCATCCCGCGCCGGCCAGTTTTACGTCTCCAATCGCTGGATGGGCGGAACCCTGACCAACTTTTTCACTATCCAGAAAAGTATTGATCGCATGAAAAAGCTAGAAGGCATGTTTGAGGACGGGAGCGTGAACCGCTACCAAAAAAAAGAAATCCTCACCCTGCAAAGGGAACTGGACAAGCTGCACCTAGTGCTGGACGGCATCCGAAACATGGATCGGCTCCCCCAACTGGCCTTTATCATTGACCCGCAGAGGGAAAGCATCGCCGTCCTGGAATGCCGCAAGCTGGGCATCCCCATCGTGGCGGTGACCGATACCAACTGCGACCCTGACCTCATTGACTGCATCATCCCCGGCAATGACGACGCCATCCGGGCCATCAAGCTCTTTGTGGGATCCATGGCCGACGCCTGCCTGGAGGGCGAGGCCATGGGCAAGGACCGGGATGGGCATGGTCGGGAAAAGCCGGAAAAGGAACCTGAACCCGCGCCTAAGGCGGAAGCGGATGTCGACGAAGAAGCTCAGAATTGACGATCAACCCCCGAAGACGGGGTAAAGGAAAATACCATGGAAATTTCCGCCCAACTGGTTAAAGAACTGCGCGATCAAACCGGCGTCGGCATGATGGATTGCAAAAAGGCCCTGCAGGAATGCGCCGGCGACCTGAACGCCGCCGTGGACTGGCTGCGCCAGAAAGGCTTAGCCAAGGCCGCCAAAAAGGCTGGCCGGGATACCGGCGAAGGGGTCATCGCCCACAAGCTGGCTCAGGACGGCTCCGTAGCCGTCCTGGTAGAGGTCATGTGCGAAACCGACTTTGTCTCGCGCGGCGAACAGTTTCAGAACTACGCCAAATCCGTGGTCGACCTAGTATTTGAAAAAAAACCGGCGGATCACGCTACCCTCCTGGCCCTGACCCAGGACGGCCTGAACAACCAAATCGCCACCTTGGGCGAAAATATGTCCATAGGCCGGCATATCATCCTGGCCGCGCCCTCACCGGGGCTCCTGGGCTGTTATATCCACTCCAACGGCAAGATCGGCGTCCTTGTATCCCTGGCCTGCGGCAAACCTGAAAACGCCGGAAAACCCGCCCTGCTGGAACTGGCCAAAAACCTGTCCATGCAGGTGGCCGCAGCCAACCCCGCGGCCCTGAATAAAGAAAGCCTGGACCCGGACCTAGTTGAGCGCGAGCGCGCCGTCTATCGCCAAAAAACCCTGGATGAAGGCAAGCCCCCGGCCATGGTGGAAAAAATCGTGGACGGACGGATCAACAAGTTCTACCAGGAAGTCTGTCTGCTGGATCAGGCTTACATCCGCGACGACAAGCTGCGCATCCGCGAGGTGGTGGACGCCTGCGCCAAGGAATGCGGCGACAGCATCGTTGTTCAGGGTTTCACCCGCCTGCGGTTGGGCGAAAAAGACAGCGAACAGTAAAGATAAACGGGGGCGCTGCCCCCGTTTAAACTTTTATGGACAAACTGATTATTCACGGGGGCAGGCCGTTAAACGGAAGCATTGCCGTCAGCGGCTCCAAGAACGCGGCCCTGCCCATTCTGCTGTCCTCCATTCTGGTGGACGGCCCGGTGCACTATGCCAATGTGCCCCGGCTACGCGACATCCATACCACAAACAAACTGCTGAACATCCTGGGCTGTGAGGCGGCCTTCACGGACGGAGACGGGAACGGGGTACGGGCGGAAGCGCTCTCCCTGGTTCCCGAGGCGCCATACGATCTGGTTAAGACCATGCGGGCTTCGGTGCTGGTGCTGGGACCGCTGCTGGCCCGGCTTGGGCGTGCCAAGGTCGCCCTGCCAGGAGGCTGCGCCATCGGCGCAAGGCCGGTGGACCAGCATATCAAGGGACTGGAAAAGCTGGGGGCGCGTTTTGACCTGGATTCCGGGTATATCGTGGGATACTGTGAGGAACTCAGGGGCGCGGAGATCAATTTTGACTTCCCTACTGTAGGCGGTACGGAGAGCCTGCTCATGGCCTCGGTCCTGGCCCGCGGACAGACGGTGCTGCGGGGCGCGGCCCGGGAGCCGGAGGTCAGCGATTTGGCCAATTTTCTCAAGGTTTGCGGGGCAAAAATTGAGGGCATCGGCACGAGCACCTTGCGGGTGGAAGGGGTGGAAGCCCTGCATGGCTGCGCTTATTCCATCATGCCGGACCGCATTGAAGCGGGAACCTTTCTGGTGGCCGCGGCCATTACCGGCGGGAAACTCCTGGTGCGCGACTGCCCGGCGGATAAGCTAGACTCCGTGCTGGCCAAACTGGAAGAGATGGGAGCCGTGACGGAAAAGCGGGATGAAGGAGTTTTCATAAACGCCTCCTCTCCTTTGCTCGCCGCCCAGGTGGTCACCAGTCCTTATCCGGGTTTTCCCACGGACATGCAGGCCCAGATCCTGGCCCTAATGACCCTGGCCCAAGGATCCGGCACAGTTGAGGAAACCATCTTTGAAAACCGCTTCATGCATGTCCCGGAACTGGGGCGCATGGGCGCGGATATCCGGCTTTCCGGATCCAGGGCCGTGGTGCGCGGGGTAAAACAGCTAACCGGCGCGCCGGTAATGGCCTCGGACCTCCGGGCCGGCGCCTCCCTTGTTCTGGCCGGTCTGGCCGCCCAGGGCGAAACCCAGGTGCAGCGCATCTACCACCTGGACCGCGGTTACGAACAAATCGAAAAAAAACTCCTGTCCGCCGGAGCCGACATCTTCCGGGCCAAAGACAACTGATCCGCGTCTTTCGCGGAAAGGAGCGCTCATGGCGACGCACGCGATCACCGGAGCCTTCGGCTTTTCAGGAAGCTATATCGCCGGACGCATCCTGGAGGCTGGGGAGACGGTCGTCACCTTGACCAATTCGCCGGACAGCCCCAGTCCTTTCAAGGAAAAGATCCGGACGCATCCCTTCCGCTTCGACGATGTGGAAGCTATGACGGAAAGCCTCGCCGGAGCGGATGTCCTGTACAACACCTATTGGGTGCGCTTTAACCGGAAGGGCCTGTTCAGCCACTCCGGAGCCGTAAGCCACACGCTGGCGTTGTTCGAGGCCGCGAAGC
>WRIL01000025.1 GCA_009782775.1 Desulfovibrionaceae bacterium
CTCTTCCACCGCTTCCGTCAGGACATTGTCCTTCTCCCGCAGGGCGGCCACACCGGCCTTGAATTCATCCATCTCCTTGCGCGACAGCTCTTGGCCCAGGATTTCCCGGTAGCGCCGGTCTTCCTCTTCTTTCCGCCAAACCAGGTAATCCTCCAAGGCTTTGCGGCGGGCCAGCGTTTCCTGTTTGGCCGCCAGAAGCGCCTTTTCCCTGGCCGAATATTCCGTGGCCGCGGCTTCTTCCCGCAACTCCCGCACGCGGGCCAGGGGCGCCAGGGGATAGGCCGTCAAGCCAGGACGCCCCTCATGGCTTCCAGAGTTTGGGTGAAGGAAGATTGTTCATCCGTGCCCTGCCGGAGAAATTCGTTGACCTTGCCGATGCGTTCCAGGGCGTTGTCGGCTTCGGCGTCCGCCCCTTTTTTGTATTCCCCGATCTGGACCAGAAGCTCCATTTCCGCGTATTTGGCCAAAATTTTCCTTAGGCCGCCCGCCATGTTCTGGTGGTCGTTATCCACGATGGCGCTCATTACCCGGCTCACGCTGGCCAGGATGTCTATGGCCGGGTAGTGCCCGCCGGAAGCCAGTTTGCGCGAGAGGATGATGTGCCCGTCCAATATGGACCGGGTTTCATCGGCAATGGGTTCGGTCATGTCGTCGCCTTCCACCAGCACGGTATAAAGGGCGGTGATGGACCCCTTGTCCGAGTTGCCGGCCCGTTCCATGAGCAAGGGCAGGCTGGAAAAGACCGAGGGAGGAAAGCCCCGGCGCGTGGGCGGTTCGCCGGCGGCCAGGCCGATTTCGCGCAAGGCCCGGCCGAAACGGGTCACGGAATCCATGAGCAGCAGCACCCTTTGGCCCTGGTCGCGGAAATATTCGGCGATGGCCGTGGCGATGTAAGCGGCCTTGAGGCGTTCCATGGCCGAACGATCAGAGGTTGAAACCACCAGCACGGCCTTTTTCATGCCTTCCGGCCCCAAGTCGCGTTCAATGAATTCGCGCACTTCACGGCCGCGTTCGCCAATTAAAGCCATGACAGTGATATCCGCCTCCGTCCCCTTGACCAGACAGGAAAGCAGTGTGCTTTTGCCGCCGCCGGCGGCCGCGAAAATGCCCAAACGCTGCCCTTCGCCGCAGGTGAGTAAGCCGTCAATGGCCCTGAGCCCCATGGACAGAGGGCGGTCGATAATCCGGCGCAGCATGGGATTGGGCGGATCGGCGTAGACCGGATAGCGGGCGCTGGTTTGCGGGGCTTCCCGGCCGTCGAGGGGATTGCCCAGTCCATCCAGGACGCGGCCTAAAAGGCCTTCGCCCACGCCCACGGAATGGGTTTCGCCTGTGGAAATGACCTCAGTGGAAGGGGAGATGCCCTGAACGCTGCCAAAGGGGGTAAGCAGGGCATACTGCTTCTGAAAGCCGACCACTTCCGCATACAGTTGCCAATTTTCCCAGGGGTTGCGCAGTATGCACAATTCGCCGATCTTAACGTTGGGCAGGACCGCGCGGATGATCGTGCCCACCACGTTTTCCACCCGGCCGCGTATTTCCACCGTTTGGCTTTCGGCCAGAGCGGCGCTGTACATGTCATCAATATAGGAAAAGACTTCCATAGCGCTTCAGCCCTTGCGCTGTTTTTCCAAGGTATTGACAATGGCCCGGATTTGCGTTTCCACGCTCGCGTCAATAACCCCCATTTCGCTTTGCAGGGTGCAGGACCCTCGGACCAGCCGCGCGTCAACCTGGACATCCACGAAAGCGATTGAGGAATAGTCGCGCACAATTTCCGCCAGCCGGGCTTTTACCGCTTCTTCATCCGCGGGCGACACGCGGAGCACGACCTGTTTCTGGCCCCGCACTAGGGCCAGGGATTGGCGCACCACCCCGGCCATGAGTTCTTCCGGGGGAAGGGAACCCAGAATCTTGCGCAGGGCTTCGCCTACCAGGGCGGAAACGCCTTTTTCCAAGCCCTCGATGTATTCAATGGATTTGAGCACGGTATCCATAATCTGTTCGGCGTGCTCCTGGTGCCCTTCCAGCACTCCTTGATCATAGCCGCGCTGTTTTTCAGCCTCAAAGGCCTTTTCAGCCTCCAAGCGCATATTTTGGGCATAAGCGCGGGCCTCTTCCACAATAGCCTCGGCCTCAAGGTAGTTGGCCCAAGCGGCGGCCTTGATCAGGCGGGTGCCCGGGGAAGCGGAAAGGCCGGCCGAATCTATGCGAAACAGGGTTGCCATCTGGGAGCCACCTGAGTGATCAGAAGTTTTTTCACATCCGCCCAGAACACATGAAGCATGGAAGCGGCTTCTGTATCCGCTGGAAGGCGCAACGCTTCCGGCAGGCGCGGGGCGGCCCGGCGAAAGAGTTCGTCCGGCCAGTCGGCCAAGCAAAGGCGCAGGGCGGTAAAACCGGCTTCGGCCATGCGTTCCGGCAAAGGCGCCCGGGACATGAAGGAGGCGAAAAAGCCGCCCGCCTGCCGCATCTGGAAACGCCCTCTGGACAGGGCATATTCGTAATGCGCGCCCAGAAGCGAACGTAGAGCCGCCACCTCTTCCCGCCTGATGAGGCGCGCGGCCTCCTGGGCGTAGATGCAGGCGCCGTAGGCCAGAGCCAGGCTGGAAAGGGTTTCTTTTTCCAAGAGAGCCAAGCGGCGACGTTCTTCGCTGAAATCCGTGAACGCCCCGTCCACTCCAAGTTGCCGGAAGAGCCAGGCGCGGATCATGGCCTGGCCGGCCCGGCTGCCGGAGAGGTGCCGGAGCGTTCCGTCTCGCAAGAGGACGGCGGTCGGGGCCGGCAAGGCCTCCGGGTCAAAGTCGTCAATTCCCGGCGCATTGAAGCGAATCACAGCGGCCAGAAGTTCGGGTTTTTCCTTCAAGGAGGCGATAAAGACATTCATGGGCGTATTCCCCTTGAGCAGGCCATCGACCTATTTGAGAGAAGCCGCTCCGGGTTTACGAAAGCGAAGAAAACTCCAGACGCTGACGCCCCCGGCCAAAAATCCGGCCGGAAACAAAAGAATCAGCCAAGGACCGGCCGCCCTTTTATCGCCTGAAGGCGTTGGCCGGGTAACGTCACCCATGACTGGAAAGGTCAGAATGGAAACCCGCTCGGGCTCCACATCCGGCACGGCCTGCACCACCAGACTTCGTATCTGCGGTATGTAGTGATCAACCGGCGCGTCCGGGGTATGCCTGAGCATCACCGCGGCCGAGGCCGGGGTCAATTCGCCGGTGAGCACATCTTTTTCCCGCAGCACCACATGAGCAGTGGCGTTCACCACCCCATCCAGACGGGAGCAGGAGGCGGAAAGTTCCTGGGAAAGGGCATAAGAGAGGCGCGCCTTTTCTTCCAGAGGGGAACTCATCATACTTTCCTTGCGGAAGACCACGCCCAACCCTTCATAGTCCGGTTTGGGCAGTCCCAGGTCCCTTAAGATTTCCAAAGCGCGAAGTTGATCTTCCTTATCCACGGTGACGGCAAAACCGTTTTTCCCCTGGCTGATCTTTTCCGCCGCCACACCGCGCTCCAGAAGGGCGCTCAAAAGCTCGTTGGCCGTGCTTTCCGCCAAGTTTTGGTAAACTTCCGTGCGGCAAGCGACCAGGCCGAGGGACAGCAAAAACACCAGCGCCAGACATCGGGGCTTCATACAGCCAGCCCCAGGAGTTCCTCGACCATGCCATTGAACAGGGGGTCTTTGAATTTCTCCGCCTCGCGCAATAGCGGCAGGGCCTCTTCCTTCCGCCCCGCCAAGATCAAGCAGAGGGCCAGATGCACGCCCGCCAGGCGGAAGTCGGGTTTATCCCGCATGAGGACGCGCAAAATATCCTCAGCCGCTTCAAATTCATTGACCATGTAGTGGCTCATGGCCAGCCCCATCCGGGGCGCCTCATGGCCGGGCCGGGCGGCGGCCAGCCCTTCAAAAATTGTCCTGGCCGGCAGCATATTGCCCATGCTGACCGCGCTAAAACCAACTTCGGCCAGGGTCCGCAGATCTTTTTCTTCCAGCATTGTCCTTCCCCCGCACTACCGTATGGACTGCGCCATTTCCTTCACCTGGTTCTGGATGGAACTGATCGTGTTGTTCAGTGCCGTCATAAAGGCCTGGTACTGCCCCATTTCGTATTGCAGCATGAGCAGATCCTCCTGCTTCATTTGCCCGCCATTGGCGGAGAGTTCCTGCATTTTGGCCTCCAGCTTGGAAGACATGCCGTCCACATTTTCCAGGCCCCGGTTGAGAAAATTGTTGATGTTCACCCCCGATATGCCGGTCATAATACGTCCTCCTTTATCTTGTTATGCTTTTCCCAAAAGGCCAGGGCCGCGATGTCCGCCGCTTCCACGGCCGCCAGAAATTTTTGATTCAGTTCATATTCTTCCTGGCTGGCTTCGGCGTCCAACAGGCGACGCAATTCAGCCTGTTTGACGGCCAGATAATCCCGGAGTTCGCGCAGGGCAACGCCTTGTTCGTCCTCCGCCAAACGTTCCTGCCAACCTTCGATCTGATTCATAGTGGTTGCGGTCTCCATATTCACCGTCCTTGCAGTTTGTATGCCATAGTTGAACCGTTTCGAGAAAATTCTAATCTGTCCGCGTAAATGCCCGTGAGGGTATGTCCGCTGGGCAAGGTGCCGCCCAAAAAATACACCGCCCCGTCCGAGGTGGTTATAAAGGGCAGCCCTGTGCCGTCCGGCTGAACCCTGGTCACGCTGCGCAGGGAAAGACTTTCACCAAAGGGATTGCCCAGGCTCCCCTGGCCTGGCGCATAGTTCTGGCCCGGTAAAAATTCCGAAGCGGAGTTGCCGACAGCCGCGCCATCGCCCACATAAATCTTTTCCGGTTCTGAATCAATGGCGAGTTGGAAGGCTATGGGAGAGCCCAATGCGCCGCGCACCACCTCTATGACTTCGGCTAGGGCGTTTTTATCCGCCGTTTCCCCGCTTAAGGCAATACTCCCGGGGCGCCAATCCACCGAGGTTTTCCCCGTGAGATCGGCTTTGGCCAGTTCAGCCGTCAAGGTTTCTTCCACAACGCCGCGCGTAAGCAGGGCGGAACGGATAGGCACCACGCGCGGCACGGCGCCGCGCGCCCAGCTTAACGCGGCGTTTTCCGTCAGGCTGTCCAGAGCGTAACCCAAGAGCAAGGCCTCCCCGTCTTCAATCCGCAACTGCGGAAAAAGGCCGTGGCCGGCAAGCGCGGTAAGAATTGCGCTGCTGAATTCTTCACGTTCACGCACGATCACTTGCACCGGGTAAGGCTGCCCCGCGGCAATACCCCGAATCTTGTTGGCGTCAACTCCGGTTGGCACCAAACCATATATCATTACCCTGCCCGCATTCTCTTCCGCCCACAAATCTGAAAAACCTTCGGACCGCAGAACTTGCTCCAGCTTCTTCAGCCTGGTTTTACTCTGGTTGTCGAAAGGCGACAGGCTTATGGTCAGTCCGGCCAGGGCTAGAACGACCGCCAAAATCACGGCCCATCGCCCGAAGCGTTCATTGGCTGGCCGGGGCGTATTCTCTAAGGCCATTTCCGGGTTAGCCGGGGGTTCCGCTCTCCCTTTCTCGTCTGTATCTTCCGCTCCCGGATCCCGGTTTTCCGTCTTTGTTCCAGAAGGGCCTTCTTCCGCCGCCAAGAGAGAAGGCAGTTTCAGGCCCGCCCAGTCCTGTCCGGGGCGCGTCCAAGCCAGGCAGACCATTCCGGCCAATATCGGAGTTCGGGCCGGCCAGTTCAGGGGGGCGGACATACTTTCCCCATCCAGGATCAGCGTCCCTTCCAGGGGGCTTAGGCGAACCGTGCCGTCTTCAGCCAGGGAGAAAGAGCAATGCCGGGGGGCGAGGGTGCTGTCCGTAAGCGCCACATCACATTCCAGGCCCGAGCCTATGGTGTATTCGCCGGCCTCGAAAGACGCCTCCGCCCCGGCGTGATTGCCGGTGAAGATGCCCAGGAGGATGACGTTGTTCATGGGGCGCGCTCCGGTTATCTAACCGGCCTCGCCGGACGGACCACGCCTTGCCTGCCGCAGCCGCCGCTCCGGGGCGGACCGACGTCATAAAAATCTTCCCGCAGTTCATAATTCTCGGCTGTGGGCGATATGGCGAAGCGCTGCGCTTCCACCCTGTCCGGAACGGGCATATCCAGGGCGTCATGGGTGATAATGCGGGGGGTAATGAGGATGAGCCGCTCCATACGCTGCACGTCTTCGCCGGTTTGGCTGAAGAGATGGCCCAGAACAGGCACGTTCATCAGCCCTGGCGTGCCGGATCTGTTGTCATTCCGCCGTTCGTGATAGAAGCCGCCCAAAATCAGGCTCTGCCCTTCGGCCACCGTGGCCTGGGTGTTGATGGTCACTTTTTTCACCGGCGGCACCCCGCCTATCCATCCGCTTTGAGGTACGGCCATGGGGTCGGCGCCGTCGGAAATGACAATGGTCATGGCCAGGCGGGAAGGTTTGCCGTCCGGCATGCGCAGGATGCGCGGGGTCACTTTCAGGGTGGTGCCGCTGGTCACCGGGATCACATCCACGGCCTGATAACCTTCCAGCTTGATATAGAAGGTGGTGGTGTATTCCAGGGAAGCCTGCACGTTATCCGTGGTCAAGACGGAAGGCCTGGAGAGTATGGCCCCGTCCCCCCGCTCTTCCAAGGCGCGGACATCGGCAAAAAATGTGTTCAGATTGTTGTTGTAAATGGTGCTCACGGTAAAACCGGCATTGGCGGCCGCCCCCAGGGACGACGTGGCCGCGCCCAAGCTGGCCTCGCTGCCCGCTAAATTGCCCTCTACCCGTCCGCCGCCCCATTTGACGCCCAGATTATATGAATGGTTGGCGTTGATATCCACTATGGCCGCGTGGATCTCCACAAGATCCAGGGGTTTGTCCAGTTCGGTGATGACCGCTTCATAATAGGGCATACGGCTGTGGCGATCCGTGACGATGACGGAATTGCTGCGCGGCTCGGCCATGATGTTGGGCCCGGCCGCGGCCGGAGCTTGCGCGGAGGGCGTATCCTGGGCCTCCCGGCGCCCGACCAGGCCGCTGCCCATGAGGGCGCTGTCGCTGCGGTGGAGGGTCTGGATGCCCGGGCCGGGCTGGCCGGTGGCTATGGCCCGGAGCACAGAGGCCACGCCGGGGATGACGGTGACGCCGGTGGCGCTTTCCACCTGGGTGTCGTCGGCCCAGGAATGCTTGAGGGGGAAGACCCGGATGGCCTGTTCCTGCATCTCGATTCCCTCCATGGCCCGGATGGAGGCCACCAGGCTGGAGATATAGCCTTCCGGCCCTTCAATGAAGAGCAGCCTCTCCTTTTTGGAGGTGTCGCTGGGCAGATCTTCGGAAAGAGCGCCCATGCGCAGAAGAGCCTGGCGCATTTCCGAGGGCAGCATGGAGTTGATGCGCAACACTTCGCGCCGTCTTTCGCTCTGGTGGAAAAAATAGAGGGTTGATCCCAGGATGTAGGCTTCCACCCCGTATCCGGTCCGCATGGCCGCCAGGAAGGATATGGGGGGCAGGTCGGAAAATTCGCCGTTGACCGTGCCCTCGACCCTGGAGGTGAAAGCGGCGCTGTAGCCCTGGCTGATGGCGAAATCGGAGAGCAGGGCCGTGAGGGGCTCACCTTGGGAACTGTGCGTGTAGGGTTTTTGCAGGTCTTTCAGGCTGGTTGCCTGGGCGGCCTGCGGCTGGGCCAGCATCAGAAGTTGCGCGAAGAGGCTGAAAAGCAGGATAAGGGCGGTTGATACTTTTTTCCGCATACCTTGAGGTCCCCTATCCGCGGGCGGTGAAGGCCAGGGGGGAATTCAGGGCGGGCTGGGCCTTCCAGAAGGACACCTCGTTGAGAAAGTCTTCCATGAACGTCTCGCGCGTCCCGGCGTCCCCGTCGCGCAGGCCGGTGAAGGCGTAAATCTCAAGCTCTCCCGTTTCCGGGTTCAGGGCGGTCACGGCCTTGAGCTTGGCGAAGCGGGCGCCGATGATGCGCATGATCGTCGCCAGGGTTTCCCCAGCTATTTCCTGCCCGGCCTCCGGGGCGAGGAGCGTGGAACGAGCCAGGAGGCGCTCCCCGTCCGGGGAGGAAAGGCTGAAGGAAGGCCCGCCCTCCAGGTCAAAGCTGTAAACGCCGTCGCCGTCCGCCTTCGGCTCTTTCCAGCCGGCCCGGGAACAGATGGATTGCACGGCGCTGCGCAACATAGCGGATACCTTTGTCAAACTATGTGAAATAATTTAAATTATGGTAATTATAATATAAGCGGCGTCATCTGTAAAGGCGGCCTGCACAAAACGACCAAAATTCAGCACCAAACGACAGGGAAGAGTATTGTTTTTTAAGGTCAAACTGCTTTAATATCATATTTTTATAGGTTCGGTGGCCAAGTTGTTTTACGTGCGGAGCAAAAATTTCAATGATTTCGGGCTTTGACGAAATCATTTGTAAGTAAATTTTCGTCGGCTGGTCCATAACCATCGTAGCGGGTTCAAATGATGAACATCCTTATCTGCGACGATATGAAGAGCGACGCCGAAAAACTGGATACGCTTATCCTGGATTCCGGCTTTGACGTGAATACGGCAATCTTCGACAGCGGAAACAATGTCCTGGCCCATATTCGCTCGGGCGCGAAGGCGGACGCCTGCTTTTTGGATATTGTTATGCCGGAAATGAGCGGCATTGTCCTGGCTGAAAAATTGCGGGAAGATGGATTTACGGGCGAGATAATCTTTCTCACCACTTCGAACGAATATGCCGCCGAATCCTATGCGGTGGACGCGTTTTCCTACCTGGTAAAGCCGGCCGCGATCGACAGTGTGCGCGGCATCCTGCGCAAGCTGAGGGCGAGGCGGAGGAAAAGCGGCCCTGAGGACGGCCTACTGGTGAAAAGCGGCGCGTCTGCCAGGCTTATCCTGTTTCAGGATATTTCCTATGTTGAGGCCATGCTGCATAAGGTTCATTTCCGTTTGACCAACGGATTGGAGGAGATAGCCAACGCGACATTCAGGAAAATCGTTGGCCAGCTTTTGAATGACGAGCGGTTTGTCCAATGCCACCGCTCGTTTGTGGTGAACATGAACGATATCACGGCTATATCCGGCTGGAAAATAATCCTGAGAAGCGGAAGAAATCTTCCCATATCCAGGAGTTATCCCGACGTAAAAAAGAAATTCGCGAAATGGATACTCAGGATTGAACAATAATGATTACTGAAAATGGAAACAGGCGCACCAAACGCCAATTTCAACTTATATTTGTCATATTCAGCGTTGTTTTATTGGCCACCGGCGTTATTGGCTATCACCTTGCGGCCAAAAAATTAAAGGAACAACTGGTGTTGAAATGCCAGGCCCTAGCGGCTACCGTGGCCGCCGTTATCGAGGAAAATTCCGACGGTTATGCCGCGTTTCTCAAAGATATGGACATGGAAACCGAATATTACCGGCAGACCAAAGCGCTGATGATGAAGATAAAGCAAATAAACGTGGAGCATGTGACTTATATCTATACGGTGGCGCGGGTGGACCAGGACACCATAATGTATGTAATTGGCGGCGAGCATCCTTCCAGCCCCGTGTATACCGGGCCGGGCGTGCCGGAAGCGATTAAAAAAGCTGAACGCCTGGCTTTTGACGAACAAAGAGCCACCCTGGGTGAGGATTTCGAAGATACGCTCTATGGCTTCCGTCTGAGCGCCTACGAGCCTATTTTCCATAAAGACACAAATGAATTTTTAGGTTTGGTGGGCGCGGATGTCACCCAGATCCAACTCAACAGTATCATGGTGATATTCATTGTCCAGGCGACGGCCAGCCTGATTGCCGGGCTTATAATTTTTGCTTTGGCCATGTGGCGGCTGTCCGGCAATGTTCACCTGGTTATCAACCGGCATCGTTATGAAGCCGAGCTGGCCCGAGGCATCATTTCCTCCGGGCGCGACTACTATGCAAAAATGAACGAGATGTATGAAACGTTGCGGGTTATGCGCCACGACTACAGGCATCATTTGAGAGTCATCGGTGAATTGCTGCATACGGGCGATACAACGGAAATAGAACAATATCTGGCGGATATTCAAAAGAGGATTCCCGACAATAAATTTGAACAATACTGTTCCAACTCGGTTCTCAACGCGCTGCTCGCAAGTTATTCCGAACGCTGCGTGAAATCCGACATACTGTATGACGTGCGGGTTTCCCTGCCCGACGACCTGGCAATTCCAAATTACGACATGTGCATTGTCTTGGGAAATCTCCTGGAAAACGCCATTGAAGCCTGCGGCCGGCAGGAAGGCGTCCGGAAAATTGAATTGGCCGTCAATACGCGGGGCGCGCATCTGGCCGTCATGGTGCAAAACAGTTTTACCGGCGAAATCATGCCAGATGGGGGTAGGCCGGCGAGCGTGAAGCCAGACGGCGGGTTTGGCTTGAGGAGCGTTCAGGCAATAGCCGCCCGGTATGGCGGTGAGCTGATGACCGAATGGGGTGATGGCCAATTTACGGCTTATGTGTTCATGAACTTGTAAATGATGCCAACCGCCAACCCCAGAAAGCCTGGACTTACTGCCAACTTTGGTTGTCGCCAGATCCGCAATAGGTTGTTAGGGTTAGAAACTATCGTTTTCATTATATTTTTATTGTCTGGCGCGGGTTTTGCAATTCGGTAGGCCCAACGCATTACCGCGAAGGAGCCGCCCCGATGTCCACAAGCTTCATTGTTCATTGAGGAGGATGAAATGGCTTTTGAAGAAAAGGAAATGAAAGAACAGGAACAGGCCTTTCTGGCGATCAAGGACGAGTTTTCCCGCCTGACCGCCCAACTGGATGGAATGTGCCAGGAGGCGGGGCTTTCCGCGGAGGATTTGAAAAAGACCTTGGAAGAGAAGCTCCCCCCGGAACTGGAGAAGGCTTTGAACCAGGCGAAAGAAGAGGCGGCGAGAGCGGGCCAGGCCCGCGCGGCCCAGGCCGGGCCGGCGCAGAGCGCCCCGGCCGGCAGGAGCGGACGCGGCCGTCCCGGCGCGGTGAAAATTTAACCATTCAGACTCTATAAATCTGTAAGGAGAAACAATATGACTCAGATAGACGGCATCAGCCAGGCCACGAGCGTCATTGACCTCGGCCCCAGCGGCAGTTTGCAGTTACAATACGCCAAGCTCCAGCTTGCCCTGTCCGAAATGGCCAAGAAAGGGGCCTTGGACTACATTGACCAGATCAAAAAATCCCAGGACGAGCAGAAAAAGGTGGCCGAGATGCTCAATGAGGCCCGGCAGCTCCAGGCTAACACCAAAAAAGATGACAAGAAGAGCACCGCCGCGATGAGCCCGGAGATGCTCGAGTTCTTCAGGGACAAAAATCTGGCCTATGACAAGACGGGCGAGAAAAAGATCGAGGGCAATATCGCCACCAACGTGGGCAAGATTAAGGCCAATGAGGACGAAATTGAGGGATTACAAAAAAAGATTGACAGGAAGGATCCTTTTATGGCCCCCATTGCTCCTAATCTGATCAAAAACCTGCAGGATAAAAACACCGCGCTTCTGGAGGCCAATGACGGGTATAAAAATGATCTGAACAATCTTTCCTTCAGAAATGAGGAGTGGGAGGTGGCCATCACTTCCCTCAAGGGGTACCTGGACACCGTGGGCATCAATACCCAGCAGCTCATGGTCTTTGTGAATGACTACATGGGCCAGTATAATTCCTATCTGCAAGGGGCCAATTCGGGCATCCAGCAGAGCAACCAGACCCTGGCCGAACTCGCCCGCCTACGTTAATTGAAGGAGAACCATCATGAGCGCGCAGACAGAAGCATTGTCCCCCGAACAGACCCAGGCCGTCATGGACGGCATCCTGGCCGGCTTGAGCCTCGCCGAGTCCACGGGCATCAAGCCCGAAGTCTTGGAAGGCGGCTACGGCCTGGCCTTTTCCCTCTATAATTCCGGCAACTTCAAAGACGCAGAAACCATGTTCCGGGCGCTGGTGATTTACGACCACCGGGAGACGCGCTTCTGGATGGGTCTGGCCGGCTGCCTGCAGATGAACGGCAATTTGGACGGCGCCATAGACGCCTACGGCATGGCCGCCTTTCATGAAGCCCTGGCCGGCCCCGGCCCCCTGGTGCATGCCGGGCTGTGCTGTCTCAAGAAGGGAGAACGGGAAGGCGCCCGCGCCCTCTTTGACGCGGCCCTGGAACTGGGCGACGCGGCCAACCCCGATCAGGCGGCCTACCACGAGCGCGCCCGGGCCATGCTGGATCTCCTGAAAAAGGAAGGCACGGCATGAGCCAGATCAACATGACGACCAACGTGGGCGCGGCCAATACCGTAGATCCCGCGCCAGACGTTCAAAATACGAACGCCGCCGCCGGCGCGAGCCCCCAGGTTCCGCCGACCGGAAACCAGAACAGCGGCGGTCTGGCCGCCGCCTTCAAAGACCTACCCATCCTGCCCGACCCGAGGCACGGCGGCCTTTCCCTGGAGCAGCTCGTTCAGGCCCTCGGCGTGGAAGGACGCCAGACCGCGGTGAAAGCCGGCCTGGAGTCCATTGAGGTCAAGAAGGCGGAGATCAAGGAACTCAACGACAAAAAGATGGAAGATGTCCAGAAGCAGCTCGAGGAACTCAAGAAAAGAGAAAAGCTCAACCCCATCCTCAAGTTCTTCAAGTGGATCGGCATGATTCTGGGGGCCATCGCCTCCGTGGCCTCCGTGATCGCCGGCGCGCTCACCGGCAACCCCCTGCTCATAGTGGGCGGCGCCATCGGCTTGTTCATGATGGCCAACAGCATCACCAGTGAGGCCACGGGCGGCAAGATCAGCCTCGGCGCGGGCATTGCGGAGTTGGCCAAAAAATGCGGGGCCAGCGAAGAAACGGCCAAGTGGATCGGCTTCGGTTTTGAAATAGGCGTCACCGCGGTGGGCATGGCCTTGAGCATAGGCGGCGCGGTCCAGGTGGCCAAAGCGGCCAAGGCTCTCGGCGAAATAGCCACCACGGTTCAGAAGGTCGCCGTCTGGACAGCCGGCATCGCCAACGCCACCGGCGGAGCCGTCCAGGTAGGCCAGGGGGGCGTGGGTATAGCCGCTGCCGTGCACGACAAGCGGATTGCCGATGCCAAGGCCGACCTCAAGGAGCTTGAGGCCCTGATGCTGCGCATCACGCAGGCCCAGGATATAGAAAAAGACCTCCTGGAAGCGGTCATGGAGCGCACCCAGGCCCTTATTGACGGAGTGATGGATATTATAGACGGCAACATCCAGGCCCAGACCGCCGTGCTGACCAGTGCGCCGGGCATGGCCTGAGTAGCGCCTGATTTTGGCGTGATACCGCGTCAGGCTTCGTTTTTGCTCCGGCCCTGTACCATAAGAGTACACTCGCAAAAACTCGCCTTCCTTGTCTGACGCCAAACTGAGGCGCTACCAATAGTATATGGAGAACGCATAATGTCGCAAATCAACAGCATACAGCAGGCCCCGGACTTCAACGAGCAGCAGTATAACCTGGTCATTGAGCGGGCCAAAACCCAGAAGGTGGATACCGGGCTGGTGGATAAGCTCCTTCTGGACGCCATCAAGGGCGGCAAGAGCTTTGACCAGGCCCTGGCCCTGGTGGGCTCGGATCTGCCCAAACTCTCCCAGCCCAATGCCCAGGCCTTTGCCTGGCTCAAGGACTGGACGGCCATCCCTTCGCCGGGGGCGCTCATCATGAGCGTCACCACCCAATTCGCCGCCGAGCAGCGCCAGCAGAACCGGGAACTGGCCTGGGCGGAAACCGAGGCCATTGTCGCCTCCATGAAAAATCAGGCCGAGGAGATGCGCGAACAAGCCAAAATACAACTTGGCCTGGGCATTGCCAGCGGCGTCATCAGTATCGGTGCGGGCATTTTCCAGATTGCCGGCAGCGCGTCCGCCATAAAAGCGGCCGGCGACGACATGACCAAGCTCCAAGCCGCGAACAACAAGATTATGGGCATCAGCAGTATCATCGGCAGCGCGGGCAAGATGTTTGATTCCGGGTCGCAGTATATGGGCACCATGACCCAGGCCCGCCTGAAAGACATGGACGCGGAACAGGAAAAAATGCGCGCCGTGCGCGACAGCCTCAGGGATCTCAACGACGCCCTGCGCGACCTCATCCAGAAATCCCTGTCCGCGCAGAACGATATCCAGGCGTCCACCAACCAGTCCAGAACCAAGATTCTGGCGTAGGAGACTGTATGAGCAATGTTTCCATGACCAACCTGGTATCCGCCATCCGCGGCTTTGAGAACCTGGGGGACACCGCTGTCGTCACAGCGGGTCTGGGCGGACACACGATCTCGGTGGACAATTCCCCCCAGGCCGGGGTGCAGGCGGCAATTCTCCGCAATGCCCTTGATATGATCCGGGAAACGGAAGGCCTGGGAGAGAGGGGCGCGAGCTTCGTTGAAAGCTGTTTCGGCAACATCACGGCCGGGGGCGAGCCTATCACGGGGCGGGAGGTGGCGGCAGTGCTTACCGCCGCCGTGCATGCCCTGCAAACGGAACTTTCTTTTCCCGCCGGAGAGAAGACCCTTGAGGAGTTTGCCGCCTATGTGCAAAGCGCCCCCTTGCACGAACTGAAGGAGGCCGACCTGCCGCAAAACCTGGCGGCGGTGAACCCCCAACAGATCGCCGCTTTTGTGGAACGCCATACCGTTGAGCTTGACGTTGCTCCTCCGGTTTCGTCCGCGGATAGCCAGGCCGCGCGTGATGTCCGCGAGGCCATCGAGGACTTGCAGAATTTCAGGAACGCCATGGGCGGATCGCCGCAGTTCGGCAATGAACGCCCGAGCTATGAGCCGAGCACCCGGATCATTCTCGGGATGCCGCGAGAGACCTGGCAAAACTACTGCCAAGCGAAGATGGACCAAAAATCCTTCCCCCAGTTTTTCTGGAAGGCGCTGGGAAAAGCCTTCGGCTGCGAAGCCAAACCCACAAAATACGAGGATGTCAGCCTGCAACTGGAGAGCTTGCGGCTTCTGGCGGAGAACCGGGACAGCCTGGTCCGGGAGTTCCGGAGTGACGTTGATGCGGGCAAAACCGCGTTGCAGTTGACGACCCGCCTGGCCGGGCATCCCGAACTCATGCCGGCCTCCCAAAGAGCCGAGGGCATGGTCAGCTCCATAGATGGGTACCTGGAGCTTTTCACCGCCCTCTACCATGACGCCAAGGGAAAAGGGAATCTGGAGCAGTTTTTCAACGAGGCGCTGCACGGGTGCTGCATGCCTGATCGTCTCACGAAGCTGCAAAACTACGCCCAGAACCATCCTGTGGGAGGGGAAGACACAGTGTATGATGCCGGGCATGATATCAATGACACGGTCGAATATGCCCTGGGCAAGGAGGTGGGCGCGCTGTCGGCGAGAATCGGAGATGATAACCTGACCTGGGAAAACATCTCCGAGCACCTCGTCAACATCATGGTTGGGGAGGAACGCCGGGGAGAAGGAGGAGAGCGGGTGACCATCACCGAGGCAATGATCCGGTCCGATGAAATGCGGGAGTACCTGAATAATCTTTTATTCTTCGAATAATGCCAGGAGGATCAGATCAGCATGTACAACGCGCGGGATCATATGAACAGTCTTTTGCGGAGCCTGGGCGAAAAGCTCAAGCTGGGCGGCCTGGCTTTGGACGACCTGGGAGCGGCATCCCTGAAGATCGACGGCCAAACCTATACCCTGCAATACTATGAAGACGGGCGGGAGGCGTATTTCATCAACCGCCTGGGACTCCTTCCACCTGAAACCGGAATGAGGGCCGGGGTAACGGCCTGGCTCCTGGATCGCAACTGCTTCTTCCGGGGCGTGGGGCCGGGGGTGCTGGGGGTGAACCAGGGGGAGGAGGCCATCTGGTACTGCGCCAGGCTAAGCCTGGACAATCTGGAATATGACGATTTTGAGGCTTTTCTTTTGGCTGTGGCGGACATGAGCGGCCGTCTGCGCCGGGAACTGGCCGCGGTTCCCGGGCCGGAAACCGGGACCGCGGAGACGGAAAACACTGACATCTTAGTGCGGATCTGATAAGGAGTAGTCATGTCTAACGCTTTTGCCGGCCTCATTGAATCCCTTTCCGTGCGCGTGAACATGGATCTGGCCATTGAGGACAACGTCAAAGTCCGGGCTGATTTTGACGAGTTCGCCCTGCTCATAGAACATCTGCCCGGTTCGGATCAGGTGCTCCTGGCCGCGGCCATTGCCGAAGTGCCGGCCGGGAACCGTTTGGAAGTCTACCGGGGCCTCCTTAAAGGTCAGTTCATCTTCGGGCAGACCCAAGGGGCCTCTCTGGCCCTGGACCCGGCCGAAAAATTCATTTGCCTGCAAATTCTTCAGCCGCTCCTGGTGCTCACCAAAGACAATTTTCCTGACCTGGTGGAGAATTTTTTGAATCAGGCCGAGTTCTGGCGGGGGCGCTGCCAATCCTTGGCGGAGACGCCGGAGGATAGCCAGGAAGCCGACCAGCCTTCGCTCTCCCCCCCGGACGCTGTTTTCCTGCGGATTTGAGGCCGACCGTTTTTACAAACTCTTTTGAAGATCGCTTGGCGCGAAAGGACTAAACCATGGCCGGAGTGACTCTGAACACTTTTATCCAAACCGCTCAAGACGTTCAGGGCGATGTCTCCCTGAAAGTTTCCGACGGGAACATCAAGACCCAGGGGAGAGTGGGGGACTTCTTTACCTTCAGTTCCACCCACAGGGCGACCATTGACAGTTTCGTCCAATCCCTGCGCGCCGAATATGGAGATCAGGCCGGCCGGATGGCCGGAACCATGCTGCAGGGCGCCAGGGATGCGGGCAAACCCTTAAGCGCCCGGATGGTGCAACAGCTCGTCGGCCTGGCCAGACAGGAAGCCCTTGACGGTTTCCTCAATGATGCGCCCGCGCTTCAGGGGCCGCCCCCCCGGCACTTGACCCAGGCTGTCGATCAGTTCCTGACCGCCAAGGGGCTGCCGCCGGATCAGAGCGGCCTGGTGCGGCAGCATGCTCTGGAGGTTCTGAAATCCGGCCGGGGAGAGTTCAACACCCTTGACGGGCTTTTCAGCCAGGTGGCCCAGGGCCTGCTGCCCGGCCTGGATACCCTGGCGGGTATGATCGAGGAAGGCCCCGGCCATTTTCTC
>WRIL01000026.1 GCA_009782775.1 Desulfovibrionaceae bacterium
GCCGTGCCCACCTGGGATTAATAGCGGGCCGAGGCCCCTCTGTAGGCCTCGCCGGCCTGTTCCAGCCCCTTGCGGGCCACGCTGATGCGCTCCCGGGCGTTGGCCAAGTCTAGGAACCTGGATTGCACCTCATAAACCACCTCCTGGCGCAGGGCGGATTCGTCGGCCTTGAGCTTACGGATGGCGTGATCTGCTTGGCGCGTCCTGAAATAGTCGCTGCCGGAATTGAAAAGATCCAGGCTGGCGTTCAGCCCCACGGACCAGGATCTATAATCATCCGGCAAATAGTTCCGCCCGCCGGCGGCTTTCCAGTCGTCGCCGCTGCTGCTCCAGGAGGCGCTGGCCGAAAGCTGCGGCAAAAAACGGCTCCGGGCGATGGTCTGATCCTGACCCGCGATGTCCACGCTTTTCCTGGCAATATTCAGATCTGGCCTATGCCGGTCAGCCTTTTCCAGGCATTGGTCCAGGTCCCCGGCAAAGGGGATATGCTCCAGAGAACCCGTGTACTGCACATCCACCTGCGCCGGAAGGTTGAGCAAGGTATTCAGGCGCACCCGCTGGGTCTCCACGCTGTTGCGGCTGCGCAAGAGCAGGTCTTCGGCCTCGGAGACATTGACCTCGGCCTGGAGCACCTCCACCCTGGGCCTCAGACCGACATCGTAGAAGGAGCGCGTCACCTTGAGCTGTTCCGCCAGACGGTTGTAAGAATCCAAGGCGCTACGGACATCGGCCTCGGCCTTGAGGTACAACAGGAAGTTTTGCTGCACCTGAAGGATCAAATTAAGGCGGGTCTGGGCCAGCCGGGCTTCGGCATTGTCCCTTTGCAAGGCGGCCTTCTGGTAGGAGGCCAAGGTGGAAAAGCCGGAAAAGAGATCCTGGGTCAGGGACAGGCGCCAAGTGTACCTGTCATCGGAGATGTGCTCCTGCCGGCTGACGCCGTAGCTGGAAGTAAGACTGGGACCAAAGGCGCTCAGGGCGCCCTTCCGGGCGTTTTCCCCAGCGGCCAGATCCTCTTCTGCGGCCAGAATCCTGAAGTTTTCAGCCAGGGCCTGTTCCACGGCCTCAAGGAGGCTGTAGCTGCTCCGGGCCGCCAAGGCGGGCAGGGCGGCGGAAAGGCTTAAGCATAGGGACAGGACGCCAAGGATAAGCCGCGCCTTCCAGGCTCCGTCAAAAGCTCGCGGCCGGGCAGAGTTTTTATGGCATATTGCAGTCGTCTGTGTTATGGGCTGGACACAAATGTGAAAAAGCATTTTATAAGTATGGCATAAAAACGCCCGTAAGTAAACATGCCGCCCACTGAGGCGGCCGGGCATCCGCGGAGGTCTTCTTTGAGATGGAAATAATCGCGGCGCTGAGCAAGGCCACCCCGGTCGTGAAAGGCGTACTGATCATCCTGGGCTTGATGTCCCTGGGCAGTTGGAGCGTGATCATCTATAAAGCTATTCTCCTGCGCTCCGCTTACGGCAAGGCTGTCCGCGGCTTGGATTTTTTTTCCAGGGCCAAGGATCTGCGGGAGGCGGTGCAAAGCCTGAGCAAAGACCCGTACTCCCCGCTCTACCATGTAGCCCAGCAGGGAATAACGGAATTCAGCCGTTTACGAGAGGCCGGCGGCAGTCCCGAGGTGACGGCGGATAACGTACGCCGCGCCTTGCGCCTAGGGGTGAATGAAATCATGTCCGGCCTGGGTTCTTCCGTGCCCTTTCTGGCCACCTGCGCCAACACCGCCCCCTTTATCGGACTCTTCGGCACGGTCTGGGGCATCATGCACTCCTTCAACAGCATCGCCATGGAAGGCAAGGCCTCACTCAGCACCGTGGCCCCCGGCATTTCCGAGGCCCTGATCGCCACAGCCATAGGCCTGTTTGTGGCCATCCCGGCCACGGTAGGCTACAATGCCGCCCTGAGCCGCCTGGGACGCCTGGAGGGGGCACTGAACAATTTCGCTGGTCTCTTTCTGAACCGGGTGCAGGGTGAACTAAATGCGGCGGGTCGCGGCTGATCATGCTGGTTAAAATGCAAAAAGGCTACGTGGCCGAGATAAACGTCACCCCCTTTGTTGACGTTATGCTGGTGCTCCTGGTGATCTTCATGGTCACCGCCCCGCTCCTGACCGAAGGGGTGGAAGTGAGTCTGCCGGAAACCAGAGCCGCCGAAACCCTGCCGGCAGACGAAGAAAACCTGGTGATCAGCATCACCGCGGAGCAAAATATCTTTCTGGGCAAGACCCAGGTCAGCATGGAAAACCTGGATAAAGTCCTGACCCAGGCCGTGACCGGGCCGGGGCGCCGCCTTTTTTTGCAGGCGGATAAAACCGTGCCTTACGGGATGGTAGTGGAGGTGATGGGACAGATCAAGGCCGCCGGCATCATGGATCTGGGCATTGCGGCTGAAAGGCGGGAATAGCCTAAGCCCCCGCGCTTTCAGGAAAAACCGGGAAAGGTATGAGGAGAAAGTACAGCACCGCCCACCCCCTGGCCGAGCGTGGGGGGAGTTTTCTGCTCTCTTCCTGCCTGCATGTTCTGTTGTTGTTGGCCCTTACCTTCGCGCCCAAGCCGGAAACTTTACAGATGAACCTGGATTTGCCGACGCTTAACCTGCGGAGGGTAACCATCGGCTCCGGCCCCCCACCTACGGAAACGGAAGGCGCGCCTGAGGGCCTGGAGACTCCAGGAGTCTCGCCCCTGCCAACCGAGGAAGTCACGGAGGCCGTTACAGCCGTGCCGGAATTCCAGTCCCTGCTGGTAACAGAAAGTGCTGAACCGGAGCTTTTTCCCCCGTCGGAGGCAGAGCCCCCGGCCGAAGAAACGCTGGAGCCAGCGCCTCTGCCGGCCGCGGGACTTGCGGAACCACTGCCGACGTTCCCGCCCCTGCCGCATGTGGCTGCGGTGGAGCCGGCGCTGTTCCCCCCGCTTCCGGAGCCGGGACAGGAAACACAGGGATTGCCGGAAGCGCTGGAAACGACGGATACTCCGATTCCGCAAATCCTTCCGGAACCGGAGCCTGTACTCAGGGCACCGCCTGTCCTGAGCGATGAGGATATGTTGCTGGCTGCCCTGGATGATGCCGAGCGCAGGGCCACCCCTCTGCCGCGGGAACGCGGGCCGCAAACACGGCCGCCGGCAGGCCCAGAGGCATCCGCTCCCCTGCCGGACGAAAGGGCCTTGACCGAAGCCTTGGCCGCGGCCGGACAAAACGCCCAGACCGCCCCGCTCGGCGGCGGGGGCGGCGACGGCATAGGTTATTACGGAATTTATGTGGATTCGGTTATTTCCCGTATCCGCCCGCACTTTACCATACCTCCGCGTTCGGACAACCGGGAATTTGAGCTGATCGCCCGCCTGGAAATCGCCGAAGACGGCAGCATCGTGCGGGTACAAGTCCTCAGGACCTCGGGCAACAGCGTCTTTGACGCCAATGTGCTCAGGGCCATCCGCGAGGCCGGAAAGATGGAACCCCCGCTGAGCCGGGAGGTGTATGAACTGAATCTGGTGTTTAATTCCCGCGCCCTGTTGGCAAAATAGGGCGGTTGCCTCGAAAAACGCATTGAACCATGCCGGAGACTGGAAACCATGAACTTGAAAAAATCGCGCCTGGCGGCGGCCCTCGTCCTGCTTCTTTTCTGTCCAACTGTCCTCCAGGGGGCTGATGACCTGCGGGTTCCGGCCTTTACGCCCGCGCCTCAGCCTTCCCTGAACCAGGCTTACTCCTCCCAAGTGACCCCGTCAGCCTACGTCGTGAATCTGGTACTGGTTGAACCCTTGGGGCATAGCCAGCATCTGGAGGCGCTCCATGAGGCGATTTTGCGCAACCTGGCCATCCTGCCCTTCACCAAAATCGCGGACCCGGAGATCATTCCCGGTGGGACGAAGTTACCGGCGGCCAGCGGCCCGGAGCTGGACATGGAGCGTTTTCGCCTAGTCAGGATGGATAACCTGATCACCGCCTCCTGGTTGAACGAGAATCAGGTGGAGATGCGCGCCTTTGAGGTGGAGACCGGCAAGTTCATGTTCGGTGTCCGCCTGGATGCGCGGAACAATGGCGATGTCGAGGATATGGCCGACGAATTTTGCGCCCGTTTTATGGAAGCCCTGACCGGCCGGGGGGATTTTTTCCGGACCAGCCTAGCCTTTGTCAAAAACGACGGCCCGGCCAAACGGGATATCTGGGTTGTTCAGCCCACCGGCCGGAGACTGCGGCAGGTGACCAATGTGCCTGGAGACGCCCTCTCGCCGGCCTGGTCCAATGACGGGCGTTTCATCATCTTCAGCCACATTGACGATCAATCCCATGCCCTGGGGGTATGGGACTCAACCAACGGCCGGGTGCAGCGCATCCGTTTTCCGGGGAACACGGTCATCGGCCCTTGCTTCATGCCGGACAATAAAGTGGCGGTGGGGCTTAGCGACGGGCAGAACCCCAGTATCTTTCTCCTGGACCACTACTTCAAACGGGAGCGCAAACTCATCTCCAGTTGGGGCATTGACGTCTCCCCCTCGGTGGACGCCAGCGGGAGAAAAATGGTTTTCACCTCCAGCCGCCTGGGGAACCCGCACATCTTCCTGCAGGACATGAACGACCAGGAACCAAAACGCATTTCCCTGGAAGGCAAATACAACACCGACCCGAGTATCAGCCCAGACGGTTCCCTGGTGGTCTATGCCAGGCAGATGGGCAACGCCCACCGCCTCTTTCTGCACGACCTGCGTAGCGGCAAGGAACAGCAAATCAGCTTTGGCCCGGGCAGCGACGAACAGCCGAAATTCGCCCCGGACAGCTACTTCATCGCTTTTACCTCCACCCGTTCCGGGCAGAAGAAGATCTACCTGACCACCAGGCATGGAGCGGAACCCAGGTTGATACCCACCGGCCAGGGAGAGGCCTCCTTTCCAAGTTGGGGCTTTACGGGGCGTTAAAAAGGCCGGAAGGGCAAAAAGCCCCCGGCCCTTTATGCTCAAGCTCCCTGCCGACCCGCTGACGAGGGTGCTGGTCACGGTTGCGAGCAGACCAGGCGGAAGCCGGTGATGGGATCCCTGGCATCCTGCTCGTCAAATAGCCGGAAACTGCTCCGGCAGCGGGCCCTGTCGTTCCAGGAGCAGCCGCGAACCACTCGTTCTTCCCCGTCCTCCGGCCCTGGCGGGTCCGCGTCCGGGCTTGCGGCGTAATAATCCCCGTCATAAAAATCCTGCACCCATTCCCAGACATTGCCGTACATGTCGTAAAGGCCCCAGGCATTGGGCTTGAGCCCGCCCACCGGATGCGTGCGCCCCTCGGAATTATCGCGATACCAGGCGTATTCCGCCAGCTCCATAAGGGGCAGGTAGGGCCCGGATGACCCGGCCCTGGCGGCATATTCCCATTCCGCCTCCGTGGGCAGCCTACATATCCCGTATTCGCCGCTCCGGTTCAAGCTTTGCAGGAAGACCTGCACGTCATCCCAGGAAACATTTTCCACCGGCCTCGCGGAACCCAGGAAATGGCTGGGATTTTCACCCATAACCCTTTCCCATTCCGCCTGGGTGACCAGGTGACGACCCATATAAAAATCCCGGCTGATGCGCACTTCGTGAAGCGGCAACTCGTCCTCGTCGGTATCCTGGTCGGCCTCATCGCCGCCCATGAAAAAAGAACCGGCGCGGATAAGAACAAATTCCATCTTCTCCGGGCCCGGAACCCCGGTGAATTCATCCTCCACCGGTCCCATTTCTTCGTCATCATCTTCGTCATCACTGTCATGAAGATCGAGGAATTCCTCGACATCAAACAGCTCCGACGAAGAATAAGAAGACAATGTTTCCAGCAGTTCGCCGCCGGCCTGTGCCAGACCCACGCTTAACACAATCCAAAGCAATACCTGCATGTTGAAACCTCACTCCCGGCAGCGGGCGGTCAGGGCCGCGCCGATTTGTTCGCCCAGGGCGAAAGCGGCGGCCAAATCCCCGGTCTTGGGCTTGAATAGACATTTAACCGGTGAAACGGGCTGCTCCACTTTCATTGCCTCCAGGGCCTCGGCGATGTGCTTCTGGGCTTCGCCGGACCAGCCATAAGAGCCGAAGGTTCCGCCCAGGCGGTTCAGCGGGCGCAGCCCCTTCATATAGGTGAGCATGGCGCTGACCTGGGGCAGGACGCCGTTATTATGGGTGGGGGAACCGACGATGACCGCGCCGCAACCGGCCAGTTCCGTCATAACCTCGCTGTGGTGATGATTTTTCAGGCTCATCACCCGGCAGGGAACCCGGCATTTATCCAGTCCCTCGGCCGCCGTCCCGGCCAGGCGTTCCGTACTGCGCCACATGGTATCGTAGAAAACCAGCGCCTTTTTACGGGGCCTCTGCAAGGCCAGCTCCCGATACTTGTCCAGGATGAAGGCCGCATCCTCCGGGCGGCGGAAAATCAGCCCGTGGTCCGGGGCGATGATCTCCGGCTCCAGTTTAAGTTCAGCGGCCAGATCCAGGGTCTTGAGCACCTGGGAAGAAAAGGGCAGCACAATGTTATAGTAATATTCCTCAATGGCCTGGACCAGAAGGGCGCGGTCAGTCTCATCGGCGTAACGGCAGCCGGAGGCCAGATTCTGGCCGAAGGCATCACCGCTGATCAGCAGTTTTTCTTCGAGGATATAGGAAAACATGCTGTCCGGCCAGTGTAGCATACGGGTTTCCACAAAGCGAATATTCCGCAGGCCAGCGCTGATCGTCTCCCCGTTTTGCACGGTCTGCACGGGCCAACCGCTGATGTCGAAATGTCCGGCCATGGATTTGAGGCCGGCGGCGGAACAGAAAACTTTTTCAGGCCGGCAGCGCTCCACCATGTATGCCAAGGCCCCGGCGTGATCCGGCTCCAAATGATTGGCCACGATGTAGTCCACTTTGGAGGCCGGCAGAACTTGCTCAAGGCGCTCCAGCATGGCTGCGGCCGCCTGCGCGTCCACGGTGTCAAATAGGACGTTCTTCCGGTCCTTGAGTAGATAGGCGTTATAGGTGGTGCCGCGGGGAGCCAGGGAGTAGCCGTGGAAATCACGGCGCCCGAAGTCCTCAACCCCCACCCAGAAAATGTCTTTTTTCAGTTCCACCGGTAACATAACACTTCCAGACCACCCGCTTCAGGAAGGGGTGAACTCGCTTACAGGTTCGCCGCACACCGGGCAAAGCCAGCCTTCGGGCAATTTATCAAAGGGGGTGCCGGGATTCACCCCGCTGTCAGGGTCGCCTTCCGCAGGATCATACTCGTAGCCGCAGATGGCGCAGACATATTTTGGCATGACTCTTTCTCCTTGATGATAAGGTTGCGAACAACATACCCCAATCTTCTCCCGAAAGCCAATTTTTTCACAGCAAGCCCACGGCCGAACTAATGGCAACCCCCGCTCAAAATAAATTTTTCACGAATTCCCTGTTATCCCGCCAAAACTCCATTGACTAAACAAGCGCTTTTGATAAAAACACGGTTGCGTTTTCGCCAGTGTTTTATGGCTATATTAACCGCATAAAGTAAGGAGTATCATAACGTGGCTTATGAAAATCTGCTTTTCGAACTAAGCGGCAAGGTGGCGATCATAACCATGAACCGCCCCAGCGCCCTAAACGCCCTTAACGATGCCCTACTTAAGGAACTCAACAAAGTCCTTGATGAAGTTGAATCCAACCCGGCCATCAAGGGCGCGATTATCACCGGCGCAGGCAAGGCCTTTGTGGCCGGCGCGGACATAAGCCAGATGGCCCAGTACACCCCGGCCCAGTGCCGGGCTTATATGGGCTTCGCCCAGGCGACTTTCAACCGCATTGAGGCCATTGAGAAGCCCATCATGGCTGCGGTGAACGGCTATGCCTTGGGCGGCGGCAACGAGCTCTGCATGGCCTGCGATTTTCGTTATGCCAGCGAAAAGGCCATTTTCGGACAACCGGAAGTGAACCTGGGGATCATGCCCGGCTTTGGCGGTTCCCAGCGCCTACCCCGCCTAGTCAACCCCGGCGTCGCCAAAGAGCTGACCTTCTCCGGCCGCAACGTCCCAGCCGCAGAGGCCCTGCAGATCGGCCTGGTGAGCAAGGTCTGCGCCCCCGAAGCCCTGATGGACGAAGCCAAAAAAATCATGGAGACCATCGTCTCCAAGCCGGAACATTCTCTGCGCTTCTGCAAGGTGGCCATCAACCGCGGCCAGGATACGGATCTTTACAAAGCCATTGAACTGGAACTGGATCTGGTCTCCCTCTGTTTCTCCTATGACGACCAAAAGGAAGGCATGAAGGCCTTCCTGGAAAAACGTCCGGCCCAGTTCAAAGGATAGCTTACTAGGAGTCTTGATCACGCAGAGGCGCGGACGGGCCGACCCCCTGCTGCCACACAATCTACTTCCGGAGGATAGACTATGGTTATTGGAATTATTTTATCTCTGCTTCTGCTGACCTACATCGCCTACCGCGGCCTGTCGGTCATACTGTTCGCGCCGGTCTGCGCCCTGCTGGCGGCCGTGACCGCCGGTTGGCCACTCCTGCCTTCCTACACGGAAATCTTCATGACCCGCGGCGTAATCTATGTGAAAAACTTCTTTCCCATCTTCCTCCTGGGCGCGGTCTTCGGAAAAATCATGGAAGAGAGCGGTTGCGCCCGCTCCATCGCCAAACTCTTCGCTGAAAAACTCGGCTCCAAACATGCCTGCGTGGCCGTGGCCCTGACCACCGCCGTGCTCACTTACGGCGGCATCAGCATGTTCGTGGCCCCCTTCGCGGTTTATCCCTTCGCCTACGCTCTTTTCAAAGACGCGGGGATTCCCCGCCGGCTCATCCCCGGCTCCATCTGCATCGGAACCTTCACCTTCGCAATGACCTGCATGCCTGGCTCCCCGCAGATCCAGAACATGATCCCGGCCACCTACTTCGGCACCACCCTCTTCTCCGCCCCGGTATTCGGCCTCGTCGGCACCATGATGACGGCCGGCAGCAGCCTCTGGTGGATCTCATGGCGCCAGAAGACCCTTATGGCCCAGGGCGAAGGCTTCGGTGAACTGGATAACCGCTCCACCACCAACTTTGATGACGGAGTGGCCCTGCCCAACCCCTGGCTGGCCATGCTTCCCTGCCTCATCGTGCTCATCGGCAACATCTCCCTGACCCTGATCATCCGCGGCAACGAATTCCTCGGTCTGCCCGGCTGGGATCAGGCGGTCATGAAGCTGCCGCAGGTGGTCGCCCAGCCTCTGGCCGCCAAGACCATCCCCGCCGCCAACTGGGGCCTGCTCATCTCCCTGGTGGCGGCCATCCTGGTGGCCATGGTCATCAGCATGCCGGCCTTCAAGGCGCGCAAGAACCTCCAAACCACCCTGAACGCCGGGGCCATCGGTTCCCTGCTGGCCATCATGAACACGGCCTCGGAAGTGGGCTACGGCAACGTGGTCAGCTCCCTGCCCGGCTTCACGGCGGTGCGGGATTTCCTGATGACCATCAACTTCGGCGACAGCCCGCTCATGTCTGAATTCATCTTCGTCAACGTCCTGGCCGGCATCACCGGCTCGGCCTCCGGCGGCATGAGCATCGCCCTGGAGGTCATGGGCAAGACCTTCCTGGAATGGGGAGCCGCCTCCGGCATCGGGCCGGATCTCCTGCACCGCGTGGCGGCCATGGCCTCCGGCGGTCTGGATTCCCTGCCGCACAACGGGGCGATCATCACCCTCATGGCCATCACCGGCATGACCCACAAGCAGTCCTACCCGGACTGCGGCCTGGTGTCCGTGGTCATCCCCATCGGGGTAACCTTCATCCTGGTGGTGCTCTGGAGCATCTTCAAGTTCCCCTTTGCCTAAACCAGCCATCATCCTTGGGGAGGGGCCGCACGGCCCCTTCCCAATCCGCGCTTTACTTGCTCCGCCCGAATAGTGTATGTTCCGCCAGCGACAGAAGGAATCCCTCCTGGCGGCGCGTAATCCCTGAGACCGTGCCTGAGCGCGGCCTCACCCAATATTAAGGAGTGTCTATGAAAACAGTTCTCGTGCTCGGAGCCGGCACCATGGGCGCCGGCATTGCCCAGGTAGCGGCCCAAAGCGGCTGCAAGGTTTTTCTGCGGGATATCAAAGAGGAATTCGTCTCCAAGGGCGTGAACGGCATCGAAAAAAGCCTGGCCAAACAGGTGGAAAAAGGAAAAATGCCGGCCGCGGACAAAGACTCCGTCATGGGCCGCATTAAAGGCATCGTGGACCTGGCCGCGGCCAAGGACGCGGATTTCGTAATTGAGGCCGCCATAGAAAACATGGAACTCAAAAAGACCATTTACAAAGAACTGGATGCGGTCATCCAGCCGAACGCCATCCTGGCCACCAACACCTCCAGCCTGAGCATCACGGAAATCGCCGCCGCCACCAAGCGTCCAGACAAGGTGATCGGCATGCACTTTTTCAACCCGGCCCCGGTCATGGCCCTGATCGAAGTCATCCGAGGCATCGCCACCTCCGACGCCTCCTATAACGCGGTCATGGATCTTTCCCGCTCCTTCGGCAAAACTCCGGTCACCATACACGAAGCCCCCGGCTTTGTGGTTAACCGCATTCTCGTCCCGATGATCAACGAAGGCGCCTTTGTGCTCTCCGAAGGCACGGCCTCGGCCGAAGACATTGACACGGCCATGAAGCTGGGCGCCAACCACCCCATGGGTCCCTTAGCATTGGGCGACCTCATCGGTCTGGATGTCTGTCTGGCCATCATGGAGGTGCTGGAGCGCGAAACCGGCGACCCCAAATTCCGCCCGGCCCCGCTGCTCCGCAAGATGGTCCGCGCCGGCAAACTGGGCCGCAAGACCCAGGAAGGCTTCTTCAAGTACTAAACACTTTCCGGCCGCCGGTCGCGGCCGCCCCAAACCAACACAGGAGCTGCCGATGAATGTTCTCAAGATGCGTGATCTGGATCTCCGGGGCAAACGGGTGCTCATCCGCCAGGACTTGAACGTGCCGGTGCAGGACGGGAAAATAACCAGCGACGCGCGCATCCGCGCCTCGGTTCCCACCATCAAAGCCGCTCTGGAGGCCGGGGCCTCGGTTTTGGTCATGTCGCACCTAGGCCGCCCCACCGAGGGCGAATACAGCGATGAATTCACCATGGCCCCGGTGGCGGAACGGCTCAGCAAGCTGCTGGTCCGCCAGGTTCCCCTGATCAAGGATTACCTTGACGGCGTGAACCTGAAGCCAGGTGAAGCCGCCCTCCTGGAAAATGTGCGTTTCATCAAGGGCGAGAAAAAGGACAGCGAAGAACTGGGCCGTAAATACGCCGCCCTATGCGATGTCTTTGTCATGGACGCTTTCGGCACCGCCCACCGGGCCGAGGCCACCACCAGCGCGGTGGCCCGCTTCGCCCCGGCCTCCTGCGCCGGGCTCCTCCTGGCTGAAGAACTGGAGGCCCTGGACAAGGCCCTAGCGAACCCGGTCCGGCCGCTGGTGGCCATCATCGGCGGTTCCAAGGTCTCCACCAAGCTGACCATCCTGGAAAGCCTGCTATCCAAGGTCAACACCCTGATCGTTGGCGGCGGCATCGCCAACAACTTCCTCCTGGACCAGGGCCTGCCCCTAGGCAAATCCCTACAGGAGCCGGAACTGGCCGGGGAGGCGAGGAAAATCATGGAAACCGCCCAAAAAATGGGCGTGCACATCCCCCTGCCCAAAGACGTGGTGGTGGGGCCGGCCTTTGCCGCCCAAAGCCCGGCCACGGTCAAAAAGACCCAGGATGTGAAACCGGAGGACATGATCCTGGACATTGGACCGGAAACCGCCGCCCTCTACCGGGAGATCATCCTCAAGGCCGGATCCGTGGTCTGGAACGGGCCGGTGGGCGCCTTTGAACTGGACCAGTTCGGCAAGGGCACCGAGGCCGTGTGCAGGGCCATTGCCGAAAGCCGGGCCTTTTCCATCGTAGGCGGCGGCGACAGCCTGGCTGCCCTGGAAAAGTACGGAATGGAAGACAAGATGTCCTATGTCTCCACCGGCGGCGGCGCTTTCCTGGAATTCCTGGAGGGCAAGACCCTGCCGGCCGTGGCCGTTCTTGAAGAAAGGGCCAAGAAGTAGCGGCTTCATAGCGGCAACAAGCACGTGTGGGGGGAGTGCTGCTCCCCCCATTTTTTCATACGCCTGGAGTGAAGGCAGCCATGAAACAGTATGGATTAAGCACGGCCCAAGTTCAGGAAGCCAAGTCGCGGTACGGCGACAACCGCCTGACCGAACATGAACAAGAGAGTTTCTGGGATAAGTTCAAGGACAACCTGGGCGACCCCATGATCAAAATCCTCTGCGTCGCCCTCGGCATCAACATTCTTTTTGTCTTCCTGGGGCAGACCGAATGGTACGAATCCGCGGGCATAGCCATCGCCGTGCTGCTGGCCACCGGCATATCCACCCTCTCCGAACACCGGAATGAAAACGCCTTTCAAAAATTGCAGGCCGAGGCTTCGCATATCATGTGCAAAGCCTACCGCGACGGAGATATAACCGAACTGCCCATTGACGATATTGTTGTGGGCGACTGCATCCTGTTGCAGACAGGCGACAAGATACCCGCCGACGGGATTATCATTGAAGGAAATTTGGCGGTGGATCAGTCCGTGCTCAACGGCGAATCCAAAGAGGCGGCCAAACGCGCGGCTCCTGACCCGGAGTTGCGGTTGGCTGCCGTGGATTTTTTAAACGAACACGCGGTGTATCGCGGATCGGTGGTCTGTTCCGGCAATGCTGTCATGCGAGTGGACATGGTGGGCGACGCCTCGGTATACGGCGGCATTGCCGGAGAATTGCAACTCGAGGTGGACAGGGATACCCCGCTGAAGGTGAAATTGGGGAACCTCGCGCACGGCATCAGCAAATTCGGCTACATGGGCGGCGCCATGATTGCCCTGGCCCTGCTCTTTCAACGCATTGTCATCCACAACAGCTTTGAGGCCAGCCGCATCCTCGCCTATTGCTCACAGTGGATGATTTTGCTCAATGATATCGTCCAGGCGGTCATGTTGGCGGTCATCATCATTGTCATGGCGGTGCCCGAGGGCCTGCCGCTGATGATTGCCATTGTTTCGGCCCTGAACATGGGCAAGATGCTCAAGGATAATGTTCTGGTGCGCAAGGTCGCCGGCATTGAGACCGCCGGCAGCCTGAACATTTTGTTCAGCGACAAGACCGGCACTATCACGAAAGGCATATTGGAAGCGGTCACTTTTGTGGATGGCGCTGGAAACGAGTACGACTCGCCAGCTTCGCTGAGCGAGGATCTGGCGAGGCTGCTTTCTTTAAGCATACATTACAACACCAGCGCCGTAATCTCCGGATCCGGCGAAAAGGGTAAGGCCATAGGCGGTAACGCCACGGAAAGGGCGATGTTGCGCTTTATGCCGGATCTGCATACCGGAAGACAGATCCGCAAAATTGACAGCATCCTGTTCAACAGCGAAAACAAATACTCCTGCGCGCAGCTTGCCGGGGATCAGGAGTGCGTGGTGATCAAGGGCGCTCCGGAAAAAATCCTGGCCCGTTGCCGCTATATGTATGACGCACGGGGACAGGCCGTGGAGTTGGCCGACAACCGGGCCATCACCGGGAAAATTGACGCCCTGGCGGCAAGGGCGATCCGCGTGCTGGCCTTTGCCGTCAGTCGTGGGCGTATTGCTGAAGGGAAATTGCCTGAAGACGAATGGATCCTGGTGGGCGTCATGGGCATCCGGGATGAAATCCGTCCGGATGCCGTCGCGGCCATCAGGGAGGTGCAGCAGGCCGGGGTGCAAGTGGTCATGATCACCGGCGACCGGAAAGACACCGCGGTGGCTATTGCCAGGGAAGCCGGGCTTATCACGGATGAAAAGGATTTGGTGCTTACCTCTGGGGAACTGGCCGAACTTTCCGACGCGGACCTGAAAGAACGGCTTCCCGGCATTCGCGTGATCGCACGCGCCCTGCCCGGCGACAAGAGCAGGCTGGTCCGGGTGGCGCAGGAACTGAACCTTGTGGCGGGCATGACCGGCGACGGGGTAAATGACGCCCCGGCGCTAAAAGCCGCGGATGTGGGCTTTGCCATGGGCAGCGGCACGGAAGTCTCCAAGGAGGCCAGCGAAGTCATCATCATGGATGATAACTTCAGCTCCATCGTCAAGGCAATCCTCTACGGCAGAACCATCTTCAACAACATCAGAAAATTCATCATCTTCCAGCTTACCATCAACGTCTCAGCCGTGTTGATCTGCTTTATCTGCCCCTTGCTGGGCATGGATACCCCTCTCTCCATCATCCAGATACTCTGGATCAACCTGGTGATGGATACCCTGGCCGCGATCGCCTTCGGCGGCGAACCCGCCTTGCGGCGTTTCATGCAGGAAAAACCCAAAAAGCGCGATGAGGATATCGTCAGCAGGCAGATGTGGACTTCCATAGGAACAGGCGGTTTCTATACCTTCGGGGCAAGCCTGTGGTTCCTGCAGTCGCGGGCCTCCCACGATTTTTTCCGTGAAGACAAATACCTACTGACCGGCTACTTCACCTTCTTCGTCTTTACGGCGATTTTTAACGCCTTTAACGCCCGCACGGATAAAATGAACCTTTTGGGCAAAATCACGGATAACCGGGGATTTCTCTCGGTCATGGCGATAATCGTCGCTACCCAGGTAGTCCTGACCCAGTTTGGCGGGTCCGTGTTGCACTGCTACGGCCTCTCCGCCGGAGAATGGCTCCTGGTTCTGATTTTGGCCATCTTGATCATTCCCGTGGATCTGTGCAGAAAATTCCTGCTCAGGCAATAAACGCTCCGGAAATCCTGCCCCCGTGCCGCGAAGGCGGCTAAGTCCGGTACTTGGCGTTGATGTCTACATACTGGTGAGTCAGGTCCGAGACCAAAAGGGTGTATTCGCCATTTCCCGAGCCCAAGGAGATATGCGCATGGATATCTTTGCCGGCCATAATCCGCTTCAATTCCGGGATATCTTCTGAAAGACGGGGACGCCCGCCGCTGAACAATTCCACCCCGCCCAGACTGAGGGCCGCTTCTTCCGGACGGAAGTCCGCCCCACTCCGCCCCAGGGCGGCGATGATCCGCCCCCAGTTGGCGTCCTCTCCGTAAATGGCGGTTTTGACCAAGGGCGAATGGCCGATAGTCCGGGCGGCCTTTTCCGCCTCCAAGGCGTCCCGCGCCCCGCTCACCCGTATATGCAGCACCTTGGTGCCCCCTTCGCCGTCTTCCACCAGCATGTAGGCGAGTTTCCCCAGGACTCCCGCCATTATCCGGCCAAACTCCCCGGCCTCTGATTTTTCAGCCCGCACGCCGCCAGCGCCGTTGGCCAGGGCATAGAGGGTGTCGTTGGTGCTGGTGTCGCCGTCCACGCTCACCCGGTTAAAGCTTTGCTCCACGGCCTCGCGCACCAGACCGCGCCAGAGATCCGGCGCGATTTCAATATCGCAAAGCAGCACAGCCAGCATGGTGGCCATGTTCGGGCAGATCATCCCCGCGCCCTTGGCTATGCCGCAGATCCGCGCCATTCCTCCAGAAAGCCGCGCCTCCGCCCGAACCAGCTTGGGGAAACGATCCGTGGTCATGATCGCCCTGGCAAAATCCTCCGCTCCGTGCCCTCCCACCCCAGAGGCCAGCTTGGGCGCGGCCCTGCTCCAGAGATCCAGGTCAAGGGGACTGCCAATGACCCCAGTGGAGGCCGGGAGCAAATCATCCGTTTCCAGGGAAAGCTCCTTGGCCGCCAGGCGCAGCGATTCCCGGCAGGCGCGCTCTCCTTCCGTACCGGTGGAGGCATTGGCCTGGCCTGAATTGATCAGCACCCCGCGCACATACTCGCGCCGGGACAGAATCTCCCGCCCCACCAGCACCGGGGCCGCGCAAAAGACGTTGGCCGTAAAAGTAGCCGCGGCCAAGGCCGGAACCTCGCTGATCACCAAGGCCAAATCCTCCCGCGCCGGCTTCCGGAAACCGGCATCCACCACTGCGAATTTGTACCCTAAGGGGGCATCCCAGTTCATACTTTCATCCCGCAGCATTTTTTATATTTTTTCCCGCTGCCGCAAGGGCAGGGGTCATTGCGCCCAACCTTGGGGTCATCCCGCTTCACGGTGGCGGGTTTGGCCGAAGCGCTGCCGTCCGAGTAGGAAAGAGCCTTGTTTTCCTTGTGCTTGAAGCCAAGTTTCCAGGCCTGTTCCAGTTGCTCGTCCTCTGAAGCTGGCATAACGGGTAAAACAGACGGCGCGGCAGGCTGCGCCAACGGAACCGGTCCGGCCGGAACTTCTTCCCCTGGTCCCTGGACCACGGCCCAGGCCAGGCTGCGGCAGACCGAGGTCTTGATCTGCTGGAGCATTTCCTGGAACATGGCAAAACCTTCGCGCTTATATTCCTGCTTGGGATCGCGCTGCCCGTAGCCGCGCAGGCCGATGCCGTCGCGCAGTTGGTCCATGGCCAAAAGATGCTCGCACCAGCAGCGGTCCAGCTCGCCCAGGATGAAGTAGGCCAGGATGTTTTCATAAAGTTTTTCAGGAGCCTGGCTTTTGAGTTCATCCAGGTAGCCCAGCATGCCCCGCCTGACGTCCTCCACTTCTGGCAGACCGGGGGGCGGGCCTTCAGGCCAGGCCCGGCTGAGGTGGAAAACGTCTTCCAGGCGGCCCCTGGCCGCCTCCAGTTCTTCCTTTTCCATCTCTTTCCGGTTTTCCAGCAGAGGGACCAGTTCTTCGGCCAGGACATCCTCGATGAACTCCCTGGTGGTATCTTCCAGGCTGGCCTTGTCAATGGCTTCGCGCCGCAGGGCGTAAATGACCCGGCGCTGCTGGTTCATGACGTTATCGTAGTCCAGCAGAGTCTTGCGGATCTCAAAGTTGTGCGCCTCCACCCGCTTCTGGGCATTCATTATGCTGCGGGAAATCAGGGGATGCTCG
>WRIL01000027.1 GCA_009782775.1 Desulfovibrionaceae bacterium
ACTTGGATACGAGAAGTGCGGAATCATAAAGCTTTCTGAATACTCCGGGTTCTCAGACAAACTTAAAGAGCGGATATCCCGTATTTTTCTGGGCAGACTCCAATACGCGCAGTTTAAAAAACTTGGAACTCCCGAAAAATATTACCCGTGGGTGAAGTCTGTCATAGTCGCGGTCCGCAACTATGCTGGATATAATGTGCCGGAAAAATTTGAGGGGGTTTACGGCAAAGCCTACATGTTCGACATCAGGATGAACAAAGACCGCGCTGGATACAACGCAAGAGAACAGTTTGGCGCTTTTCTGGAAAATTTGGGGCTAAAGACCGCAAATGAACCCAAATTCGGCCTGGTTGGACTGCGCTGGGCCGCCCATAAAGCCGGGCTGGGGATTATACGCAAAAATAACTTTTTCTATACTGATAACGGGTCATGGAACACTATTGAAAGCTGGCTTATTGACCGGGAATTGGAGATAATTGAAAAGCCAGAACTTAGCGAATGTCCCGACAACTGCAATAAATGTATAGACGCCTGTCCGACTGCCAGCTTATCGCGTCCCTATACAATGGCCCTTATCAAGTGCGCCAGTTTTATCAACACAATGTCCGTGGAAAAAGGCCTGGGAATGCCTTCCATGAAAACCGCTGCCAAAATCGGACACAGGTTATATGGCTGCGACACCTGCCAGGACGTATGTCCATTCAACCAGGGGAAATGGCAAGGCGGCTGTGATTTTCATGGACTCAGCGAACTTGCCGAATATATGCGGCCCGAAAAAATCATGGCTATGAGTTACGATGAGATAGCCAAGATCCTCACGCCTCAATTCTTCTATATCGGCCTGAGCAACATAAACAATCTTTGGAAATGGAAAATAAACGCTCTTACAGTCATGATGAATGATTTTAAAGAAGGATATGTGGCGCCGATCAAATCCGGCCTGGGCGATACTGATAAGCGCGTGCGCAAATTTGCGAAAAAAATCTGCTCCAAACTTAGAATCTAAAATTGCATTGCCAGCAGAGCCCATTGATAGGATTTGAGAGGAGGAGGCGGTTCATTATCAATGGGGGAGCATGGGGGCTGGTTTGGCCGCCTTGGCCCTGGCTTCTTCCATAGCCTTGAACTTGGACCCGACCCTGGCCCTAGCCCGTTCCATGGCCTCGTATTCGCCCAACGCCTTGGCTTTGGCCCGGACCAAGGCGTCATCCAAGACTTCATCCTTGACCAGGTATTCGGTCTTTTTCCACTTGGCAGGGCGCGCCCAGGCCGGGGAGGAGAAGGCCAGGAGGAAAATCAGGGCCAGGGCCAAGCGTTTCATTATGATCACTATTGCTCACCGGGGCGGGAGACTGAAGGGCGGCTCCGATTACGCCACGAGGCCCCCTTATTTTTGCCGGGAGCACTTATGGAGCAATTAATAGGCTTTGGAGAACCCAAAAGAGCCAGGCTCATTTACCTAACCCATTGATATTCCTGGTGGACTGGACCACCGCCAGCCGCGGCATCCGCTACCGCGAACACGAAACCCGCAAGCACGGCAAACTGCCCGACCGCTACTGGTGCATTCAGTATAAATTAAAGGGCCGAAATGTCAATGAAGCCGTGGGCTGGTGGAGCGGTGAGGCCAGCCTTTATGGAGAGTTGACATGATCGAATCAAGATGTGGCCTCCTTTGCGGGCCATGTAGATACCGCGAAAAAATGAATCAGTTCGCTTACGACAAAGAACAGGGCGACGCCCGGTCAAGCCTAAGGCTCAGCCAGACTCGGCCAAAAAACGCGGCCGCCCTATGGAC
Organism: Desulfovibrionaceae bacterium; assembly: GCA_009782775.1. Lineage (GTDB taxonomy): Bacteria > Desulfobacterota > Desulfovibrionia > Desulfovibrionales > Desulfovibrionaceae > WRHT01. The sequence goes on from WRIL01000027.1 coordinate 1,799, forward strand.
TCAAAAGACACCCGCCCTGAGATAATAAACCTGCATTTTGGCCGGGATTAATGATAATATATTGATGTAACCATATAATCAAAGGGAGGCAGAAAATATGAGCGAACTGCAAAATATAACGTCTGAGGAACTCGCGAACCTCGCCGAGGCTGCCGAAACCGAGGCGCAGGAGACCAGAGATAAATCAAAGGCGGCTGAAACTATTTCTGGGAAATGGCTGTTGGAAAATGAGGCCGAAACAATAGAAAGCAAGGCCATATATTGGAGGGCCGAAATCACACGCCGGGAAGCCGAGACGGAATACCGCACGGCTAAGACAAGATTCGAGATCGAATTCACGAGCGACATGGTCGAATGCTGGAACATCATGGTCGAATACCACAAGACCCGTTCAAACTTCCTGGCGGCCCTTGGGGCTTACATGAAGGCCGAGACAGAAGGCAAGACAGAGGACAAGAACGCGGAGGGCATTGCAGAGGCCTGGAATGAGGTCCTCAAGTGGAAGGCCCAGGTCGAAGACTGGAGTGCCAAGCTCGGATGCTGTAGAACCAAGGCAGAGATAAGCAGGTGCGACTGGGCGATTGAAAGCGAAAAATGGACGGCCGAGATTAGATCCGCAAAGAGAGTAAGTTTGCCTAAACATTAGAACCGATGCTCGCCGCAAAAAGACCAGGCTGAACGGCCAGGAAAAGGCAACCGGGAGCACATGGTCCGCGCCAACGATCTTGCCCGCTACATGGCCGAACCCGGTCGTCCCCAAGGGCGCCCCGGGCCAAGCCCAAGACCCCGGCCGCCCCTGACCTTTCCCCAATACAAGAATCCTGTATAACAATGTGAAATCAATGGATTTTAACTGATCACCGCCGGATAAGAAGACTGTTTGTTCTTTAAATTAAGGACATTTTACTTGCTCCCTACAACCCCCGATTATGTTGTTGCCTTATCCGGCTATTTAGAGTAAAATTGAAAAGAGTTTGGACTCTAGTTTAGGAGTCTGCGTGCCTTCTGATATGTTCAGAACTATCTTGTTTCGAGTTTGACAAGTTTTCGGGTATGGGAGGAATCGGAGCTATGAAACACGCTTGTAAAGGGTTATTTTTAATGGTGCCGTTGCTGTTGGCTTTCACTGTGTCTGCGCATGCGGCAGGCAATGTTACCACCAGCATTGAATCCGTAACCAAACAGACCGCTGTTGTTTCCGTACAGAATACGGTCACGTCCATCACCGCCCGTAGCAGTATGGTGATGGGTTTTAGTGGCGGTGGCGGTTTCCACAATCCAGGTTCCACCCCCCGGGGGGGCGTTAACAGCGGCAACAATGGTGATGGCATCGGCGTTTGGGTGATGGGGAACGCCTATTGGCTGGACAAGTCCGGTTCGGACAACTACAGCGGCGATCTGTATATGCTGACCGGCGGCTTTGACAAACGCTTTGATGACCTGCTCCTCGGCATTTCCTTTGGCGGTGAATGGCTTGATCTGGGTCTTGAGCGTGACGGGAAATACAAGTCCACCGGCTTTACTATAGCCCCCTATGTCAGCTATCTGCTCAGGGATGACGTGATGCTGGATTTCTCCGTCGGCTACAGCTCGCTCTCCAACGATGTCAGGGGTTGGAACGATAATACTGGCGCCATGAGCGAAGGCGATTACAACTCCTGGCGTCTGTATGGCGCGACCGGCGCCACCAAGACGTGGGAGTATGACGCCTGGAGATTCTCGTCCCGTCTCGGCGCCCTGTACCTGCATCAATCCACCCGTGGTTTCGACCTGAGGAGCCCGGGCGGTCTGGTCCCAACGCCAATAGAAGGGTCCGATTACAACCTGTTCCAGATGCAATTGGGCGGCCGCGCGGGGTACGATTTCGGCGACTTCATACCTTTTGTCGGCGTCACCTACTTCCAGGATATTGCCAAGACCGGCGGTAGCGATGACATGGTCGGGGCGGACTTCGACCTGGGCCTGAACTGGAATAATGGCCCCTCAACGATCGGCGTCATCGGCACCTACGGCGTACGTGAGGATTTCCAGAAGATCGGCGGAATGCTGAGCTTCAGGTATGAGTTCTAAATCCTAAAAGCAACCTTTAGGCATGGTATGTCCGCGTGTTTTGGTTAAAACACGCGGACATATTTGTTGAATCCGCGCAAAGGTGCCCTTGATGCCGGATAGAACTTTTTGGGAACTCCTGGCCTATAAAACCCGGGCCAACCTGCGCTCGGAAGTCTCGCGCTACTACCTGGCCTATCTCTGGTGGGTGTTTGATCCGCTTTTTTCCATGGGCATTCTTTATGTGGTGTTCGGCATTTTCATGGGGGGGGGGCAGGAAAATTTCATCCTTTTCCTCTTGCTCGGCACCACGCAATGGAGTTGGTTCGCCTCTACGGTCCAGAATTCCTCGGGCAGCATATTTGCCTCGGGGGGCCTGATGCGTCAGGTTTATATCCCCAAGTTTTTTTTCCCGCTGGAAGTGTTTTTGCAGGACGCCTTCAAACACTGTTTTGTCCTGGGGTTGCTGGCCGTTTTCCTGCTTTTTTATCCCGTCCCGTTCGCCGTTTCCTGGCTGGCCGCCCCCATCGTAATCATTGCGCAGGGGCTGTTCGTCCTGGCTGTTTCAATGGTGTGCGCGGCGCTGGTGCCGTTTTTGCCTGATTTCAAATTCATCTTGGCCTCGCTAATCCAGGCTCTGTTTTTCGTTTCAGGTATTTTTTTCAGCCTGGAGGCTGTCGTACTGCCCAAGCACCTCGCGCTTATGTACGCCAACCCCATGGCGGGCATCATTCGCGAACACCGCCGCATTTTTTTGGAAGGCCAGTGGCCGGACTGGATGTATCTCGCCTACGTCGTTTTGGTGTCAGGCGTCATACTGGTTTGCGGCCTCGCGTTGATCCGGCGTTGTGACCACCTGTATCCCCGCCTGTGCTCCGAGTGACGCGTGCCCCCCCCCCTGATCCGTCTTGAAAACGTCGCCTGCTCCTTTTATGTGCGCCACAACCGGCTGGCCATGCGCCGGGTGGACGCCTTGGCGGACATCAGCCTCTCCCTGGGCCGGGGTGAAATTCTCGGCCTTGTAGGCCACAACGGCGCGGGCAAATCCACCTTGCTCCAGGTGCTGGCCGGCCTTCTCGCGCCCAGCCGGGGAAAGCTCACGAAGGCCCCCGGCATAACGGTATCCCTCTTGAATTTGGGTCTGGGCCTGTCCCCGGAACTGACCGGGCGGGAAAACATCGTGCTCGGCGCCTTGTATCAGGGCATTTCCAAAAAACAGGCCCAGGCCCGCCTGGATAAAATTATAGATTTCGCCGAACTGGGCCCGTGGGCTGACGCGCCCCTTAAGACATACTCCACCGGGATGAGGCTCAGGCTCGGGTTCGCCATTGCCATGGAAATAACCCCCGACATTTTGCTCGTCGATGAAGTCCTCGGGGCGGGCGACGCATATTTTCAGAAGAAATCCAGTTCCACGCTGACGGAAAAAATGCGGGCCGGACAAACCTGCGTGCTGGTGTCCCATTCCCCCGGCGCCTTTGCCTACTGCACCCGCCTGATTTGGCTACACAAGGGACTGATCAGGATGGAGGGTGAACCAGCCACGGTGGAGGCCGCCTACGCCGCCTGGACGGCTGAACGCAAGCCCGGAACCGTGGAAGGGGAGTAAGCTTGGGTATCCTCCGCTCCGCACGCGAGGCCGCTTTCGGCTGGCCACTTTGGGCGGCGGTTTTCACTGCGGCCGCCGTCCTGGCCTTTACGGTCTTCGCGCCGTGTTTTCAGGAAAGCGACTTTAAGGTTTGGCCTGGTCTTTGGCCGGACCTTTGGCGCTATGCCGACAGCGGAACTCCCATGCTGCTCGAGGCGGACGGCTATCACTATCTTGAGCGCGCGGAATACGCCCTGCGGCACGGGGACTACAGCGGCATCCCCATCTTATCTCTTATGGCCGCGCAAGGCGCGAAGCTCCTGCCGGCCAGCCTTGAGCGGATAGCCTTTCTGCTGCCGATTTTCTTTTCTCTGGCCCTGGCCGCCCTGGCCCTGGCCTGGGGAGCCGCCTTGGGCGCATCCTGGCCAGCCAGGCTTACGGGAACCGCCGTTTGCCTCATGGTTCCGGCCTGGCTGGAACGATCCGGTCCCGGATGGTTTGACACCGACCCCCTCATCGCCGTCTTGTGGCAGGGAAGCATCCTTTTCCTGGCGCACCTCACCGCGCGTCTTCCGGCGGCGCGCAAGGCAATGGCGGCCTGCGGCCTCGTCCTTAGTATGGTCCTTTTGTCCCTGGCCTGGAAACCGGGCCTGGGGCTGGTGGCCCTGGCCTTGGGGTTGTGGCTGGCCCTGCCGCCGGAGCAGGGCGGCTGCCCGTATTACGGCGCGCGAACCAGGCGGGCGCTTTGGGGAGGCCTGGCCGCCCTGGCCCTGGCCTTCGCCCTGGCCCCGGAGCCCTTTCTTCCCCGGGGGATTTTCGAGGCCAGGGAGTATCTGGCCGACCATCTCTCCCTGGCTTTTGGGGAGAAACGGACGGTGTTCTCCCATTCCATCGCCGAGCTTGGTTCCCTGAACGCCTGGCAATGGCTGGAAAAACTCGGCGGCTCAACCCTCGGCGGGATACTCGTATCGTTCGCCGCCCTGGCGGCCTTTTTCGCCTTTCCGGCCTTGCGGCCGGCGCTGTGGCTCTCGGTTCCCTTCCTGGTCATGGGTTTTTGGGCGGAGCGGTTTTTGTATCTAGGCGTGTTCATGCCCGCGTTTTGTGTCGGGTTGCTGCCCGCGGCCGCACGAAGGTTTCCCGGAAAAGCGGGACGCAACAAGGCCCTCCAGGCCGCCGCGCTAGTAGCGGTTCTGGTCTGCCTCGCTTCTTCCGCCACCTGGTCAATGACCCGTTCCTATGATATCCATTGGCTCCGCCCCCATGACGCCATGCTCCTACGCCTGCGCGATGTTGCCCCAAAGGACGCCGCGCTCTGGAACTGGTGGGATGAGGGCTATTTCCTTAAAGCGCGTACGGGCCTAACCCCTCTCTTCCACGGCGGCAGCCAGACCGCGCTGATGGCCTCAATCGCCGCGCGTCCCCTGGTCATGGACGATCCTCTGGCCGCCCGCCGCTGGATACGCTTTTTCGCCCTGCGCGGCCACGCCGGCCTTGACGCCCTGAACCGGGCCTGGGGTGCCGCCGCCCTTGACAACTTGGAACTGGCGTTCCGTGCGCCTGATCCGCAAGCGGCCCTGGCCGCCCTGCCCTCTCCGGACCGGGACGCCCAATGGTTTTTTCCGGAAGGCCGGGTTTTTTTGTTCCTACCCAAGCGCTTCCTGGACATCTCTCGCTGGTGGATCAAAGCGGCAAGGCCCGAGGTTCCCGGCCAAAACCACATTGAAACCCTGCCCGCCGCGGATTTTGAATATGACAAGAGCAGGCGGGCGGTGCGTCCGCCAGGGTATCTGCACGAGCGGGGCTATACGGGGTTCGGCGCGGTCATAGCGACAGACCTTTCTACCCTCGGGCCGCCCTGGCCCGAGGCCCCTGGCCCCTACCTCGTGTATTCTCCGTCCGACCCTTTGGCTTATATCGTTAACGAGATTTCCCTCAAATCCCTGACCCTGCGCCTGTTCACGGCCGGTCAATTTCCCGTGCCCGGCTTTGCGCCGGTATCCGTGGATGCGGCCTGGGGCGGCGTCTGGGAGGTGCTGCCTTGAACGCTTCCGCCGTCGTAATCATTCCGGCCAGGAACGAAGCCGTGACCATAGCGGATATCGTGAGGCGCGTTTCGGCTCTGGGGTTACCCATACTGGTGGTGGATGATGCCAGCGGCGACGGGACGGCGGACCTGGCGTGCGAGGCCGGGGCCCGCGTGGTCGTCCTCCCGCGCTGGCTGGGTAATATGCGGGCGATCCGGCACGGCTTGCGCCACGCTCTCCATGATTCTTACGACTACTTCATCACCATGGACGCCGACGGCCAGCACAACCCGGAAAACATCCCCCTCCTGCTTGAAGCGGCCGTGCGGGGAAACGGAGTCATCCTGGCTTCCTGCCCCGAAAGGGTAAGTAATCTGCGCCGGATGGCCTGGCGCTGGTTCCGCTTCCTTTCCGGGCTAAAGACCCGGGACCTGACCTCAGGATTCAAGGTTTACACCCGGCAGGCAGCGTCCCTGGTGCTGGAATCCGAGAAATTGCATGTACACTACCAGGACATTCCGATTCTGCTCCTTCTGCGATCCAGGGGCCTGAAGGTGATCGAGATCCCGGTGGCTATGCGAACGAGAGTTTCCGGCATTTCGCGCGTGTTCCTTTCCTGGTGGGTGGTCTTCCGGTACCTGGCCTACACGACCGCGTTCTGCTGCGCGGACCGTTTGCGGGTGTGGCCGTGAAAACCCTGCGTATTCTGCATGTCGCGAAGTTTTTTCCGCCTGACCAGGGCGGGATGGAACGCTTTGTCCATGACCTCGCCGGGGAACAAGCCCGCCGAGGGCACGAGGTGCATGTTCTGGCCCACACCGGGGCGCAGCCCGCCGGAAGCGTGGCCCTGGCCGAAGGGCTGACCATTACCCGGGTCGGGGTTTGGGCGACCCTCGGCGGCTACGCGCCTGTGGCGCCCCTGTTGCCTGTCCGGATGTTTTCCCAGGCGATCCGTTCCCGGCCGGATGTCGTACACATCCATGCCCCCAACCCGGCAGGGCTGGCCGCCGCGTTTCTACCGCGCCGCGTACCCGTTCTGCTCCATTGGCACGCTGACGCCGTCTTCCCGCCCGGCTTCCGTGGGCCCGGGCCTTCCCTGCGTGCCTGGCGGTTCCTGGAAGACAAACTCCTGCGCCGGGCTGACGCCGTGGTGGTCACTTCACCGGAATATGCGCGGACCAGCCCGTTTTTGAAAAATTGGGAAGCTAAGTGCCGCTGCGTGCCTCTCGGGCTGCCGGAACCATCAGAGTCAGCCGACACTTTCAGCCTCCACCCCGGCTGGCGCGCGGCTTCCTTTTTGCAGTCGCACCGCGCAGGCTCGCGCATTCTCGCAGTGGGCCGCCTGGCCCATTACAAGGGATTCTCAATCCTGGTGGAAGCCCTGGCCTCGCTGCCCGGCGCTGTCCTGTGTCTTATCGGGGATGGAGAGGAACGTGAAGCCCTAGGGCGGTGTATCGAGGAATTGGGGCTGAAAGAAAGGTGCCTCTTGGCCGGGCAGGTGGACAACGCCGAGCGCGACGCCTGCTTCCGCTTGTGCGACATGTTTTGCCTGCCTTCAATCACCCGGGCGGAAGCCTTCGGCCTCAGCCTCCTGGAAGCCATGCAATGCGGCAAACCCTGCGTGGTCACCGATGTTCCCGGCAGCGGCATGACCCACGCCGTCTCCCAAGGCGAAAACGGCCTGGTCTGCCCACCGGGGGATGCGCCCGCGCTCGCACGCTCGCTCGGCGCGCTTCTGAACGATCCGGCGGCGCGGCATAGCATGGGGCGGGCCGGCCGCGAACGCTTCGCCAGGCTGTTTTCCCTGAGGAATGTTTGCCGGGAAATGGAATCTGTTTACAGCGAGTTGACGGTGCGCCATGGGTAAGGTGTCCGTTTTGCGGAATTGCGCCCAAAGCGTGTTCTATTTTCTGATCAGGCTGCTCTTACCCCTGGTCCCTTTTCTGGCCCGTTTTCCCCTGGCCTGGCGCGTGCGGGACGCGTTCTTGTCCGGCCCGGACGGCGCGGCCTGGCTGCGGCAATACGGGCCGGACTGGGATGCCCCGGAGGATGTCCCGCCGGAGCCCCTGACCGTGCTTCTTGACGGCCGGGCTTGCTCTTCCGACGACCGGGACAGGTGCCTCCGGGACTTGGAATCCCAGACTGTGCCGCCGCGTGCTGTTATCACTGTGGGCCACGGCGAAGACAGCGGAGGCCCCGATTCCGCCCTCTTCCCGCCCGGTGCATTGCCGGAAACAGGCCATGTGCTGGTCCTGGCCGCGGGCTGTCGTCCGCATTCCCGGATGCTGGAACGGGTCGGGCAAGCCTTGAGGGAGGCGCCGGGCACGGATCTTCTGTATGTCGATGAATGGCGACTGAAGGGGGAGAGGGTGACCTCCGTTTACTGCAAACCCTCGTGGGATCCTTTGTATTTCGCGGCTACCCGCTACACGGGAGACGCCTTCGCCGTGGCCGCCGCGCTGTTTTGCGGCGTCATGCGGGATGGGGAAGCGGACGGCATCCCGTTCCGCGATCCTGTACACCTGTTTGCCCTGTGCCAGGCCCGGTCACAGGGCGAAATCACGCATCTGCCTGTTCCGCTTTTCGGGGTTTCCGCAAAACACGGCGAACGGCCCATCCCGGCCCAGCCTGTCCGGCCGACAACGGAACCACCACTGGCGGAACCACCGGTTTCCATCATCATACCTTTCCGGAACCGGCCGGATCTTCTGCGCCCCTGCCTGGACAGCCTAAGGTCAGTGACCGGCTATTCCGCATGGGAATGTATTCTGGTCGACAATGGGAGCACGGACAGCACCGTAAAGAAATTGTGCCGTTCTCTGGCCCTTGAAGATCGGCGTTTCACCATTCTGGAACATAACGAACCCTTCAATTTTTCCCGCCTGGTGAACCGGGGGGCCGCTAAAGCGACAGGCGACATCCTGGTGCTGCTCAATAGCGATGTGGAGGCGCGCGAGCCTTCCTGGCTTCAGGCCCTGGTCCGTTTCGCGGCCGAGGAAGAAGTCGGCTGCGTAGGCGCGAAACTCTTGTACCCCAACGGCTTGGTGCAGCACGGCGGCATTGTCGGCGGCCTGAAAAGCCCGCTCAACGGCGAGCTTTGTTTCGGCCATGCGCATCTCGGACTGCCCGGGAACGCGCCGGGCTACTTCCGGCAACTTGCCGTTTCCCGGACTGTGCTGGCCGTGACCGGGGCGGCGCTGGCCGTGCGCAAAACGGTCTTTGACCGCCTGGGAGGGTTTGACGAAAGCCTGGCCGTGGCCTTCAACGATGTGGATTTCTGCCTGCGGGCCGCCGCGCTGGGCTTGCGGACGGTGTGGACGCCTGAAGCCTCGCTGCTGCACCATGAATCCGCCACCAGGGGGCTGGACCTGGCTTGCCCTGAAAAAAGCTCCCGGCTGGCCAAAGAATTAGCTCTGCTCTTGGAGCGCTGGGGGGACGCCATACTTGACGATCCCTGGTACAATCCCAACTTCAGCGCCGAACAAATATACGCCCTGGCCGAGCTGCCGCGCGCCAGGGGCCCCAGAAGTCTGCCCGCCAAGGCCGGCCCCTTGGACGCCGCCGGCCAGCGCGTCAGGCCGCCAACGGAGCCCGTATGCCATCCCGCATAAATCAGCCCTGTCCGTTCGCCGCGTTATTGCTGGCGCTGGTTTGCTGCCTATCGGGTTGCGCCGGGGGACGCGGGGAAACGCGCCTGGCTGTTGACCAGGGGTTTCGTGAAATGGATTTTCAAGGCGAACACTTTTTACTTAAGGGATGGCTGAAAAACGGTTCTTCCGGCAATACCCTTTATGTGTATATGGAAGGCGACGGCCGAGCCTGGCGGAACAGGAGGGCCGTTTCCGACGACCCCACGCCCACGGCGGCCCTGGGGCTGCGCCTGGCCCGGGCGCACCCGGGCCAAGAACCGGTACTCTACCTGGCCCGGCCGGGGCAATATCTTACCGCGGAACAACTGCGCGAGTGCAACGCGCGCTATTGGACTTTCGCCAGGTTTGCCGAGGAAGTCATCGCGGATATGAATGCGGCGGTGGAAACAGCCAAGCGTCTGACCGGCATGGAACGCGTGGCTCTATATGGCTATTCCGGCGGCGGGGCCGTGGCCGTGCTGACCGCGGCCCGAAGGTCCGATGTGGCCTTTCTGGCGACCGTGGCGGGCAACCTCGACCATGAGTTCTGGACCAGTCTGCACGGCGTTACCCCTTTGTCGCAGTCGCTCAACCCAATCAACGCCGCGGAGGCGGTGCGGGGCATTCCCCAGGCCCATCTGGCTGGCGGGGACGATAACATCGTTCCGGTTTCCGTGGCCCAGCGTTTCTGTGAGGTTGTGGCGGGCGCCCAGGTGAAATTGATTATCATTCCCGGTATGCGCCATGAAGGCGCCTGGGACCGCATCTGGAAAAACATCCGGGAGACTTTTTCGCAAACATGACCCGGTTTTACTTGCTCCCAACACCCAAGGCTCAAAAACTTGACTTTGCTTAGTAAAGACAATAAAATAAACAATTAACCTTTACGTTTGGTAATATGCTGTGACTCAAGAAGTTCTGTATATCAAGCCCACATTTTGGGCGGAATGCCTACGCTATGCCGTTCTGCTCGCGCCGATTCTTCTGTCCGCCTGGCAAGTCCGCCGGAGAGGCCGGATAACTTTTTCAAGCCTGGCCCTGCCCCTGATTTTCACAGCCTTTTTGTATGCCGTTGATCCATTACGGGAAACGCGTTATTTGGCGAATCTGGATACTACAACTGGCAGGGTTATGGTGCATACTTTCTTTGATGCCCAAGCCGTCCAGCGTGGAGAACAACCGCCTTTCAAGGTGTTTATCGAAGGACAAGCCATCTCTCCCATACCCATAGAACACCCCCTGCGTAACGATAATCCCCCTGACGTACCGCAAAGAACATACGCGCATAGCGGCTCCATTCTGTTTCTCCATCCGGAAGAACCGGGAATTCGTAACGGCGGCCGGGTGTTCCTGGTTTTTCCGCAAGGCTTTCATATTTCTTGGCTCCTACAATATTGCGTTTTCTTTCTGCCCCTTTGGGCCGGGGCCTGGTATTTTGCCCGGTGCCGACGCGGACGCGGACGCGACCGCTGGAGTTTGGGGGGGGCCGGCGTCCGCGCGGCTATCATAGCTGTATGGGTGCTTTCCGCCCTGCTCCTCGCAATGAATGTATTGGTGGATTATGGGGGCCTCCCGCCATATCCGGCCCACCACAAAAACGCCGCGAGCGGCTGGCAGGGGAGACTGACTGATTATTCACTCCTGCAAAGGCAAGCCGACGAGCCGGATGTGGCCTATTTCACGCGCGTGGCGGAAACGCTCCATCGCCATGTGCTGCACCTGTATGAACACAATCCGGAACTGCGCGTCTCCTTCGCGGACAACTGGCTGGAATGGCTGGCCGCCGTCTGGGACGGACAGAACTACTTAAACTTCCAAGAGTACCGCTTCCTTCTGCGTCGGGGTTTCGGCCTGTGCGGTGATTTCGCCGTGGCCGTCTGCGATCTGTTGCGGGAAAACCACTTCGCCTGCCTGCCGGTAGGCGTACAGGATGGGCATGTGGTCAGCCAGGTCTTCACCCTGGACGGCAGAGAAATGATTCTTGACGCCGACATGGGCCTGCTGCTCCCCCATGCCCTGGCGGAAATCAAGATGAATCTGGATTTGGTGCGCCAGTTTTATTCAGTTTTTGGCGCCCAGGCTGTTGAACAACACCGCGCCTTCTATGCGCAACCGATCGTGGGAGTCTATCAACCTCGGTCATTTGCAGATAGCCCACAATCCAGGTTGCTCCGCTGGGCCCTGCCCCTGGCTGTTTTTTGCCTTGGTCTTGGTGGGCTTATTATATGTCTATCCAACGTCTGCGTCCGTGCTGTCTGCTTGGCGTGGTGTATTTTTGGCGCGTTGTTCCTCCGGAACCGGCAGATCACCGACCTAGCCGGAGCGCTCTGTCTGGCCGGCGCGGCGGCGCTGTTCATTCCGCAGGAAAAAATCTCCCCCCTGCTGGATATACGCCCTGAAGACGGGCATTGCTGGGTAGCGCCAAGGCCGCGCCTTTCGCCGCTCCTGGCCCTGGCCTACGAGCAGCCGGGCGACTCGTTGAAAAACCCGCAAGCTTCCCGGGCCGCGGTTTTGGAAGCGGGGAAAGCCCTGGCGTTACCCCATGCGGCGCATGATGATATTCGCCGCCTGGGAGGCGGGCGCTATTCCCATTGGCGTGAGGCCGTCTATTTTTCCAGCCGCGACAACAGCGATCCGACCGTTAATGGCAGAAGCTATACACTGCTCTCTCCCTTGCAGCCGAGAGTGTGGATCTATTTTCTTACCGCGTTCTCTCTTCTGGTTCTCATTGGGCATATCACCCTGCGCCTGCGGCAACAGAAACGAAGCCGCCCACTGCCGGTTTTGCATTCTTTGCATTATAAAATAATAACTATAAAAGATGACGCGCCGCAAGAAGATACAAATAATTCATGTGTAACACTATCCGCCGGCGACCTGGCTTGGCTTGATCGTTTTCCAGCCTTGAAAGCCGCTGTTCGCCTAAAATCAGGCGACCGCCAGGTGGAAAACGCTCTGTTACAAAACGGGAAAATACAACTGCCAAACACGACAGAGACTATACATGATATTTCTATGGAATTACCGTATTATACGTGCGATTCGCTGTATAAAGACCATGTTGTGCTGCCTTTGGATGTTTATGTAAAAAAAATTGTCCCAACCTGGATCAATGAAAAGGCGCCGTCATATTTTTATTCAGCCCTCGTGCTGTTCGGCGAGGCCGGAATGTTTGTTTTTGACCATAATTTTAACGGGTATGCTGATTTTATCCAATATATCGCACGCAACATAGATTCACAAAGCAATATGCCGGCCATGCGCTGGGGCTTAAAGGTTCTGGCCTCCAAATTGCCTAACCCGATAGCCGCCTCGCGGGAAATTTGCTTTCACCTGGGCCATGATGATATAAGCCTGCCGCTCTCTATCACCATATCACCGACCAATGCCTGCAACTTGCGCTGCACGATCTGCGGTTCCCAAGATCATATTGATAGAAATAAGATTCCCAGAGCGTTCATTAAACGGGAGGTTTTTGAAAAACTCGCGGAAACCATGTTCCCCTTTTGCCACGTCGTCGAATTGAATTCCTTGGGAGAACCTACGCTCCATAAGGATTTCGGCTATTTCATCGAACTTATCAACAATTATGACTGTAAACTTTGGCTACTGACAAACGGCACCAACCTCACTGAGGAAATTTTGGGCGCTCTTGAACAGGCCCGCGGAAACCTTTCTTTGAGCATTGATGCAACCGGAACCATTTTTGAACAGCAGCGCGTCAACGCGTCTTGGAAACAAGTTGAGGCCAACGTGCGTAAGCTCATGGCTGTCCGGGACAAATCCAAGCTGGCGGTCACGCTGTACCCGACGCTCACCAGGAAGACGGCGGCTGATGCCGTTCCTTTGTGTATATGGGCCGATGAAATGGGCCTTGATGCCGTCGATTTTCACTATTATGATCCTATATATGACGGCATTGAGCAGTGCCCTACAGACGAAGAAAAGGCGGCTTTGGAGAAATCGTTGCTGGCTTATATACGCCGATATGAACCGGCGGCCTCCATATCACTTCAATTAAGGCAATTACATCCGCAAACCCGCACTCTCCGTAACTATGCGGAACGCGCTGTCGGGAAGATAATAACCAGCGCCAATAAATGGCAATCTTCCTCAAATATCAGCCAGACCCCATCTCTTACGCAGAAGTTTCCTTTTGGCAGGCGCTATTATTATACCAATCTTCCCAAAACCAGCCTCAAACAGAATGAGGCCCACCCTTGGTATGTCTGCGTGGCGCCTTTGTCAAATGCCGAGTTCAATCTCGCGGGTGACTTCTCTGTCTGCTGTAGAACACAAAAGACCCTGTTCGGCTCCGGCCTGACAGATGAATCCTTTTTTGCGGCGTGGTTCGGAGAGCCAATACAGGCTGTGCGCCGGAGCTTCCTGAGGGAAAATCCGACCGCGGACTGTATGCCCGAATGTAAAGGCTGTATCGCCCAATACGGGCATATTGATTGATACGGTCATGGTTGCGCACCTAACCGGTAGGTAACTTATAGCCTTGGAGCGGCCTTTTATATGCCTTTCCCGCATCGCTTCACCTGGACAACGGAGAATACGGCCGCCTTCTGGTCCATGTTCACGAAAACGCCCCTGACGCGCCTGTCGTTCAGCCGCTTGGTCCGCGCCGAGCTGGTCCGCTTGGTGGGCGCCTTTGCCCCGCCCGGCGCGCGGGTGCTGGATTTCGGCGGCGGGAGCGGGGACTTGGCGGAAGGCCTGCTTCAAGCCGGTTTTCAGGTGGGCGTCTATGAACCGGCCGAGGGCCGACGGCAGGATTTGGTTGCCAAAAACATAACAATTCACGAAAGTTGGCTGGGTTTTTTCGGCCCCGCCAGCCGCACTCAATTCGATATTGTCTGCGCCTTTGAAGTACTGGAACATTTTCTGGAGGAAACATTCAGCGG
>WRIL01000028.1 GCA_009782775.1 Desulfovibrionaceae bacterium
ATGACCCGGCGCTGCTGGTTCATGACGTTATCGTAGTCCAGCAGAGTCTTGCGGATCTCAAAGTTGTGCGCCTCCACCCGCTTCTGGGCATTCATTATGCTGCGGGAAATCAGGGGATGCTCGATGGCCTCGCCGTCCTTGAGGCCGAGCTTTCCCATGATGCCCATATGCTTGTCCGCCCCGAAGATACGCATGAGATCGTCTTCCATGGCCACATAAAAACGGGAAGAACCGGGATCCCCCTGGCGCCCGGAGCGGCCGCGCAACTGATTGTCAATGCGCCGGCTCTCGTTGCGCTCCGTCCCCAGGATGTGCAGGCCGCCCAGCTCCCGCACCCCTTCGCCCAACACAATATCCGTGCCCCGGCCGGCCATGTTGGTGGCAATGGTCACCCGGCCGCTAAGTCCGGCCTCGGCAATGATCGCCGCCTCTTTGTCATGTTGCTTGGCGTTAAGCACATTGTGCGCGATTCCGGCCTTCTTGAGCCTTTGGGCGATGATCTCAGAAACCTCCACCGAAATGGTCCCCACCAGCACGGGCTGCCCCTTGCCCTGCAACTCGATGATCGACTGCATGATGGCCTGGTATTTTTCCTCGCGGGTTCGATAGACCAGGTCCGGCATATCTTTGCGGATCATCGGGCGGTGGGTGGGGATGGAGACCACGCTAAGGTTGTAGATCTCCTGGAATTCCACGGCCTCGGTGTCGGCGGTGCCGGTCATGCCGGCCAGTTTGGAGTAAAGACGGAAATAATTCTGGTAGGTGATCGAGGCCATGGTCTGGGTTTCCGCCTCCACCTTCACCCCTTCCTTGGCCTCCAGAGCCTGGTGCAGACCGTCGGAAA
This sequence comes from Desulfovibrionaceae bacterium, assembly GCA_009782775.1. Taxonomy (GTDB): domain Bacteria; phylum Desulfobacterota; class Desulfovibrionia; order Desulfovibrionales; family Desulfovibrionaceae; genus WRHT01. Next base: position 845 of record WRIL01000028.1, read on the forward strand.
AACGCCGCCCCTCCATGGTGCGGCCGGTGAACTCATCCACAATGATCACCTGCCCTTCGCGCACGATATAATCCACGTCGCGCTTGAAGATGTGGCGGGCTTTCAGGGATTGCAGCACATGGTGCTGGAGGGTGATGTTGCGGACGTCAAAGAGGTTGTCCACCTGCAGGATCTGCTCCGCCCTGGCTATGCCCTCTTCGGTCAGGAGCACGCTCCGGGCCTTCTCGTCCAGGGTGAAATGCTCGCCCTTGCGCAGACGCTGGACCACGGCGTCGGCCACCCGGTACTGGTCCGTGGATTCATTCACGCTGCCGGAAATAATCAGCGGCGTCCTGGCTTCATCAATAAGGATGGAATCCACCTCGTCCACTATGGCGTAATGCAGATCCCGCTGCACCAACTGGTGCTTGTAAAACTTGAGGTTATCGCGCAGGTAGTCGAAACCGAATTCATGGTTGGCGCCGTAGGTTATGTCGGCGGCATAGGCCGCCCGGCGCTCCATGTCGTTCAGGCCATGCACGATGACGCCCACGGATAGGCCCAGAAAGGCATAGACCTTGCCCATCCACTCGGCATCACGCCGGGCCAGGTAGTCGTTCACCGTGACCACATGCACGCCCTTGCCCGCCAAGGCGTTCAAGGCCACCGGCAAGGTTCCCACCAGGGTCTTGCCCTCGCCGGTGCGCATCTCGGCGATCCTGCCGTGATGCAGAGCCAGGCCGCCGATGATTTGCACGTCAAAATGCCGCTGTCCGAGGCTGCGCACCGCCGCCTCCCGCACCAGGGCGAAAACCTCCGGCAAAAGATCCTCCAAGCTGCGGCCGCCCCGAACCTCTTCCCGGTACCCGGCCATAAGCCGCAGAAAATCCGCATCCGCCAAGGCCTGCATCCGGGGTTCCAAGGCTTTTACCGCCTCCACCACCGGCCAGGCCTGCTTCAAATAGCGCTCATTCTGCGAACCGAAAATTTTGCGGGCAAGATACTTGAGCATTGTTTCTCCATTTATCGGGGGAACATGCACCATTTTTTTACCCAGGGCAAGGCTTGACGGCGGCGCGACTTTCGCCTACGCCTTTCGCACTTGGGGACGCCTCCCCAAAAACGGCATGCCGAGGTGATCATGGAAATACGCTTTCAGCCCGGTCCGGCTTCGTCTGAAGCCCTGATCCTGCCGATTTTGCAGGATGAAAGCCAAGTTTTTATCCAGGCCCTGAAACCGCCGATCTCCTGGCTGAAAAATAATTACGCCCTGGCCGACTTCAAGGGCCGGAAGTCCGAGAACCTCCTCCTGTACGCCCCCGCAAGCGCCTCCCCCCGTGTTCTCCTGGCCGGTCTGGGCCGGCGGGCGGACTTTACCCCCAGAGTCCTGGGCGAGGCTATGAGCGCTGCCGTCAAAACCCTGGCTGAACGCCGCCTGACCCGCCTCGCTCTGCCCCTGGCCGTTCTGCGGCTCCTGCCAGGAGCGGACGCCGCTTGCCGCCTCCTGGAAGAGGCCGTCCTGGGGGTGGGTTTGGGGATTTACGCCTATACCGAACACAAGAACATGCCGGAAACGGATGCCACCTTTCGCCCGGATCTGCTGGAACTTATCCAGGACCGTGAAACAACGGCGGCAGAAAAGGCGGCCCTGCGCAAGTCCACGGCCCTGATAGAAGGCATTACTTTGGCCCGTAACCTGATCAACGGCCCGCCCAACCTGGTGACTCCGATCCACCTCGAGGAACAGGCCGCTAACCTGGCCGGTAAATACGCTTTCTCCCTGACCAGCTACGGGCCGGATGAACTGCGAAAAAAAGGACTGAACGCCTTTCTGGCGGTAAGCCGGGGCGCGGCCAATGAACCACGCCTCCTGATCCTGGAACATACCCCGCCGGGTCTGGGAAAAAAACCGCCCCTAGTCTTGCTGGGCAAGGGCATAACCTTTGATTCCGGCGGGATCAGCCTCAAGCCCGCGGCCGGCATGGAACACATGAAGCGCGACATGGCCGGGGCCGGAACTCTGCTAGGCCTGTTCGCGGCCTTGGGCGCGGGCGGACCCGGCTTTGTCCGGAAGCGGATTCTGGCCTTCATGCCCTGCGCGGAAAATATGCCCTCCGGCGAAGCCGCCCGCCCCGGAGACATCATCAAAACTCTTTCCGGAAAAACGGTGGAAATCCGCAATACCGACGCCGAGGGACGGCTGCTTCTATGCGACTGCCTGACCCTGGCCCAGGAAATGGACACCCCCGAAGTCATGATCGATATCGCCACCCTCACCGGCGCCTGCGTGGTGGCCCTGGGCGAAAAAACCGCCGGGCTGTTCAGCAATAACCAGGCCTTGACGGACAAGATCCTGGCCCTGGCCCAAGGCAACGGTGAACGCCTCTGGCCCCTGCCTATCTGGGACGAGGATATAGACCTCCTGCGGGAAAAAAGCGCGGCCGACCTGCTCAACTCCGGCCCACGCGAAGGCGGCGCCTGCCTGGCCGCGCTCTTCCTAAAACAATTCGTCAGGCCGGACATGCCCTGGGCGCACCTGGACATCGCCGGCCCAGCCTACCAAGGCCAGGGAGAAAACGCCGCGCCCGGCGGGGCCACCGCCTTCGGTCTGCGTACCCTGCTGGATTTTGCTCTGGAGCAATGCCATGACTAAAGATCTGATCATTGTGGAATCGCCGGCCAAGGTGAAGACCATCAAAAAATTCCTGGGCGACAAATACATGGTGCATGCCAGCGTCGGTCATGTGCGGGATCTGCCCTCCAAGACCCTGGGGGTGGACGAGAACAACGATTTCACCCCGGAGTACCTGGTCATTGAGGGCAAGGAAAAGGTGGTGGGGGAACTGCGCGGGGCCGCGGCCAAGGCCGGGGTTATCTACCTGGCCCCGGACCCGGACCGCGAGGGCGAAGCCATTGCCTGGCATGTAGCCGAGCTGATCCGGGATAAGGCCAAGGGCGAAATCCAGCGCATAGAATTCAACGAAATCACCGCCAAGGCGGTGCGCGAGGCCCTGGATCATCCAAGGCCGCTGAACAAAAATTTGTTTGAGGCGCAGCAAGCCCGCCGGGTGCTGGACCGCCTGGTAGGCTACAAGCTCTCTCCCTTGCTCTGGAAGAACGTCAAGCGCGGCATCTCCGCGGGCCGGGTGCAGTCCGTGGCCCTGCGCCTGATCGTGGAAAAGGAAAAGGCCAGGTATGCCTTTGTGCCGGAGGAATACTGGCCCTTTCACGCCACCCTGGGCGCCAAAGCCCCGCCGGAATTCCGCACCGAACTGGTGAAAATAGACGGCAAAAAAGCCCGCATCGGCAACGAAAAAGCGGCTCTGTCCTTGGAAAAACGCCTGGCCGGACAGCCCTTTGCCGTGGAAAACCTGGAAATCAAGGAACGGGAAAAGACCCCGCCGCCACCCTTCATCACCTCCACTCTGCAACAGAGCGCCAACCAGCGTTTGGGCTACACCGCCAAGCGCACCATGACCATCGCCCAGCGTCTTTACGAAGGACTGGATTTGGGAGGAGATCAGGGGGTGACCGCCCTGATCACCTATATGCGCACGGATTCGGTGCGCGTCTCCGAAGAGGCGCGCAAGGCGGCCAAAAATTTTATCGTCGAGACCTGGGGAGCGGATTATTACCCGTCCAAACCCCGGTATTTCCAGAGCAAGGCCGGAGCCCAGGACGCCCACGAAGCCATCCGCCCGGTGGAGGCCGGCCTGACCCCGGAGGCGGTCAAAACCCGGATGAACGCCGAGCAATACCAGGTTTACCGCCTGATCTGGGAGCGTTTCATGGCCTCGCAGATGGCCGCGGCCAGGGTGGAGGACACCATCGTGCTGGCTGGCTGCACCGGAACTTCCTGGCGGGCCAGGGGTGAACGGATGCTCTTTCCGGGCTTCACGGCCGTAAGCCCGCAAAAAAAAGACGACGATGTAACCAGTCTCCCTGCCCTGGCCCAAGGGCAGGACCTGAAGCTGGTCCGGCTGGAAAAGGCCCAAAAGTTCACCCTGCCCCCGGCCCGCTACTCCGAGGCCGGGCTGGTAAAAGAACTGGAAGAAAAGGGCATCGGTCGCCCCTCCACTTACGCCAGCATCATCTCTACCCTGCTGGACCGCGATTACGCGCGCCTGGAGGACAAACAACTCGTGCCCACGGACCTCGGCAGCGTGGTTGTTGAACGGCTGACCGGGCATTTCAGCCGGATCATGGATGTGGGCTTTACCGCCCTCATGGAAAGCGCCCTGGACCGGGTGGCCGACGGCGAACAGAACTGGGCGCGGCTGTTAGCCGATTTTTCCGCTGAATTCAACCCTGAACTGGCCCAAGCCTCCAAGGCCATGAATTCGGTCAAAACCGGACTCCTCGCCGGACTCCCTTGTCCGGAATGCGGCAAAGACCTGCTGATCAAGTTCGGCAAGGCCGGGCCGTTCCTGGCCTGCAGCGGCTACCCGGACTGCCGCTGCACTAGTAATTTCACCCGCGACGGCCAGGGGCAGGTCAAGATCGAAGAAGGCCGGAAAGAGGAAAAACCCCAAATCATGGGGGTCTGCCCGGAATGCGGCAAGGAGCTGATCCTCAAAAAAGCCCGCACCGGCAGCCGCTTCATCTCCTGTTCCGGCTACCCATCCTGCAAACACGCCGAATCTTTCTCCACCGGCGTCCCCTGCCCGAAATGCCCGGATGGGCGGATGGCTGAAAAAAGCAGCCGCCGGGGGAAGATCTTTTATTCCTGCTCCCGTTACCCGGCCTGCGACTATGCCACCTGGGACTACCCCGTGCCCGGCCCCTGCCCGTCCTGCGCCTTCCCCATCCTGACCCGCAAAATGAGCAAAACCGGCCCTCTGCTGGCCTGTCCCAACAAGCCCTGCAAATATAAGCAAGCGCTGGAAGAGTGATTCAGATCGGGGGCATTGCCCCTGAATTCCTCAGTCCGCGTTATAGACGCCGCTTTTGCCGCCGCTTTTATGCAGGAGGCGACAATTGGTGATACGGATGTCTTTTTGCGCGGCCTTGCACATGTCATAGATGGTCAGGGCGGCGACCTGGACGGCGCAGAGGGCCTCCATTTCAGCCCCGGTGCGGGCGGCGAGGCGCACCTCGCTGCGGATGTGGATGCTGCTCCCGGCTTCCTCCAGTTCAAAGGAAATGTCCGCGAAGTCCAGGTTAAGGCTATGGCAGAAGGGGATGAGAGAAGAGGTCTGTTTGGCGGCCATGATCCCGGCGGCCTTGGCCACGGCCAGGGCGTCGCCCTTGGGCAGGGCCTTGCGCCGCAGGAGGTCGAAGGTATGAGGGTTCAGGATGACCGTGGCGCCGGCCGCGGCCCGGCGGAGGGTGATCTCCTTTTCGCCCACATCTACCATGGTAGCTGAGCCGTCTTCCCGAATATGGGTAAAGCCTGGCATTATTCAAACCCCATGACCTGACCGGCCTTTTTGAGAACTTTCTTGGCCTTGTTCAAGGTCTTGCCTTCCTCCAGCCGGGCGAATTCGCGCAGGAGTTCCTCCTGAGCCGAAGAGATATGGGTGGGGGTGAGCACGGTCAGTTCCACGATCAGGTTACCCCGGCGATTTTGTCCGGGATAGGGGAGCCCTGCGCCGCTTACCCGGAAGAGCTGTCCGCTCTGGGCCCCCTTGGGAATCGCCAAATCAATGGGATCGTCCAGGGTGGGAACCTGGATGCTGTCGCCCAGGGCGGCCTGGATCATGCTGATCTCGCGCCGCCAGATCAAATCCTGCCCCTGGCGCTCAAATTCCTTGTCGTCGGCCACCCGCAGGATGACAAAAAGGTCTCCGGGAGGGCCTCCGTAAACCCCGGGACCGCCTTCGCCACGCAGGCGCAGGCGGTTGCCGGTATCCACCCCGGCCGGGATGTTCACGGCCAGTTCGCGGATCTGGTCCACCAAACCCTCGCCACGGCAACGCGGGCAGGGGTTGGGAATGATCCGGCCCGTACCCCGGCAGCGCGGACAGGGCATGGCTATTTGCAAGAGCCCGCGTGAACTGCGCACCCGGCCCTGGCCGTTGCACTGAGGACAACGCGCCGAAGATGTGCCGGGAGCAGCGCCGCTGCCTTCGCATTCCGGGCAGGGGATCTGCCTGGGCACGGAAATCTTGACCTCTCCCCCCTTGGCCGCGGCCCGGAAGCTAAGTTCAAGGTTATAGCTCAGGTTGTCGCCCGCCCGGGGACGGTTGGAGCGGCCCGAACCCATGCCCGCGAACCCGAAAAGGTCGCCGAAGATATCGCCGAAGTGGGAGAAGATGTCCGCCGTGGAGCTGAAACCCTGTCCGCCGTTGACCCCGGCATGGCCGAAACGGTCATAGCGGGCCCTTTTTTCGGGGTCCTGCAGGACGTCATAGGCCTCGGAGGCCTCCTTGAACAGAGACTCGGCCTGGGGGTCATCCGGATGGTGATCCGGGTGGTATTTCAAGGCCAGCTTGCGGTAGGCCCGCTTGATGGTTTCCTGGTCCGCCCCGCGGTCCACTCCCAAGATTTCGTAATAATCACGCTGCGTCATATCACCGCGCCCGGCGCCGCTCAGTCGTCATCGTCCCGGATAACGGCCTCGGGATTCTCCATGGGGATATAATAAGTCAAATCCTCAGGCAGGATCTTGCCCGCGGCGATTTCCCGCAGGGCGGTGACCACTTCCTTGTTCTTGGACTCCACCAGCGGCAGATAGCCCTGACGGTACTGCTGAATACGCTTGATCGCCATCTGCACCAGCAAAAAACGGTTATCCACCCGCTCCTGGCAATCTTCTATGGTAATCCTGGCCATGCCCCAACTCCGGGTTGCACCGCCCACGGCGGTATTTATTTGAATTGATAAATATAATTCTGAAACAAGGAAATGTCAATGGCGCCACGCCCGCTTGCCCACCCGTCATGCTCAGGAGGAGGCCAGCAGGCTGGCGGCGAATTCCCGGCTCCGCCGGCTTTTTTCCTCGTCCATAAAAACGGTGCTGTATCCCATATGTCTTTCAATCAGCGCGCCGGAGTAACGCAGGGAGGAGTGCCTGCAATAGCGCCGTATGCCATCTTCAAAAAGATCCGCCCCTTTCTCCGGGGCATAGCCACAGGTGATCAGCAAGGCCAAGCGCTTGCCGGACCACAGGGCCGGGCCTTTGGCTTCTCCGTAATATTTATTCATGCCGTACACCAGGCGGTCCAGGACCGCCTTCATGGGGGCGGTGCAATACCAGGAATAGATGGGGGTGGCCAGGAGCAGCAAATCCGCGCCAAGCGTTGCTTCAAATATCTCCGGCATATCGTCCCGGATGGAGCAGCCGAACTTCGTCCAGTCCTTCTGGCAGGCGCGGCAGGCGATGCAGCCACGGATATCTTTGTCATAAAGCCAAGTCAGAGAATGCTCCGTCCCTCCCTCTTTCAAGGTATCCATAAACGGTTGCAGCAAGGCAAAGGTATTGCCGTTCTTTCTCGGGCTGCCCATCAAAATGGTCACTTTCACCGCGCGCTCCTTTCCGTGGGTCTCGGCATCAGTCTTCTTATCCCAGGCTTGCCCCAAAAAGCAAGACGGTTTATTGCGGAGAAAGACCGGAAGGCACGCGCTTGGAAAAATCTCCAGACCAAAGGAAAAAAAATGAAGACAACAAATAACCCAACCGGCGCTCGTAATGTCGCTGATGATGAACTTAAAAGAGAGCGTTGCGGCGATGTCTATAGGGATTTTATCGAAACCTTTTCCGATGACGTATCGATGCTGGCCACAGTTGAGATGGGCAAATTCAATATGCTGACCTTTCATATCGCTCTGTGTTCTCTTGGCATTACCAATCATGGGAACGAGCATATCAGCGGAGAGCTGCATTTTATAAAGCATACGCTCCAAGGGGCGGATCCGTGCATAGTATTTGACGTCGGCGCGAATAAAGGCAAATATGCCTCTCTGGTAAAAGGCCTGCACCCTGCCGCAAAAGTATATGCCTTTGAACCCAATCCCCCGGCCTATGAAAAATTGAAAGATCTGGCGCGCTCCAAAGATTTTTTCTGTTTTAAGCTCGGACTCTCCTCAGAAGAAAAAGTCCAAATTTTATACGACCGGCTGAACGGCGAAGGATCGGAACACGCTTCGTTATATGCCGAAGTCATGTCCTTATTGCATAAAACCGAAATTAACGGCAAAGAAATCGCGTTATCCACGCTGGACGGCATGATGACAAAACTGAATATTGAATACATAAATTTATTGAAAATCGACACCGAAGGGCATGAGCTGGAAGTCTTGCGCGGCGCAAGAGAAGCTCTGAAGAATAAACGCATTCGGATGATCCAGTTTGAATTCAATGAGATGAATGTAATCAGCCGGGTCTTCATGAAAGATTTTTATGACCTCCTGCCGGATTTCAATTTTCACAGGATGCTTCCTGGCGGGCTCCTCCCCCTGGGCGAATACAGACCCTTAACCCATGAAATATTCGCCTTGCAAAATATCGTGGCCATACAAAAATAGCGGCCCTACAAAAAAGGATTTTTGAGACGGCTTCCAAACTCCTTGCTCAAAAAGGGCAAGGCGGTTTACAAGAAAACAAATTTCCGGAAAGTATCCGCATGGAAAAAGCGCAAATTCCCGCCGCCCCCAGACCTCCCGGCAAAGAAGGAGCGGAAACTCCGCGGTCTGCGGCAGGTGTAAGACCAATGTTCGAAGAAGATCGCCTGAGTCTGGTTCCGCTGGGGGGCCTTGGTGAAATAGGCCTGAACTGCATGGCTTTCTGCCAGAGCGGGGACATGGTCCTGGTGGACTGCGGGCTGATGTTCCCCGAAGATTACCACTTGGGCGTGGACGTGATCATCCCGCGCTTTGACTTTGTGGTGGAAAAGCGCTCGGAGCTCCGGGGCATAGTGCTCACCCACGGGCACGAAGACCACATCGGCGCCCTGCCTTGGCTGGTTCCCCTGCTGGATAAGCCGGATATCTACGGTTCTCCCTTTACCTTGGCCCTGGTGGAACACAAGCTGCGCGAGCGCGGCCTGCTGGACCAGGTCAGCCTGCGGCGTATAGATCCGGAGCGGGAGCTGCGCCTGGGCGTATTCGGCTTCCGCTTCCTGCCGGTGAGCCATTCCATTGTTGACGGCTTGGCTCTTGGGGTGGAAACCCCGGTAGGCCGCATCGTGCATACCGGCGACTTCAAGCTGGACAGCAACCCCCTGAGCGGGCCGGGCACGGACCTGGAAGCCTTCCGCGGCTTTGCCGGAGAACGGGGAGCGCGCCTCCTCCTCTCCGACTCCACCAACGTGGAAAATAACGGCTATTCCATGGGTGAGCGCAAGGTGCTGGAAGCCCTGCGGGCAGCCTTCCACCAAGCCGGAGGGAGGATCCTGGTCACCCTCTTTTCCAGCAACATCCAGCGCATCCAGGAGGTTTTCGACTGCGCCCTGGAGACCGGGCGCAAGGTGGCGGTGAGCGGGCGGAGCCTGGTCAACAACATTGAGATGGCCCGCAAGTTGGGCTACCTGAGCATCCCCGACGGCCTGTACCTGGAACTTGGGGATCTCTCCCCGGATCTGCCGGACCGCCAGATAACCCTCCTGGTCACCGGCTCCCAAGGCGAGCCCCTGAGCGCCTTGGCCCGCATCGTCTGGGGCGAACACAAGCATTTGGGCATCCATCCCGGCGACACGGTGATCATGTCTTCCCGCCTCATTCCCGGCAACACCTCCACGGTCAACCGGATGATCAACGAACTCTACCGCCAGGGAGCGGAGGTGCTTTACTACCAGGCTGGGGGCATCCATGCCTCGGGCCATGCCTACCGGGGGGAACTGGCCGCCATGCTGGAGGCGGTGCGGCCGGAGTATTTCATCCCCATCCACGGCGAATACCGCCACCTGGTCAAGCACGCGCACCTGGCCAAGACCCACGGCCTGTACGAAGACAAGGTCTTTATCCTGACCGACGGGCAAACCCTGTCCATCGGGGACGGGGATGCGCGGCCCGGCCCTTTGGTGCCTGCAGAATCCATCCTGGTGGACGGCAAAGGCGTGGGCGACGTGGGACAGGTGGTTCTCAAAGAGCGGCAGATCCTGGGAGCCGAGGGTATGGTCATCGTCCTGCTCCTCCTGGACCGGAAAGAGCGCCGCCCCTTGGGCCCCCCGGAAATTTTTTCCAGCGGTTTTGTCTTTGACCAGCAATACAGCCATGTGCTGGAAGAGGCCGCGCTCCTGACCCAGGAAATCCTGGATGAAGGCTTTCCCGATAACTACGATAAATTCCAGGAAAAAATCCGCTCAACCCTGCGCCGCTTCTTCCGCCGGGTCATCGGCCGCGATCCGCTGGTGGTCGCCCTGGTGAGGGCGGCATGACCCCCGCGGCCCTCTGGCAGACCCTGCCCCCCAAGGTGGCCGACGAGCTCCTACTGATTTCCGACGGGGAAGCCGCCCTGAGCCGGCTGGCTGACCGCCTCCTCTCCTGCATGGGCGATGCCCCCGACCCTCTGCTATTTGGGGTATTCGCGGACATGACCTTGGCCGCCTGGGAGGGCGCGATTTTTTCCGCCCGCACCGCCGCCGTCGTCCACGCCGTGCAAAGCCAGCGCCCCTTCCTGTCCCCGGCGGCGGCGCAGTTCAGCGCCTTGTGCGCCAACCTGCGCCCGGCCAGCCCGGAACAGGCCTCCCGCGCCGCTGAGGCCATCCAGGCCGGCGACCTGGATACGGCCAAAAAAATCACCTCCCGGTCCCAGGCCTCTGAAAAAGGCAACCTCTTCTGGCGTTATTTCGCCTCCATCCTGGGACTGCGTTTCGGTGAACTGGAATGGTACGAACCCTGGGTGGAAAACCTGGACATGCCTGCCCCCTTCGCCCTGGCGACCCGGGCGGACTACGCCTTTGCCCGCGGAGAATGGACCACGGCCGCGGCCACTTATGCCAGGGCCTTTTCCAAGGCCGCTCTCCCCGGCTGGCTGACGCGCCAAGGGGAAAGCCTGATCCGGGCGGGAGAGCGCGAGGCCGGACTGGCTTGCTGGCGCAAGGTTCTGGCCCTGCGGCCCTGGCAGACTTGGCTCATCCTGCGGCTTAGCGACATGCTGCGGGGCGACGATCTTCCGGGCGCGCCCCCGGCCGGCCGGGGGGAGATCCTGCTATATTCCTGGAACCACGGGCCGGATCTGCACCAGGCCCTGGAGGCCCTGGCCGCTTCCCGTCTCTATGACTGCGGCTTGAGCGTGCTGGACAACGGCAGCACCGACTCCACCCCGGAGGTGTTGAAGATCTGGAGGGATCGCCTGGGGGATCGCCTGCGCCTCCTGACCTTTCCCACCAACATCGGGGCCCCGGCGGCCCGCAACTGGCTGGCCCGCCTGGAGTCCTCCCTGGCCGCCGACTGGGTGGTCTTTCTGGACGACGACGCCCTGACGCCGCCGGACTGGCTCGGCCTCTTCGGCGCGGCCCTACGCCGCCGGCCCGAGTCCGAGATCGTCGGCTGCCGAGTGGTGGACATGGCCGCCCCCCTAGCCGTCCAGAGCATTGACATGCACTTTCACATGGATCTACTGGAAAAAGACGCGGCCCCGGATCTCCTGAGCCATCACCAGGATGCCGCGGACTTCGGACAGTTCAGCTACCTGCGGCCGGCCGCGCACGTCACCGGCTGCTGCCACCTGCTCACCCGCAAAGGCCTGGAAGAAACCGGGCTTTTTGACCTGCGTTTCTCGCCCTCGCAGTTTGATGACCTGGAGCGCGATCTGCGCGCCTGCGGCCAGGGCAAGCTCTGCCTTTACCAGGGGCACCTGGCGGTGCGCCACATCAAGCGCAGCGGCATCAACCGCGGTCTCTCTCCCTGGCAAAAGGCCAATGTCATGGGCAACCTCACCAAGCTCTGGGCCAGCTACCCCAATGAGATCCTGAAGCCCATAGCCGCCGCCGATATGGAGCGTCTGCGCCGGGATCTGCTGGAAAGGCTGGAGGAATTGAAAAATTAGGCCGCGTGCCCGGTATTGGCGCGCTGCGGCGCGCTGTCCGGCCCGAGACCTTCATCCCGGCCCTCGGCCAGAAAATGCAAAAGAGGATTGCAGCCGTACTCCCAAACATCTTGACGCGTCAGAAGATATCCCCAGGAGTGAAAACCGGGCGCGGGTTCACCCCCTTGGTATATGCCCTGGGTAAGATAATGCCGCAGAGGGGAGACATGCGATTTTTCCTGAAATTGGGCGGCATACCAGGCGGGATCAAAAAAACCGCTGTCCGCGGCCAGCTTTTCCGCCAGCCGCAACTCGTCCATGGCTGCCGCCATGAACGGTTGAAAACTCGTTTCCACCAGGCGGTAGCGCAAGGCCAGGTGGCCTATGGCGGCCCTCAGGTAACAGGAGCCGGGAATATATTCCAGCCCTTTGGCCAGCGTCCGCAGCGCCTCCGAAACTTGCCCCCGCGCTTCCTGCGCCCGGGCCAGCAACAACCAATTCCATCCATGGATATTAAATTGGTCGCACATGAAGGCCAGGGATGTTTCCGCCCCGGAGTGCTCGCCGAGAAGCATACAGGCCAGGGCATGAATCTTGGACAAGTGATAGCGGTTGACCCTGCTCCCTTTTGCCAGCCGCTTTAGGCCTTGTGCGGCCAGATCCCTGGCCTGGGCATAGTTTTTCTGCTGCAGCAGAAATTGGCCGAAATACCAATACGCCTTGTAATTTCCCGAATAGCTCCGCAGCATTTTTTCCCCACACCGCAAGGCCTTTTCCCGGTTCCCCTGCTCCCAGTAAGCCAGGACGGCCACCCAATCCGCCTCCAGGGTTCCCTCCAGGCGGGCTTGCCTGAAGATATCCAGGGCTTCCGCATGGCATCCGAAGGCCGACAGACTCCGCATATATTCCAAAGCCAGCACCTGGTCGTTTGACCTGGCGCGCCAGGCGGCCTCCAGACGGATCAGCCCGCTTTCGTCCCTTTGACGGCAAAGCTCTCTGCCCAGTTTGCCCTGAATCATGGGATCACCCGGGAAACGCAGCTCCGCCTGCCGCAGGATCTCCACTTTGCCGGGCAGCCCCGGAGTATCCGCCAGCAGACAATAATCCTCAAGCGAGGCCCGGTCTTGCCCGTAGCGGCGCAGCGCGGGAGCGAAGGCTTCCCATGGCGCGTAAGGTTCCAGGCATTCCAGGGGCAGACCGTCCCGGACGACTATATACCTATCGTTCAGCAGGGAAATGTCCGGCAGCGGATTGTCCGGCAATTCCTTACCGCCGCCCAAGGCTTCCAGCACATAGCGAAAGACATTTACGTGGGAAAGAATTTTGCCCTCCGTGGCATGCGGCATGGGCCAACGCACGGCCAGGCGCACGGAAAACATATCCAGGGCCAGATCCTCCATGCTCACTCCCCGCTCGCGCATGGCTTCTTCCTGGTTGCCGGATCCTTCCCAGGCATTGAAATGCCTGAGCCCTCCGTGGTCGCCTACCGCCACCACCAGGGCTTCCGGGTCATGTTTCAGGATTAGGTCAACAGCCAGGCGAATCTGTTCTTGCGCCGCGCGCGCTTTTTTCCTGTAGCCGGCGATGAAAGAGGAGGCGTCCGGCAGCCAGGCGCGCTCTTTGGGCAGATGTCCCGCGCCGAAACGCATGCAGAAAAAGCGCGGTTGTTTCATCTCCAGCGCAAGCCGTCGGTGCAGGGCGGCATAGGTGACGGAAAAATCAAGATTGGTCGCAAAGGGTTCAAAACCTCCGGCAAGTTTCCGCAAGTAACGGGACTGGCTGAAAAGCGGTCCGGCCAGGCTGTACAGGCGACGCGCATACGCCGGTATATCGAAGGAAGTGTAATCTTCCCGGCCGGCCAGGGGTCCGAAAACGAAAAAAGTGTTATCGAAAAATTCGCAAGCGTAACCGTTTTCGCGCAGCACATCCAGCACCAGCACGCTGTCACTGAAGTTCTCCAGAGTGCAATTCAACAGATTATTCAAGGAAGAAACGGTATGGGCTTTGTTGCAGAAGGTTTGCGGGTAATCCGTAAAGCCGTGCCGCCGCAAAAAGTCATCCAGGGGGCCGTCGTCGATATCGTACAGCCGGCGCAGGGCTTCGGCGGAATGATAGGACTCCAGAAGCAGCAGGTAAATATTGGGTTTATGTTCCAGGGTAATGTCCCGCTTGAAAACTGGATTGTAGTACCGGCGTTCTCTGGAATTACTGAAAAGCGGTTCCTTGTCTCTTCGGGCTTCCCGGCGGGCGTCCAGGCCGGAGAGCAGAAGATGGAGGATCAGGAGCGCGTTGACCGGCAACAGGGAAAAAAAGGCGGAGATGCCCGCAAGACAAAGGGAAAGCGCGGCCATGACCCGGCGCCGCTTTTTCGCGTCCGGCAAGTTTTCCGTGAAGAAGCGTTCGCTCATGGGAAAGAACACCGTGAGAGCCGCCGTGCAAGCCAGAAAATCCGCAAGGGAAATTCCGTGCCGCGCAAGCTCTCCCGCCACTCCCCAAGCTGATGCCCAGGCGCAGAAAACCGCAACCGGCAGACCGAGGATCGCCCCGGCAATCCCCGCCGCCGCCAGGGCGATGAATACCTGCCCCGTGCTGTAAAAACGCAGGTTCATGGCGGCAAAGGAAGCGGTAGGTACAAGGGCGGCCAGCAGAATGGCGAGCCACGGCTGAACGAAAAACTCTGTCATGGCGTCACTCCTTGTCCGGAAGGCCGCGTCTGGTCAAAAACAATACGGTACGTTTGCTTTCCGGAAGACTGTGCGCCTCCTGTTCTTCAAACAGGGGCAAGAAGGCGGAACGAAAGCCCTCCAGGGTATAATCCGGAAAAATATCGTCCCTGGCCGCCAGCAGGCGTTCCACCTGGCTGTCCTCTCTGGGCACGAATTCCAGGAGGAGCGAGCCGCCCGGAGCGAGCAGACCGGCAAAAAATGCCGCCTGTTCCGGCCAGGGGATTCCGACGCTGAAATAAAGATGGTGCGCCAGGGCCAAGGCGCAGACAAAATCCGCCTTTCCCCGCTGCATCCAGGAAGCCCGCTCGGCGCATCCCCA
>WRIL01000029.1 GCA_009782775.1 Desulfovibrionaceae bacterium
CCCAATGTAAGCGTACAGGCCATCCCCATCGGATTCTTTCTGGATTGTCCCATTCGGTTTCAGGGCTTTCAGGCGTAGATCCGTCAATTTTCCCATGCTGGTAAAAACCTCGCCTATTTTTTGCTGATGAAATTTTACCAGCATTTTTACCAGCACTTTTGCAAGACCGCAAGGGACTTCGCGAGAGGATACGAGATGGGTGTTTTGCTAAAAGCAAAGCCCCGCAAGGCTCTTGACACTTTGCGGGACTTCGTGAGATTCTTGGGTGGTGCCGGGGGACAGGATTGAACTGCCCACACACGGATTTTCAGTCCGTTGCTCTACCAACTGAGCTACCCCGGCACGGAAAAAAGGATGTATCCGACCTCTTCGGCAAAGGCAAGCTCTTTTTTCAGGGCGTGGGCAGAGTCAGGGGCAGGTTTTGCCCGTCCCGTCGCACGATCAGTTCGACCGGGGCCGTGAAGGCCGCGCCCCTGGCCAGCAGGTAGTAGAAATTTTCCTGGGAGGAGATCGCTTGAAGCCCCAGGCGCAGGATCAGGTCTCCGGACCGCAGTCCGGCTTGGTCCGCCGGGCTCCCCGGTTCCACCGCCAGCACTTCCAGTTGCCCGTCGCGCATGGCCGTTAAAAAACCACGGCCGGAGGCCGGGGCAGGGAAGGGAGAGTAATAGTACAGAAAGCCTTCGTCCTGGGCATCCTGTCCGCGTCCGTCAGGATTGGATTCTTCCTGGGCGATCCCGGAAGCGCGCCAGGGCAGGATATTGACGATGCGCGCGTGCGGATCCAGGGCGCGCAGACGCAGGGCGATGCCCCAGCCGCGTTCCACATGCCCGATTCCGGCCAGGATAACCAGCGGCCCCGGTCTCTCCCTGCGGCGACGCAGCCCCTGCTCGGCCATGACGCTGTCCCAGAGAGATTGGGCCAGGATAAATCCCTGTATGCGCTCTTCGGTCAGGGGTTGGGCGATTTCAGAGTGTTCTTCATCCATGGAGCGCGGGCCGGGGTGCGCATTGAAAAAACGGCGCAGTTCCGTCTGTTGCTCCGGGGAGGCAAGCATAAAGCGCTCCGGCAGGTAGCGGCGATCTTCCGGGGGCACTCCCGCAAGCCCGTTCAGGCGCGCCGTCCGTACCACCCGGCGGGGCGGGTTAAGGGCGTAAACCGGGATGCTTTCCCGGGCCGCGACTTCAAAAAGCGTCCGGTACAGCTCAAAGGGCAACCCTACCCTGGACGGCCAGTTCAGGCTCCGGGGCAGCCCCGGCGCGCCCAGCTCTCCGGCGTTGAATTTATCCAGTTCCGGCTGGGTTTCCAGGTCAAGCATTTCCATGCCCAGCGTCGGCTTTAGCCCCATTTGCGCCAGCCTGTCCAGCACCACGGCCTGGGCGGCATGATCCCCGGTCTGATCATGCCGTTCGCCGATGAGCACATAGTCGGCCTGCCGGAATAAGGCTTCCACGACCTCATCCCCGGCCGGCGTTCCGTCCGGTTGGAGGAGCGCCCCGCCGAATTCCAGGGGGCGGAGCTCCGGCGGAGCGTCCCGTAGTGAAGCGCAGGAGGCGGCCAGGAAGCTCAGGAGCATCCAGGCCAGGAAAAGCAGGGCCGGCTGGAGGCCGGCCCGCATTCGTTTTTCTTCCACCTCAATCCTGGGCGTCCTTGGCCAGTTCAAACTGGTCCAGAAGCACTTCCCCGTAATACAGGGCCACATCCTCAAGGGCTTCCTCAATGCGCAGGAGCTGGTTGTATTTGGCCATGCGGTCGCTACGGCTCATGGACCCGGTCTTTATCTGCCCGGAGTTCACCCCCACGGCCAAATCCGCGATGAAGTTATCTTCGGTCTCCCCGGAACGGTGCGAGATGATCGTGGCGTAACCGGCCTGTTTGGCCATTTCAATGGTATCCAGGGTTTCCGTGACCGTGCCGATTTGGTTCAGCTTGACCAGGATGGCGTTGCCCACGCCCTTTTCAATGCCCTCGGCCAGGATGGAGGGGTTGGTCACAAAAACGTCGTCGCCGACTAATTGGATCTTTTCGCCCAGGGTGGCGGTCAGGTGGATCCAGCCGTCCCAGTCGCTTTCAGCCATGCCGTCTTCAATGGAGATCAGCGGGTAGCGGCTGGTGAATTCGCCCAGCCACTTCATCATGTCCTTGGAATTAAAGTTTTTCTTTTCCCCGGCCAGGACATATTGGCCGTCCTTGTAGAATTCGGAGGAAGCCACATCCAGGGCCAGGGCGATCTCCGCCCCCGGCTTGTACCCGGCTTCATCAATGGCTTTGACCAGATACTTGAAGGCCTCGTCGTGGTTCTTCAAGTTGGGGGCAAAGCCGCCTTCGTCGCCTACGCTGGTTACATGGCCGTCCTTGGAGAGGATGGCCTGCAGACGGTGGAAGGTTTCCGCGCCCATGCGCAGGGCTTCGCGGAAGTTTTTGGCCCCCACGGGCACGATCATGAATTCCTGGATATCAAGGTTATTGGGGGCGTGCGCGCCGCCGTTGATCACGTTCATAAGCGGCACGGGCAGGATTTTTGAATTTACGCCGCCCAGGTATTGATACAGGGGCAGGGCCAGAAAGTTCGCCGCCGCCCTGGCCGTGGCCATGGATACGCCCAGGAGGGCGTTGGCCCCCAGGCGGTTTTTATTGTCCGTGCCGTCCAGGTCCAGCAGGGCGTTATCCACCCGCACCTGGTGCAGGGCATCCAGCCCCACGATGTTCTCAGCGATTTCCCCGTTCACATGCTCCACGGCTTTTTCCACCCCTTTGCCGCCGTAGCGCTTCTTGTCGCCGTCGCGCAGTTCCAGGGCCTCGCGCGATCCGGTGGAGGCGCCGGAAGGCACGGCCGCGCGCCCGGTATGCCCGGACTCCAGGGATACTTCCACCTCCACCGTGGGGTTGCCGCGGGAATCCAGGATCTCTCTGCCCCAAATCGATACGATAGTGCTCATGTTTCGCTCCGTTTTTATGCCGCTCCGCCGGCAGTTGAGTTTGCGGGTTCTTTTCCCGCCTGGACATATAGAATTCGCAACCCTTCCAGCAGGAGTTCCGGATGCACTGCGTCAAAGCAGCGCATTACTCTGGACAGGCTGGAGGAAAAACCGCCAGTGGCCAGCACAAAACAGGGCTGGGCCATCCGTTTGGACAGGCGGGCGCAAAGCCCCTCGGTCATGGCGGCAAAACCGAAAATAAAGCCGTGATTGATACTGGTGCTGGTGGATCGCCCCGGAGTAAGCTCGGGGTCGGTCATTTCCAGGCTTACCGCCGGGAGCTTGGCCGTATTGGAAGACAGGGCGGCAGCCGAGGAGAAGAGGCCCGGACAGATCAGCCCGCCCAGGTAAACCTGCCCCTCCACGCAGTCAAAGGTGGTCGCCGTGCCGTAGTCCACGCAAATGATGGAGGCGGGATCGGCGTATAGCCTTCTCGCGGCATAGGCCGCTACCAGGCGATCCGCTCCCACCTGCGAGGGTTCCTCGTAGCGGTTTTCCAGCGGGATAGGAAGATCTTGGGGAACCAGAAGCAGTTCCTGGCGCAGGTACTTCCGGCAGGCCTGGCGCAGGATCGGCTCCAGGCTTGGAACCACCGAGCAGGCGATGGCCGTTTCCAGTTTTTCCGGAGGGCAATGGGCCTGGCCGAAAAACTGCAAGAGCAGCAGCCCCAGATAATCTGCGGTATAGGAACGCCCGCTCGGCAGGCTGAAAGAATGTGAGATTTCGCCCCGGTCGGCGATGCCCAGCTTGATATTGGTGTTGCCTATATCCAGAAGTAAGGCCAGGGCCATGTTCCCGTCCAGTGCCGCGCAGGCGGCGCGTGAAGTTCATACAGCCCGCCCATGTTGCCCGCAACGCTCTTAAAGTTCAAGCGAAATATTCACGGTCAGCCGCGTGGCATTTCCAGGGCCAGTTTTTCCAGTTCATTGAGTTCGCCGGGCTGGTGATCTCCCGGAAAAAGCAGGGCGGACATGTAAAAAACCGAGCCTAGGTTAAGCGCCTGCTCCGCGCTGGCGGAAAAGGCCTGCAGGCGGGAGGCCGGATAAAGGCGCTTTTTTTCTTCCAGGGTTTGCAGATATGGCTGCGCTTCCGCATACAGCCCGGCCAGGTAAAGGGCCTTTTCCCGCATGATGGCCCGGTAGGCCGCTTCATCATTCAGGGCCGCCCGGCCTTGCCTTTCGTATTCCGCTATCTTTGCCGCCGCCTGTTCCAGCCAGGCCGTAAAAGTCCGGCCTCCTCCGCTTCCGTACACGAGTACCTCTCTTTTGTTTTTTTTCATAACAAGGACGCGGGTTATTTTCAATCGCGCATACTTTTTTTTTCTCCCCCCTTTTCAAATCCAAAATCGTTATTATTTACCCCAATGTTGAGCACGGAAAGTCCGCCGCGGGCGGCTTTCGCGGCAGGGCGGCGGGCAGGCCGCCGCGCTATCCCGATTTAATTTATACATTCTTCTGGAGGAATGAACGTATGAACCTGAAGCCTTTGAATGATCGTGTTCTGGTCAAGCGTTTGGAGAGCGAGGACAAGACCGCTGGCGGCCTTTACATCCCTGACACTGCCAAAGAAAAGCCTTCCAAGGGTGAGGTGGTGGCGGTGGGGCCGGGCAAAACCGCTGATGACGGCAAACTCGTCCCCACTACGGTCAAGGCCGGAGATCTCGTGCTTTTTAACAAATATGCCGGCACCGAGATCAAAATAGATGGCGTGGATCATCTGGTCATGCGCGAAGACGATATCCTCGGCATCATTAAATAAATTATTGTTAAGGAGGAACAACCATGTCCGCTAAAGAAATTCTTTTCGACTCCCAGGCGCGCGAGCGTCTGTCCCGCGGCATTGATCAGCTTACCAATGCCGTCAAGATAACCCTCGGCCCCAAGGGCCGCAACGTGGCCATTGAAAAATCCTTTGGCGCTCCGGTCATCACCAAGGATGGCGTTACCGTGGCCAAAGAGATTGAACTGTCCGACAAGTTTGAAAACATGGGCGCCCAGATGGTGCGCGAGGTGGCTTCCAAGACCAGCGATGTGGCCGGCGACGGCACTACCACCGCCACTATCCTGGCGCAGTCCATCTACCATGAAGGACTCAAGCTCGTGGCCGCCGGCCGCAACCCCATGGCCATCAAACGGGGCATTGACAAGGCCGTGGCCGCTCTGGTTACCGAACTGGGAAGCCTGTCCAAGCCCACCCGCGACCAGAAGGAAATCGCCCAGGTGGGAACCATCTCCGCCAACTCCGACACCGCCATCGGCAACATCATCGCCGAGGCCATGAACAAGGTCGGCAAGGAAGGGGTGATCACCGTGGAAGAGGCCAAGGGTCTGGAAACCACCCTGGAAGTGGTGGAAGGCATGCTTTTTGACCGTGGTTATCTCTCTCCCTATTTTGTGACCAATGCCGAAAAAATGGTCTGCGAACTGGATGAACCGCTCATCCTGATCAATGAGAAGAAAGTCTCCACCATGAAGGAAATGCTCCCGGTGCTGGAGCAGGTGGCCAAAATGAACCGGCCGCTGCTCATCGTGGCCGAGGATGTGGACGGCGAAGCCTTGGCCACCCTGGTGGTCAACAAGCTGCGCGGCACCCTGCAGGTGGTGGCGGTCAAGGCCCCTGGCTTCGGCGACCGGCGCAAGGAAATGCTTAAAGACATCGCCGTGCTCACCGGCGGCACTGCGGTTTCCGAAGACATGGGAATTAAACTGGAAAATATCATGGTCAGCGACCTGGGTACGGCCAAGCGCGTCATCGTGGACAAGGAAAATACCACCATTGTTGACGGCGCCGGCAAATCCGAGGACATCAAGGCCCGGGTGGCCCAGATTCGCGCCCAGATTGAAGACACCACCTCGGACTATGACCGTGAAAAGCTCCAGGAACGCTTGGCTAAAATCGTGGGCGGCGTTGCCGTAATCCATGTGGGCGCGGCCACGGAAGTGGAGATGAAGGAGCGCAAGGACCGGGTGGAAGACGCCCTGAACGCCACCCGCGCCGCAGTGGAAGAAGGCATTGTCGCCGGCGGCGGCGCGGCCTTCATCCGGGTGAGCAAGGCTCTGGACAGCCTCAAACTGGCTGACGACGACGAGGCCGCGGGCATCAACGTGGTGCGCCGGGCCATTGAGGAGCCTCTGCGCCAGATCGCCATCAATGCCGGTTTTGAAGGCTCCGTGGTGGTGGAAAAGGTCAAGGCCGGCAAAGACGGTTTCGGCTTTAACGCCAATACCGGCGAGTATGAAGATCTCTTCAAGGCCGGGGTTATCGATCCCAAAAAGGTCACCCGCATAGCCTTGCAAAACGCGGCTTCCGTGGCCTCTCTTCTGCTCACCACCGACTGCGCCATTTGTGAAAAGCCTGAACCCAAGAAGGACGCCGGCGGCATGGGCGGCGGCATGGGCGGCGGCATGGGCGGCATGGGCGGCATGTACTAAAAACTACCGGGGTTTTTTCAGCCCCGTATATCCGGTCCGGGGGGATTTATTCCCCTCGGACTTTTTATTATTCAACCTGTTTCCTGAAAAAATCCGTCAGCATTCTTGAACAGTCCGCTTCCAGAATGCCGCCGCAGTGCCAGACGCGGTGGTTGTGGAAGTATTGGTCCAGGCCGTCCAGGCAGCTTGCCACTGCCCCGGCCTTGGCGTCCTTTGCGCCGTAAACCAGCCCGGCCAGCCTGGATTGCACCAGGGCCCCGGCGCACATCTGGCACGGTTCCAGGGTGACCACCAGGAATGCGCCGTTCATCCGGTAATTGCCGAGGCGGTCACCGGCGGCGCGCAGGGCCATGATTTCAGCGTGGGCCGTAGGGTCATGGAGTCCGATGCACTGGTTGAATCCCTGGCCCAGGATGCGTCCGTCCCCGCCAAGCACCAGAGCCCCCACCGGAACCTCGCCTTGGGCTGCGGCGCGTCCGGCCTCATCCAGGGCCAGGCGCATGGGTTCTTCCCAGGCCGTCCATCCCGGCGGGGGAGCAGGCAAAGGAATAGCGGACATCAGCGTTCGCGTAGTTTTCGTCCCTTGGCGGTGAAGGGGGCGGGGGTACTCCAGCAAATCAGCAAGGTCAGGGCCAGGGACAGGAGCCCCAGCAGGGCCGCCGTTCCCATGCCCCAGAACTTGGCGCCGATCCAGATCAGCAGGGAACTGCCGCCCAGGCACAGTGCCAGCCCCAGCAGCCAGGAAAGGGTGGAAGCATAGACCGATCCTCCCCGGCAGAGCAAGATGCCGAAGAGTATCCAGAGGCAGGCGAAAATGAAGCGCAGTTCCATAAAGCCGGTCACCTGCCAGGGCTCGGATTGGCTGAAATACTGCAAGAGTCTGAAGCTCAGTCCATGTAGCCATAGGAAGGCAAAGAGGCCATAGACCCAGCCCATTTGGCCGTCGGACAGATAGGCGGCGTTGGTTTTGCTCTTGCGCACCCGGCGTTGCCAGTAGGCAAAAACCAGGATGCAGGAAATCTGCGTCAATTCCACCGGGTTGAGGATGGGGAGGTAACGGCCCCAGGGAGCGTCCCGGCCGAGGCTACCAAGGGAAAGAACGAACCATCCGGCCAGGGTCACAAAAAGCAGGGCAGGAATCCATGACAGTATGATTCTGCGGCAAATTTTGGAAAGATTCCGGTTTTTGGCCAGGTAGGAGACTGCCAGGATATAGCCCAGGGCGGGCAAGGCCGCCAGCGAGCTCAAGACCGAGGGGGAGACGCCGTTTTCCAGAGCCAGGGCCCGGATGGAGCTGGTCAGGATTAGGATTAGTTCCAGGGAGAGCAGGCCCAGGAACCAGTTATGCCAATGGTTGGAAACCAGCCCCTCCCAATTCCGGCGCATGGCGATCCCCATGGTGATGAAGAAGGTTCCCCAGGCCAACGCGCCTAATCCACCGAAATAATTGTAAGATAGCATATGGTTCAGCACCGGCCACTCCATCTGCGTCTGGTACAGGCAGGGCAGCAGCACGGCCGGCACGGAGATGAGCAGGGGCCAGAAAATCACCAGACCCAGAGATCGAAAACCAAGAACCTTTCCAAGGACGTAGAAGGAATAAGCGCAGGCCGAGCTTAAGGCAAAAAAGACCAGACCCGGCTCAGGCAGGCTGCGGAACACAAAGGTCCCCATTCCGCCGAACCACCAGGCCAGGCCGAAAAGCAGGAAAAAGAGTTCCTGTCCGGAGGCCCAGTGGTGCTTCCAGGCGCGTCGCCGCAGGCGTCTGGCCGCCTGGCGATGGGCCAGGGAGCAAGCCAGGCCGGCCAGTCCCAGGACGGCGGAAGAGGGCAGGAGCCGGCAATCTCCAAGGAAAAAATACAGGGGAAGAAACAGGAGGAAAAGCGTGCTCGCGGCTCTTTTCCGCCGCCCTTCGCCGTGGAGATTAAACCATAAGATCGCTGCGGTTTCGGCGCAATAGGCGGCCAGGGCCAGGGTGTCATCCAGCAGAAAGTGCAGGCCTACGTTTAGACAGGTAAAGGCTGAAAGCCAATACAGCCGTCCGAGGCTCTGTCCTTTTTCCCCCAGAAGGCGGGGAAAGAGCCGGCAGCCGGCCACGCTTGCCAGGAAAAAAAAGGCCAGGGACAGGATGAAACGGTTTTCTCTGGCGGCGCTGATCTGTAACTGGAGTATGCCCAGGGCCAGAGGGAGGCCGAAGCTGAACAGGAAGTCCGGCAGGCGCCGCGGGTCAAAGTCCGGTCGGCGTATGTTCAGGGCCAGGTTCAGCAGGTAAATGGCGAAAAAGAGCGGGAAAAAGAAGCGCAGTTCCCGGTAGGGCGGGTTGTACAAACCCTGGTAAAGACAAAAGGCTTCCAGGGCCAGGAAGCCGCCCGGCAGGAGCAGGCTCAGCCAGGGCCGCCTTTGCTTGCGTGTGAACAGGGGCCAGGGCAGATAGAGGGCCAGGTAGTAAGCCGAGTAAAGTTCCGGGCGGCTGGGCAGAAGCCCCAGGTACAGGGGCAAACCCAAGGCCCCGCCGTAGGCCAGTAGGGCGAAGATGCGCGACTGGCGCTTCCAGGCCAGGTAAAAGGCCGGGATAAAGCCCAAGGCCGGGCTGGCCCAGGCCAGTTCCTGGACGGGCAGTCCCTGAAGGGCGCTCTGCCCCAGGGAGATGAAGATCATCAGCGCCGCCGCGCCCTGGGCCAGAACCGCCAGGTCCGGCTGTCGCAGGTTTAAGGCCTGGAAAAAGGCGGCCAGCCCGCAACCCGCCGCCGCCACGGGCAGCCAGGGCCAGATCCCGGAGGGGATATAAAGAAAGACGCCCTGCATACCAAGCCATAACAGGGCGAAGAAATTAAATTTCATATTATATGCTCTGTCGGCATACGCATCCCGCGCTTTAAGGCCGGAGCATACCCAAGCCGGGCGGATTAGGCAAGGGATATAGAAAAAAGGAGCGGGGCTCCTTGGGCAAGCTGATGATTAGC
This sequence comes from Desulfovibrionaceae bacterium, assembly GCA_009782775.1. Taxonomy (GTDB): domain Bacteria; phylum Desulfobacterota; class Desulfovibrionia; order Desulfovibrionales; family Desulfovibrionaceae; genus WRHT01. Next base: position 9,370 of record WRIL01000029.1, read on the forward strand.
GGGGTTTGGGCGACAGTTTGCCGTTGACTTCAATCATAATGATGGTCTTGGCGAGGCGTCCGCCTGTCCGGGTGTCGTTGGACAGTTCCGCCTCGATCCACTTGGCCCCTTTCATCACCGAGCTGTGGGCCAGGCGGAAGTATTCGCCGATTTCCTGGTAGGTCAGGCGAGCGTGTTTGCGGGCCAGGTAAAAGACCAGGTAGCGCGCGGCCACGTAGTCCTGCTTGCGGCTTTTGGAACGGATGGCTTCAGGCGAAAGGCCGTAGGCCTCTCCCACCAGGCGGGTCAGCTCCGGCAGGGCGGGCCGCGTTCGCTCCATGTAACCGCCGACCACCTCCCTGGCCATGCCCAGGGTCAGTCCCTGGGAGACCATGCCGGCCTTGATGGACAGGAGCCTGATGCAGCCTTCGATACGGCGGATGTCCGTATTCACGGTTTCCGCCAGGTAATCGGCTATTTCCCCTGAAAGGACCAGTCGTTTTTCCTCGGCCTTGCGGATAATGATTCGGCGGCGGGTGTCCAGGTCCGGCTGGGATATCGGCACGGTCAGGCCCTCGCCCAGGCGGGAAAGCAACTGTTCGTTCATGCGTTCCAGGGCGGATGGGGCGCGGGAGCAGGAAAAACCTACCCGGCCGCCTTTGTCCAGGACGGCGATCATGGTGGCCAGGAGTTCCTCCTGGCAGGCCTTCATGGGCTGGAGCTTGTGCAAGTCTTCCAGGAGCAGGGCGTCGGCCCCGCGGAAGCGGGCCTTGAAGTCATAGATGGCCCCGGGATTCCTGGAAGCCAGTACCTGGTGGAAAAAGGTGGCGAATTCCTCGGCGGGCAGGTATTCGATGTGCGGGGCGGTCAGGTTGCAGTCCCTGCTCAGGCTCTCGCCTACGGATTGCAGGAGATGGGTCTTCCCCAGGCCTGGGTCGGAGTATAAAAAGAGCATGTTGGAGGCCCGTCCGGCGCAGATGCTCCTGGAGGCTTCCAGGGCCAGGGCGTTGCAGGGGCCGGCTACGAAATCACCGAAACTGTGCCGCCATTGTTTTACGGCTTCGGGCCTCACGGGCCATTGCAGGGGCAAAAAACCCTGCCGCGGCCGGGAATCCGGGATTTCGCCGGCCTCGCCGGGCAGGCAGGCGTCATGGAGATCCGTCGCCGCCTCGTTTACGGCCGGAGGCCTTTGTTTGCGTTCGTCCACGGTAAAGCGCAGTTCGGCTTCATGCCCTAAAACCTGGTTGGCCGCCTGGGCGATGTCTGTTTGAAAGTGCTCCCGCACATAGGCGGCGTCAAAATCCATGGCCGCGGCGATGGTCAGCACCCCGTCCACGAATTCGCCGTCCAGGTTGGCAATCCACATGTCATAGGTTGTTTTTTGGACTGTTTGCGACAACCTGCGACAAATATCCCCCCACACGTTTTCCATGGCCTTGTTTTAACCCAGGCGGAAGAGACTTTCAAACCCGAAAAACCCCTTCTCTCCAAGACCGGAATATCTTCTGATCGGGAGAAAGGCCAATACGTAACATGCATAATTTATTGTATTTTACCTAAGTACCGGGACTGTTTGACCGTGGTTAAACCAGAAGGAGCAAGGGCTAGATAATTTGCAAGGCTTTTTTCACCTGCGGCGCAAAAAAGTTTTTAACATATAAAAATCAAAAATCATCGAATTATTGGCGAATTACTCTTGTTAAACCATATTTCATTAAAAAGTGAAAAATATTTTTTCATCGTAAGCCCTGCGCAACCCCGTAAACAAACAGGGGCTCCGGCGGCTCCTGGCTAAAACTTTTAAAATATGTGCATTATGCACATATTTTCTTGGCATTCATGCGCATAATGCGTATAGATATCTGATGACAGCGCACGAACTCGTCAAGCGGCTGGAAAAAGCCGGATTTGTAAACAAGGGTGGACGAAATCATGACAAGCTGGTGCACCCTGACGGCAGAGTTACCGTTGTACACCGCCACAAGGGGAGTATCCCTTTGGGCACGCTAAAAGCCATTGAACGGCAGACAAAGGTAAAACTCACATAGGGAGGGTCTTATATGCTGTACCCTGTTATTATCCACAAGGACGAAGGCGCCGACTACGGCGTTGTTGTTCCGGACTTCCCCGGCGTGTTTTCTGGCGGTGAAACCCTGGAAAAAGCGATTAAAAATGTCCAGGACGCCATAGAAACTTTTTACGATGGAGAAGAAGGCGCCACACCGCCGCCGCCGTCCTTGCTTGAAAAAGCGCTGGACAGCGAAGATGCGCAAGGCGGCGCCGTAGTCCTGGTGGATGTAAACTTTGACTTTCTGGAGAAGAAAGCGATCCCGGTCAATATCACGCTCCCCGCGTGGCTTCGCGACCGCATAGACAAAGCGGCAAAGGACGCCGGGCTTACTCGATCCCGGTTTATTGCGCAGGCAGCGCAAGAGGCTATGCGGCAAATGTAGCCTTTTCTTCGCCACTCCCCCAAAATCACAAAGGATCAAAGCCTTCAAAAAAAACCGGGCCGGAATCGCTTCCGGCCCGGCCTGTTTCAGCTAAAGGGGTAAGGGTTAGAAGTTGTACACCAGGGCGAGATCCAGCACAAAGCCGGTGTCGGCAGCGACTTTGCCGCCTTCTGTGGCCTCAAAGGCCCCAGGGGTCTTCTTGTCTTTATCCTTGATGCTCGGGGCCAGGATGCCCAAGTCAAAGCGGAAGTCCAGGTTGTCCACGATCTTCAGGGTGTTCTCAATGTCAAACTCGATCAGCGAATAGTCTTTGGACAGGCCTTGAATAGTTTCGGCATTCACCCAGGCGTAGTTGTTGGCGCGCGTGGCGGTGCCGCCCAGGCGGTTAAAACCGGCGCCAACCTCTTTGTCACTGGTGCCGACAATATAGCCGATGCGGAAGGTGTGGCTGAGTTTGTCCATGCTTTTCACGTTGGCAAGTTGCAGACCGAGGCCCATGGTGCCCACGCCGTTGCGCGCGGCCACGTTGTAAGCGTTGCCTTCAAGGATGCGCGGGGTGTAGTTGGTGGCAAAGCGCATCTTGGCGATGCCGCCGTCCGGCCCAATCAGGGGCAGCACGCCGTATTTATTGTCATTATTGACGTCATCTTTCTTGTTGCCCGAGCCGTACCAAGCGAAGAAGCCAGGGGTGCCGAAGTCCAGCTTGTAGTCCACAGCCAGGCCTACCAGGAAGCCCTTGGTTTCAAGGCCCTTATCGGTACCGTTGGAGGTGCTGCCGTAAATGGCGTCAAAGCCGATGTTCAGGTTCTGGATCGGGCTGATCTTGAAGGCCGCGCCCAGGACAATGGCGGTGGTGTCTTTCTCGTTAGTATCAGCAGCATCGCGATAATAGGCAATACCTGCCTTATGTCCAGCTTTTACATAGGCGAGGTAGGGGGCCAGGCTGAAGGTGCCGAAGTTCAAATCCGCCAAGGCCGCTATGGCATCAACCGAGTTGTAGTCCGCCCATTTATCATTGGCATCGGTACCGTTTTTTATATTGCCTAAGCCGGAAACAGCCCGGTATGGCCGGGAGTAAACCAGAGCGGCCTTGCCCACGTCACCCACCGGGAAGCCGAGGACGATGGCCGGATAGCGGTCATTGAGCACCGGGTTGTTGCCCAGGGCCGCGGCCGGGAAGGCCAGGGGCATAACGCCCGTGTCCAGGGTCAGCGGGGTGCCGGGGAACTTCGCGCTGATAAAGGCCTGCCGGACTTGCAGGTTACCCCTTTGGGCCATCGTGCCGCCGCCGGCGACGCCATCGGCATTACCGTTATGCCTGCCCCAGTCAAAGGCGCCGATGCGGATCATGGTGTTGGCCTTGATGTTCTCGTTGGCCTCCACCGTGAAGGTGATGTTGGCCCGGTTATACATGTAGAGGTTGTCTTGTACCGCATCGCTGTTGAAGCTTGGCACATTTTGCGCATAGGTGAACTGGTGCTGCCAGTTACCGGTGGCCCCGAACTTGACGGCGGCGCCGGCCTGGCTTACGGCGCCGAACACCAGGGTCATGGCCGCAAGCAGAATGAGAAGTTTTTTCATCGTCTTACCTTCCTTTTGGGTATGTTTGAAACAGGCGCCGCGCAGCGGATGCGCGAGCAGCGTCCGAAGGGAAAGTTAAGCGATAAATTTATATATGCGCCGCCCGCGCCGGGG
>WRIL01000030.1 GCA_009782775.1 Desulfovibrionaceae bacterium
TACCGCTCGCCGAGGATGTCGGTGTTGCCTATGTATTCCTGCTTGTTATGGATCACAATGTCCGCGATCTTCGGATCGAGCACCGTGCCTACGATGCTTTGCCCATCCCGGATGATGGTCGTGGCAATCCGCTCGTCGCCTAAAAAGACAGTGACTTCGGCATTAAAGAGGGCCTTTAGGTCATTGACCGCCTCTGTTGTGTCAAACCGGACGCCCGCCGAGATTACGCCGATCAGCGTGCCGTCCGCGTCATAGACCGGCGCTCCGGTGCGGGCGGACACCCTCACCGCTGTCCCTTTCTCTAAATAGGTCGATATCTTTCCTTCAAGCGCGTCCCTTACGTTTTGCTGATTCGAGACCGAATCGCCGTGGTTTTCCGGCTCATGCGTCCGGGCCAGCACGATTCCGTCACGGTCGGTGATGGTATAATAGTTTACGCGGAACAGGTCATGGGTAGGGGTAAACAGCCGCAGTAATTCCTCGGTATCGCGCTGTCCGATGGCTCTGATGGCCTCCGGGTTGATAGCCATGGAAACGGCCGCCGTTTTTGAATATGCCCGGCCATCATCCAGGTGGAGTTTTAGTCCGTTGATGTCGGCAACCAGTTTTTCCTGGATAAGGGAATCGCTGAACTCCACAAAGCTTTTCGACAGAAAAACGATCTGAGCGTTAATAACGACAATCAGGATTGCCGTCAAAATAATATTCCCTTTTCCCTTAAAGGACCTGTTGAGCATCATCCCGATTTTCCTTATATTGTTAGAGTAATCAGCATGACCCGCCCCCAAAAGTGGCGCCAGCAGTTATAGGCCGTTCAGGCCCCTTTCGCCATTTCTATGATCAGCATATGGGCGCTTCCTTCCGGTTCCACCTGGATGCTTTCCTCTACAATTTCCAGGGCATCCCGGGTGTGCATCGCAGTGCCGTTGATGGTCGCCTGGTCTTCGATCATGACCAAATACGCTTGGCGCCCGGGTAGAACCGGAAACTCCAAGAGGTCTCCTGAGCTGGCCACGGCGGCATAAACGTTGATATCCGCATGAATTTTGATAGGCGCCCTGGCGTGGCTGTTGCCTAGGCTGGTGGCTATGGGCAGCCACCTGTTTTCCCTATCGGCAAAGACAAAGCGGAAATCGCCATAATTGGGCGTAACTCCTTTTTTGTCCGGCAGAATCCAAATTTGGAGGAAACGCAGCAGGTCTCTGCCCAGGTTATGCTCACTATGAGTCACGCCTGTTCCGGCGCTCATATACTGCACCTGACCCCGCGTCAGGGTATGTTTATTCCCCATGCTGTCCGCATGGGTCAATTCCCCCTGGATAACATAGGAAATGATTTCCATATCCTTATGAGGATGGGTATCGAAGCCGGTACCTGGCTGCACCATGTCGTCGTTGATCACGCGTAGAACACCGAACTGCATATTTGAAGGATTGTGGTATTCGGCGAATGAAAAATGGAAATGGCTGTCCAGCCAGCCATGCCTACCGCGCCCCATCTTCTTGCTGTCAATATACCGGATCATGACTTTATACCTCTGCATCGTCTTATTGAAGAAATCTTTAAAATAATCGCAAGTTCCCTAATTAGGCCCCTATTAATGAAAAATGTCAAGGAGTTTTGCCGGGATTTAGTAGGCAGGAGATATCCCGCTAATCTTTGCATAATTGTTGTATATTGTCCATCAACAGCAAATAAAAGTATTTTAGGACTTTTTTTACAGCCTGTCAAAAAAAAACCTACGGCCAACAAAAATCGCCTGGAGGGTTGCGGCAACCTGTCCCTGATGATAGGCCATTTGATCTTCTTTAAACGCCCTGGGTCTGGACGTGCTGGCCGCGGATTACCCCGGCAGGGAGTGTCTGGCTTTTTGGTGATTTTAATCGAGCGGGGGGTCGTTGGCTTCGTCAGGAGGTTTCCCGGGGTAGCTGAAAAGCGCCGCGCTAAAAGCTCCCGCAATGGCGGCCAATGTCCAGCAGATCGCGGGAATCCACAAACCGCCCTCGTTCCACTGGATGGTGCCGACAATCATAAGGATGAACATTACGATAAAGGCGAAACAGCCCATTAAATCAGCCCTCTTCGGCTATTCTACCACAAAATTTGAGGTTTTTCTCAGGCCCCCCTTCACCTCCGCCCTTTCCCGGAGAGCCTTTTTATCCAAATTTGCCAGCCGACGCGCAGCCCGCGGAGCACGGCCACTGAGCCAAGTCGGCATATTCTTTTAAATTATAGTTAGTTAACCTCTAAAAGCAGAACCGTCATCCCTAGAGCTTGTCGCCCCTCAATAATATAACTTATTGATTTAATTCATTATTTATAAAAATTTAGGCGTAACAAATTAAACAATAATTTCACATAGTTACAAACTCGCAGGCGACACGCTATAAGTATTTGCCTTGCGGGCGGGGCCTATCTATGCTATAAAATAACTGTCCATAAAAACCAAATTTTTTGGGGGCGGCATTACCTTAAGTAATGCCGCCCGAATATGCTTACGGCTGGACGGGACCGGACTCCCGGAGGCTTCAATGGCGGAGATATCCTTTGAAACGCTAGGTTCGTGCCCGGTACCTGGAGAAACCCAGGCCGGCGGCGATGCGCGCTATGAGCCGGAATATGCCGCCGTGCTTGAAGAGATCGAAAAACTTAGTTTTTCGGGGCAGGGAGCGGCCATTTCTTGGCCGGCCATCGAAAAAAACGCGGTGATCATCCTTTCCGAAAAATCGAAGGACCTGCAGATCGCGGCTTATTTGGGCGTAGCCCTGTGGCAGAACAGGGGCCTTGCGGGAATGCTGGACGGCCTGCATGTACTGGCCGGATTTTTGGAAACTTTTTGGGAAACGGGTTGGCCCGCGCTCAAACGCCTGCGCGGCCGAATAAACGCCATCGACTGGTGGCATGAACGCACCTATGGCTTTCTCCAGGACGCCGCCGGTCAAAGTTCACCTATACCCACCGAGCGACAAAAAGAGTTGCTGGACGGGCTGGCCAAACTGGACGAGCTTGTTTCCTCGCTTATGCCCGACGCTTCGCCTTTGCGCGACCTGACCGCCGCCGTCCAGCGGCTGCCCCTTATCCAGGATGAGCGGCCGACAGACAAACCGCCATCGGCGGAACCGCCAGCGCCGGAGCCGCCGGCGGCGGAACCACCAGCGCCGCAAGTGGCCGTGGCGCAAGAGGCGCCCAAAGAAAACCCGCCACTGTCTTCCGGGCAAGCCAAGGCTGCCCAGGTAGCTCCCGCTCTTCCTGAAACTGATGATCCCCTTGTCCTTCGCCGCCATTTCGTCGCCTCGGGACTGGCCTACCTCGCCTCAGCCCGCCGGGCCGAGCCCGGCAACGCCTCACTGTGGCAGTTATCGCGGCTGATCATCTGGGGAGGCATTGCCGCGCTTCCCGCTTCCGAAGACGGGCAAACGCTTTTGCCCGTTCCCGATATGGATGTGCTGGCCCGGGCCCGCCGAAAACTGGAAGCGGGCCAAGCTCTGGAAGCGGCCTTCGAGGCCGAGGATTTTTTTACCGCCGCCCCCTTTTGCCTGGACGCCCAGGAAACAGTGCACAAGGCTCTGTTCGCCCTCGGCCCGCAATTTGCCGATGCGGCGGGCCGCGTTCTGGATGAGAGCGCCAGGTTTTTTTCCCGCCTTCCAGGTCTGGAAAAACTGTCATTTACCGACGGCACACCCCTGGCCTCACCCGGGACGATCATCTGGCTGCGAGAGGCGGCCTCGGGCGCCTCAAGGGAGAGTGGCCCGCGCACGTCCAGCGACGCCCCTTGCGAAACTGCCTTGGCCTCAGCCAGGGAGTTGATGGCCCAAAACAAACTCGCCGAAGCCCTGGCCGCGCTCGAGGCGGCCAAAACAGCCTCACCGGCGTTAACCTTGCGCCTGCGCGTGCACCAGTTACGCCTGTTGAGGGGAAGCGGCCAAACCGAAGCGGCCCAGGCCTTGGCCGAAGTCTTGCTGGAGGAGATAACGACCCGAGATCTGGATAATTGGGATCATCATCTCACCCTTGAAACACTGATGGCCGCGCGCGACGCCTTCACTCTGAGTGAAGCCCGCTACGAGCGGGAACTGCGCGATGTGCGGCGGCGCATTGTGCGTCTTTCTCCCGCCGCCGCCCTGGGTTGAGGCCTGATGACCGTTCTGGATGACATGCTCGCCACGGCCCGGACCACGGATCATCCCCCGGAGCCTGCGGCCATCATCAATGGTTTGCGGGCCATGATGCGGCTGTCCGGCCAGGAGGCCGCGAACGCCTCCCCGGCCCTGACGGATTATCTGATATCCCTTATTGACGGCAAAATTTCCGAGCAGGTCAACGCCATTCTGCATCATCCTGATTTCCTGGCCCTGGAGTCCACCTGGCGCGGTCTGAAATTCCTGGCGGACAGGCTGGATTTCAGCCAGAATATCCAACTGGAATACATCAACGTATCAAAGGACGACCTCTTGCGGGACTTTCAGGATTCCCCGGAAGTGGTGACCTCCGGGCTGTACCGGCACATATACACCGCGGAATTCGGCCAGTTCGGCGGTGTCCCGGTCGCGGCCGTCATCGCGGATTATACGTTTACGCCGCATCCTCAGGATATGCAGTTGCTGCAATATGCCGCTTCCGTGGCCTCAATGGCCCATGCGCCTTTTTTTGCGGCCGCCGGCAAAGAGTTTTTCGGATTGGAGGAATGGCGCGGCCTGCCCGATATAACGGATCTGCCCGGCATTTTTGACGCCCCGCGCTATGCCCGCTGGAACAGCTTCCGCGAAAACCCCAACGCGCGGTATGTCGGCCTGACGTTGCCGGGCTTTCTTCTGCGCCTTCCCTATGGTGAGGACGGCGAGCCTTTCAGGTCATCATTTGATTTTACCGAGGAAACGGTCCACGAGGACGCTTTCTGCTGGGGGAATACGGCCTTTGTCCTGGCGGCCAAGCTTGGCGAGAGTTTCGCCAAGTACCGCTGGTGTGTGAACATAATCGGCCCGGAAGGGGGAGGACTGGTGGAGAACCTTCCCTGTTGCCGCCATGAAGCCATGTGGGGGATACAGGACAAGATCCCGACGCGGGCCGTCATCACTGAACGCCGCGAGTCCGAATTGGCCGAACTGGGTTTCATCCCCTTGGCCATAGGCAGAATGCCGCACGAAGCGGTCTATTTTTCCGCCAACTCCGCCTTGAAACCCAAAACATTCCCCAGGACAGAGGAGGGCGCCTCCGCGGAAATCAGCTTCCGCCTGTCCACGCAGTTTCCCTACATGATGCTCATGAACAGGCTCGCCCACTATATAAAGGTGCTGCAGCGGGAGAACATAGGGGCTTGGCGGGAAAAGAACGAACTCGCCCGAGAGTTGAACAAATGGATAAACCAGTATGTCACGGCCATGGATACGCCCGACGCGCTTACCCGCAGCAGGCGCCCCTTGCGCCTGGCCCAGGTGGATGTCAGAGAAATTGAGAATGAGGCCAGCTGGTATGCCGTCGCCTTGCGGGCCCAGCCGCACTTCAAATACATGGGCGTCAATTTTACCTTGTCCTTGGAAGGCAGACTCGAAAGACAAACGCCCGGCGAACGGGATCGTGGGGTAATTGCGCCATGATCATTCTGTATTCGAGGAAACCACAGCTTGTTCTGCTGTTATGCTGGCTCATCGGCCTGACGTTCGCGTATGTCCGGTTGACCGGCGAGCCGGTGAAAACCGGCGAAAGGATTGTCGATCACCGCCAGGAGGCGCGGCTTGGCCAGGAGCCGAAGCCGCTCGTCCCGGCCCTGCCGCCGGTTCCAGCGGAACCGGAACCAAGCCAGGAGCCGGAACCGCTCGTTGAACGGCCCGCCGCGGACCCGGAACTGAACCGCTGCCTCGCGGTGCTGATCGACCAAAGTTCCGACGATGGCGGGGATACATTGATATTGGAACTGGACTATGTCGCCGCGCAAAAAGAAGGCTTCATTATCGAAAAAGCGCATGGCTATTATCTGGCTGACGAGCCCACCTTTGTCGTGGCGCTGGGGGCGCCATGGATATCGGACATTGAAAATCACTCGTTTCCGGTCACAATGCCGCAAGTTACGAAATTGGACCTGATCGTGTCCAAGTCAAGGAACCTGCGCCTGCTCGTCCATACCAAGTCCATGAGCGTGGCCCGGGGCGCAAAAGCTCAGATAACATCTACCGAGACGGGGATAAGAATAGAAATACAGTTGCCCCGGTGCCCTAGCGGAGCCGGTCGCTGTACCGGTTGAACAAGGTGAGTACGCGTGTCACATAGCTTCGCGTTTCTTCATAGGGAGGCAGACCGCCGTGCCGCCGGACGGCGTCAGGTCCGGCGTTGTAGGCCGCCAGAGCGAGTTCCGGGGAGGGGAAGGCGCGCAGGAGAGAAGCGAGATAGGCGGCGCCCGCATCAAGGTTCTCCTCGGGGTCAAAAAAATTCCGCAGGCCGAGTTTCTCACCGGTGGCCGGCATTATCTGCATGACCCCCAAGGCGCCTTTGGGCGACACGGCGTCTGGGTTGAAATTGGATTCAGCCTTCAGAACGGCCGCCAGCAGGGCCTCCGCCACCCCATGCCGCCTGCTCGCGCGCCTGATGCGGTCACGCCACTTAAGGGGCACATCGTCGGCCGGGAGCGTTGTCCGCGATACGGAAACAGCCGGAACCGCGGCTGCGGAGAGAGGCGACGGATGAACGGAGAGACGCAACGGAGGAATTGTTTTCGGGGAGTGGTTGTCCTGCAACATGGCGACATGTTTTTTCCAGGCCGCGGTGCTGTTCAGGGGAACTTCCCTGATGGTCATCTGCCCGCACGCGTCACCCGCCGCACCAAGGAATGTTGCGCAAAAGGCAAAGGCCGCCAGGAGCATGAAACGATTAGGCATGATGGATAGATATACCACAAAAATTGGCGGCCTGTCCACAGAGCGACCAAACCTGGTTCCGCTCGCACTCTTTCCGCTTGCCGTGCTCATTTGCGTTTTTCTGGCCGCCTGCGGCGCTTCCGTGGCGCCGCAACCCATGCTGCAATCGGAAGATGTGAACCTGGTTCTCTGGCCTCGCGGCGAACAGGCCATAGGGTTGCGCATCAGCACGGACAGGGATCTTAATTTTTACGATTCCAAGGCGCACAGCATCCAGGTCTGCGTATATCAATTCGACAAACCTGACGCCTTTCTGAGCCTCGCCAAAACGCCGGAGGGTATTGAGACGCTGCTAAAAGCCGAATTTTTCGACAACTCCGTCAAAGACGTTGCCCGCCTGTTCATGCAACCCTTTGAAGAAACCGCTTTAAAACTGGACAGGGCAGAAAATGCGACCTTTGTCGGCATTGTGTGCGGATATTTCGACTCCACGCCGGAAAATTCCGCCAAAGTTTGGGAGATCAAACCCCAGGTGACAACAACCGGTTCGCTCTTCTGGAAAACAACAGTATATAGCGCCGGAACGCTGGATATCGCGTTGCGCCTCACTGCCCGCGCCATGGCGGAAGAGGGCGAAGCCCCGATTAAGGATTAGGAGACCCATAGTGAAAGGACACAGGCCTGTACTTTGGAGCCAGGGGCTCTTTTTACACCCCCAGCATCTTCAGGCTGCGGACGAGGCAACGGCTGGACAGATCGACCTGTTGCGCCGATATGGCCTCTCTTATTTCTGGGGTGTGCGCCGGCTTACCTTCTCCGGGACCGCTTCAGACAACGCCGTTTCAGTGGCCCGGCTCGAAGCCGTCTTTCCCAGCGGAGCCGTGGTCAACGTGCCGTATGACGCCTCCCTGGCTCCGTTGGCCCTTAGAAGCGACTGGCCGGCGCCGGACAAACCGGGAACGCTCCATCTCGGCCTTGCGCTGCCCAAAAGCGGCGGCGCCAACGCCGCCCCGGAATCAACGGGCGAGTTCGCCGGGACACGGTTCGTCTATGCCGAAGAACCCGAGGCCATGCCGGATATATACGGCGCCTCCCCGCCGTCGCCCGTGCAGCGCCTCAAGTACGCGCCCATCCTTATCCGGGATGCGGATCTTGAACGCTATGCGGACTTTGAATGCCTCCCTCTGGCCGTGTTGCGGCGCGTGGGAGAGCATATCGAGTTTGACCCGCTCTTTCTGCCCCCTCTCCTTTGCCTGGATGCGAGCCCTCACCTGGCGGCCATGGTCCGGGAAGTCCGGGACGCGGCGCTATCCTGCGCCGGGCGCCTGGCCGGTTATAAGACAACGGTCAGCGCCGAGGCTCCCGACATGCGTTTCACGCTCAACTTTACCGCTCTCGGCATCCTTAACCGGCACATTCCGGCCTTGGCCCATCTTCAATCCGCGCCGAACATACACCCCTGGCACATCCACGGCGCGCTGCGCGCCCTCGCGGGCGAGCTTTCCACCTTTTATGACGATATGGACTGCCTCGGCCGCACCTCCGCTGATCCGGACGGCGTTCCGGACTACAATCATGAGGATCAGAGGGCCTGCTTCGCGCCTCTTTGCGAACTGATCGCCAAGCTCCTGGCGAATCTCGGCCTTGATGAGTCCAAAATCCTGCACCTCTTGCCGGAGCCGCCCTATTTCGCCGCCGATATCCCGGAAAATTTCATTTCGACCTCGTGCCGTTACTGGCTCTGGGTGCGCGCCGATGCGCTAACGGAAACCATGGCCGAGGAATTGCCGCGTTTAGCCAAACTTGGGGCGCGTGACCGCTTGAACCTCATCATCGCCAAAGCGGTATCCGGCATCCCGCTGATCAGGATCCCCTCCGCTCCGCCGGGATTCATGAAGCGTTCGGATTCCGCCTGGTACAGTGTGGATACCGCCCACCCGCTGTGGCAGCATGTAGTGGAACAGGGAAAAATCAGCCTTTTTTGGGACGGGGCGCCCGAGGGCGCGGAAATGCGCCTGGTGGCCATGGGACGGTAAGTTATGAGAACTGATTTTTTCAACGAAGCCCTCGTCACGACCCTCTTGGCCGTCTCTTCCGGCAAATGGGAAGAGATGGCGCAATCCGGGCCTGACGGTGAGGCTCTGGCAGAGGCTGAAGCGCTTCGAGAGCGCCTGCTCGCGCTTTTGGACCGGGCGGGCCGGGCCGCCACCCAGGCCGGCCTATCGGCCGTTCTGGTTGAAGCGGCGGATTTCGCCGTCTGCGCTTTCATTGACGAGATTTTGCTCTCTTCCCCTGCCTGGCCCGGCCGGATGGACTGGATGCAAAAGCCACTCCAAATTGCGAGGCACGGCACGGCAACGGCCGGGGAGGATTTTTACCGCTTGTTGGACTCGCTGCTTGAACAGGCCGATACAGAGGCCCCCATTGGCCACGAGGTTTGGGACGCGGACGAGCCGCCGCTCCGGAATAGCGGCGAGGCGCAAAATCCGCTCTGCGCCGTTCTGGAAATTTATGCGCTCTGCCTCGCGCAGGGTTTCACCGGTATGTTTTATGACGACCCCGAAGCCGTCAGAAACAGATTGGACAAGATAGGCCGCTTCGTCCCGGCTGTGCACCGCCGCGCCGCGCCGTTCTTTTTCGAGCCCGCCGAAAAAGCGGAGGCACGAAAGCCGCTCTGGAGCAGGGCCGACCTGATCCGACGCTTCGACCCCTTGGATTTGGCACTCTGGAGCGTCCCGCCGGTTTTGACCTTATTACTTTATTACGTCTGCCAAACACGGCTTGATCGCTTGCTCCGAATATTTTTGCAGGGAAGCGCTCTGTCATGAAAAGCATACTGAAAACATTTCTCCGCCTCCTGGTCTGGACGCTTGCCTTAGCCATCGTCATCGGCGGGTTGTATCTGCTCTCCATCCGGTTGAATTGGCCCCAAAGCGCCGTCCTGGCCGGTGCTGTCCTGGTTTTCGCCTTGTTGCTCGGAATCGTCCTGGCGCGCAGGATATCCACCCGCCGCCGCCGCCGTCTGCAAATTCAGAAGATAGTGACCTTGGATTCCGACGGCCTTCCAGGCGACGCGCCGGGCGGCCGCCTGCTCGAAAACCGCTGGAACAGGGCCGTAGCCATCATGCGCGAGTCCTACCTCGGGCGAAGAGGCAATCCCCTCTATGCGCTGCCCTGGTACATGATCATGGGCAAGACCGGCGCGGGCAAATCATCGTCCATCAGGCATTCCGGCCTTAGCGCCATGCAAACGGACATCGGCCCGGAAGACGAGGGCGTGAACACGCGCAACTGCGACTGGCATTTTTTCCGTGAGGCCGTGGTCATGGATACGGCCGGCCGCTACGCCGTGCCCCTGAACGAAGCCGAGGACAGCGCCGAATGGCGCGAGTTCCTCACCAAACTGGCCCGGTACCGGCGCCAGGAACCCTTAAACGGCCTGGTGATCACCGTGGCCGCGGATACGCTCCATGGCCAGGGGGAACATCTCTTGTCCGAAGCGCGCTGCCTGCGCCGCCGGCTTGACGAAATCATGCGCATCCTGGGCGCGAACTTCCCTGTTTACCTGATGGTTACCAAGATAGACCTGCCCGCCGGGATGGCCAGACTTTTGGAAAATCTGCCGGAAGCGGGCAAAAAGCACAGCCTGGGTGTTCTCATCCAATCTCCGGAAGAAAAAAGCCTCCTGCCGGTTGACGCGCAAATCAGAAATGCGCTCCACACCTTGGGAGAACGCCTGAAAAGCTTCTGGCTGTATGCTGAGAACCCCGGCGCCGGTGATGCTCCCTCCCCGCACCGCATCCTCGCCTGGGAGGAGCTTCGGGCCATGATGCCCGCGCTCCACGTCTATGCGGAAGAAGTCTTTGCGGCCAACCCGTATCAGGAAACCCCGCTACTGCGCGGCATCTTCCTCTCCAGCGCGCTGCGCGGCCAACAGGAGGACAGCCGCGCGTTCCCCGCGCTGGGCGCCTTGGGACGGCGCATTTTCCGCATCCGGGAAAATGCCGGAGGCGTCTTCCTCTACGACTTTTTTGATAAAGTGCTGCCGGCGGACCGGAGCCTTCACCGGCCCATCGCCGAATACCTGCGCTGGCGCTCCTCCGTGCGGACAATGGCTTACGGGGTGATGCTGCTCGTCACCTTCGGCCTGAGCGTGCTGTTTTGCCTCTCTTACCAGCACAACGCCCGTCTGCTGGACCGCATGAGTCACCCAGCCCGCCTGCTGGACAGCATGAGCCACCCCGAAAACACGCCGGCAAACGCGGTTATGGCCAACCGCCTCTTGGATTTCGAGCAACGGTTTCGGGACCAGGAGCGGCTTGAGGAAGAAACCGGCCACAGAATCCTTCCTGCCATGGGTTTTAATCACGCGAAGGGCGCATTACGCGCCTACAATGATGCGCTCAATGAGTCCTTCTACCGTGACATCCTCGAACTGGCCATGGAGAACCTTTCCATAAGACGCAGCCGCCTCACGGCGGATACGGATGACCGGGAATTCTTTATTCTGATATCGGACCTGGTGTGGCGTTACGATCTTCTGGTTGCGGCGGATCAAGGCAAAAGCTTTGAAGAGATGCTGCAAATTCCCGCCATGCCCCAGGGCCTTCTCCAGGGCCTCGGCCTTGGCGACTTTCCGCAGCTTGCCCCGTCCATGGCTTACAGCGTGGCCCGCGGCGTCTATTCATGGTATAGCCCGGACAGATTGAAGCTGTCGTTGCGGACCATGAGCTCCTCCTTGGCACAGCTTCCGGAAATAAAACTCCATTCGCTCAGCTGGATCGTGCACCGGGCGGGCACGTTGTCAACGCTCCAGCCAATATGGGGGGAGGAATTCTGGGTCGGTTTCCAGAACAGGTTTCTGCGCGACGTAACGCTCGATTCCGTTTACACCAAAGAAGGGCTGTCCGTTACCCTGGACTATCTGGATAATTTGAACCTGCTCCTGGCCGATAACGCGCTGAAAATTTCGACAAGTGAATTTCTCCGCTGGTACGCGACGGAATATCACCGCGCTTGGCAGCGCTTCGCCCTTGACTTCGCCGAGAAAACCGCCGAACTGGCGACTCTGCCGGCCAGGAACGAGATCGTCTCCCTGATGAGTACGGTTCAGAATCCCTATTACGTCCTGCTCCTGCGCATGGACGATGAACTGCAAGCTGTTCGCCGGCACCTTGACCCCGCACCCGTCTGGATGGACGATTTGGCGATTTTTGCGCGAGCCTTGCGCCTGGCCGCCAGGGATAATCCTGAAAATGAAGTGCTGCCCGTCATGGAGCGGCTGAAAACCGGCGCGAAGGGTCTGTATGATGACCTCACCGAGCAAGTGGACAGCGAAGCGCGGGAGCGGGACCTGAAAGCCCGGCTGCTGGCCAAGGAGGTTCAGGCCTTTCTTGATTCCTTGCGCGCCCTCGTTCCTTACACCCTGAGCAATGACTCCGCCTTCAGCGCGGTCAAGGAGGCCATGCCGAACGAGAACAACCAGAAAGCGGTGCAGGCGCCCCTTACCCTGGCCCTCACGGCCTTGCACGCCATGAATGTCGAACTCAACCCGAATCCGGCCCAGGCTTCTCCGGTCTATGCGCTGGTCGGGGGGCCCCTGGAATTTTTCAGACAACGGCTGATGAACAGGGCCGCCTGCCAGATTCAGTTCATGTGGGAGGGGAATGTACTCGCCAAGGCCGGCCGGCTCACGCCTTCACAATTGCAGCAAAATCTTTTCGCGGCCCAGGGCGGCATTGTCCGGGAGTTTGCCGACAACACCCTGGAGTATATTCTGCACCACTCCTTAA
>WRIL01000031.1:0-4421 GCA_009782775.1 Desulfovibrionaceae bacterium
TTATCGCAACACAGTCCAAAGAATTTCCAGGCGGCCGCCGAAGAAAAACAACTCTTTGCTTATTAGGGGCAACAAAGTACCCATGTAAAGCATGATTATGAAGAGTCCCAGGGCGCTCTTGATGGGCATGGAAAGAAAGAACACATTCAACTGCGGCGCTATGCGGTTGACGATGCCCAGACTCACATCGCTTAAGAGACAGACAAGCATGATGGGGGCGGCGAAAACTATAGCCATGACCATCAGGCGGGAAAACTGTCCCAAAATAAAGAAAGGGATCCCCTCTTTCGCCCCGGCGGCCAGTTCAAAGCCGGGCGGGCAAATGCCGTAGCTGGCGAAGAGCAGAAGCAGCATCTGCAGGAACGCGCCGGTGCTGAAAAAAATGTAAATTGTGGTTTGATGCAGAAAACTTCCGAAAAGCGATGTGGATTCCCCGCTTACCGGGTCGCTGGCCTGGGCCATGCCCGCACCGCGCTGGTTATCCATGATGAAGCCCACAGAAAGCATGGCCCAGAACACCACGCTTGCCGTATAGGCCAAAAGAAACCCGACCAACAGTTCCTTACCCATGACACAAAGCAGCCAGAGGAAAAAGGGGGCGCCGGATTCCGGCGGATGCAGCCCGGCAAACGTGGGATACACAAAGAGGGTTATCAGCGCGGACAGGGAAAAACGCAATTGGCCGGGTATGGCTTCGCCGCTCAAAAAAGGAACCAGGAAAAAAAAGACCAAGAGGCGGATGCAACCGAGAAAAAAAATGAGCGCCAGTCCGGCTGAGGGTTCGTTGAACAGTTCAAACATGGAATCCTACCTGACCATGAGATAGAAACTGTCCAAAATAGTTCTGGAAAAATGGGTGAGTTCCCCGCTTAACCAGCCCGCCGTGAGCAGCATGGTGGCAATGACGCTGACGAGTTTGACCCCAAAACTTAGGGTTTGCTCTTGCAACTGCGTGACGGCTTGGAAAATGCTCACCAGGAGCCCGGTCAATGAGGCCACCGCGATGGCCGGCATGGAGAGCATGAGTACCAAGTAGCAGACTTGCAGGGCCAGATCCGTGGGCGCACTCATATTTTGATCCTTGCAACGGGTTGGGTGGTTATTTCCGGTGTCAACTCCTGGTAGGAAAGCACCGGCAGATCATAGAACTCCGGTTCGATCAAACGGCGCACATAACGGCGTATATCCATTGAGGTGAGCAGCACCGGGGGTTGCTTGCGTTTAATGGCCATGTCCGTTTCTTTATGCAGGGCCGCGAGAAAGGCGGAGTGGATCTCCGGGGCCAGGGCCAAGTAGGCCCCGGCGGCAGTCTGGCGTATGCCTTTGCGCATCGCATCCTCAACATCCGGTTGAAGCAGCACCACCGGGAGTATATTCAACCCTCCGGAATACATATAGCTGATCTGGCGCTTGAGCGCGCCGCGAACCTGCTCTGTGAGCAGCACGATATCCTTTTCGCGGCCGGCCCAATCCACCAGGGCCTCCAGAATGGCGCTGAGGTTGCGGATGGAAATGCGCTCCCGCACCAAGCGTTGAAAAACTTCGGCGATCTTCTGCACCGGCAGAAGCCTGGTAGCCTCGCGCACCAGGTCGGGGGCCATGGCCTCCATGCGATCCAGGAGGAACTTGGCCTGTTGCAGGCCGATGAACTCCGAGGCGTGACGGGTCAACATGAGGGAAAGATGATAGGCCAGGATGCGGGAATGCGTCATACAGCCTATACCGGCCTGGGCCAGAAGATCGCCCTTGGCCTCATCCACCCAAATCGAAGGCACATCGGGCAGGAACTGCTCGGTCTCCTTTACTTCCAGCGAAAGCATTTCCAGATTGGCCCGTGATTCCCTGGCCAGAAGCATACTCTTTTCCAGCGCGCCTCTGGCCACAGGCACCTCATGTATGAGCAGGGCATAGGAAAGAGCCTGAAGAGACTCGTTGTTGCGCAGGTTGATGCCGGGAAAGGGCACCCCCAAATCAAAATACAAGGCTCGGCGCAACGAAAGCAGTTCTTCGTTCAGGGCATCATAGCTCAACGATGCTCCTATTTCCGGGGAGATGTCCAACAAAATTGGCACAGTCGGGGCAAAATCCTCGCCCGGTTTGGTGCGGGCGGCCTTGGCCCCGGCCTGGGGGGCCAGGGTGCGGGAAAGCTCTTCCCGGCCATCCTGGTCCTGAAGAGGCGTTTCCCGGCTGATTCGCAAAAGCCCATAGCCCAAACCGCAAATTCCGGCCCCCAGTATTATGAGCTGGGGTTTGGGAAACCCCGGTACGACGGCCATAAAGGCCACCAGGCACCCGGCCAGGGTCAGGGCCTTGGGCTGGGAGAAGATCTGCGTGCCCACCTGTCCGCCCAAACCCCCGGCGCTCTCACCACCGGTGCGGGTGATCAGAATGCCCGCCGAAATGGAAATGATGAGGGATGGAATCTGCGAAACCAGGCCATCGCCGATAGTGAGCACGCCGAAGCGTTGCACGGCCATCCCGGCGGTCATTCCCATCTGGGTGATGCCGATGATGATGCCGCCCACCAGCTCAATGGCGACGATGAAAATACCAGCCACCGCATCGCCCTTGACGAACTTCATGGCCCCGTCCATGGCCCCGTAGAGGCTGCTTTCATTGGCCACCCTGTCCCGGCGGCGTTTGGCCTCGTCCATGTCTATGGCCCCGGCGCGCAAATCAGCGTCAATGCTCATCTGTTTGCCCGGCATTGCGTCCAGGGTGAAACGCGCCCCCACTTCGGCCACGCGCTCCGCGCCTTTGGAAATGACAATGAACTGCACCACCGTCAGGATCAGAAAGACCACGCAGCCCACAACAAAATTGCCGCCAACCATGAATTCCCCAAAGGTATCAATGATGGCGCCGGCATCGGCATTGAGCAGAATGAGGCGGGTGGTGGTGATGTTCAGCCCCACCCGGAAAAGGGTGGTAAAGAGCAGCAAGGTGGGAAAAATGGAAAATTCCAGGGCTGAAGCCACATACATGGCCATCATCATCACAACGAAGGAGGTGCCTATATTGATGCCGATGAGCAGATCCACCACCGGGGTGGGCATGGGCACAATCATCATGGTGAAGACCAGCACCAGCACAAAAACCATGAGCAAATCCGTGTGCCGGGTGATCTTGTCCACCATCAGCCTGGGTGAAAATGCCGCCATATCATTCCTTTTCCGCCGGAATTCGGGATTTATTTTTATTGCTTTGCCGAACATATTCAGCCAGGTTTTCCCCGGACTCCGCGTTTTGGCCCTCCAGTTGTAAAGCCTTGGCGCGCATCAGCCACAGGCGCGGGTCTGGCCCGTCGACCTGCTTCCCGGCCTGGGCGGCGCACGCTTCCAGCAGCCGTAAGGCCCCTCTTCCGTCGCCTTCTTCCAGGTCCAGGGCGGCTAGGTGCTTTAAGGCTGATTCGTTGCCTTCATCCAGGGCCAGGATACCGTTAAAGACAATGCGCGCCTCCCTGGGGCGCCCCTGCAAAAAATAGACATGCCCCAGAATCTCCAGAGTTTCAAGGCATTCACGTTCCAAGACGGCCATAGTTCACCCGGCCAGGAGCAAGCCCTGAAAGGAAGAAAGGAGGACGGCCCGTTCGCTCTCTTCTTTCAGCAATTCTTCCAGCGCGACCAAAGCGGGGTCGTCGGCATCCTTCAGGGCTTCCCGAGAACGGCGCAGGTTGTCGCGATAGCGGTCCGGGCTCAGGGTTTCCAGATTGCGCACCTTCGGCCGCAAAAAGGCGGCGATGAGGGTTTCGTAGTTGCGGGCCGCATACAAGTTATGCAGGATGGCGGATGGGGAGGCGTCCGTGGGCGCCAAGTTCGCCTTGTCCGGCAGGACGGAGGCCTCAAAGGGCACAATATCCTCAATGCCCCGGTTCAGGTCGTAAACGCCGCTCTGTATAGTGGTCGCCATAACCGCTCCCTTGGTTTCACACGTTCAAGGATTCATCCAAAAGGCGGGCCAAGACAGGCACGGCCTGCTCCAAGACCTGCAGGGAAAAGGTCTTTGTGGTGAAGCGGGTCAGAAAGACCAGGGTATTGTTCTTATATAGCCAAGCCGACACCGGAAACGGCCGCGCCAATTCGGGCCGGCACAAGGCGAGAGCCCGGCGGGGCGCATCCTGGTCATGAGGGGGAAAGTCTCTGGCCAGGTACACCAGAATTTCCTCCCCGCCTTCTTCAATACAGAGCGTGCCCATGCCTTCTATATGCAACTGTACCGGCTTGTCCCGCCCCAAGGTCAGGGACGGCAACCCTATGCGCCGTCCAAATTCAGTGATGATATGTTCGTGCGTCATATTCTAAAATCCCAGTTCATCTTCTTCACGGCGCACGGCGTCATACACGGCGCTTTGCAAGGCGCCCTGCAAACGCTGGCGCGCTTCGTGGCTATCATAAAATAAATCCGGCAAATCCCGCAAGCCT
>WRIL01000031.1:4521-12179 GCA_009782775.1 Desulfovibrionaceae bacterium
TAAGGCCCCTCTTCCGTCGCCTTCTTCCAGATCCAGGGCGGCCAGATGCTTTAAGGCGGATTCGTTGCCTTCATCCAGGGCCAGGAGGCCGTTAAAGACAATGCGCGCCTCCCTGGGGCGCCCCTGCAAAAAATAGACATGCCCCAGAATCTCCAGAGTTTCAACACATTCCCGTTCCAGGACGGCCATAGTTCACCCGGCCAGGAGCAAGCCCTGAAAGGAAGAAAGGAGGGCGGCCCGTTCGCTCTCTTCTTTCAGCAATTCTTCCAGCGCGGCCAAAGCGGGGTCGTCGGTATCCTTCAGGGCTTCCCGAGAACGGCGCAGGCTGTCGCGATAGCGGTCCGGGCTCAGGGTTTCCAGATTGCGCACCTTCGGCCGCAAAAAGGCGGCGATGAGGGTTTCGTAGTTGCGGGCCGCATACAGGGTATGCAGGATGGCGGATGGGGAGGCGTCCGTGGGCGCCAAGTTCGCCTTGTCCGGCAGGGCGGAGGCCTCAAAGGGCACAATATCTTCAATGCCCCGGTTCAGTTCGTAAACGCCGCTCTGTATAGTGGTCGCCATAACCGCTCCCTTTTGGTTCACACGTTCAAGGATTCATCCAAAAGGCTGGCCAGGACAGGCACGGCCTGCTCCAAGCTTTGCAGAGAAAAGGTCTTTGTGGTGAAGCGGGTCAGAAAGACCAGGGTATTGCTCTTATATAGCCAAGCCGACACCTGAAACGGCCGCGCCAATTCGGGCCGGCACAAGGCGAGAGCCCGGCGGGGCGCATCCTGGTCATGAGGGGGAAAGTCCCTGGCCAGGTACACCAGAATTTCCTCCCCGTCTTCTTCAAGGCAGAGCGTGCCCATGCCCTCTATATGCAACTGCACCGGCTTGTCCCGCCCCAAGGCCAGGGACGGCAACCCTATGCGCCGTCCAAATTCAGTGATGATATGTTCGTGCGTCATATTTTAAAATCCCAGTTCATCTTCTTCACGGCGCACGGCGTCATACACGGCGCTTTGCAAGGCGCCCTGCAAACGCTGGCGCGCTTCGTGGCTATCATAAAATAAATCCGGCAAATCCCGCAAGCCTTGCAGCAAATCCTGCAAAAAAAGCACTTCGCGCTCCGTGTCCGGCGTGCCCGCCTGTTGGGCCAGGCCCTGAAAATCCCGGCTTCCTACATATTGATTATCCCGCGCCGCCAAGAGCGCGTCCAGCAGCCGCTCCGTTTCCATTCGGCTTTTTACGCCATGCGCCTTGTCCAGGCGTTCCAACACCCCCGCGCAACAGGCATGGACTAGGCCCAGCACACGCACCATAGCCAGATCGCCGGTCAGGGCCTTAAGTTGGGATTTTTCCACCGATGGCCCCGCGGAAGAAAGCTCATTCCCCAGAACCGTCATGAGAAAATCCAGCCCCTGGTTCATCTTGTCCTCGCCGAAACGGGCACGCACAGCGGTCAGGGTTTCACGCGGAGAAGCAAAATCCGCCACCACGCTTCGGTAAGCTCCCCGCAAATCTTTGTCGGCCAGTTCGGCAAAACCCGGCGCGGCCATATCCACGGCCAAGCCGGAGGCCACGGCGAAGGTTTGTGTTTCGGCCAGATCGTCCAAAGCCTTGTCAATGGTCCCGGCCAGAGGATGCTCCTGGCCTAAGCGGTTTTTTAGCCCGGCCAGAAGGATGAACTCGTCCGCCGGATCCGGCTCCTTCTCGTTATTGAGCGCCTGTTTCAGGGCGTCCATGAGTTCGGCCAGCGCCGCGTTGTTTTTGAGCTTGAAAAGCTGTTCCAGGTGGTTCAGCGGCCGGCCGTATTTTTCGTCGGCTTCCTCCGCCTGCTTGCCGGCAAGCTCGATAAGGTGGTCAGAGGGACGCTTTTTCTCGGCTTTCTCCTTGCGCTCGTCCAGGCGCGTTTCCTCGCCTTCCGACAGGCTGAAGGTAAGCTCTTCCGCCGCATCGGCCAGGAGGGACATGGGGTCAAGCTCTTGGGTGACCTTGGCCCCCATGAACCGTCCTTCGACCGGAACCTTGTCCTGGCCGGCCGGCGTGAGGCCCGGGGAGGCGATTTCATTGAGCTGCGTGGATTGTATAGCCATATTCGCGTTTTCCCTTACGATTTTCAGGCCAAGCCCAAGCGCTTGAGTTTCTTGCGCAGACCTTCGCGGCTGAGGCCCAGCCGCTTAGCCGCATGGGTCTTGTTTCCTTCGCAGGCCTTCAAGGCTCTTTGCACCAATTTTCGCTCAACTTCCAACAAACTAGGCTCAACCGGCTCGGCGACGGCAGCCGTCCGGGGCTCTCCAGCCGGAGCGGTTTCAAAGGGAGCGGCTTTAAAGCTATAGATGGCCATGCGTTGAGCGATGTTTTGCAGTAAATCCGGATGGGAGCGGAGTTTTTCGGCCAGATTTCCGGCCCGGCTTTCGGCCCCACTCTCGGATAGCCGGGGCAACGGGGCTGTTCCGGTGGCCCTCCGGGGAACGGGCTGAGAATCCGCCAGGCGCCGGGACAAATCCCCGGGCTGTATAAGCGGCCCGGCCGCCAAAAGAACCGCCCGATCCACCTCATGCTCCAATTCGCGCACATTGCCCGGCCAGGCGTAGCCTTCCAAGAGGCGCAGGCTCTCCGGGGCGAAGGCCGGCGAGGCCAGGCCGTAACGCTTGGCGGCGGCCCGCAGGAAATGCTCGGCGAGGGGAATGATGTCCCCGCGCCGCTCGCGCAGGGGCGGAATATGTATCTGGATGACCTTAAGCCGGTAAAAGAGGTCCTGGCGGAATTCCCCCTTGGCGCAGGACGCTTCCAGATCCCGGTGCGTGGCCGAGATAAGGCGGGTATCCACTGGCAGGGGTTTTCTCCCTCCAACCCGGGTGACACTGTTGCTTTCTATGGCCTTTAAGATTTTTGCCTGGCTTTCCAAGGGCATATCGCCTATTTCATCAAGAAAAAGGGTGCCGCTGGAGGCGCTTTCAAAATGCCCCAAGCGCTCGTTCACCCCGGAAGCCACGCCTTTTTCTATCCCGAAGAGTTCACTTTCCAGAAGAGAAGCCGGAATGGCCGCGCAATTCAGGCTGACCAGAGGGAATTTAGCCCGTGATCCGTTATAGTGGATATATTTGGCGACAAGGCCCTTGCCGGTTCCGGTTTCGCCGGTAATCAAGACAGGCACCGCCACTGAGGCGATGCGGGACGCCTGCTTGAACACAAGGCGCATAGCAGGGTTGTTGGTCAGAGCGGCAGCCTGTTTGAAGCCGCCATGCAGCCCGTCGCGCAGATCGCTGTTTTCGCGCGTGAGTTTTTCCGCCCGGCTCTCCTGATCAGCCCGCAGGGCGGCCAGTTCGGCTATAAGGTCGGTCAATTTCGCTTCGCGCTCTTCCACGGAATCCAAAAGCCGCTTTAAGGCGCGCAAAAGCCTGGCCTCATCGCCATCCAGGCCGCCGGATAGAGCGGGCAGTTTCTTCAGGGCTTCTTCGCGGCGTCCGGCGGCCACCTCATCGCAAAAGCTCACGATTTCGGGCAACAACTCAGAGATACGCGCCATAGGTTCCGCCGCTGTTTAAGATGCCCATTCAGGCAGTTATCCGCATTTCCAATACATTACGGTTATTTAGACGGGAATATTGCAAATCCTGGACCATGGAATGCAGCAAAACCAGCCCCGCGCCGCCTGGTATGCCCTCCGCAAAGCGTTGTTGCAGATCCGGCATTTCCTCGGCCAGAGGATCAAAGGCCGGTCCCTGGTCGGCCACGCGTATGAACAGGGCCGTTTTTTCCGCTTTCAGGATTATTTCCGCCGGGCCGTCTTTATCCTGGTAAGCGTGCTTGAAAATGTTTACAAACAGTTCTTCCAGCACCACCTGGGCCTTGAAGGCCAGGGAATCCGGCAGGCCGGCCCCGCGACAGCTATCTTCCGCCAGGTCAAGAAGAACAGGCAGTTCACTTAAGGAGAAAAAAACGCGACGCATGGCCTTTACTCAGCCCAGAACGGCCAGGGCATCCTCAAAGCTTCCCCGCACCTGGACGACCTTGTCAAAGGCGGTCATGGAAAATACCGCGCGCACATTGTCGTTGAGGCCGAAAAAGACCAGCTTGCCTCCAGCCCCTTGGGTCCCTTTCTGGGCCAGCAAAAAACAGCGCAGCCCCATGCTGGCCACATAGCTCAAGCCGGAACAGTCCAGGATAAGGTTGGGGCCGCCTTCCAGCAAGGCCCTCTGGATGGCCTCGGTGAGCGCGGGGGCCTGGGTGGCCTCCAGCCTTCCCGCCAGGCGAAGCAAGGCATATTCTTTTTCGGTGCTGACGTCGATATCCATAGGAGCGTTTCCTTTCCCGCATTCATCTCCTGGCAAAAGCCAGCATGGTGATGTCGTCGGCCTGTTCCGCCCCATCGGCGAAGTTGTCTATTTCCCGCTTGATTGACAATAATAACCCGCGCAAGTCTTGACCGCGGTATGCATTCAGCGCATCCTTCAGCCGAGGTTCCGCAAAAAGCCGGTTTTCACGATCAACCGCCTCGGTCACGCCATCGGTATATAAGAACAAGATATCACCGGAGTCAAGCTGTATCTCATCCTGACTATAAATCATATCTTCCAGCCCGGCAAGCATGAGTCCCGGGTTTGTTGGAAGCCATTCATATTGCCCGTTTGCGCGTTTGATAAGCGGAGGATTATGCCCCGCGTTCGCATAGGTGAATTTTCCGCTCGGTATGTCCAAAATCCCCATGAATGCCGTAACGAACATGCCGGCTTCATTATTCTCACACAATAGATTATTAACGGTTTCAAAGACTTCTTTGGGAGATTTGTCATATTGAGCGTTATTTTTTATCAGCGTTTTGGCAATGACCATAAACAAAGCCGCCGGAACGCCCTTGCCGGAAACATCCGCTATGACAACGGCCAGTTTGTTCTCGTTTATCAGGAAAAAGTCATAAAAATCGCCGCCCACTTCTTTGGCGGGCTGCATACTGGCGTATATATCAAATTCGGCGCGGTGGGGGAAGGCCGGGAAGATACAGGGAAGCATGGAGGTCTGTATCTTGGTGGCCACATCAAGTTCCGCGCCGATACGCTCCTTTTCGGCTGTCACTCGCGTAAGGTTTTCAATGTATTCATTAAGCCGCACCGCCATCTTGGCAAACGTGTCGGCCAGTTTCTCTATTTCATCCCCGGTGCGGATTGATAAGGACACGGCCAGGTCGCCGCCGCCGAGCCTGGCGGCGGCCGCGGTCAATTCCTTAACCGGCCGCCCGACCATACGCCGCAGAAAAAACGCTTGAATAGCAATGGGCGCCACGGCGCACAGCGCCACCACGATGAGCAGACGCACGGCGAATTCCAGGCGGTGTTTGAGGCTGAAGACATCGCGCACGGACACATCCGCGCCCACAACGCCGACAACATCGCCCCTGCTGTCGCGTATGGCCGCAAAGCCGGAGACAAGTATGCCGTATGTGCCCGAAACATAAACGTCCGTAATGGTCGATTGCCCGGTTTTAATGGTTTGAAACATTTCAGCCGCATAATTGAAAGCATCGTCCGTGTCGCCCAAAGACAAGTCGCTTTGCTCGGTCTCCGCTTCCATGTAGTAAGTGACTTTTTCATCGTAATCACTGTCAATAATATATAAATATTCCAGCTTTATACGTGATAAAGCGCTGTCCAGCGCCGCTT
Organism: Desulfovibrionaceae bacterium; assembly: GCA_009782775.1. Classification (GTDB taxonomy): domain Bacteria; phylum Desulfobacterota; class Desulfovibrionia; order Desulfovibrionales; family Desulfovibrionaceae; genus WRHT01. The sequence continues at coordinate 10,164 of WRIL01000031.1, forward strand.
TTTCCCGCCTCCAGCTTTCGCTTTTTTGGCCGGAGCGCACAGTTTCCTTGAAGTTGTCCCCGTCGATGGAAGCCGCGATTGTTTCCGCAACGGCCAGCGCCCGGTCGTTATAATACAATATGTTATCGTTGCGATAACGCAAATAAGTAATACTGGCGGATAGCGCAACACAGACTAAAAGCGTCAGGCAATTCGCCGCGATAATTTTAACAATCAGGGATGAAAACCGGCGTTGTTTATTTTCTAGCGCCATTGGTAAAGGCCTCTAGGGTATTATTTTGTCATTGGATGGTTTTAACAGATTCTTGACCAATTGAAAAGACTTTTGGATCAAGTAATCTCTGTCTATGAATGAAACCTCTAAAAAATTATATTGGTTGCGCCCGTTTTGCTTCGACATATACAAGGCTTCGTCCGCCCGTTTAATGTAATCGCCGGCTTTTTGAGTAGGAGTGACATTCCCGGACGTCACTCCTATGGAAATAGTCACGCAATTTGCCGCCTCGTTTTTTTCATGGGGTATGCCCAGTTCCCGTATGTTTTTCAACATCTCGTTGGCAATCAATTTGGCGCCGTTCTCGTCGGCATTCGGCAGAACGACTGCGAACTCCTCACCGCCGTATCGGGCGACAAAATCGTCGGGTCTTTTTATACTTTCAGCTAAAGCCCCCGCTACGGATTTCAGGCACTCGTCACCCTTGAGGTGGCCATAGGTATCGTTATATCGTTTGAAAAAATCAACGTCCATCATCAACAAACTCAGCGTGCCGCCAGATAAGGACAAGGACCGCATAAGGCGCTTCAAGCTTTCTTCCATGAACCGCCGGTTATAGATGCCTGTCAGGGCGTCATAATGAACTTTATCAATCAACTCTATATTATAGCTTTTCGTTATGGCCAAAGATTGCCGGACTCGCATAAACAGGTATATGAGCGCGGCCAGCATGAACAAAAAAACGATAATGGCAACCGTCATCCCAATTTGCTGCCCATGGCGCAAACGGATAAAGTCGGCTTTGTTTTTGTTGCTTAGGGATTTCCATTGCCCCATAGCCTTCGGGTTTATAATTTCATATAACATCAGGGCTTGATTAAACAAGGCGTTGACTTCCCTGTTTTGCGCGCCATACAGCATGTGGGCGGTGGTTTCGGCGGATATGCCCGATATTTCACGCAAGCTGTAGTCTTTAAGAACCGTGTAAGCGTAATTGAATGCCGTTTCCCCCATAAAGGCGACATCAACCTCGCCCTTTTTCAAGGCGTTCAGCAGCCCGCGATGGCTATTGTAAAGCCTGGGCGTGTTGCCGGTCGTGTTGTTCCAGCCGAGGTAGTCGCTGGATAACAATATTGCTCCCAGGGCTTTTCCACGGAGGCTCTCGCTTGTCTCATTGTATGAATATGTGCGTATCGTTTCCAGCCATAAAGGCGGGGAATGGTGTATATCCGGGCTATTCCAGGTATCTATATCGTAATAGCCTCCAATGAAGGCCATACATTCGCCGGTTTTTAGTTTTTCAATCGCGGTCGATATTCCATCCGAATAATCCTTATCTGTGACAAATCGGACACTTAGGCCGGCCAATTCCTCAAAAAAAGCGTTGATTTCAAGCTGCATTCCTTTCATTATTCCATTTTCCATATAACTGACCGGATAAAACGCCGAGTCGGAATAAACGACTATCTCATCGTAATTTTTCCGCACATACGCGATTTCGTTAGCTAATCGTTCCCTCGAAAACCGCATCAGGGCCTGACGGCGCAGGTCAACGATTTGATCGGAGATTTGCGGATTATCTTTCAGGTAGCGGTTCAGCAACGAAGCCAAGAGGCGCATTTCATCATTGCCGCTTATAAAGCCTTGATCGACATAATAATTTTCCAGAGAAAACTCAAATTGTATATCTTTATGCTCAAAAATTTCAAACTCGGCGTTGTCCACGGTGGCAAAAGCGTCAATGAGCCTGGTTTCCAAGCCTTCTATCATGGCGTCCATTGTCGGAAAGTAGATAATTTTTC
>WRIL01000032.1 GCA_009782775.1 Desulfovibrionaceae bacterium
GACAGCCGTCCCAGGCGCGCCGTGGAACCAGGACCAGGCCTGCTGGAACGGCTGCGGGGCTGGCTGGCCGCCTGGCCGGATACGCCGCTTGCGGTTCTGGAGCTGGCCCTGGTACTGGCTTCAGTGACCCTGATGATCCTGGACAATTACTTCTTTCGCCTACGCCATGATCAATTTATTTTTATATTGCCGGCCTTTCTGGCCGCCCTGTTGGCTGTGCTCCTGCGCTCCAGGAAGCTCCGGCAGGAAGAGGATCTTGTGGCTGTCCGCCATGTCCATGTCCTCATGAGCATTATGTTTTTCCTTTACACCCTGGGCAACTTATCGGGCAGACGGGTCGCGCCAATCCTGCCCCTGCTCCATTCCGGCATCTATATTGCCGCTCTCGCCTTCCTGCTCTTCTGGCTGCTCTCCCTGCCCTGGGTTTCCAAGCCCGGACTGTGGCTAACGCGCAGAGCCCGACGACTGCTCGGCAAGGATGAAGGAAACCAGTTATTCCAGGCCGCCGTCCTGCCGGTTGCCGCCCTGGTCTTTCTCTATCATCCGGCCCTGCTTTATGCCTCGGACCCGGATTTTTTCACGGATTCTCCGGCGGAGCTCTTCGGCTACCTGGTTTTTTTCGCCCTGGCCGCCATCGGGCTATCGCGCCTGGCTTTGCACCGCTGCCCTCCGGCCGGCCGGCCACTTCTGGGCGCCGGCATGGCCTGGATAACCGCGCTCATGTTACTTTACAGTTTTGTGATCACTGTGGATTACGGCGCTTTGGACGGACGCTTTATCAGCATGGCTCATAAGCTAGAATATTGGCGCAATATCCCGGCGGATTTAACTCTGGGTCTGATTCTGGCCCTGGGCCTAGGCCATATGTTGCGCCGGGGCAAAGTTCCAGCCCTGGCCACAAGCCTTTACGGGTTGGCCGCGCTGATAACCTTTCTGGCCCTCGCGCAGGTTCTCCAAGCCGAGCCGCAAAATCACAGACCGATGGCAAGCGCCGCGAAAGAGCCGCCGGCCTATACAGAACGACTGTTTACCTTCAGCGGATCCGGCAATAATATCGTGGTGCTCATGCTGGACCAGTTTACCGGCGAACACCTGGGGCTGCTTATGGATCAGGAACCAGAACTCATGGCCGCCTTTGACGGCTTCACCTGGTATCGGGATAACCTCAGTCCGGGCAACCGCACTCAGCGCTCCATGCCCGGAATGCTTGGAGGGCCGCGCTATAATCCGCCGGAAATCAAAGCCAGGGAGACCCGGCTCGTGGAAGAAGCGCGCCACGAAGCTTACGCCGTACTGCCCAATATCCTGCTGCCCCAGGGCTATGATGTCAGCCTGGCGGCAGTGGCTCATCTCAAGCCTGAAATCTTCTACAAATTTTGCCCCAGGGCTTCCGAAATCCTCATAACCAGCGATGTGGAAAGCGCCTTCTTGCCCTGGTGGCGGTGGAAGACGGGAGATCCCGCGCCCGCGCCCCGCAGTAACAATGTATTCATGGCCGTATATGGATTATTCAAAAGCGCGCCCTTGAGCCTGCGCCAGGGTATTTATAACAAAGGCAACTGGATGAATTCAATCCGCGCGTACAATCACTCCACCAAGGCCAATTATGCCCAACTGGAAGCCATGTCGGACTTTTTCAAAGCCAGTCCAGAAAATGCTCCCACCTTCAAATACATCGCCACCACCCTGACCCACGACCCCTGGGATATTGACGCTAACTGCCAATTTACCGATTCCTCCCGCTCCAGGATGACTGTAATGCCTGACGGCGTCATCCTGGAGCATCTCTGGGCGGAAAAATGCGCCCTGCGCCTGGTAAGCCGGTGGCTGGACCAGCTTAAGACAGAAGGGATCTATGACCGCGCCCAGATTATCCTGGTCGCGGATCACGGTTTTTACGACGCTCCCGGTTTATTGCGCCTCGATCGCCTGGGAGAGCTGGGCGGCAAATTCAACATGTGGGGGAGCGCTCTCCTGCTGGTGAAGAATTTTGACGAAAGACATCCTCTGGAAGTCAGCGACTTGTTGACGAGTTCTTCCGACATCCTGGCCCTGATCTGCCGGGCCCAGGAAGGGCTGTGCGGGGATTGGGAATATGAGGACCCGCTGCTCCAGGATGAAGCCCGGCCCCGCCGGCGCACTTATTCCAACGGTCCCGCCAACCATTTGCGTCATGATCGCCTGCTCAGTTTCGATGACTACCTGGTGGAAGGCTCGATATACAAGCGCGAGAACTGGAGCAAAATGCCGCCGGCCAAAAGATGAGTGTCCCCTTTACCCGCGCAGCCAGGCGGCAATGGCCGCGTCGTAAGCGGAGACCAGGGCAAAAGCCGCCGCCGCCGTCTTACGCCTGAAATCCAGGTGAGCGCCGCCGTCCTGCTCCAGCCGGACGCGGGCCTCGGCATAAAACTCCACCCCCGGCAACACCAGCACCGAATGGAAATTCTTGGCTGCGGCCCGGAGCAGGCAAGGGCCGCCGATGTCAATTTCCTCGATCGTTTCCCGCTCGCCCAGCCTTTTTTCCAGGGCTCCGGCGAAATTATACAGGTTCACGCAGACCAGATCAAAAGGCGCGATATCCAGATCTTCCAGCGTCCGCCGGTGATCCGGATTATCTTTGTCCGCGAGGATCCCCCCATGCACCTTGGGATGCAGGGTCTTCACCCGCCCACCCAATATCTCCGGGAAACCGGTAAGAGCGCTCACTTCCGTCACCGCCAGCCCGGCCTCCCGCAAGGCCTTGAAGGTTCCCCCGGTGGAAACCAGGTCCACCCCCCGACCCGACAAAAAGGCCGCAAATTCCACCAGCCCACTCTTGTCCGTGACGCTGAGCAAGGCCCGCTTTACCGGCAAAATTTCCATAACTTCCCCCATTTCGGAATGACCCGCAACCTCCGCCCTTCTGCTATAAAAGGAAAAGTCCTGTCAACCGCCCGGTAAAACTTCAAATTGAACGGAGCGGCAGCCCCCAAAAAACACAAATTATTTTGTGGGCTAGGGAAGAATGCCTGCCCCGAGAAACATTCTTGAATAAGGCTTGGCTATGGAGTAAACTTCCGGCGCTGTGATGATTTTTCGGAATATAGACGAGCTTTCTCCCTACCTGGGCAGGGGCTGCGCGACAAGTTGGGGGAACTTCGACGGGGTGCACCTGGGACACCAAGCCCTGCTGGGCCGCCTTGCGCTCAGGGGCAAAGAGCTTGATCTACCGGCTGTGGCCATTACATTTGACCCGCATCCGGCGCTTTTTTTCAATCCTGACAGTGCCCCCCGCGCCTTGACCAGCCTGGAGGACAAGCTGGCCCTCCTGGCCTCCCTGGGGCTTGAACACACGCTGATCTTGCCGTTCAACAACGCATTTGCCAGGCAAACCCCGTTGGATTTTGTGCGGAATATCCTGGTCGGCGGGCTCAGGGCCAAAGCCCTGGTTCTTGGATATGACGTGGGTTTCGGACGGGAACGGGCAGGCGGAGTGGAAACGTTGCGCCGCCTGGGAGAAGAAAAGGGTTTTACGGTGGAAGAGACCCTCCCCCTGATTCCTCCTGGAGCCTCCGGACATGGGCCCGCAGGCTCCACCACGGCGCGCGAGGCCATCCGGGCCGGCGACCTGCGTCTGGCCGCCGCCATTTTGGGGCGGGCGCACAGCATCCACGGACCGGTACGCCAAGGAAGCAAGCGGGGCGGAGAAATACTGGGCTTTCCCACCGCCAACCTTGACCCTGGTCCGCTCCTCCTCCCCCCTAACGGTGTCTATGCCTGCCTGGGCAAAATCGAGGAAGATCTTTACCCGGCCGCCGCTAATCTGGGTTTCAACCCCAGTTTCTCAGGCTCACGGAGCATTTCCCTGGAAGCCCACTTGCTGGATTTCCACGGAGATCTGTATGGCCGGACCCTCAGACTGTATTTCCTGGATTTTTTGCGGCCGGAGCGCAAGTTTGGCTCCCCTGAGGAACTGAGCAAACAAATTTCCATCGATACCCTTGAAACACGCCGCCTGGCTGAATTGGCCCTAACCGACGGAAATTTTTCCCGCCTTTACCCTTTGTGAGGCTTTACCATGCGTTACCTATTGCCGCTCTTTCTCTTCTGCCAAATCCTGATCCTCTGCCCGGCACTGGCGGAAACCGGCACTGGCGACCCGGCGGACCTGCCCGCTACAATTCAGACGGCCATTGACGGGCAGGACAGCGCCCTGGCCCTGGGCTGCCTGGATTTGGATTCCCTGGTAGAGACGCTGTTAAACAAAAACCTGCCCCTGATTAATGAACAGATACGCCAAGGTCGACTGGTACTGAACCCTCCCCTGGCCCTGGCCCTGGCCGCCATGAATGCGGCCGGCCCGGCCTCCGGCACGATGGTTAAGAATTTTTTGACGGCCGAGCTGCGCAAATTCATTGTTTACGGCGTGGAAAGCGGCTCCTTCGCTGGACGCCCTCTGGATAAAGATCGCCTGCACCAAATGGATGGGGGCGTATTCAGCCATCTAGGGCAAATTTCCACCGCCCGCAAGGTTTTAGGCCCGGCCATCCTTATGGAGCAAGATGAAGACAGCGCCCTAGTGCGTACCGAATTGTTCGATGCCGGCGCCCGGCGCTCCTACCCCCTGGAATTACGCTTGCAAAAAAAACAGGATCAATGGCAGATAAACGAAATAGAAAATGT
>WRIL01000033.1 GCA_009782775.1 Desulfovibrionaceae bacterium
TAGAGGGGCGAAAGAAAAAGCCCCTGGCTGAACAGGCGCCGGACCAAAATGACCAGGGCCCCCATGAGGGCCGCGGCCACGGGCAGGTAAACGCGGGGCCGGGCGAAACTGAAGCTCAAGGTGGAGGCGAGGCCGGCGAAGAGGATGAGCCCGACTTGGGCGGCGGGGGTCCAGGGCGGGAGGCTGATGGAATTGCCGGTGAGCATGACGTCCAGGGCCGCGGCGTGGGTTTCCACGCCGGGATAGGCCTGGTCAAAAGGCGTGGCCCGCAGGTCCAGCCCCATGAGCGAGGAGCTGACAAAGGCCACATGGCCTTGGAGAGCTTCCACGGGGACGCGCCTGGCCAGAACATCGGCGGCGCTGTAATAGGGATAGGTGCGGCCCGGGCCGATGAAGGGTATGCGCAACATGCCCTCCGGGCTGATCGGTATGGTGAGCCCTCCCCCCAGGCGCACGGCCTCTAGCCCGTAGAGCCCGGCTTCCAGGGTGAAGTTGCGCAACCCGAAGCCCCGCATCAGGGTGCGCAGGGACAGGGAGGGATGGATGTCTTCCCCGATGCGCAGCACCAAGGGTATTTCGCGCATAATACCGTCCAGCCCCACTCCGGCGTTGACGAAGCCCAAGGGGGCGCCGCCGCGCAGGGCGGGGATGGGCAGGAGGGCGCTTTGGGCTTCGGGCATGAGCGTGGGCCAGGGGACGGCGCCGGGCTCTTTGAGCCTGACAACAACGCCCGTGGCCGGAGACGGCGTTTCCCCGACTTCTTCGGTAAAAGAGGCGTAGGCGCCGAGCACGGTCGGGCTGTTTTTTAGAGCCAGGGCGAAAACCTGGTCGAAATCGTGGAAATCCGGGGGGATGCCGGAATAGGCGAAATCCAGGCCTTTATCCCGCCGCAGGGCTTCCCGCACCCTTTCCGGCGAGGTCCTGTCCTCTTCGGCGAAAATGATGTCCAGCCCGATGGCGGCCACGCCATATTCCGTTAAGGCCCCCAGGATATCCGCCAGAAGGTAGCGCGGCCAGGGCCACTGCCCGTGCTCAGCTATGGAAGCCTCGTCCAGGTCAATGATCACCGGGACCGGCGAAGGCTCCGCCGCGGCCCGCAAGGGCAGCAAGAGGTCATAAGCCTTCAGGTCCAGGTGGGTCAAGAGGGACGGGCGGCCAATATAAGCGAAAAGCATGACCGCCGTGAGCAGAAATCCGGTCAGTATGGCCGGAAGGGCCGCCCAATTTTTCTCAGCGTTTATCCGGAAAAGCCGCATAAATGTTGTGAAAAAGTTCTTCGAGGCCGGCCATGCATTCGATCAGTTCCGGATCGAAATGGCCGCCCGCTTCGCGGCGCAGAACCTCCATGGCCTGATCGAAAGTCCAGGGCTCTTTGTAGCAGCGGGGGGAAATCAGGGCGTCGAACACATCGGCAATGGCCGTAACGCGCGCGCCTATGGGGATGTCCTCCCCGGCCAGCCTCCCCTCATCGCCGGAACCGGCGTAGCCTTGCCCGTTCCACTTCTGATGATGGTGGAGGGCGATGTCGCGGGCCAGGGGGGCTAACTCCCCCGTGTTGGCCTCTTCCAGAATGGAGGCGCCGAGGGTCGTGTGGCTGCGCATAACGGTGAATTCCTCATCCGTCAGTATGCCTGGCTTTTTCAGAATGCTCTCGCTCACGCCCACCTTGCCGATATCGTGCAGCATGGAAGTCAGGCGCAGGAGGTCTTTTTCATGGCGGATGGTATCCAGGGAGTATCCGCGGCGCAAGGCCCAGGCGTGGTAAAGCTCCGCGGCAATGGCCCCCACCCGTTCCGCGTGGGGGCCGGTTTCAAAGGGATCGTGCACCGCCGCCATGCGCAGGAGGCTGAAAATGACTCTTTTTTCCAGCTCCTTGCGTTCCAGGATGCCGGAAACCTCACGCGCCAGCATCCGGCAATGCTGTTCCATTTCCGGGCTGAACCGGCCCACCGCCTTGGTTGAAGGGTCCAGGCTGTTGATGAGTTGCAAAACGCCGAGGTTTTTTCCGCTGGCGTCCAGAAAAGGCAAAGTCAGCATGGACTTGGTGACGAAGCCGGTTTTGCGGTCAAAGGCGTCGTTGAAGGCGTAGGGCACGCCGGACGGGAGGGAGCGCACATCGGCCAGATTCAGCGGCGTGCCCGTGGCCGCCACATAGCCAGCTATGCAATTTTCCGAAATAGGCAGCCTGATGGCCGCATAAGCGTATTTATGGGCGTCGTCCGCTGAAAACAGGCTGTCGTTGTGGGTAAAGGCAAAGACCAGGTCGTCCCCGTCGGCCAGAAAAATGGTGCCCGCATCGGCCCCGGTGGCCTCCCGGGCTTTGGCCAGGACGCGGTCCAGAATGGTGCTGGTGTCCTTGTAGCCCAAAAGTTCGCGCATTAATTGAGTGAGCCTGTCGTTTTCGAGGCTGGCCGACCGGCTGTGGTCGGCGGCCTGAAGTTCCGGAAACCATGTGGTATCATGGCTCAGCGAAAAGCGCAGCCCTTCCCGGGCTACCAGCACACGGGTTTGCCCTTTTTTCGGCGCGCCCATCAGGGTCGAGGCCAGATTGTGCAAAGCCTGATCAGAACGGCCCGGATGGTGGTGGCTGAGCGCCAACTGCCGCACATCCGCCTTTTCGGCCGCTTCCAGCCAGTCCTCCCAGGTGGAATGGCCGAATCCGGGCTGGTAATCGCTGCGGTCATATTGCGCGTCCACCACGGCCAGGTCCGCCCCGCGCAGCATATTCACCGCTTCTTCCCTGGCCGCCGGCTCGGCCGTTATCTCATGATCCCCGGTGTAAACGAGCACCGCGCCGTTCGCGGACACCCGGTAGCCCAGGCCTCCCCCCGGATGATGCACGGCAAACGGCTCCACCAGAACCGGGGAATCGCCGCCTCCCGCCTCCGGCCCCAGAGTGAATGTTTCCCCGGCTCTGATTCGATACCGGATCACCTTGCCCCGAAGTCGTTCAATGGGAACCGGAAACAGCCCGCACTGATAATACCAATCCGGCAGGGGATCCAGCCAGGCCGGCAGGTAGAGGTGCGTGGTCCAGGCCGGAGAGTGGATAGGCTTGAAAAACCACAGGCCGGCAATATGGTCCATGTGGCTGTGGGTGATGCATACATGGGCCTCGCCGCTCTCCGGAAGCTCTTCCCCGGCCTGGCGCAGGCCGCTTCCGGCATCCAGAAAAAGCACGATTCCGCTGTCTGTCCGCACTTCCACGCAGGAAGTGTTGCCGCCGTAAAAGGTCGTCTCTGGCGAAGAGGCCGCGATGCCTCCACGCACTCCTCGTAAGGTGACGTTCATCCGAAGCTCCAGGCTAGGCCAGATGGGATAACGAACATTACTAGGTAAATTATCTCCTTAATATATCACAAAAACTAGCCCAAAGAAATAAATCTTTCCTATGCGGCTTTGCGGGAACGTCCCTTGATGAACAGCAGGGCTATCAGAACTGCGGCAAGCGCCAGAATGCAACCGCCGATAAGCGGACGGAAGCGCAGCCAAGCTATGGCGATAATCACCAAAGACCAGGCGAGGCCCAGCAAGGTGCAGACCAGGCCCGCGCCCGCGCCCACTATGCTGCCCAATAGGGGAATAACGTCAGCTATTACGGCTAGAGGGGCAACGATCAGTTTCAACCCGGCAATGATAAGCAAGGCGCCCACGACCCGGAGAATCCAGGTCATTGTGGCGTTGGAGGAGTGCGCGGCCCCGTATATGTTCTCCAGGCTGCGCGTACCCATGGAGAGTTGGCTGACAGTTTTGCCGTTGCTGGCCCGATAGGTCTCGAAGGTGTCGCCGTTGAGTTTGGCGATAATACTCACAGTGTCGGGACGGGTTTCCTTGAAGGTAACGCGCACATCGCCAATCCGCGGTGTGCTGGGAGAAGCCCCCAGGAGCACAGTGTCGCCGCTGACATGCACCATCTGCGCGGAAGTCTGCTGTGTCAACATGTTATCGTCTTGCGGAACCTGGGCTTCGCCCCTGGGCTCTTGCGCGGCAAGGGCCAAGTCCTTGTTCAATTTTGCTATGGTTGTTTCGGACAAGCTCACATTCAAGGATATGGCGCCGCTTAAGGAATTAATCATAAACTCCGGCAGGCGATACGCGCCGAAGGTAACGTTGGTGGCCTGGGTCTTAAAATTTTCCAGGCCGGCGAGAACAATATTTTTGTTTGCCGTGCGCGCCTGAGGATCTGTGAATTCGGACGAATCCACCGGACGGCTTGTCCATTTGGGCGCGTAGGTATAGGTGGTCACGGTTTCCTCGCCCCCACCGAGTTTCTTCTTTTTTTCCGACTTGGATTGCTCCATCCATTGGTAAAACTCCACCGTGCGTTCCAGGCGGATGGCGTTGATTGATACCCCGAAAACAGGATCGTTCAGCGTA
>WRIL01000034.1 GCA_009782775.1 Desulfovibrionaceae bacterium
CTGGAGATCAAGCGGGTGCTCGGCCAGGGCGGGATTTTTTTGCTGAGCGAATTTGGCAAGCACGAAGACGAAAGCCTGCGCCGGGAATATGGGGATCTCTGGCTGGGCTTTGATCTGGCCCTTTTGGAGGGTTTGCTGGAAGAGGCCGGTTTTGGCCGTCTTTCCGTCCATTCCCATGCCCTGGAAAGCGGCTTGAGCATCAACCTGGTCCGGGCCACGGCCTCGGGCGGCTAAAAGGAGAAAATTATGATGGACTTAACGCGCGTTCGGCCTTTGGATCTTGCCCTGTCGCACAAAGTGGCGGATATTGGCGCCGCTGACCTGGGACACAAGGAAATGCAGCTTGCCGAGCGGGAGATGCCCGGCCTCATGGGTCTCATGGAGCGCCATGCCGGCAAAAAACCGCTGGCCGGCCTGAGAATCTCCGGCTCCCTGCACATGACCATACAGACAGCCATGCTCATCAAGACCTTGCATGCCCTGGGCGCGGATCTGCGCTGGGCCTCCTGCAATATTTTTTCCACCCAGGACCATGCGGCGGCGGCGGTGGCCGAGGCCGGGCTGTCCAAGGTGTTCGCCTGGAAAGGAGAAACCCTGGAAGACTACTGGTGGTGCACGGAAATGGCCCTGACTTGGCCGGACGGGCGCGGCCCGGACTTGATTGTGGATGACGGCGGCGACGCCACCTTGCTTATCCATAAAGGAGCGGAGGTGGAGAAAAACCCCGCCCTGCTGGATCAGCCCCAGGAAGTGCGCGAGATGCAGATCATTATGGAACGCCTGGCCCTTTCTCTGCGGCAAAGCCCGGATCGCTGGCAAAAAACCGCCGCCGCCTGCCGTGGGGTTTCGGAAGAAACCACCACAGGCGTCCACCGTCTTTACCAGATGGAAAAAGAGGGGGCTTTGCTCTTCCCGGCCATCAATGTCAACGACTCGGTCACCAAGTCCAAGTTCGACAACCTGTACGGCTGCCGTGAATCTCTGGCCGACGGCCTTAAACGGGCCACGGACATCATGGTGGCCGGCAAGGTGGTGCTGATCTGCGGCTACGGCGATGTGGGCAAGGGCTGCGCTCACTCCATGCGCGGCTTCGGGGCCAGGGTGCTGGTTACCGAGATTGATCCGATCTGCGCCCTGCAGGCGGCGATGGAGGGCTACGAGGTGGTGGACCTGGACGAGGCCGCGGGCCTAGCCGACATCCTGGTCAGCGCCACCGGCAACTACCATGTCATTGCCAAGCGCCATCTGCTCAAGATGAAGGATGAGGCCGTGGTCTGCAATATCGGGCACTTTGACAGCGAGATTGAAATGAGCTGGCTGGAATCGGACCCGGCCTGCAAGCGCACGCGCGTCAAGCCCCAGGTGGATAAATGGCTCTTGCCCTCAGGCCGTTCGGTGATCATCCTGGCCGAGGGGCGTCTGGTCAACTTGGGCTGCGCCACCGGGCACCCCAGCTTTGTCATGTCCACCAGCTTCGCCAACCAGGTGCTGGCGCAACTGGAACTGGCCGCCGGCCGGGGCTTGGAGAAAAAGGTTTACACCCTGCCCAAGCATTTGGATGAAGAGGTGGCCCGCCTGCACCTGCCCAGGCTGGGCGTCAGGCTGACCCGCCTGACCCCGGAGCAGGCCGCCTACATAGGCGTGCCGGTGGAAGGCCCGTATAAACCTGGGCATTACAGGTATTAGAAGTCGGCTCTGGAAGAAAAACGCCTACTTTTTGGACGAGGCCTGTTCCTGGGCGTCATGCAGGGCGAGATCCGCTTCTTCCAGGCGCTTCGTGTAATACAGGCGGTCGTTTTTATAGCGGTCCAGGAGTTCTTCAAGTTCGCGGTTACTTAGCTCCGCGAGCTTGAGTTTATACAGTATATTGTTTTTGAACTCGTTAAATTTATACCAGGCCGCTCCGGCCGCGATAGCCGCCAGAATAAGGATCACAAGTGCCGGGACCATAGCCTATCCTTTTCATTTTGGATTCTTTCACCATACACATTAGCTGTTTTCCGGAACTCTGTCAAAAGGGCGCAAGGCGTCTAAAATCTATTGCTGAGGTTATACGTTCGGTTTATATTTCCGCAACCACTGGAGGATGAGGTATGTTGCGCCGAATTTCCATAACTAAGCGGGTTGTCATAATTGTCGTTTTTATGCTGTTCGTCTTGCTCTCTCTCGCCGGGATTTTCGCGATCACCGCCGTACAGGTCAAGAACAGCGGCATTGAGGATACCGAGCAGGTCATGCTTCAGGGACAGGAGGAAAAGATCCGCCTGGGCACCCAGACCATCGCCCACGCCCTGGGCAAGGCCCTGGCCGGGATCGGCGATCCCGAAAAGCAGGCCGAGATCATCGGCTCTTTTATTAATGGTATTCGTTTTGAGGACGACAAGTCCGGATATTATTTCGTTTACCGGGGCACGGTGGTCTTTGTGCACCCGGTCCAACCGGCCCTGGTTGGCCGGGATTTGGGGCAGACCAAGGATGCCGACGGCGTCTATTACGTGAGTGACCTACACAAGGCCGCCCAGCGCGGCGGGGGTTTCGTTTCTTTCATCTTCGGCAAGCCCCAGCCTGACGGAAGCGTGGCCAACGCCCCCAAGCTGGCCTACGTGGAAATGATCCCGGGGACGGATCTCTGGATTTCCACCGGCATTTATATTGATAACATTGAGCGGCACAAGGCCGAGGTGGAAAAGAACATGTCCGAGGATCTCTACCGCCGCATGGCCGTGGTTCTGGGCGGCATAGCGATTATGCTGCTTATCCTTGTTCCGGTCTGCGTCATGGTGGTGCGTTCCATCCTGGAGCCTTTGCGCGCGGCCGAAAATGCGGCGGAGCAAATTGCCGGGGGCAACCTGGATGTGGTTCTGGATACGTCCGGAAGCGATGAAATCGCCCTTTTGCAGCATGCCCTGCGGCGCATGGCGGAAAACCTGCGCGCCAGTTTCGCGGACGTGCAACTTAAAGGAAAAGAGGCCCTGGCCCAGGCGGAAGAGGCGCAAAAGGCCGTGGCCCTGACCAGGGAATCCATGGAAAAGATGGACAAGGTGAATGCCGGCATGCTCCGGGTGTCCTCCCAGTTGGAAATGTCCGCCCACGACGTGGAAACAGCGGTCCAGGGCATCAGCAGCAGTACCTCCACCATGAGGGAGGGCATCGTTTCCCAGGGCAGCCACATTGACGATATACTTGAAGCCATGGAAGGTTTGGGAAGCAGCGTTATGGAGATCGCCCGCAGCGCCGCCCTTGCGGCCGATAAATCAGCAGAATCCATGACCAAGGTGGAAAAAAGCGCGGAGGTCGCCCAGTCTTCCGGCGCGGCCATGGAGGAATTGCATTCCCTGGCCGGGGATTTGACCGGCAATATCAATAAACTGGGAGAGCAGTCGGACAACATAGGCAAGATTATGAACGTGATCAACGACATAGCCGATCAGACCAACCTTCTGGCCCTGAACGCGGCCATCGAGGCGGCCAGGGCCGGGGAGGCCGGGCGCGGGTTTTCGGTAGTGGCCGATGAGGTGCGGAAGTTGGCCGAAAAAACCATGCAGGCCACCCTGGAGGTGCGCGGTTCCATCACCTCCATCCAGGATCTCGCCAAGGTCAACATGTCCGGCATGGCGGAGGCGGTGACCGCCATTGACAAGGTCAACAAGATGTCCGAGGACACCGT
>WRIL01000035.1 GCA_009782775.1 Desulfovibrionaceae bacterium
TCACGGCCCCGGGCCAGGCCAGTCCCTGGGCCAAACTGGCCCGCCTGGTCTCCCCGTTCAGCCCGGTCACGTTGAATTCCACCGGCCCGCCCGAGTAGCGCCGGCTGCCCATGCCGTAGGTTTCCCCCAGCATCCGGCCAAAGAGACCCTCCACGGATTCCCCGCCGACTTTCTTGTTGAGCACCGCGTTCAGAGTCGATCCCGGCAGGGGCGGAGTGGAAACGCTGATGTCTTCCGTTTCCCGGATGCTCCGGACCAGTGTTTCCAAGGGCACGACCCGGAGCGAGTCTGTCACGCCGGCCTCAATCGAGGGCACATTCGTCCCGCGGGCCTCGGCCAGACCCCTCACTTCGGCCACCAGGGCATCCTTCAGGGCGAGGGCTTTTTCCCCTATGGCTCCGGCCAGGCGTGCCGGATTATCGGCCAGCCCCGGTGGCAATTCTTCGCCGAAGCCAGCCCGCCAGACCGTTTCCGCACTTAAGGATCCATTGGGCTGAATTTCGCGCATCTGATCCAGTTTGGGAAACAACAGGCTCAGGGCCAACAGATCCATAGCCCCATCCGGTGGAGTGGAGGCGCAAAGGCGCAGCAGCCCGGCCTTATCCTCCGGCGAGCCGGGCATCTGGTTGAGAAAATGGCCGGGGCCTTCCTCGATCATACCCGCCAGGGTATCCAGGCCGGGCAGCAGGCCCTGGGCCACCTGGCTGAAAAGCCCGTCAAGGGTGTTGAACTCTCCCCGGCCGGATTTCAGGACCTCCAGAGCATGCTGCCGCACCAGGCCGCTCTGATCCGGCGGCAGCCCCTTGGCGGCCAGGAACTGGTCTACGGCTTGGGGCAGGTTCCGGGGGGTCTGCCCCGGAAGCGCGGGCGCATCATTGAGGAAGGCATTAAGGGTCTCCAGCCGGGCCAGGCCGACGAGCTGTTGGGCTATCCGGGCATTAAGGGGCTTGCCCGCATCCTTGACTCCCTGCAGCATGGATTCGGCCATCCAGCCGGCCGTGTCTCCATATTCAGTACGCAGGGCTTGGACGAAACTGTCTATGGTCGCCCTGTGGGTGGAACTGAGGGTAAAGAAGTCCCCAACCCTCCCTTGGGTCTTGACGCCATCGCTGGTAACTTTCAGGGATTCCTCGCCCTGGATGTTTTGAGCAGCCTGGAGAAACGTGTTCAGAGTAACTGCTGGCATGGCTGAATCCTTTCGCGTCAAACGGTTCAAAAGATTGTCAATGCGCCACTCTGTCCGGCAGGGTGAAAGGCGTGGGGTACCAGCCGGCCAAGCGCATGCTCATGGTCGGGCTGCCCATCAGTTTGCCGTCGCGCCGCGCCTTGAGATCGAGTATCCGAAGGGTGAGAGGCGTGGGGTACCCGCTGGCCAAGCGCATGCTCATGGTCAGGCTGCCCATCAGTTTGCCGTCGCGCCGCGCCTTGAGATCGAGTACCCGTCTGAGTACGCCGAGTGGAGGCTTCCTGTGCAATTTCTTGTTGAGAATCATAAGTACAGCTCCATTAAAAAAAACCACACATAACGCAACCAGAGCCAGATTTTTTACAAGAAGGCCTGGCCTCAAATCCGCAGGAACTCAACGCCTGGGTGGGCGGGTGAAGGCTGGCCGGCTTCCAGGCCATCCTCCGAGGTCTCTGCCCAGGACAGGCAGCGCCCCCGCCAGAACTCGGCCAGGTTCAGAAAATTCTCAACCAGGTCGGGAAAATTGTCTTTGGTGAGCGCCAGGAGCGGCTGAAGAATTTGCAGACAGATGAATTTTTCAGCCGGGTCCAGGGCCAGGGAGGCTCCTTGGGTCTGCCTGAAGATGAACTGGCCTTGAAGGATATCCCGGTAGAGTTCCAAACGGTTCCCGGCCGCCACTTCGGCAATGGATGCGGCCAGGAGCACCTGGTCCGAGCCGGGCAGGTATTCCATGAGCAGGGCGAAATCGTCAAAATCAGCCCGGACTTTGACATCGTCCTCAATGGCCAACTCCACGTTTATGCGCGCGGAAAGGGACGCAATGAGGCCGGCAAAAGCGCTAGACATGACAACTCCTTTCAGATCCGCAATAAGATGTCTGTGTTTTCCGTCTCCGCGGTCCCGGTTTCCAGCCCGGGAACTGCGGCCAGTTCCCGGCGCAGACGCTCGCTCATGTCCGCCACAGCCAAAAGAAAGGCCTCAAAGTCGTCATATTCCAGAGTGTCCAGGCCAAGCCTGGCGCAGTACCAGATGGCATCCTCGCCCTGGTTCACCCCCAGCGCCCCCGGCCCCACGCCCCGGAAGAAGCAGTTTCGATCCAGGAGCCAGGCCGTTACCCCGGCCCTCATTCCGGCTTCGGACGGAAGGAACCCCAGGCGGTTGATGAAATACGCCTCACGCCCGTCTTCATAGCATTGCAGGGTATAGGTTTCGCCGTTAATTTTCAGGGATGCCGCTCCCTGGTCGTCCAAAGCCAGGCCGCCCAGCTTGAGTTTTTCGCCCAGGCTCCGCAAAAGACTGTTCATATGGTCCCGCGCATTATACATAACTGATCCGCCTTGCATTATTCGAAGAAGAAAAGATTATTCAGGTACTCCCGCATTTCGTCGGACCGGATCATCGCCTCGGTGATGGTCACCCGCTCTCCCCCTTCTCCCCGGCGTTCCTGCCCGACCATGGTGTTGACGAGATGCTCGGAGATGTTTTCCCAGGTCAGGTTATCATCTCCGACTCTCGACGACAGCACGCCCACCTCCTTGGACAGGGCATATTCGACCGAGTCATTGATATTGTGCCCAGGATCGTGAACCAAAAGGGCCTCCGCCGCCTCCGCCGCCGCTTCGACACTCCCCACAGGATGGTTCTGGGCATAGGTTTGCAGCTTCGTGATACGATCATCCATGCAGCACCCGTGCAGCGCCTCGTTGAAAAACTGCTCCAGATTCCCTTTTTCCCTGGCGTCATGGTAGAGGGCGGTGAAAAGCTCCAGGTACCCATCTATGGCGCTGACCATGCCCTCGGCCCTTTGGGAGGCCGGCATGTGTTCGGGATGCCCGGCCAGGCGGGTCGTCAACTGCAACGCGGTTTTGCCCGCATTAACGTCACTCCGGAACTCCCGGGCCAGGCTGTCACGGTTCTCCGCCAGAAGCCGCAAGCTCTCCAGTTGCAGGCTGACATCCTCGTATTGTGTGGGTTTGGCTTCGCAGCCGAAGGCTTTTCCCAGCGCCTTCCAGAAAAACTGGGGGAAGGATTTTTGGTCCATCTTCGCTTGGCAGTAGTTTTGCCAGGTCTCCCGCGGCATCC
>WRIL01000036.1 GCA_009782775.1 Desulfovibrionaceae bacterium
CTTTGGAAACGGATGGCGAGGCCGTGATCCGCTGCAAGTTCTGGGGGCTTGGCGCGGACGGCACGGTGGGGGCCAACAAGAACTCCATCAAAATCATTGGCGACAACACGGATATGTACGCCCAGGCCTACTTCGAGTATGACACCAAAAAATCCCTGGGCATGACCAGGTCGCACCTGCGTTTCGGGCCGCAACCCATTCGCGCCGCCTATCTGGTGGATAGCGCCGACTTCGTGGCCTGCCACAATCCGACCTATATCGGCAAATACGATGTCGTTTCCGAGATCAAACCCGGCGGCGTGTTCCTCTTGAACTGCCCCTGGGAGGGCGGGGAGTTGGAAACGCGGCTGCCCGTTCAGGTGCGGAGGATCATTGCGGAACGGGGCATCCGTTTCTTCACCATCGACGCCACGCGCATCGCCAGGGAGCTGGGCTTGGGCAACCGCATCAATACCGTATTGCAGGCGGCGTTTTTCAAGCTTTCCGGGGCTCTGCCCATTGATGATGCCGTACGCCTCATGAAAGAGACGATTGCCAAAACCTACAAGGCCAAGGGCGGCAAGATCCTGGGTATGAACTACGCCGCGGTGGACCAGGGTCTTTCCGGCCTGCGCGAAATAGAGGTGCCCGCATCCTGGCGCAAGGCCCTTGATGAAAAGCCGTCCGCCGGGCGGGACAACGAACATCTGCCGGACTATATCAGGAATGTGCTTGTGCCGGTGAACGCGCTGGAAGGCGACGGCATTCCGGTGAGCGTGTTCGCCGGCATGGCCGACGGCACGGTGCCCTTCAGCACCTCGCGCTATGAAAAGCGCGGGGTCGCCGTGAGCGTGCCCGAATGGCGGGCGGATAAATGCCTACAGTGCAACCAGTGCTCTTATTTTTGCCCGCATGCCAGCATCAGGCCTTTCCTCTTAACCGCCGCCGAGGTCAAAGCGTCGCCTGGCGGCTTTGACGCGCCCAAAGCCAGGGGCAAGGGCCTGGAAGAATACGCCTTCCGCATCCAAGTGGACCCCCTGGACTGCACGGGCTGCGGCTGTTGCGTCCAAGTGTGCCCGGCCAAGGAAAAGGCCCTGATCCTGGCTCCCCTGGAATCGCAGCTCGGGGAAATGCGCAACTGGGGCTATGCGCTCGCCTTGCCGCCCAAAAAGAATCCCCTGAACCGTTTTTCGGTCAAGGGCAGCCAGTTTGAGCAGCCCCTGCTGGAGTTTTCCGGGGCCTGCGCGGGCTGCGGCGAAACGCCCTACATGAAGCTCATGACCCAGCTTTTCGGCGAGCGCATGATCGTGGCCAATGCCACGGGCTGTACGCAAGCCTGGGGCGCGGCCTGTCCCAACGTCCCCTATACGGTGAACAGCCGGGGGTTCGGCCCGGCCTGGTCCAACTCCCTGTTTGAGAACAACGCCGAATTCTCCCTAGGCATGTGCCTGGCCACACGCCAGCAGCGGGAGCGGCTGCGCCGGCAGGCCGAAGACCTGCTCGCGGCTACCAAAGACAAGGCCCTGGCAGGGGCGCTGGGGGCCTGGCTGCGGGGCTTTGAGCAAGGGGAGGGCAGCGTGGAGCGCGCCGACGCCCTATTGGAGGCCCTGGCCGCAAGCGAGGACGAAGCGGCTTATATCCTGGCCAACCGGGAGCATCTGACGAAAAAATCCATGTGGATGTATGGCGGCGACGGCTGGGCCTATGACATCGGCTACGGCGGCCTGGATCATGTGCTGGCTTCGGGCGAGGATCTGAACATTCTGGTGGTGGACACCGAGGTCTATTCCAATACCGGCGGCCAGTCCTCCAAGGCCACGCCGCTGGGGGCGGTCGCCCAGTTCGCGGCCTCGGGCAAGAAAACGGCCAAGAAAAACCTCGGCCTTCTGGCCATGCAGTCCGGTTCGGTCTACGTGGCCCAGGTGGCCCAAGGCGCGGACCAGGCCCATTTGGTCAAGGTTCTCCATGAGGCGGAATCATATCCCGGCCCCTCGCTCGTCATCGCCTATGCCCCGTGCATCGCCCACAACATCGTGGAGGGCATGGCTTTTGCCCAGAAAGAGGCCAAGCTGGCGGTGAAATCAGGCTATTGGCATCTCTACCGTTTTGATCCGCGCCGCAAGGCGGCGGGCGAAAATCCCTTTATTCTGGATTCCAGGGAACCGTCCATGCCCTTGCGCGAATTTTTGGAACGGGAAATGCGCTTCACCTCTCTGGCGGCAACCTTTCCGGAACAGGCCGAAACACTCATGGCCGGAGCCGAGGAGGCCGCCGCGGAACTCATGAGGCGGTACCAATTGATGGCGAAGCACTACTGAGTTTGATTTGGAATCAAAGGCCTCTTTATCTCAGATGACAATTCAAAATGGCTCTTTCGATAGTTGATTATCCCGTCCGTTTTCATCCTGGACAACTCCGCCGACAGAGCGCTGCGCTCGACTGAGAGATAATCGGCGAGTTCCTGCCTGTCAAATGGGATCCTAAAGCTGTTGCTGTGGTGAAGTTTGGCCTGTTCAGACAGATAGGAAAGCAACTTATCCCGGGTCGTGCGTTTGGTGAGATGCTCCATCTTTCCGACCAGCGCGATGTTCTTACGGGCAAA